>NZ_JASDDG010000025.1 GCF_030407495.1 Arthrobacter sp. APC 3897 | reverse complement strand
AGCGGGCCACAGCGGTCTTCAGCCCGGAAAAGGACCAGTCATAGCGGTGCGGCCCGGGCTCGTCGGCGGAACCCATGTACTTGGGCTGGGTCAGTCCGCGGGGGAAGCGGATAGCCTTGGGGTTGCCTTGCCGGGCCAGCTTGTCGATGGCCGGCCCGCCCGGATAACCGAGTCCGAGGATCCGGGCAACCTTGTCATAGGCCTCGCCGGCAGCGTCATCGATGGTCGATCCGAGCAGCTGCACATCACCGGTCAGGGACTTCACGCGAAGGATCTCCGTGTGACCTCCGGATACCAGCAGGGCACCGAGGTTGTCCGGGAGGGTTCCGCCGTCGAGCACCCCCACGCCCACATGGGCCACCAGGTGATTGATCGCGTACAGCGGCTTGCCCGTGGCAACGGCGAGCGCCTTCGCGGCGCAGACGCCCACCATCAGTGCGCCTGCCAGTCCCGGTCCGGAGGTCACGGCGATCGCATCCACCTCATCCAGTGTCACGCCGGCCTCGTCCAAGGCCTGCTGCAGCGTAGGCACGAAGGCGTCCAGGTGTGCACGGGAGGCGATTTCCGGAATCACACCGCCAAATCGGACGTGCTCATCCATCGACGAGGAAACGGTGTTGGTCAGCAACGTGTCGCCGCGGACAATTCCAACGCCGGTTTCGTCACAGGATGATTCGATGCCAAGCACCAGGGGTTCGGCGCGGTTCATTTCGGGTCCTTCGTTGTTGCGTGCGGGGACCCGTTCCAGGCGGATAGGTCCAGCCGCATGATGAGTGCGTCGGCGCCGTCGCGGTAATAACGCGGACGAATGTGGATCTGTTCGAATCCGAACCAGCGGTAGAGCCGCTGGGCCCGGGGGTTGTCCGCCCGCACTTCCAGCAGCACGTCGTCGGCGCCGCGGACTTTCGCTTCTTCGATGAGCGTGGTCAGGAGTGCCGAGCCGATGCCGGCGCCTTCGGCCCCGGGCGCGACGGCGATGGTCTGCACGTCGGCTATGGGCAGCACGCACATCAGCCCGGCGTAGCCGATCACTTCGCCGCTGCCGTCCTGGGCAACGTAGTAGGAGCGGGTATCCGTTTGGTTCAGCTCGTCGTAGAACATCTGCAGCGGCCATGCGTCAACCGGGAACAGGGACCGCTCGAGTGCATCCACGGCGGCAATGTCGTCAACGGTCATGGCCCGAATTGTCGCGGGCACGGCACCGGTCCGGCCGGTCACAGTGCGCGCTTCCGCGGGCCGGGCACCTTGGCATCGGATTCACGAAGGTACAGCGGCGTGCTGTCCAGCAGTGGAAGGCCGCGGACCAGCCGCACGACGGCGGTGCGTCCGAGGGTTTCGGCGGTGGGCTGGGTGCCGGCAAAGTCAGCGACGCCGCGCAGGACCTCCGGGTACAGCCCGGCCCCGGCACCATAGGCCGGCAGGTCCGGCACCTCGGCGGGATCGCTGACGAACGGCCCGGCCAGAAGCTCTGGTGTTCCTCCGGTGCTGCGGTAATGCGCCCAGTAAACTTCCCTGCGCCGGGCATCGGTCGCCACAACAAACTCGTCGACCCCCACCCGCCAGGCGTCCAGGGCTGCGTCGGCTGCTATGGCGTCCAGGCTCATCACGCCGTGAACGGGCTTCTGCCAGGCGAATCCGAGGGTACGTGCCGTGGCAATGCCCGAACGGAGCCCTGTAAACGGTCCGGGTCCAACTCCCACCACCACGGCGTCAATGCCGGCGGAGGTGACTCCCGCTGTTTCGAGCAGGTTCTGAATACCCGGAGCCAGCACTTCTGCGTGGGAACGGGTGTCCTGCGTGGCGAACGCGGCCAGGGTCTCCCCTTCCCCGGTCAGCAGTGCCGCACTGGCAATGGCGGAGGTGTCAATAGAGAGAATAAGCACGGTTTCTATTTTACGTCTCCTTGAGCCCCGCTCTTTCCGCTGCCGGCCGGGTCAAAGCCTGCCGACGGCTCAGGAAAGGCGGTTGTCCTTCCACCGCGTGCCGTACGCGGCGAACCGGATCACCCGTTCCTCGTCCGGATCGTCGTCGTACTCGAAGCTCAGCCCGGCGGCCCCGTCCTGTTGCCGTGCAGCGGGGGACTCACCCGCGCCGGCACCCGTCGGACGCAGGAGCGTCACCTCAAGGCGGCTCTCAGAGAGATGCTCCACCAGGCCCCTTCCCCACTCGACTACGGTGACGGAGGTATCCATCGTGTTTTCCAGGTCAATGTCATCGATCTCACCGCTGGAGCCGAGCCGGTAGGCATCCACGTGCACCAGATCCGGTCCGTCCGCCAGGCTCGGATGGATGCGCACCAGCACGAAGGTCGGGGAAATGATCCCGGGACGGACTCCGAGTCCGCGGCCCAGGCCCTGGGTAAAGGTGGTTTTGCCGGCACCGAGTTCGCCAGTGAGCAGCAGGAGATCACCGGCTGCCAGCCGGCGTCCCAGCCGCTCGGCCACAGCCTGCGTCTGCAGGGCATCCGTGGTGCGGATTTCTTCTTCCCAGACGGGTTCCGCCGCCCCGGTGCCTGCGGTCTCGCCGCTCATAGCCCGGCCTCCCCGGAGTCGGTGTACCTGCGCTGAACACGGGAACTGATGCGGGTGATGATCTCGTAGTTGATGCTTCCGCAGGCCTCTGCCCATTCATCCACGGAAGGCATTCCCACGCCGCCGAACAGCACCGCTTCCCGCCCCACCAGATCCTTGCCTGTTCCTGCAATACCCGTGGCTTTGAGGTCTATCACCATCTGGTCCATGGCTATGCGGCCGACCACCGGGTAGACGTTGCCGTCCACCCAGACGGGGCCGCCGGTGCCCACGCGGGGAACGCCGTCGGCATAGCCCAGGGGAACCAGCGCAAGCGTGGTGGGCTCCTGCGCGGCGTACTTGAGCCCGTAGGAAACGCCCTGCCCGGCGGGGACCTCCTTGCAGTTGGCGATGGTGGTCTTCAGAGTCATGACCGGGCGCAGGCCCAGCTCATCGGGTGACTGCTCCGGAAAGGGCGAGAGACCGTACATGCCCAGTCCAACCCGCACCATGTCAAAGTGGGAGTCAGGACGGGAGAGCGCTGCGGGAGTGTTGGCGATGTGCCGTACTTCGTGGTCCACGCCGGCGTCCTCGGCAACAGCCACGGCCGTGCGGAACTTCTCCAGCTGCAGGTCGGTCTCCGGCCGTTCAGGCTCGTCAGCCACGGAGAAGTGGGAGAAGATCCCGACGACGCGCAGCAGCCCCTCCTCCTGGTAGGCCAGGGCCCGGCCCACGAATGCTTCCCATTTGTCCTCTGGGCAGCCGTTGCGTCCCAGTCCGGTGTCGATCTTCAGGTGCACCCGTGCCGGAATCTGCAGTTCCCGTGCAGCCTCCACGACGGATTCCAGTTCCCAGCCCGAGAGCCCCAGGTCAATGTTGGCAGCCACTGCCTCGGTAAAGGGCGTGTCCACGGTATGCAGCCAGGCCAGGACCGGGGCTGTGATGCCGGCGTTTCGCAGAGCCAGCGCTTCGGAAATATGGGCAACACCAAGCCAGGTAGCTCCGGCTTCCAATGCTGCGCGTGCCACCGGCTCCGCGCCGTGGCCGTAGGCATCAGCCTTGACGATTGCCATTACGCGGGCAGGGCTGGTGAGCCGGACAATGTGGCGGATGTTGTGCCGCACGGCGGCCAGATCTATGAGGGCGATGCGTTCAGCAGGAGGAGGTACTAGTTGGTCGTTCACCAGACCATTCTTTCATTTCCCGCACTGTACCGGTGCCGGCCGGGGCGCCCGGGAGGCTGCAGCAGGTGGAACCGGCTGCAGCCTCCATGGTTAGGCGTCCAGAGCCGCGGCCCACAAGTTGATGTTCGAATCCACCGCGTACTCGTCAATGGCAGCCAGTTCCCCGGGAGTGAAGTTCAGGCGGTTCACTGCCGCAAGGCTGTCCTCAAGCTGGCGGACGCTGGAGGCCCCCACCAATGCCGATGTGACGGCACTGCCGGCGGACTGCGGCCGCAGAACCCAGGCAATAGCCATCTGGGCCAGCGTCTGGCCGCGGGATTCCGCCAGCTCATTCAAGCCCCGAACCCTCCGCAGGTTGTCCTCGGACAGCTGGGACTTCGCCAGCGATTTCCCGGCGGCGGCGCGGGAATCCCCGGGCACCCCGTTCAGGTACTTGCTGGTCAGCAGACCCTGTGCCAGCGGGCTGAAGGCGATGGAGCCCGCCCCAACCTCCTCCAGCGCAGCGAACAGGTTGGGGTCCCCCTGCTCAACCCAGCGGTTCAGCATGGAGTACGAGGGCTGGTGAATCAGCAGCGGAGTTCCCATCTCACGCAGAATCCGTGCAGATTCAACGGTCTTCTCCGGCGAGTAGGACGATATCCCGGCATACAGGGCACGGCCGGAGCGCACGGCAGTGTCCAGGGCCCCCATGGTCTCTTCCAGCGGCGTCTCAGGATCGGGACGGTGGCTGTAGAAAATGTCCACGTAGTCCAGGCCCATGCGTTCCAGGGACTGGTCCAGGCTCGCGAGCAGGTACTTGCGGGAGCCCCAGTTCCCGTAGGGACCGGGCCACATGTCGTAGCCCGCCTTCGAGGAGATGACCAGTTCATCCCGGTAGGGCCGGAAATCGTCCTTGAGATGGCGTCCAAAGTTGGTTTCCGCCGAACCGTAGGGCGGTCCGTAATTGTTGGCCAGATCGAAATGGGTCACACCCAGATCAAACGCCCGGCGCAGGATTGCACGCTGGGTCTCGAAGTTCTTGTCGTCGCCAAAGTTGTGCCACAGTCCAAGCGATACAGCGGGCAGCTGCAGCCCGCTGCGTCCGACGCGGCGGTAGGGCATGGAATCGTAGCGGTTTTCCGCAGCAATGTAGGTCATGGCTTACATCCTGCCATTCGATGCCGCGAGGACGGCAGCGCCGTAAGCGGGCAGCTGCACACCGTCTTGATACAGCTCCGCGGGGGCCGTTTCCAGCAGCAGCTGCGGAGAGCTGAAGGGAAGGGGAATCTCCCGGGAATCCGCCGCGAAGTTCAGTACGACGGCGGTTTCTCCACGCTGCAGGACAAGCCACCGGCCCACTTCGTCGAAGTTCGCCCTGACGCTGCGGAAGTCCGGGTCCACCAGATCGGGACGGTCTCGTCGGAGCTCAAGAAGCTGCTGGTATAAAGCATGCAGCTTCGCGTGGTCACCCTCTTCAACCTCGGACCAGTCCAGCTTGGAATTGGCGAACGTTGAGGGGTCCTGGGGGTTGGGTACGGTGTCCGGGTCCCATCCCATCCGCTCAAATTCCCGCAGCCGGCCTTCCGCTGTTGCCTTACCCAGCTCCGGCTCGGGGTGGGAGGTAAAGAACTGCCAGGGCGTGGAGGCACCGAACTCCTCACCCATGAAGATCATCGGCGTAAACGGGGAGGTAAGGTTCAGCACTGCGGCAAGCGCCAGCTGCGGATAGCCCAGGCTCGCGCTGAGTCTGTCCCCG
The DNA here is from genome assembly GCF_030407495.1 of Arthrobacter sp. APC 3897. GTDB lineage: Bacteria > Actinomycetota > Actinomycetes > Actinomycetales > Micrococcaceae > Arthrobacter_B. Next base: position 65,595 of record NZ_JASDDG010000025.1, on the reverse strand, counting down.
GCTGCCCGGTTGCCAATCTGGTCGTGGTTTTGGATGCAGGTCACAAGCTGCCGGGCAGTGATCACGTCTTTGTTGATGGGCCTTCCGTGGGTACGGCCACGGAAGGAGGAGAAAGCGCCGTCGTGGAAGAATCCGTCGCAGAGCACCTTGGCCAGGGCGCCGAGCGAATCGAAATCTTCGTAATAACCGCCGTTTTCCCCGGTGAGGTTGGTGTGTGCGGCATGGTGGAAATCGTCAGACCACTGGCCGTCCAGACCGTAACCGTTCAGGTTCCGCGGACTGATCAGCCGGGGATCGTTCAGGTCCGATTCAGCGATCAGGAACAGCGGCTTACCGAGGTCGCGCGCGCACTTTTCAGTTTCCTGCGCCATCTCTTCCAGGATGTGGACGGCGCGCTCATCGTGGAGTGCATGCACCGCATCCAGGCGCAGTCCGTCCACGTGGTAGTCGCGGAACCACATGAGCACGTTGTCGACAATGTACTGCCGGACGGTGTCAGAGAGCGGGCCGTCCAGGTTTACCGAGTCGCCCCAGGTGTTGGACTTGCCTTCGGTCAGGTACGGACCGAACATCGGGAGGTAGTTGCCGCTGGGTCCGAGGTGGTTGTACACCACATCCTGGATAACCCCGAGTCCTGCCTGATGCGCGGCGTCAACGAACCGCTGGTAAGCCTCCGGGCCGCCGTAGGTTTCCTGCACGGCGTACCAGAGCACGCCGTCGTACCCCCAGTTGTGGGTTCCGTTGAAAGCGTTCACCGGCAGCAGTTCCACGTACCGGACGCCCAGGTCCACCAGGTAGTCGAGCTTGCCAATGGCGGCGTCCAGGGTGCCTTCCGGCGTGAACGTGCCGATATGCAGCTCGTAGATGGCACTGCCGTCCAGGCCCGGCGATTTCCAGTCCGCATCATGCCACTGGTACAGGTCCGGATCGAAAGTGCGTGACAGTGCGTGGACGCCCTGAGGCTGGCGCCGGGACCGGGGATCCGGAACCGGCGTCTCGGCGCCGTCAATCAGGTACCCGTAATCAATGTCCGCGGTGAGTTCGGCGTGCTGGGCATGCCACCAGCCGTTTTCACCGCGGCTCATGGACAATTTGCGGCCGTCGGCCAGCAGCGTCATCGTGCCGGCTTTGGGCGCCCAGACGTCGAAATTCGTCCTCATTCGCCGTCCTCCCTAACGAGTAGTGCCACCGGATAGATGTCAAACAGTTCCGCGGCCGCCAGCCGGCCGCTGCTTTCAAGCACCCGGCCGGTGAGCACGTCACGGTAGATTCCCGCATCGAGCACGACGGCTGTGTCCCGCCATCCGCCGGCACGTTCCAGTCCGAGCGGCAGCCGGGTGACAGCCGCAATGGCTCCGCCACGGTCGAAGGCAAAGAGATGCCCGGATGCCGGACCTTCCACCGCCACGGGGATGTAACGGTGAAAGAGTTCCGGGCGCCCGCGCTTGAGCTGCAGCGCGCGCATGGTGACGAGCAGCTTGGCGGCTGCTTCTTCATCCAGGTCCGGTGCCTGCCCGGTGCCGCCGGCCAGGGATTCGGCAACGGCGCGGCGCCGGACGTAGTCCACCTCGCGCCGGTTGTCCGGATCCACGAGCGACCGGTCCCAGAACTCGGTGCCCTGATAGACATCCGGAACCCCGGGCATGGTCAGCTGCAGGAGCTTTGCAGAAAGGGAATTCGAGTAGCCGGCGCTAAGGATCCGCTCCACGAGCCCTTCAATGCGGGCGGTCACCTCCGGGTTGTCGAAGGCCGCGTCAACGGCGGCGTGCATGCGCTCTTCGAACCCGGCGTTGGGTGCCGTCCACGCGGTGCTGCTTGAGGCTTCGCGCGAAGCCTTTTCAGCGTAGGCATGGGCCCGCTCACGGCTCAGCGGCCAGGCCCCGACGATTGCCTGCCACAGCAGGTTGGCCATGGGCACGTCTCCCATGGGGGCCGCAGATTCCAGCGCGGTGAAGGTTTTGCTCCACTCGCCGGGAATCTCCGAGAGGACCGAAATCCGGGCACGGGTGTCTTCACTGCGCTTGGTGTCATGCGTCGTCAGCGCGGTCATGGCAGCGGGCTGTTCCAGCTGCCGGTGCAGCATCCGGCTGTGCAGGTCCGACGGCGTCACTGCGAAATGCGCCGGATCCGCTCCCACCTCGTTCAGCGACGTCAGGCGCGAGTACCGGTAGAACGCAGTGTCTTCCACGCCCTTGGCCATCACCATGCCGGAGGTCTGCTGGAAGCGCACCGCAAGCTCGCCCAGTGCCTGCAGGGAAACGTCCTTCGTTTCCCCTGGCTTCAGGGGATTCAGCAGTCCGCCCAGGGTAGTCAGGGCGGCAGCGAGATCCGGCCGGTGCACCGTGGCCGTGATGACGGCCTCGGTCAAGTACTCTGCCCCGTCCGGGAGGTAGCTGCGGTACACCGGGAAGCATGCCAGCAGTTCCGCGAGTGCGTCCGCCGCGGTCTCCGGGTCCAGCCCGGAGTCCGCCGGCAGCAGCCGGACCAGGCGCTGCACTTCGGAGTGCAGCAGCTGATCGGCGATGCCGCGCTTGGTGCCGTGAATCATGTCCGCGTACGGTTCCACGGGCACCATGTCCGTCAGGGTGGCCTCGCCTGCCGGGTCAGCGAAGAGCCGGTCGATGTCCGCCAGCGCGTCGTAACCGGTGGTACCTTCTGTTTCCCAGTTTCGGGGCAGCTTCTCCCCCGGTTCCAGGATCTTCTCCACCAGGATGTAGGCACCTCCGGTCAGCTTCCGCAGCCGGGCCAGGTAGCCCTTCGGGTCGGCCAGCCCGTCCGGATGGTCAATCCGCAGTCCGTCCACGAGTCCTTCATCAAACCAGCGCTTGATCTCTGCGTGGGACTCGTCGAAGACCCACGGCTCCTCGACGCGGATTCCGGCGAGAGTGTTCACACCGAAGAAGCGGCGGTAATTCAGCTCGTTGTCGGCCCGGCGCCAGTTCACCAGTTCGTAGTGCTGGCGGGCGTGGACGTCCACTGCCGAATCACCCTCCGACGCGGTTCCCTGCGCCACCGGGTACCGGTTGTCGTAGTAGTGCAGCTCGTCGTTGACCAGCTTCAGCTGCTCCAGCTCGTTGTCTCCGTCGCCCAGGACGGGCAGGCGGAGTTTTCCGCCTGCTGCGTCCCAGTCAACGTCAAACGCTTCGGCGTACCGTGAACCGCGCCCTTCCTTCAGGAGCGACCACCACCAGGTGTTCTGCGCCGGAGTGGCAACCCCCATGTGGTTGGGCACAATGTCCACCAATACCCCCATGCCGGCGGCATGGGCGGCGTCGGAGAGGGCCTTCAGGCCTTCCGCGCCGCCGCGGGCCGGATCCACCGCCGTCGGGTCAACCACGTCGTACCCGTGGTCCGACCCCGGTTCAGCGGTCAGGATCGGTGAGAGGTAAACCCAATCGACGCCCAGATCCTGCAGGTACGGGACCAGCTCGGCGGCGTCAAAAAGCGTGAAAGAGGGCCGGATCTGCAGACGGTAGGTGGACAGGGGTGTCCTCATACGGCGGCCTCGCCGCTGTGCTGCTTGGAACCGGCCAGCGCTGCGAGGGAAGCAGCCACGGAGTGGTCATGCTCTTCCTCCGCTTCGTGGGCACGCAGGACCACCATGGACTTGGCCGCGATGGTGATTTTGGCGTCCGCCGGGATGGAACCGGAATCGGCAAACTCACCGGCGGTGTCAATGACCTCGTCCCACATGGGGGCGTATTCGCGCGGGGGCAGAGTGACCTTGACTGCTTCATCGTGGGCGTTGAAGTACATCAGGAAGTTCGCGTCGGTGATCCGCTCTCCGCGGGCATCGCGTCCGCGGATCCCCTGCCCGTTCAGGAAGACACCCAGTGACCGGGCCACGGGGGCGTCCCAGTCATCCTGGTTCATCGGGTTTCCGTCTTCGCCCAGCCACACGATGTCCGGCAGCGCTTCGCCTTCGCCGCGGCGCACGGGCCGGCCGTCGAAGAAGCGGCGGCGGCGGAACGTGGGGTGCTCGGCACGCAGGGTGTTGACCGCAGCGGTGAATTCGAGGAGCGGAGTGTCCATGTTCTCCCAGTCGATCCAGCTCAGCTCCGAGTCCTGGGCATAGGTGTTGTTGTTGCCCTCCTGGGTGCGGCCCAGCTCATCACCGTGCGCAATCATGGGAACGCCCTGGGACAGCAGGAGCGTGGCCAGGAAGTTCCGCTGCTGGCGGGCGCGCAGGGACAAGACCCCGGGATCATCGGTGGGACCCTCAGCTCCGCAGTTCCAGGAGCGGTTGTGGGATTCGCCGTCGTTGTTGTCTTCGCCGTTGGCCTCGTTGTGCTTCTCGTTGTAGGAAACGAGGTCACGCAGGGTGAAGCCGTCATGGGCGGTGACAAAGTTGATGGACGCCACCGGACGCCGGGCCGAGGATTCGTAGAGGTCCGCAGACCCGGTGATGCGGGAGGCAAACTCGCCCAAAGTGGACGGCTCTCCGCGCCAGAAATCGCGCACCGTGTCGCGGTACTTGCCGTTCCACTCGGTCCACTGCGGCGGGAAGTTTCCCACCTGGTAGCCGCCCGGGCCAATGTCCCAGGGCTCGGCAATCAGCTTCACCTGGGAAACCACCGGGTCCTGCTGGACCAGTTCGAAGAAGGTGGAGAGCTTGTCCACGTCATAGAACTCGCGTGCCAGGGTGGAAGCGAGGTCAAAGCGGAAACCGTCAACGTGCATTTCGGTGACCCAGTAACGCAGCGAATCCATGAGCAGCTGCAGCGAGTGGGGGTTGCCAACGTTCAGCGAGTTGCCCGTGCCCGTGTAGTCCATGTAGTAGCGCTTGTCGTCTTCGACCAGGCGGTAGTACGCCTGGTTGTCGATGCCGCGGAAGGACAGCGTGGGGCCCATGTGGTTGCCCTCAGCCGTGTGGTTGTACACCACGTCGAGGATGACTTCGATTCCCGCCAGGTGCAGGGCACGGACCATGCCCTTGAATTCCTGGACCTGCTGGCCGTCATCGCCCGTGGCGCTGTACGTGTTCTGGGGCGCAAAGAAGCCAATGGTGTTGTAGCCCCAGTAGTTTGACAGGCCCTTTTCCTGCAGTGTGGAGTCATTGACGAACTGGTGCACCGGCATCAGTTCGATGGCGGTGACGCCCAGTTTCTGCAGGTGTGCGATCACGGCGGGGTGCGCTACGCCGGCATAGGTGCCGCGCTGTTCCTCGGGAACATCGGGGTGGCGTTCGGTGAGGCCCTTGACGTGGGCTTCATAGATAACCGACTGGTGGTACGGGATTTTGGGCTTGCGGTCGCCGTCCCAGTCGAAGAAGGGGTTGATGACTACGCCCATCATCATGTGCGCGGCGGAGTCCTCGTCATTGCGGGAGTTCTCGTCACCGAAGTTGTAGCCGAACAGTGACTGGTCCCAGTCGATTTCGCCGGACACTGCCTTCGCGTAGGGGTCCAGCAGCAGCTTGTTCGGGTTGCAGCGGGTCCCCTGGGCCGGATCGTTGGGCCCGTCAACACGGTAGCCGTACTTCTGCCCGGGCATCACCTGCGGCAGGTAGCAGTGCCATACATAAGCGTCCACCTCGGTGAGGCGGACACAGGTCTCGACGCCGTCATCGTCAAACAGGCACAGCGTGACGGACTCGGCCACCTCGCTGTACAACGCAAAGTTGGTGCCGTTTCCATCGTAGGTAGCGCCCAGCGGATAGGCGTCTCCCGGCCAAACTTCCATGTAGAGCTCCTGACTAGTTCCAGATGACAACAAGCAAAAGTGGTATGCCTACTTACTTTTTACCCCAGACGGGGCAAAGCATTAAACGGGACCGATTACCACTCCCTCTTTTTCGGCCGCCGGCAGGGACGTCTTTGCTCGTCCCGAACGGCTGCCAGCTCCCCCAACACGGCCCGGATGGCTGCCGGGAGCGCTGACGGTTCCAGCGGTCCGGCCAGGGCGGCGAGGCTTCCGGCCCTGCCGTGGATACTGGCTGCGGCTGCGGCAAGTTCGGCGTAATACCCCGGCGGCGGCTGTGAAGCATCGTTCCCGTGACGCTGGCTGGTGGCAAGCAGGGCGCCCAGGATGCCCGCCAGGGTGTCCCCTGAACCGGCTGCCGCAAGCCAGGGCGTGGCCTCCGCCTGGCTGTACGTTTCGCCCGCGGGTGATGCAATGATCGTGGCCCAGCCCTTGAGCAGCACCGTGGCCCCGGTTAGTTCCGCCGCGCGGCGGGCGTATCTCAGGGGGTCGTTTTCAACCTGTTCCCGGGTGACCCTTTCCCCCAAACGGGCCAGGAGGGCGGTGAGCTCCCCGGCGTGCGGGGTCAAAACCACCTGCGGGCCCAGCCCCGGCTCCACTGAGGAAAGGGCGTCAGCGTCAATGACTGCGGGCAGCCCCGAGGCCATAGCCTCCAGGGCCCGGCGCCGCTGGTCTTCATCCGTTCCGGCTCCCGGGCCGGCCAGCCAGGCCTGCACATGTGCAAGGGGAACGGTTCCGGTGGCGCAGACGGCTTCCGGATGAGCGATGTTGATGAGCCTGCAGACCGGTTCCGGGCCAAGATAGCGGATCATTCCGACGCCGGTGGCCAGGGCGGATCCGGTGGCCAGTACTGCGGCACCGGGATAGGTTGCCGAGCCTGCCGCAACACCAAGGACACCGCGGGAATACTTCTGATCCGTTTTCTGCGGAGCCGGCAGCAGGCGGATGAGATCGGCGGCCTCAAGCCGGCGGACTGCCGGCCCCGGAACGGGTCCAAGGCCAATATCGATGATCTCGATCCGGCCGGCGGCCGCCGCACCGGGCCCGGCCATCAGACCGGTTTTGGCTGCGCCGAAGGTCACCGTGAGGTCGGCAGTGAGATGTTCGCCGTCGGCCCGGCCGGTGTCGGCATCCACACCGCTGGGCAGGTCACAGGCAATCACCAGCGGGCGGGGGCTGATACCGGAGGTGAGGACGGCGAAGGCACGGGCCAGCTCGGCTCCGGCTCCCCGCAGACCGCCTTTGCCTCCGGTGCCCAAGATGCCGTCAATGACCGCATCCGACTCAGCACACAGGCGGGCACACTCCGCAACACCGGAGGAAAGGTCCGCGGTTCTGCCCCCGGCGGACCGGAAAGCGGCCAGTGCCTGTGGATGGGAGACAGCAGAAGTAAGGACCGCCGTCACTGCTGCGCCGCGGCGGGCCAGCCTGGCCCCGGCGAAGAGGGCATCACCGCCGTTGTTGCCGGCCCCGGCGAGCACCGTGACATGCGCGCCGTACACCGAACCGCGCCGTTGCAGCAGTTCCCGGGCGCAGGCAGCGTACAACCCGTACGCTGCCCGCTGCATCAGTGCAGGTCCCTCTCCAGCCTCGAGCAGGGGTTTTTCAGCGGCCCGCACAGCGGTGCCGGAGTAGGCACTGATCATGCCTACAGACTAACTCTCGGCAACCACCATTGCAGTGGCAACATCGCCGTCGTGGCTCAGGGACAGATGCCAGACCCGCACACCCTTGGCCTCCGCGGCAGCGGCCACCGTGCCGCGCACGCTGACGGCGGGGGCACCGGCGGCATCGAGATCCACCTGGCAGTCCTGCCAGTTCATGCCCGCCGGTGCTCCGAGAGCCTTGGCAACCGCTTCCTTGGCCGCGAAGCGGGCTGCAAGGGACCGCAGGTTCAGTTCACGCTCGGCCGGAACGAAGAGCCGGGCACGCAGCCCGGGGGTCCGTTCCAGCTGGCGGCCGAAGCGCGGCACATCCACAACGTCCACGCCGATTCCAACGATCATTACTCGACCGTGACGGACTTGGCGAGGTTACGGGGCTGATCCACGTCGAAGCCCTTGGCCGTGGCCAGTGCGCAGGCGAAGATCTGCAGCGGAACGGTTGTCAGCAGCGGTGCCAGCAGCGTGGGCGTTTCCGGCACATAGAACACGTGCTCGGCGTAAGCCTTCACTGCGTCGTCGCCCTCTTCGGCAATGACAATGGTCTTGGCACCGCGGGCGCGGATTTCCTGGATGTTGGAAACCACCTTGGCGTGCAGCGAATCGCGGCCGCGCGGGGAGGGAACCACCACGAAGACCGGCTGGCCTTCCTCGATCAGGGCGATCGGACCGTGCTTGAGCTCGCCGGCAGCGAAGCCTTCGGCGTGGATGTAGGCAAGTTCCTTCAGTTTCAGGGCACCTTCCATGGCCACCGGGAAGCCGACGTGGCGGCCCAGGAACAGCACGGACTTGGTGTCCGCCATCAGCTCGGCCAGCTCCTTGATCTGCCCCGAGTTGTCCAGCACCTGCTGGATCTTGGCGGGAACCTTGGCCAGGTCCGTCAGCAGGTCCTTGATCTCGCCCTGGAACTTGTCGCCGCGCAGCTGGGCGAGGTACAGGCCCAGCAGGTACGCGGCGGTGATCTGCGCCAGGAAAGCCTTGGTGGAGGCCACGGCGATCTCCGGGCCTGCGTGCGTGTACAGCACGGCGTCTGACTCGCGCGGAATGGTGGAGCCGTTGGTGTTGCAGATGGCCAGGACCTTGGCGCCCTGTTCCTTGGCGTAACGGACGGCCATCAGCGTGTCCATGGTTTCTCCGGACTGGGAGATGGCGACGATGAGGGTGCGGCTGTCCACGATCGGATCGCGGTAGCGGAACTCGTGGCTGAGCTCCACCTCCACGGGGATCCGGCACCAGTGCTCAATGGCGTACTTGGCAACCTGTCCGGCGTAGGCGGACGTACCGCAGGCCAGGACCATGATCTTGTTGATGCCCTTGAGCTCTTCGGGGTCGATGCGCAGCTCGTCCAGCGTCAGGCGGCCCTCAATGTCGGAGCGGCCCAGCAGGGTGTCACCAACGGCCTGCGGCTGATCGTTGATTTCCTTTTCCATGAAGGACGGGTAGCCGCCCTTTTCCGCGGCAGCGGCGTCCCAGTTGACTTCGAATTCCGTTCCCGAGGCCGGGTTGCCGTAGAAGTCGGTGATCTCCACCGTTTCCGGGGTGATGGTGACAATCTGGTCCTGGCCCAGCTCCACGGCACGGCGGGTGAAGTCGATGAATCCGGAAACGTCCGAGCCCAGGAAGTTTTCGCCGTCGCCGAGTCCCACCACGAGCGGGGAGTTGCGGCGCGCCGCGACGACGACGTCGGGCGAGTCGGCGTGGATGGCCAGGAGCGTGAAGGCACCTTCGAGACGGCGGCAGGCCAGCTGCATGGAAACAGCCAGGTCTCCCCCGCCCTCCCCGCGGTAGATGGCGGCCAGCAGGGCAGCGGCTACTTCGGTGTCGGTTTCGGAGAGGAACTGAGCTCCGGCGTCCAGCAGTTCGGCTTTGAGTTCCGCGAAGTTCTCGATGATGCCGTTGTGGATCAGCGCAAGGCGCCCCTCATCGGCCAGGTGCGGGTGTGCGTTCTCGTCGGTGGGCCCTCCGTGGGTTGCCCAGCGGGTGTGGCCAATGCCGGTGGTTGCCTCGGGCAGCGGTGCAGCCGTCAGCTCCTCCACCAGGTTGGCAAGCTTGCCTGACTTCTTCCGGGACTCAATTCCGCTGTCAGTCAGCACTGCCACGCCGGCGGAATCATAGCCGCGGTATTCCAGGCGGCGCAGGCCTTCCATAACCACATCAAGGGCACCGTGTTCATGACTCTTGACCTGCTCTGCGGCGGCGGCACTGGGGCGGCGGCCTGCATATCCAACGATTCCACACATACGGCTAAGACTACCGGCAACTGCTCTTGCAACGCCAAAGCCGAAACGGGTCCCGGGGCTCCACCACGCGGCCGGGAGCTCCGTTTTGGATTGGGTGCGCGGCAGGGCAGAATCATAAAGTGAGCGACCGAACATCAAACACAGGTCAGACCCCGTCAGGCAAGAGCTCTTCCGGGAACGGAGGAGACAGCGGCTTTACGCCTTTCGTGGAGCTCGATCGGCAGACCTGGTCCCGGCTTTCCAATGAAATCCGGTCACCGTTGAACCAGGATGACATCCTGCGGCTTCGCGGTTTGGGCGAGAAACTCAACCTGGATGAAGTGCGTGAGGTCTATCTGCCGCTTTCGCGGCTGCTCAACCTCTACGTTGCAGCTGCCGGCCGCCTGCACAGCGCCACCACAACCTTCCTGGGCGAGAAGACCACCCGGACCCCCTTCGTCATCGGGTTAGCCGGATCCGTGGCCGTGGGCAAGTCCACCACCGCGCGCGTCCTGCGGGAGATGCTGCGCCGCTGGCCTGACACGCCCAACGTGGAGCTCATCACCACAGACGGTTTCCTGTATCCAAACGCCGAGCTGAAGAGGCGCGGCCTGATGCAGCGCAAAGGCTTCCCGGAGTCCTACGACCGGCGTGCACTGCTGCGGTTCGTCAGCGCCATCAAGAGCGGTGCCGAAGAAGTGCGGGCTCCCCGGTACTCACATCTGACCTACGACATCGTCCCCGGAGAAGAGATTGTTGTCCGGCGCCCGGATGTGCTGATTGTTGAGGGGCTCAATGTCCTGGCGCCGGCCCGTACCCGCGCCGACGGCCGGGCCGGCCTTGCCTTGAGTGACTTTTTTGATTTCTCGATCTACGTCGATGCCCGGACCTCGTACATAGAGGAGTGGTACGTCCAGCGTTTCCAGTCCCTGCGCACCGGAGCTTTTGCGGACCCGGAATCCTATTTCCACCGGTACGCAGGGCTGACGGATGAGCAGGCCCGAGCCACTGCCCTGGACATCTGGAAGCGCATCAACGAGCCCAACCTCATCACCAATGTGCTGCCCACGCGCGGGCGCGCCCAACTGGTTCTCACCAAGGATGCGGACCACTCGGTGAGCCGCATGCTCCTGCGCAAAACCTAGGACCGCGCCCGCGGGTACTGCGGGGTCATGCCCTTGCGAAGGGCTCCAGCGCGAGATTGTTCTCGACAGTCTCGGCAAGCTTGGCCGCAATCGACGCTGCTGTGTCCATGTCCGCCGCTTCGACCATGACGCGGACCAGGGGCTCGGTTCCGGAGGGGCGCAGCAGGACCCGGCCCGTTTCCCCGAGAACTGTCTGGGCATCCGCCACGGCCTGCCGGACAGCCTCATTGCTGTCCACGGCAGCCTTGTCTACGCCCTTGACGTTGATCAGGACCTGCGGAAGCTTGGTCATGATGCCGGCAAGTTCCTTGAGCGTGCGGCCGGTCCGCTTGACCTGAGCGGCAAGCTGCAGGCCGGTCAGGACGCCGTCTCCCGTGGTTGCGTACTCGGAGAAGATAACGTGCCCGGACTGCTCGCCGCCCAGGCTGTAGCCGCCTTCGCGCATGCCTTCCAGCACGTACCGGTCCCCCACTCCCGTTTCCCGCACGCTGATGCCCGCCTCCCGGAGTGCAAGCTTCAGGCCGAGGTTGCTCATGACGGTCGCCACCAGGGCATCGTCCTTGAGCTTGCCGGCTGCTTTCAGGGAAACCGCCATGATGGCCATGATCTGGTCGCCGTCAACCACGGTGCCCTCATGGTCCACGGCGAGGCAGCGGTCGGCGTCGCCGTCGTGGGCCACGCCCAGGTCCGCCCCGTGTTCCAGGACAGCCGCCTGCAGTTTCTCCAAGTGCGTTGAGCCGCAGCCGTCATTGATATTGATTCCGTCCGGATCCGCGCCAATGACCACCACCTCGGCGCCGGCGTCCGCGAAGACCTGGGGAGAGCAGCCGCTGGCGGCGCCGTTGGCGCAGTCCAGAACCACTTTGAGTCCCTCAAGCCGGTTCGGCAGCGTCTGCAGCAGGTGAATGACGTATCGGTCTTCAGCATCCGCAAAGCGGTGGATCCGGCCCACCTCGGCTCCGGTGGGCCGCAGGTTCGGCTTGGACATCTCCAGTTCAATGTCATCTTCAGCGGCGTCGTCGAGCTTTTGCCCGCCGCGTGCCAGGAACTTGATGCCGTTGTCCGGAGCTGCATTGTGCGAGGCGGAAATCATCACACCAAAGTCCGCGTCCAGGTCCGCAACCAGGAACGCCGCCGCCGGGGTGGGGAGCACACCGGCATCGTAGACATCCACGCCGGAGCTGGCCAGCCCCGCTTCCACGGCCGCCGAGATGAAATCTCCGCTGATCCGGGGGTCACGGGCCACAACCGCAACCGGCCTGCGGCCGTCCTCCACACGCCGGTGCCCCAAAACGACGGCGGCCGCCTGTGCCAGGCCCAGGGCCACTTCGGCGGTGATCAGGCCATTGGCCAGGCCACGGACGCCGTCGGTTCCAAACAATCTAGTCATTGCACATAATCCTCAAACAGGGGGCAGGGCATGAGGCCGCCGAACGGGGCGGCCCACTGGGCTATTGTGCCACTCCAACGGCTCGGCCTACTAAGCGGCCCGGGGAAACCGGGCGCAGGAACGTGCTTACCGCGGTGAAAGCCACCCCGGAAAACACCAAAGGCCGCCCGCTGATGCGGACGGCCTTTGACCCAAACGCCGAGGCGTTGGGAGAAGCGCTGAATTTAGCGCTTGGAGTACTGCGGTGCCTTGCGGGCCTTCTTGAGACCGGCCTTCTTGCGCTCGATGACGCGGGCGTCACGAGTCAGGTAGCCGGCCTTCTTCAGGGTCGGGCGGTTGTTCTCGCGGTCGATTTCATTCAGCGAGCGGGCAACACCCAGGCGCAGCGCGCCGGCCTGGCCGGAGGGGCCGCCACCGTGGATGCGGGCGATGACGTCGTAGGCGCCGTCGAGGTCCAGGACCTTGAAGGGCTCGTTGACGTCCTGCTGGTGCAGCTTGTTCGGGAAGTAAGCAGCCAGCTCGCGGCCGTTTACCAGCCACTTGCCGGTGCCCGGAACAACGCGCACGCGGGCAATTGCCTGCTTGCGGCGGCCAACGGCAGAGCCGGAGACGGTCAGGGCCGGGCGTTCCTTGACAGCAGCCTCGGCTGCGTCAGGGGTTTCCGAGGTGTAGCTGGAAAGCTCCTCGGTTGATTCATTCAGCTCTTCAGTGTTCTGAGCCACGATTCTCCTTGAATTAATTCTTTAGTTGGCGGGGCCAGAACTACTGGGCGACCTGGGTGATTTCGAAGGTCTTGGGCTGCTGGGCTCCATGCGGGTGCTCTGCACCGCGGTAGACCTTGAGCTTGCTGATCTGCTGTGCAGCCAGGGAATTCTTGGGCAGCATGCCGCGGATGGCCTTCTCAACTGCACGTACCGGATTCGACTCCAGCAGTTCTGCGTAGTTGACGGAGGACAGACCGCCCGGGTAACCCGAGTGGCGGTAGGCACGCTTCTGTTCGAGCTTGGCGCCGGTCAGGGCAACCTTCTCAGCGTTGATGATGATGACGAAATCGCCCATGTCCATGTGGGGAGCGAAGGTCGGCTTGTGCTTTCCGCGCAGCAGTGTTGCGGTCTGGCTGGCAAGACGGCCTAGGACAACGTCGGTGGCGTCAATGACGTGCCACTGGCGGTTGATGTCGCCGGGCTTCGGGGTGTACGTACGCACGGTGTTTGCCTTCGTTTCTTCTTCTTAGGTGGCGCGGACCATATGGATGCCACATGTTCCGCAGCTTCTCTATGCGTTTACCGGATGGTCAGGTGAGGACTGATGTAACCAGTGGTCCTGATGTACTCGGCTATTTCCCCGGGGCCAGGTGGCTCTGCAACTGAGCCGCTCCCGTGGGCATAGACCTATCGAGGTAGGACACGCACAACGACTATAAACAATAGCCTGCTTCCCGGGTCAGGTCAAAAACCGGGGCTGGCTCGCTTGGCTCGCGTATTGTCCGCCCTCAGCTGCATTTCATCCTCGGGCGGGTACCGGACCTCTTCCAGGATAAGGGGATGCGGCGCAGCAAGCAGCGACTTGGAATCCCGGACCCGTGCCTGGAGCCTCGTCTGCAGCCATTCCGGGGTCCGCTCCCCTGCCCCGACGAGGATGGCACCGCCCACGAGGGACCGCACCATGTTGTGACAGAACGCGTCGGCGCGCAGATGCGCTTCCAAAACGCCGTCGGGCCGCCGAAGGAAGGAAAACTCCTGCAGCTCCCGGATGGTGGTGGCACCGGTGCGCGGTTTGCAGTAGGAAAGGAAATCACGGACGCCCAGAACTCCCTCGGCCGCGGCGTTCATACGGTGCTCGTCGAGGGAGAAATCGTGCCACAGGGTCACTGTCCGGGTCAGCGGGTCGCGGCTGGCTTCCCGGTCTGCGATCCGGTAGCTGTAGCGTCGCCAGAGCGCCGAAAAACGCGCGTCAAAGCCCTCCGGCGCCAAAGAGGCAGAATGGACCGTAATGGCGCCTTCCATCGCATGGATGGCCCGCTTGGGGGCTTTTGCCTTGCGCAGGGGCATGGTGAGGTCCTTGTTCAGGATGCCGCGCAGGCGGCGGATCAGTGCCTCTTCCGGGGTCAATGCGGCGCCGCGGGTCAATCCCTGCCATTCAGGGCCGGTGAGGTCGAAGTGGACCACCTGTCCGCGGGCATGGACACCGGAATCCGTGCGGCCGGCAACCGTTAGCCGGACCGGCCGCCTGACCAATACTTCCAGGGCGGCTTCCAGGCTTCCCTGAACCGTTGGCAGTCCATCCTGGCGGGCCCAGCCGTAAAACGGCGCTCCGTCGTAGGACAGGTTCATCCGGACACGAAAAAGCCCGCCGTCCCGGGAAGGTACGGCGGGCCTCTCGTTACTCATGCCCTCAATATTAAGGGACTGAGTGCTGAAGCGAAAATTACTTCTTCTCTTCGGTTTCCACTGCTTCGTCAGCGGAATCTGCGGAGTCGGCAGACTCAGCGGAATCTGCGGACTCAGCGGAGTCGGCCGATTCGGCTGACTCTGCAGATTCAGCGGACTCAGCCGGAGCGGAAACGGCAGCAGCAGTTTCGGCTTCGGCCACTACGGCCTGCTTGGCCGAGAGGGGTTCGAGAACCAGTTCGATGACAGCCATGGGAGCGTTGTCGCCCTTGCGGTTGCCGATCTTGGTGATGCGGGTGTAGCCGCCGTCGCGCTTCTCGACTGCCGGAGCAATGTCGGTGAAGAGCTCGTGGACAATACCCTTGTCCGAGATCAGGCCCAGGACGCGGCGGCGGGAAGACAGGTCTCCGCGCTTTGCGAACGTGATCAGACGCTCGGCGTAGGGACGCAGGCGCTTGGCCTTCGTCACCGTGGTGGTGATCTGCTTGTGCTCGAACAGCTGGGCTGCCAGGTTCGCCAGCATCAGGCGCTGGTGGGCCGGGCTGCCTCCGAGGCGCTTACCCTTGGTGGGTGTAGGCATTACTTTTTCTCCTCAAACGGTGCCGAACGGAGCTCTTGTGGTCCGGACGGCAATATTTTGCGTGTGTTAGAGCTCGTCGTCCGAGTATTCGGACTCGTCCTCTTCAATAGCTGCGGCACGGGCGGCCAGATCAAATCCGGGAGGGGAATCCTTCAGGGACAGACCCAGCTCGACCAGCTTTGCCTTTACCTCATCAATGGACTTTGCACCGAAGTTGCGAATGTCCATCAGGTCAGCCTCGGAGCGGGCAACGAGTTCACCCACAGTGTGGATGCCTTCACGCTTGAGGCAGTTGTAGGAACGCACCGTGAGCTCAAGGTCTTCGATCGGCAGAGCCATGTCGGCTGCCAGAGCGGCATCCGTGGGGCTCGGACCGATTTCGATACCTTCAGCAGCACTGTTCAGTTCACGGGCCAGGCCGAACAGTTCCACCAGGGTGGTACCCGCAGAGGCGACGGCGTCGCGCGGTGCAATGGCATCCTTGGTCTCAACGTCAACGATCAGGCGATCGAAGTCGGTGCGCTGTTCAACACGGGTGGCTTCCACGCGGAAGGTCACCTTCAGGACCGGCGAGTAGATGGAGTCGACCGGGATACGGCCGATCTCCTGGTCACCGGACTTGTTCTGGCTGGCGGAAACATAGCCGCGTCCGCGTTCGATGGTCAGTTCGAGCTCGAACTTGCCCTTCGAATTCAGGGTGGCGATGTGCAGATCCGGGTTGTGGAACTCCACGCCGGCCGGCGGAGCAATGTCCGCAGCCGTGACGACGCCGGGACCCTGCTTGCGCAGGTAGGCGACAACGGGCTCGTCATGCTCGGAGGAGACCGACAGGTTCTTGACGTTCAGGATGATCTCAGTGACATCTTCCTTCACGCCCGGAACCGTGGTGAACTCGTGCAGCACGCCGTCGATCCGAATGCTGGTTACTGCAGCACCGGGGATCGAGGACAGGAGCGTACGGCGGAGGGAGTTGCCGAGGGTGTAGCCGAAACCAGGTTCCAGCGGTTCGATGATGAACCGTGAACGGTTGTCCGCTACGACTTCTTCAGTGAGGGTGGGGCGCTGTGCAATGAGCACTTGCATTTCCTTTCAGCGAGCGTCCGCTATATGACGCAACACAAATGGTGGAAACGACGACGACGGGTCTTCCGCGGGCGTCTTGGACGGCTGGCAGCCACGTGCCCGGAGCCGGAGGCGTCCGATGGGCGGCCCGCCCCAAAAAGGGTGGACCGCCCGCCGGACAATTACCGGTACCGCAAGTGCTGCTTAGACGCGGCGGCGCTTCGGGGGACGGCAGCCGTTGTGCGCGCTCGGGGTGACATCCGAGATGGAGCCAACCTCCAGGCCGGTGGCCTGGAGCGAACGGATAGCGGTTTCGCGGCCGGATCCCGGACCCTTCACGAAGACGTCGACCTTGCGGACGCCGTGCTCCTGGGCACGCTTGGCAGCGGCTTCAGCAGCCATCTGCGCAGCGAACGGGGTGGACTTGCGAGAGCCCTTGAAGCCAACCTCACCGGCGGAAGCCCATGAGATAACAGCACCGGACGGGTCCGTGATGGACACGATGGTGTTGTTGAACGTGCTCTTGATATGCGCCTGGCCCAGCGCGATATTCTTCTTATCCTTGCGACGCGGTTTGCGGACCGCTCCACGAGTCTTGGGGGGCATTACTTCTCCTACAAAGAGTTTGGTTTAGGTGGCCCGCTGAAGGGGCCGTGGCCTCACACCGCTAGGTTTAGCGGGTGGCCTTCTTCTTACCGGCAACCGTACGCTTCGGGCCCTTGCGGGTACGAGCGTTGGTCTTCGTGCGCTGGCCGTGAACGGGCATGCCACGACGGTGGCGGATACCCTGGTAGCTGCCGATTTCAACCTTGCGGCGAATGTCAGCGGCTACCTCGCGGCGGAGGTCACCCTCAACCTTGAAGTTGCCCTCGATGTAGTCACGCAGCTGAACAAGTTCAGCATCCGTGAGGTCCTTGACGCGAGTGTCCGGGCTGATGCCGGTCTCTGCCAGGGTCTGGTCTGCACGGGTCTTGCCCACGCCGTAGATATAGGTAAGCGCAATCACTACCCGCTTTTCGCGGGGAATGTCAACGCCAGCGAGACGTGCCATATCGGCGGTTCTCCTCTTGTTTCTCCGGAGGTCTGAAGCAGTGCGTCCCTGTTGCCAGGTCCCCGGCCTCCGTGCCGGGGGTATGCGTTACGCGTATCAACGCTGCACTGCCATATTCAAATTACTACTACGCGTGGGCCGTCCCTGGAAGCAGGAAATTAGCCCTGGCGCTGCTTGTGGCGCGGGTTCTCGCAGATCACCATGACTCGACCGTTACGGCGAATCACCTTGCACTTATCGCAGATCTGCTTGACGCTCGGCTGGACCTTCATGGTTATCCTTTGCGTGGTTGCAGGGTTGGGCCGCAGGCGGCAGGTATTCCAACTGTCCGGAATGCCGGCTGTTTGCGGCGGTTTTTACTTGTAGCGGTAGACGATACGGCCCCGGGTGAGGTCGTACGGGCTAAGTTCCACCACAACGCGGTCTCCGGGGAGGATGCGAATGTAGTGTTGACGCATCTTTCCCGAGATGTGTGCGAGCACAATGTGGCCGTTGGCCAGCTCAACGCGGAACATCGCGTTGGGCAGGGCTTCGTTGACCGAGCCCTCAATCTCAATGACGCCGTCTTTCTTGGCCATATCCTCCGCTAACGTCTGTGTCCTGCGCATGCACGCAGGACGGTTTATGTCTTTGGTTCTCTCGGCAGCTTCCTGCCCCTGCCAGGAGCGGAATCCGCACGGCGGACCGTTTTGACACGGCCCACTCTCTCGTAAAAGGGCACGAAGGTAGAGACAACCAACAGATAACTCTACTCGACGAGGGGGATTAAGTTAAATCCCCCCGCCGCTGCCGTGCCCCGGCCCCTCTGCGGGGGCCGGGGCACGCGGTCAGTTTTCGGGAATCGGCACCGGGGTTACGCCCAGCGGAGCCAGCTTGGAGGCTCCCCCGTCAGGTGAGGTCAGGACCCAGATTCCCTTGTCATGCACCGCTACCGAGTGCTCCCACTGCGAGGCACGGGATTTGTCCGTGGTGACCACCGTCCAGTCATCCTCGAGAGTGACGGTCTCGATCTTGCCGCGGACCAGCATGGGCTCGATGGCCAGGCACAGTCCGGGCCTCAGCTTCGGACCGTTATGCGAGGTCCGGTAGTTGAGCACGTCGGGTGCCTGATGCATCTCGGTGCCGATGCCGTGGCCCACGTAGTCCTCCAGGATGCCGAGCGGCTTGCCCGGAACAGAAGAAACGTAATCGTCGATGGCAGCACCGATATCTCCGACGAACCGGCCCTTGGCTGCGGCAGCGATACCGTGCCACATGGCCTGCTCCGTGACGTCGGACAGCCGCTGGTCCTCGGGATCGGCGGTGCCCACAATGACGGTGCGCGCCGAGTCCGAGTGCCATCCGTTGACCACGGCCCCGCCGTCGATGGACAGAATGTCCCCGTCGGCAAGGACGCGCTCCCCCGGAATGCCGTGGACCACTTCCTCGTTCACCGACACGCAGACCGTTGCCGGGTAGCCGTGATAGCCCAGGAAGTTGGAGGTTGCCCCTGCTTCCTTGAGCACCGCGGCAAACGCAGCATCGATGTCGGCCGTGGTGACACCTGCCACCGCGGCCTCGACGGCAGCGTCAAGCGCCCGGATCAGCACGAGGCCTGCCTCGCGCATGATGCGCATCTGCGCATTGGTCTTGTATTGGATTCGAGGCTGGCCGAACATATCTCTTCTAACTCTCTAGCGAATATCTTTGAGGGCTTCCATGACGCGCTCGGTGACATCGTCAATGCCGCCCAGTCCGTCCACGCGGGCCACGATGCCGCGCTTGTCATAGCTGGCGACGACGTCGGCGGTCTGTTCCTTGTACAGGTCCAGGCGGTGCCGGATGACGTCCTCGTTGTCGTCGGCGCGGCCTTCGACTTCGGCCCGCTTGAGCAGTCGCTGGACGAGCTCCTCGTCATCGGCCGTCAGCTGCAGGACGACGTCGAGCTTTTCGCCCTTGCCGGCCAGGATGTCATCCAGTTCTTCCACCTGCGCAGCGGTGCGCGGGTAGCCGTCCAGGAGGAAACCGTCGGTGACGTCGTCTTCCTGCAGCCGTGCCCGGACCATCTCGTTGGTGACGGAGTCGGGAACAAAGTTTCCGGCGTCGATGTACTTCTTGGCCTCGATGCCGAGGGGGGTCTCATTCTTGACGTTGGCACGGAAGATGTCCCCGGTGGAGATTGCAGTGACACCAAGCCGCTCCGAGATCCGGGCCGCCTGGGTGCCTTTGCCGGCTCCGGGAGGTCCGATAATGAGCATTCTTGTCATCGCAATAACCCTTCGTAGTGACGCTGCTGGAGCTGTGCGTCAATTTGTTTGACTGTTTCGAGTCCCACACCAACCATGATGAGGATCGAGGTTCCGCCGAACGGGAAGTTCGCGTTTGCTCCGACCAGCACCAGAGCAATCAGCGGAATCAGGGCAACAAACCCCAAGTAGAGGGCGCCGGGCAGGGTGATGCGTGACAGCACGTACTGCAGGTATTCGGCGGTGGGACGGCCGGCCCGGATGCCGGGAATGAAGCCGCCGTATTTCTTCATGTTTTCCGATACTTCCTCCGGGTTGAAGGTGATCGACACGTAGAAGTAGGTGAAGAACACAATCAGCAGGAAGTAGACGGCCATGTAGAACGGGTGGTCCCCGCTCGTCAGGTAGTTGTTGATCCAGACAACCCATTCCGGCGGTGCACCCGTTGCAGGAGTGTTGAACTGGGCGATCAGCGACGGCAGGTAGAGCATGGAGGACGCGAAGATCACGGGGATCACGCCGGCCATGTTGACCTTGATGGGGATGTAGGTGTTCGTCCCGCCCACGGTGCGGCGGCCAACCATGCGCTTGGCGTACTGCACCGGAATGCGGCGCTGGGACTGCTCAACGAAGATCACGAGGGCAACCACCACAACGCCGATGGCGAGAACGGCAAGGAAGACCGTCCAGCCCTGGGCACTGAGGATGGCACCCAACGAGCTCGGGAAGCCTGCTGCGATCGAGGTGAAGATCAGGAGGGACATGCCGTTGCCGACACCCTTTTCGGTGACCAGTTCGCCCATCCACATGATGAGGCCGGTGCCGGCTGTCAGCGTGATGATGAGCAGCAGGATGGTAATGATGTTGTCATCCGGGATGATCGGCACGGAGCAGGCGTTGTTGAACAGCGCCCCCGTGCGGGCCAGGGAGACAACGGTGGTGGCGTTAAGCAGGCCAAGGGCGATGGTCAGGTAACGCGTGTACTGCGTCAGCTTGGACTGTCCCTGTGCCCCTTCCTCATAGAGGGCCTGGAAGTGGGGAATCACGACGCGCAGCAGCTGAACAATGATGCTGGCGGTGATGTACGGCATGATGCCCAGGGCAAAGATGGAGACCTGCAGCAGGGCGCCGCCGCTAAAGAGGTTAACGAATTCGTAGAGGCCACCTGAGGTGGCACCCAGAGCCAAGCACTGCTGCACATTGCCGTAGTCAACACCCGGGGCCGGGATAAAAGCACCCATGCGGAAGATAGTGATGATTCCCAGCGTAAACAACAGCTTGCGTCGCAGGTCTGGCGTCCGGAAAGCCCGGCCAATAGCGCTAAGCAAGCGTCCTCCTGAATGAGATCTGAAGTAGGTGAAGTCCAAATGGACTGGTAACAAAAACAGAGTCTATCCGCTCCTGCCCCGTAGAACGTTAACGAGGCCCGCGGCGTAGTAGTGCCTTAAACAAAACTAAACTCCCGGCGGGCCGCAGGGCGGCCCGCCAAGAGTTTAGTCGTAGTCCTGCTCGCCGTACAGACGACTGCCGGGGGCCGGTTTCCCGGCCGCCCGCAGTCGTTTGCACGAATCAGACACAGTGCTTAGAGCGCCGTGATCGATCCGCCTGCAGCGGCAATCTTCTCTGCCGCACTGGCGGAGAAGGCATCAGCCGTGACGTTCACCTTGACGGTGATGTCGCCGGAGCCCAGGACCTTGACGGGCTGGTTCTTGCGAACGGCGCCCTTGGCCACCAGATCGGCAACGGTGACGTCGCCGCCTTCGGGGAACAGCTCCGAGATCTTGTCCAGGTTTACAACCTGGAACTCGACCCGGAACGGGTTCTTGAAGCCGCGCAGCTTCGGCAGGCGCATGTGCAGCGGCAGCTGCCCGCCTGCGAAACCGGCCTTGACCTGGTAACGGGCCTTGGTGCCCTTCATACCGCGGCCTGCGGTCTTACCCTTGGAACCTTCACCGCGGCCAACACGGGTCTTGGCCGTCTTGGCACCGGGTGCCGGACGCAGGTGGTGAACCTTGAGCGCGTGCTCGTTGTTGTTTTCTTCGGCCATGTTAATTCGCCTCCTCAACCTTCACGAGGTGCGGAACCGTGTTGATCATGCCAACAGTCACGGCGTCTGCAGTACGAACGGTGGTAGCACCGATGTGCCGCAGGCCCAATGAGCGCAGCGTGTCCTTCTGATTCTGCTTACCACCGATGGTGGACTTGATCTGAGTAATCTTCAGTGATGCCGTGCTGACGGCAACGTTCTTCGGAGTAGTCATCAGGCACCTGCCTTCTGCATGTTGCGGAGCATCGCAGCAGGCACAACCTCGTCCAGCGGCAGGCCGCGGCGGGCTGCCACTGCCTGAGGCTCTTCGAGGCGCTTCAGCGCATCAACCGTGGCGTGCACGATGTTGATGGCGTTGGAGGACCCGAGCGACTTGGACAGTACGTCATGGATACCGGCGCATTCGAGAATGGCGCGGACCGGACCACCGGCGATAACACCGGTACCCGGGGAAGCCGGACGCAGCAGGACAACGCCTGCAGCAGCTTCACCCTGGACCAGGTGCGGGACGGTTCCACCGATGCGCGGGACGCGGAAGAAAGTCTTCTTGGCTTCTTCAACGGCCTTCGCGATAGCGGAGGGAACTTCCTTGGCCTTGCCGTAGCCGACACCAACCATGCCGTTGCCGTCTCCGACAACAACCAGGGCGGTGAAGCTGAAGCGACGACCACCCTTGACAACCTTGGCGACGCGGTTGATGGTCACGACGCGTTCAATGAACTTGTCCTTCTCATCGTTGCGTCCGCCGTCGCGGCCGCCGCGGCCACCGCGTTCGCCGCGGCCTCCACGGTCGGAGCGCTGCTCGCCCTTGCGTCCGCCGCGGCGGTCGTCAGTGGCGGGAGCGGCGGCGTCCTTGGTCTCAGTTGCCTCAGCAGCTGTAGCTTCAGTCACCTGATTTTCCTTTTCCTTGTTAGCCTCGGTCACAGTGACAGCCCACCTTCGCGTGCGCCGTCTGCAACGGCCGCGATACGGCCGTGGTAGCGGTTGCCACCGCGGTCGAAGACAACGGCTTCAACGCCGGCAGCCTTGGCACGCTCGGCAACGAGCTCGCCGACGCGCTTGGACTTGGCAGTCTTGTCGCCTTCCAGTGCGCGCAGGTCAGCTTCCATGGTGGAAGCCGACGCAACGGTTACGCCGCGGGTGTCATCGACAACCTGGACGAATACGTGGCGGGCCGAACGGTTGACCACCAGGCGCGGACGAGCCGCGGTACCGGAGATCCGCTTGCGGATGCGCAGCTGGCGGCGGTTACGCGCAGCCGACTTGCTCTTGGAATTGCGCTTCTTGTTAATGCTGATGGCCATGGTTACTTACCAGCCTTTCCGACCTTGCGGCGGACAATCTCGCCGGCATAACGAATACCCTTGCCCTTGTAGGGATCGGGCTTGCGCAGCTTGCGGATGTTGGCCGAAACCTCGCCGACCTGCTGCTTGTCGATGCCGGACACAGTGACCTTCGTGGGGCCCACGACGGTAAGCGTGATGCCCTCGGGTGCGGTGACCGGAACCGGGTGGCTGTAGCCCAGGGCGAACTCGAGGTCCGAGCCCTTGGCCACTACGCGGTAACCGGTACCAACAATTTCCAGGTCCTTCTTGTAGCCTTCGGTCACACCGGTGATCATGTTGCTGATCAGGGTGCGGGTCAGGCCGTGGAGGGAACGGGATTCGCGCTCGTCGTTCGGGCGGGCAACGGTGATGGTGTTGTCTTCCAGCGTGACAGTGATCGGGCTGGGCACAGTGTGGCTCAGCTCGCCCTTGGCACCCTTGACGGAGACAAGGTTGCCGTCAACGGAAATATCAACTCCGGCAGGAACCGAGATGGGCAGACGTCCAATACGTGACATTTTTCTTTCCCTTCCCTGCTACCAGACGTAGGCGAGGACTTCCCCACCTACACCCTTCTTGGCGGCCTGGCGGTCGGTCAGGAGACCTGACGACGTCGACAGGATTGCGATTCCCAGACCACCGAGAACACGCGGCAGGTTGGTGGACTTTGCGTATACGCGCAGACCGGGCTTGGAGATACGACGCACGCCGGCGATGGAACGCTCGCGGTTCGGACCGAATTTGAGATCAAGGGTCAGCTTCTTGCCGACGACGGCCTCTTCTTCCTTCCAGCCGGCAATGTAGCCCTCGGCCTTCAGGATGTCAGCAACGCGTGCCTTGAGCTTGCTGTAAGGCATGGACACGGAATCGTGATATGCCGAGTTTGCATTGCGCAGACGCGTGAGCATGTCTGCGACAGGATCTGTCATTGTCATTGGGCTCTTGCCCTCCCTCGTAACGGTTTCCTGCGGAGTTCCGGCTCAGGCGCACCCGGCCGGTGGTCCGTCGGACCTGTTACGTAGTAATTAATCTTCGGATTTGAACGGGAAGCCGAGCGCCTTCAGCAGCGCGCGTCCCTCGTCATCGGTCTTTGCGGTGGTAACCACGGTGATGTCCATGCCGCGTACGCGGTCGATCTTGTCCTGATCGATTTCGTGGAACATCGACTGCTCGGTCAGACCGAACGTGTAGTTGCCGTTGCCGTCGAACTGCTTGCCGTTCAGACCGCGGAAGTCACGGATACGCGGCAGCGCCAGGGTAACCAGGCGGTCCACGAATTCCCACATGCGGTCTCCGCGCAGAGTTGCGTGGCAGCCGATGGGCATGCCTTCACGCAGCTTGAACTGAGCGATGGACTTGCGGGCCTTGGTGACCTGCGGCTTCTGACCCGTGATCTGGGTCAGGTCCTTGACTGCGCCGTCGATGAGCTTGGAGTCCTTGGCGGCATCTCCAACACCCATGTTCACAACCACCTTGACGAGGCGGGGAACCTGGTTGACGTTTGCGTAGTTGAACTCGTCCTGCAGGGTCTGCTTGATCTCCGCTGCGTAGCGGGTCTTCAGACGGGGGACGGTCTTGGTGACAGTCTCAGTCATTAGAGGTCCTTCCCAGAGCCCTTGGCGACGCGGATACGCACAGTGCGCTCACGGCCGTCTTTTTCGACGATTTCCTGACGGTAGCCAACGCGGGTCGGCTTCTTCGTTTCCGGGTCAACGACTGCGACGTTGGAAACGTGGATGGGAGCCTCAACGGTTTCGATGCCACCGGTCTTGGAGCCCTTGGAGGACTGTCCAACCTTGGTGTGCTTCTTGACAGTGTTGATTCCTTCAACCAGAACGCGGTTGGTGTCGGTGTAAACCTTCAGAACCTTGCCCTGCTTGCCGCGGTCGCCGCCGCGGTCAGCCTTTGCACCGGTGATGACCTGAACCAGGTCACCCTTTTTGATTTTTGCCATGGACTACAGCACCTCCGGAGCCAGCGAAATGATCTTCATGAACTTCTTGTCGCGAAGTTCGCGGCCGACCGGGCCGAAGATACGGGTACCGCGGGGGTCACCGTCATTCTTCAAGATCACTGCAGCGTTCTCATCGAACTTGATGTAGGAACCGTCCTGGCGGCGGCGTTCCTTCTTGGTACGAACGATGACGGCCTTGACCACATCGCCCTTCTTGACGTTGCCGCCGGGAATTGCATCCTTGACGGTGGCAACAATGGTGTCGCCAATGCCTGCGTAGCGACGGCCGGATCCACCGAGAACGCGGATGGTCAAGATTTCCTTGGCACCCGTGTTGTCGGCGACCTTCAGTCGCGACTCCTGCTGAATCACTTATTACTCCTGTCGTCGCGCCGGTTCTCAGAACTGAGCCTTGCGGAACGGATATGGGTGGACCCCGTAATACTGGTACTCAGCACTTCCCCGCCAGGGGTGCACCGCGGCTGGCCGCGGCAAAGTGCCGAACAAGATTATCGGGCTTTTGTCTCATACGGCGGTGAGGGAGCTCCGTGCCAAAACTGGACACACTTCCGCACCGCACAGACAAGATTTCAAGTTTACCGCGAAAGGGCCCCGGATGCGAAATCGATTGATAACGCGGCCGGGGCCCTGTCGCCGGATGGCGGATGCCGGCGAACTCATCCCGAGGGGAGCAGCTCACCGGCGGCCGGCCGGATGTACTTCTTTGTTACTTGGCCTTTTCGAGGATCTCGACCAGGCGCCACCGCTTGGTAGCGGAGAGCGGCCGGGTTTCCGAGACCAGCACGAGGTCTCCAACGCCGGCAGCATTCTGCTCGTCGTGGGCCTTGAGCTTCGAAGTGCGGCGAAGCACCTTGCCGTACAGTGCGTGCTTCACGCGGTCTTCAACCTGGACAACGATGGTCTTATCCATCTTGTCCGAAACCACGTAGCCGCGTGCGGTCTTCCGGTACCCGCGGGCATCGGCTCCGTTTGCGTCAGTTGTCACTGCTGCCTCATTCTTGTTTTCACTCATTTGGCATCATCCTCAGCGACCTTGGTTTCAGCTTCAGACTCGGTAGCCTTCTTCTTGGACTTCTTCGCTGCCTTCTCAGGAGCTGCTTCCTCAACGGGAGCAACAACCTCGGGACGAATCCCCAGCTCGCGCTCACGCAGCACGGTGTAGATGCGTGCAATGTCGCGCTTCACTACGCGCAGACGGCCGTGGCTTTCCAGCTGGCCGGTTGCGGACTGGAAGCGGAGGTTGAACAGCTCTTCCTTGGCCTTGCGAAGTTCCTCGACGAGACGGTCCTTATCGAAGCCGTCAAGCTGCTTCGATGCCAGTTCCTTTGAACCAATTGCCATTTCTATTCACCACCCTCGCGACGCACAATGCGTGCCTTCAACGGCAGCTTATGGATCGCCAGGCGCAGGGCCTCACGAGCTACCTCTTCATTAACACCGGAGATCTCAAAGAGAATCCGTCCCGGCTTCACGTTTGCAACCCACCACTCCGGAGAACCCTTACCGGAACCCATGCGGGTTTCGGCCGGCTTCTTCGTCAGCGGACGGTCCGGATAGATGTTGATCCAGACCTTACCGCCGCGCTTGATGTGGCGCGTCATGGCAATACGTGCAGCTTCGATCTGGCGGTTGGTGACGTATGCAGGCGTCAGGGCCTGGATACCGTACTCGCCAAAGCTGACTGCGGTGCCGCCGGTAGCAGCGCCGGAACGACCCGGGTGGTGCTGCTTGCGGAACTTGACTCGACGTGGGATAAGCATTTAAGCCTGTCCTCCTTCTGCTGCGGGAGCGGCTGCCTCAGCGGCCGGAGCCTCTGCAGCAGCAGGCGCGGCGGCCTTGTCGGCACGCTCGGGACGACGACGGCGGTCGCCGCCACGGTCTCCGCGGTCGGCCGGGCCGCGGCCCGGACGGTCGCTGGAACGTCCGCGGGACGGTGCAGCAGCCTGCTGTGCAGCCAGTTCCTTGGCGGTAACGTCACCCTTGTAGATCCAAACCTTCACGCCGATGCGGCCGAAGGTGGTCTTGGCTTCGAAGAAGCCGTAGTCGATCTGCGCGCGGAGGGTGTGCAGGGGCACACGGCCTTCGCGGTAGAACTCCGAACGGCTCATTTCAGCGCCGCCCAGACGGCCGGAGCACTGGATACGGATACCCTTTGCACCTGCACGCTGTGCGGACTGGATGGCCTTCTTCATTGCACGGCGGAATGCCACGCGGGAAGAGAGCTGCTCAGCAACGCCCTGGGCAACAAGCTGTGCTTCCATCTCGGGGTTCTTGACCTCGAGGATGTTCAGCTGAACCTGCTTGCCCGTGAGCTTCTCCAGCTCGCCGCGGATGCGGTCTGCTTCGGCGCCGCGGCGACCGATGACGATGCCCGGACGAGCCGTGTGGATATCCACGCGGACACGGTCGCGGGTGCGCTCGATCTCAACCTTGGCGATGCCGGCCCGGTCCATGCCGGTGGACATCAGCTGACGGATCTTGATGTCCTCGCGGACAAAGTCCTTGTAGCGCTGGCCCGGCTTGTTGCTGTCAGCAAACCAGTGCGACACATGGTCAGTGGTGATGCCGAGTCGGAACCCGTGCGGGTTAACCTTCTGTCCCACTTAGCGTTCCTCCTCGATTTTGGGGGTTGCGACAACCACAGTGACGTGGCTGGTCCGCTTGTTGATGCGGTACGCGCGGCCCTGTGCACGGGGCTGGAACCGCTTCATGGTGGGCCCTTCGTCAACGAATGCTTCGCTGATGAAGAGGTCACCCTCGTCGAAGGCCACACCGTCACGGTCCGCGAGGACACGTGCGTTGGCCATGGCCGACTGAACTACCTTGAATACCGGCTCCGAAGCTGCCTGGGGGGCAAACTTCAGAATTGCCAGAGCCTCATTCGCTTGCTTGCCACGAACAAGGTTGACGACGCGCCGGGCCTTCATAGGCGTTACGCGGATATGACGCGCAATTGCCTTGGCTTCCATTGCTTTCCTTCTCTCGTCTTCTGCCGAAAGAGCAGCGCCTAGCGGCGCTTGCCCTTGCGGTCGTCCTTCACATGGCCGCGGAATGTCCGCGTCAGAGCGAATTCGCCGAGCTTGTGCCCGACCATCGACTCGGTGACAAACACCGGAATGTGCTTACGTCCGTCGTGTACGGCGATCGTGTGCCCGAGCATGTCGGGGATGATCATCGAACGACGGGACCACGTCTTGATGACGTTCTTGGTGCCCTTTTCGTTTTCGGCCGCTACCTTAAGGAACAGGTGCTGGTCGACGAAGGGGCCTTTCTTCAGGCTGCGTGGCATGTTTCCAGGCTCCTATCGCTTGTTCTTGCCGGAACGACGGCGACGCACAATGAGGTTGTCGCTCTCTTTATTGGGGCGGCGTGTGCGGCCTTCGCGCTTACCGTTCGGGTTGACCGGGTGGCGTCCACCGGAGGTCTTACCTTCACCACCACCGTGCGGGTGGTCGACCGGGTTCATGGCGACACCGCGGACGGTCGGGCGAACGCCCTTCCAGCGCATACGGCCGGCCTTACCCCAGTTGATGTTGGACTGCTCGGCGTTGCCGACCTCGCCGACCGTTGCGCGGCAACGGGCGTCGACGTTACGGATTTCGCCGGAAGGCAGACGCAGCTGGGCGAAGCGGCCTTCCTTGGCAACAAGCTGAACCGATGCACCGGCGGAGCGGGCCATCTTGGCACCGCCGCCCGGGCGCAGTTCAACTGCGTGGATGGTGGTACCCACGGGGATGTTGCGCAGGGGCAGGTTGTTGCCGGGCTTGATATCAGCGCCGGCGCCGGCCTCTACGTGGTCGCCCTGCTTGAGCTTGTTCGGAGCAATGATGTAACGCTTGGTGCCATCAACGTAGTGCAGCAGCGCAATGCGGGCGGTACGGTTCGGATCGTATTCGATCTCGGCAACGCGAGCGTCGACGCCGTCCTTGTCGTGGCGGCGGAAGTCGATCAGACGGTACTGACGCTTGTGCCCACCACCCTTGTGCCTGGTCGTGATCTTACCGGTGTTGTTACGGCCGCCCTTTTTGGGCAGCGGGCGTACCAACGACTTTTCCGGCGTCGACCGCGTGATTTCGGTGAAGTCGGCTACGCTCGAGCCGCGACGGCCCGGTGTAGTCGGCTTGTATTTACGGATTCCCATTATTTATTCCTCGTTAAAGTGGTCTCCGCCCTAGCTGAGCGGACCGCCGAAGATGTCGATTGTGCCGTCCTTCAGGGTGACAATGGCGCGCTTGGTGTTCTTGCGCTGTCCCCATCCGAACTTGGTCCGCTTACGCTTACCGGCACGGTTGATGGTGTTGATCGAGTCGACCTTGACGGAGAAGATTTTCTCCACGGCCAGCTTGATCTCGGTCTTGTTGGAGCGGGGGTCAACCAGGAAGGTGTACTTACCTTCGTCGATCAGGCCGTAGCTCTTTTCCGAAACGACGGGTGCAAGCACTACGTCGCGAGGGTCCTTAGCGGTGGTCGCGCTCATTTGGCGTCCTCCTTGACAGTGTTCTTGCCGACGAACTCGTCGTAGGCAGCCTTGGTGAAGACCACGTCGTCGGCAACCAGCACGTCGTACGTGTTCAGCTGATCTACATAGATCACGTGAACATCGGTGAGGTTGCGCACGGACAGTGCAGCAACGTCGTTGGCGCGCTCGATAACAACGAGCATGTTCTTGCGTTCGGTCAGCGAACGCAGGGACTGACGCGCAGCCTTGGTGGACGGCGTTTCGCCGGCTACCAGGGTTTCCAGCACGTGGATGCGGCCGTTGCGTGCCCGGTCGGAGAGTGCACCGCGGAGTGCGGCAGCAATCATCTTCTTGGGGGTGCGCTGGCTGTAGTCGCGGGGCGTCGGTCCGTGGACAACGCCGCCACCGGTCATGTGAGGAGCACGGATGGAACCCTGACGGGCGCGGCCGGTACCCTTCTGCTTGAACGGCTTGCGGCCTGCACCGGAGACCTCTGCGCGGGTCTTCGTCTTGTGCGTACCCTGGCGGGCAGCTGCAAGCTGAGCAACTACAACCTGGTGCAGAAGCGGAACGTTCGTCTGAACGTCGAAGAGTGCTGCGGGGAATTCAACAGTGGTTTCGTTAGCCATCAGACTAAGCTCCCTTCACGGCGGTGCGTACGAGGACGACCTGGCCGCGGGCGCCGGGAATGGCACCCTTGATCAGCAGGAGCGACTTCTCGGCGTCCACACCGTGAACCGTGAGGTTCATCGTGGTGTGGCGGACAGCGCCCATGCGGCCTGCCATCCGAACGCCCTTGAAGACGCGGCCCGGGGTGGATGCGCCACCGATGGAACCGGGCTTACGGTGGTTCTTGTGTGCACCGTGGGAGGCACCGACGCCGTGGAAGCCGTGACGCTTCATGACACCGGCAAAGCCCTTGCCCTTGGAGGTTCCGGTGACGTCGACCTTCTGGCCGGCTTCGAAAATCTCAACGGAGAGTTCCTGGCCCAGCTCGTAGGTGTCGGCGTCTGCGGTGCGCAGTTCAACAACGTGGCGGCGAGGCGTAACGCCTGCCTTTTCAAAGTGGCCGGCCAGCGGCTTGGTCACCTTGCGCGGGTCGATCTGGCCGTAGCCGATCTGAACGGCGGTGTAGCCGTCCTTGTCCGCGTTGCGCAGCTGCGTAACAACGTTTGAGTCAGCCTGGACAACGGTCACGGGGATGAGCTTGTTGTTCTCGTCCCAGACCTGGGTCATGCCCAGCTTGGTGCCCAGAAGGCCCTTGACCTGGCGTGTAAGTGAAGTAGACATAAGTATCCGCTCCCCCCCTACAGCTTGATTTCGATGTTCACGTCTGCAGGCAGGTCAAGACGCATCAGCGAGTCAACGGCCTTAGGCGTGGGGTCAATGATGTCGATCAGACGCTTGTGCGTGCGCATTTCAAAGTGCTCGCGGCTGTCCTTGTACTTGTGCGGCGAACGGATAACGCAGTACACGTTCTTCTCCGTGGGCAGCGGCACGGGGCCTACTACCGTTGCGCCTGCACGCGTGACCGTCTCAACGATCTTCCGTGCTGATACGTCGATGACCTCGTGGTCATACGACTTCAGCCGGATGCGGATTTTTTGTCCCGCCATGGCGTCGTGCCTCTTTCTTCGAGTATTGCTCTCTGTACAGTTTTTGTACCTAGCTGCCTTTACGGCCTGGCACTCCTCCAACAGACTGAATCCGGATAAATCCGGGTTCCTCACCCTGCCGAGGCTCCGACCCCCGCGCTCGGGCGTGTCGCGGATGTTGCATCTGCGACGCCCAGGCAAGAATGGGGGCGGGTTATATATGGGCTTTTCCCCTGAAGGATCCGACCCTGCATCAGGCATTATCCTGACCGGGACGCAATCTCATCACACGCTTAGGGCCGATCCCTTCGGACCGGACGGGCGCATGCGGGCACAAAAGCGCTTGAACAACTTCTCTAGTTTGCCAGAACGGCAGAGAAACCGCCAATCGGCGTTCTGCTGCCAGGCAACTTGCCGCGGTGATCCGCAGCCTATAACAAGTCAACGTGTTCCAGTCTAGCGCAGGCCGGGCCGTGCGGAAAATCGGCCTTAGGGTTTGCGGCGGGAACGGCGTATGCGCCTGCCTCTGTCGATCTCATGGCGAAACGTGCGCCGGACCCACACCGCGGCGCCGGCGACGCCCAAAACAAGGCCAAGAATTATCAGCAGTTCCATGTCTCGATCCTAAACCAGTTCGGCGGCCCGCCTGCCCCGGTTAAAAGCAAGATGTCCCCGCTGCCGAAGCAGCGGGGACATCTTTTCAGTTCGTATCCGTACCCGGAGGCAGGATCCTCACCGAAGACTCAGCAAGTAAGGAAATTACTTGATGATCTTGGTGACACGGCCTGAACCAACGGTGCGGCCACCTTCGCGGATAGCGAAGCCGAGGCCTTCTTCCATGGCGATGGGCTGGATGAGCTCAACGGTCATCTCAGTGTTGTCGCCGGGCATAACCATTTCCGTGCCCTCGGGCAGGGTGATAACGCCGGTTACGTCCGTGGTGCGGAAGTAGAACTGCGGGCGGTAGTTCGAGTAGAACGGGTTGTGGCGTCCGCCTTCATCCTTGGACAGGATGTAGACGTTGGCCTCGAAGTCGGTGTGCGGGGTGATGGAACCCGGCTTGACGACAACCTGGCCGCGCTCTACGTCTTCGCGCTTGATGCCGCGGAGCAGGAGACCACAGTTCTCGCCTGCCCATGCTTCGTCAAGCTGCTTGTGGAACATCTCGATACCGGTAACCGTGGTCTTCTGGACCGGACGGATGCCGACAATCTCGACCTCGGAGTTGATGGCAAGGGTACCGCGCTCGGCGCGGCCCGTGACAACGGTTCCACGACCGGTGATCGTGAAGACGTCCTCGATCGGCATCAGGAACGGCTTGTCCTTGTCGCGGATCGGGTCCGGCACGTTGTTGTCAACGGCTTCCATGAGCTCTTCGACGGAAGCAACCCACTTGGGGTCGCCTTCCAGAGCCTTGAGGCCGGAGACGCGCACGACGGGAGCGTTGTCGCCGTCGAATTCCTGGGAGCTCAGCAGTTCGCGAACTTCCATTTCAACGAGGTCCAGCAGTTCCTCATCGTCGACCATGTCGGACTTGTTCAGTGCGACCAGCAGGTAGGGAACGCCAACCTGGCGGGCGAGCAGAACGTGCTCGCGGGTCTGGGCCATCGGACCGTCGGTAGCGGCAACCACGAGGATTGCGCCGTCCATCTGAGCTGCACCGGTGATCATGTTCTTGATGTAGTCAGCGTGACCGGGGGCGTCTACGTGTGCGTAGTGGCGCTTCTCGGTCTGGTACTCGATGTGCGAGATGTTGATGGTGATACCGCGCTGGCGCTCTTCAGGTGCAGAGTCGATAGCAGCGAAATCGCGCTTTTCATTCAGATCAGGGTACTTGTCAGCAAGCACCTTCGAAATGGCAGCGGTCAACGTCGTCTTTCCATGGTCAACGTGACCAATGGTGCCGATGTTGACGTGCGGCTTAGTCCGCTCGAACTTTGCCTTCGCCACGGGTTCCTCCTAGAAAGGTTGAAGACTCAATCTCCAACAGCGCTTCTCGCTGCTGAAACTGATGTAAGTCTACTGGGGGCTGTTTATTTGATGAAATTGCCGTCTATCCGCAGCAGCCTGGCGAGGCCGCTCAGTCTGGCTATGCAGCGGGCTTCCGGTGTTGGCCTTGGCCCGCTGCACACGGTTGGTGTTCCGAAGTTGCCCCCGGAACACCAACCAGGGTTTTATTCGCCGCGCGTCTTCTGGATGATCTCGTCGGCTACTGCCTTCGGGACCTCCGCGTAGCTGTTGAACGACATGGAGTACACTGCGCGGCCCTGCGTCTTGGAACGCAGGTCGCCGATGTAACCGAACATGCCGGACAGCGGTACGTGAGCACGGATGACCTTTACGCCTGCGGCGTCTTCCATGGACTGCATCTGGCCGCGGCGGGAGTTGATGTCACCGATAACTTCACCCATGTATTCCTCAGGGGTGCGGACTTCAACATCCATCAGCGGTTCGAGCAGGACAGGGTTCGCCATGCGGGCGGCTTCCTTGAAAGCCTGTCGCCCGGCGATCTTGAACGCCATTTCCGAGGAGTCAACGTCGTGGTAGGCGCCGTCAAGCAGGATTGCCTTGATGCCAACCACGGGGTAGCCGGCGAGCACACCGTCAGTAAGCGCGCTCTGGATACCCTGGTCAACGCTGGGGATGTATTCACGGGGAATACGGCCACCGGTGACCTTATTGTCGAACTCGTAGAACGTGCCGTCGGAAGTATCCAGCGGCTCGATGGCGATCTGGACCTTTGCGAACTGGCCCGAACCACCGGTCTGCTTCTTGTGCGTGTAGTCGTGCTTGGCCACTGCGCGCTTGATGGTTTCGCGGTAGGCAACCTGGGGCTTGCCCACGTTTGCCTCGACGCGGAATTCACGGCGCATGCGGTCAACCAGGATGTCCAGGTGCAGCTCGCCCATACCGGCGATGATGGTCTGGCCTGTATCTTCGTCGAGGGAGACCTGGAAGGTCGGGTCCTCTTCGGAGAGCTTCTGAATGGCCGTGGAGAGCTTCTCCTGGTCACCCTTGGTCTTCGGCTCGATGGCCACGGAAATCACGGGCTCCGGGAAGCTCATGGATTCCAGCACGATCGGGTTCTGAAGGTCGCACAGGGTGTCGCCCGTGGTGGTGTCCTTCAGGCCGATCGCAGCGTAGATGTGACCGGTGGTGATCTCTTCGACCGGGTTTTCCTTGTTGGCGTGCATCTGGAAGAGCTTTCCGATGCGCTCCTTCTTCTGCTTGGTCGCATTCATGACCTGGGCGCCGGAAGCAGCGTGACCGGAGTACACGCGGATGTACGTCAGGCGGCCGAAGAACGGGTGCGTGACAACCTTGAACGCCAGGGCCGAGAACGGAGCGTTGGCATCAGCGGCACGTTCGAGGATGACCTCTTCGTCGCGGATGTCGTGGCCCTTGATGTTCGGGACGTCCAGCGGGTTCGGCAGGTAGGCGACGACGGCGTCAAGCATCGGCTGTACGCCGCGGTTCTTGAACGCGGAACCGCAGAGCACCGGGTAAACCAGCGAGTTGATCGTCAGGTGGCGGATGCCGGCCTTGATTTCCTCGGTGGTGAATTCTTCACCTTCGAGGTACTTGTTCATCAGTTCGTCGCTGGCTTCAGCAACGGTCTCGATGAGCGCGGCACGGTACTCTTCAGCCTTTTCGGCCAGATCGGCCGGGATGGGCTCGACTTCGTACTTGGCACCCATGGTGACGTCACCCTTGGAGTCGCCGCGCCATGTCAGCGCACGCATCTCGACCAGGTCAACAACACCTTCAAATTCGCTCTCGGCGCCGATGGGCAGCTGGATAACCAGCGGCTTCGCGCCGAGGCGGTTAATGATGGTGTCCACGGTGAAGTAGAAGTCAGCGCCGAGCTTGTCCATCTTGTTGACGAAGCAGATGCGCGGGACGTTGTACTTGTCAGCCTGGCGCCAAACAGTCTCGGACTGCGGCTCCACGCCTTCCTTGCCGTCGAAAACGGCTACAGCGCCGTCGAGCACGCGCAGGGACCGCTCAACCTCGACCGTAAAGTCAACGTGACCCGGGGTGTCGATGATGTTGATCTGGTTGTTGTCCCAGTAGCACGTGGTAGCTGCGGAGGTAATGGTGATACCCCGCTCCTGCTCCTGTGCCATCCAGTCCATGGTGGACGCACCGTCGTGGGTCTCGCCAATCTTGTGGTTGACACCCGTGTAGAACAGGATGCGCTCGGTTGTGGTGGTCTTGCCGGCATCAATGTGGGCCATGATGCCGATGTTGCGGACCTTGTTCAGGTCGGTAAGCACGTCAAGTGCCACGGTTTCTCCCTTAGTTGGTTTTTGCCGGTTCGACTGCGTTTATCTGCTTCGGGCCCCGCACCCCGCAGGAAGCGGAATGCAGGGCCTTGAAGGAGTGGCCGCCGTCGGCCTGGCTTATTACCAGCGGTAGTGTGCGAAGGCCTTGTTGGATTCAGCCATCTTGTGGGTGTCTTCGCGGCGCTTGACTGCTGCACCAAGACCGTTGGAAGCATCCAGGATCTCGTTGCGCAGACGCTCGGTCATGGTCTTTTCGCGGCGGGCCTTGGAGTAGCCAACCAGCCAGCGCAGGGCCAGTGCAGTTGCACGGCCCGGCTTGACCTCAACCGGAACCTGGTAGGTGGCGCCGCCGACGCGGCGGGACTTGACCTCAAGGCTGGGCTTGATGTTGTCCATGGCCTTCTTCAGGGCTGCAACGGGGTCTCCCCCGGTCTTTTCCTGAGCGCCTGCGAGTGCACCGTAAACAATGCGCTCGGCGGTGGACTTCTTGCCGTCAACGAGAACCTTGTTGATCAGCTGAGTGACCAGCGGGGAGCCGTAAACGGGATCCAGTACGAGCGGCCGCTTGGGGGCCGGACCCTTGCGGGGCATATTACTTCTTCTCCATCTTCGCGCCGTAACGGCTGCGAGCCTGCTTGCGGTTCTTGACACCCTGGGTGTCAAGTGCGCCGCGAACGATCTTGTAACGAACACCGGGCAGGTCCTTCACACGACCACCGCGAACGAGCACGATGGAGTGTTCCTGCAGGTTGTGACCCACACCGGGGATGTAGGCGGTCACTTCAATGCCACCGTTCAGGCGCACGCGGGCAACCTTACGCAGTGCAGAGTTCGGCTTCTTCGGGGTGGTGGTGTAAACGCGGGTGCAGACACCACGGCGCATCGGGCTGCCCTGGAGGGCAGGAGCCTTGGTCTTGGAGACCTTGGGTGACCGGCCCTTGCGGACCAGCTGCTGAATCGTAGGCACTTTCGTGTTCTCCGTTTTTTCTCGAGATAAGTTCTCTTGGTTGCTCCGCCCCGCTGTCAGCTGTTGGAACAGCCGAGGCGACGCGCTTTAAGTCGTCGTTTCCGCAATGCCTCGAGAAGCTCCGATACTCTCGCCGAAAGCGACCGTAGGCGTGCAAAAGTGTGGCATTCGTTGCACAGGAACCCTGCAACCCGGAAACAGGTCCGCTACGATGAGCGTCCTTCATCCACTGCCACACAAACAATTGATTATTAGTCTAACAGACTTAAGCTTCCCCGCCTGACGATGCGGCGAGAATCACATCCCGGAGCTAGCTCCCGGCGACCAGTCCGGCGGTAATCTTTGCCGCAGTCTGCCGCAGATGCGGCAAAACCTCCGCAACGGCTTCTTCCAGCGTACTCCCGCCGGCTCCCAGCGATGCCTGCATGGAGGTATTGATGGCTGCAATCACATCCCCGCCGGGTCCGCGGACCGGGACCGCAACCGAGCGCAGTCCCGCTTCCAGCTCCTGGTCCACGACGGCCCGGCCCGCCTCGCGGACCCGTTCAATCTCGTCCCGGAGTTCCGGAACAGAGGTCAGGGTCCGCTCCGTCAGCGGCTGCAGCCGGACCCCGGCCAGGTACTGCTCCAGCTCCGCGGCCGGCAGGCCGGCCAGCAGGACCCGCCCCATGGAGGTGGCATAGGCGGGGAACCGGGTGCCGACGGCAATGCCAACGCGCATCAGGCGCCGGGTGTGGATGCGGGCAACGTAGACGATGTCCTGACCGTCAAGGATGGACGCGGAAGTTGACTCCGAGATGGCGCGCGAGAGATCTTCCAGCAGGGGCTGAGCCAGCTGCGGCAGCGTCTGGCCCGAGAGATACGAATACCCCAGGGCAAGCACTTGGGCGGTCAGCTCAAAGTTGCGGCCGTCCGTGCGCATATATCCCAAATCCACAAGCGTCCACAGGAACCGCCGGGCAGTGGCGCGGGTCAGCCCGGTCCGGCGGGAGACGTCGCTGAGTGTCATGCTGACGTGGTCTGCGTCAAAGGACCGGATCACGCTGAGGCCGCGTGCCAGCGACTGGATGTGCTGGCCGCCGGCGGCGGGGGTCTCGCTCATGTCTCCCTCGTGGATTACGGGGCCGGCTTTAACCGCCGGCGGGATCGCGGATCAGCGGGACGTCCACCGCGGCGGCCAGCTCTTCGAAGCTGATGCCGTGGGTCTCACGCACGTGCACGCCGTCCTCCTTCAGCAGGAAGACCGCTTCATTAGTGTAGACGCGGGTTACGCAGCCCACGCCCGTCAGGGGGTAGGTGCACTCCCGGACGAGTTTGCTCAGGCCGTCGCGCGTGAACAGGGACATCATGACGTAGACGTCCTTGGCACCGGTTGCCAGGTCCATGGCTCCGCCAACGGCCGGAACCGCGTCAGCGGCGCCGGTGTGCCAGTTGGCCAGGTCTCCTGAGGCCGAGACCTGGAACGCGCCAAGCACGCAGACGTCCAGATGACCGCCCCGCATAATGGCGAAGGAATCGGCGTGGTGGAAGTACGCTGCTCCCGGCAGCTCGGTGACCGGGATCTTTCCGGCGTTGATCAGGTCACCGTCGATCTCGGCACCCTGTGCCTGGGGCCCCATTCCCAGCATCCCGTTTTCCGTGTGCAGGGTGATCTGCTGTTCCGGCATCAGGTAATTGGATACCAGGGTGGGCTGGCCGATCCCGAGGTTGACGTAGGAGCCGGGGGCAATGTCCCGCGCCACCAGTTCGGCGAGCTGGAACTTGTCCAGGCGGGCACCGGTTTCCGTCCCGCCTGCCGTGTCTGCTGCTGAAGTGTTCATGCTGCTGCCGGTTCCTTTTCCTCTGCCACACGCACCAGCGTGTTCACGTAAATACCCGGTGTGACGACGTGCTCCGGGTCCAGCCCGCCCGGCTCCACGACGTCGCGGACCTGGACGATGGCGTTCTTCGCCGCAGCGGCCATGACCGGACCGAAGTTGCGGGCTGTCTTGCGGTAGACCAGATTCCCCGCCCGGTCCGCGCGCAGCGCCTTGATGAGGGCAAAGTCAGCGGAGAGCGGCGTTTCGAAAACATAGCCGCGGCCGTCGATCATCCGGGTTTCCTTGCCTTCGGCCAGCATGGTTCCGTACCCGGTGGGCGTGAAGAAGCCGCCGATGCCGGCCCCGGCAGCACGGATCCG
This sequence comes from Arthrobacter sp. APC 3897, assembly GCF_030407495.1. Classification (GTDB taxonomy): domain Bacteria; phylum Actinomycetota; class Actinomycetes; order Actinomycetales; family Micrococcaceae; genus Arthrobacter_B. Next base: position 27,339 of record NZ_JASDDG010000025.1, on the reverse strand, counting down.
CTCGGCAAGGTTGCCCTGCGGTACCAGCTCCAGCTCTATCTCCCCGGCCCGGTACTTCGCGTCGAACAGCTGGGAGTCGGACTGCCGCGGGAAAGAGCAGATGATCTTCCGCACCCTTCCGGCGCCGATGAGGGCAGCCAGGCCGTTTTCACCGTTGCCGGCATTATTGTTTACCACCGTCAGGTCCGAGGCCCCCTGGCGGAGCAGCGCCTCGATGAGTTCCACGGGCTGGCCGGCTTTGCCGAAACCGCCGATCATGACGGTTGCCCCGTCGGTGATGGACGCAACTGCTTCGTCGACGTCCTGCGCAATGTTGAGCACAGTTTCTCCTAGCTAGCCGTGGTAGTTGAGTTTTCGAGCACTACGGCCAGTCCCTGGCCGACGCCGATGCAGATCGCGGCAACACCCCACCGCTCACCGGTGGCCTGCAGCCGCCGTGCCAGCGTTCCCAGGATCCGGGTCCCGGAGGCGCCGAGCGGATGGCCGATGGCCACCGCGCCTCCCCACGCGTTGACGATGTCCGGGTCAATGTCCCAGGCGTCGAGGCATGCCAGGGACTGGGCGGCGAAGGCTTCATTGAGCTCGACGGCACCCACGTCAGCCCAGCTGATCCCGGCTCGCTTGAGGGCGAGACGGGCGGCTTCAACCGGCGCATAGCCGAAGTACTGCGGTTCGTTTGCGGCGGCGCCGCGCCCGGCAATGCGGGCCAGCGGCGGCAGCCCCAGAAGGCGCTCGGCTGCCTCGCTTCCCAGCCAGGCAGCGGAGGCGCCGTCGTTCAGCGGGGAAGCGTTGCCGGCGGTGACAGTGCCGCCGGAGGCATCGTTGCCGGCAGGCCGGAACACGGTGGAAAGCGCGGACAGTTTCTCAGCCGTGGAACCGGGGCGGATGGATTCGTCCCGTTCCAGGGACGCGCCGTCCACCGCGACGGTCAGGTTGGCGTAGTTTCCCTCGTCCCAGGCCCTGGCTGCGAGCACGTGGGACTTCGCGGCAAACTCGTCCTGGCGTTCCCGCGTGATGTTGTATTTCTCACGCAGCTGTTCCGTCGCTTCGCCCAGCGATACGGTCCATTCCGGCGGCATGGCCGGATTGACGAGCCGCCAGCCCAGCGTGGTGGAGGCCAGCGTCTGGTTCCCGGCGGGGTACGCCTTGTCGTTTTTGGGAAGCACCCATGGTGCCCGGCTCATGGACTCCACACCGCCGACAAGAACAAGATCAGCTTCTGCCGTGTTGATTTGCCGGGAGGCAATGACGGCGGCGTCCAGGGAAGAGCCGCACAGCCGGTTCACCGTGGTTCCCGGGACCGACGTGGGCAGCGATGCCAGCAGTGAAGACATCCTGGCAACGTTGCGGTTCTCCTCGCCGGCACCGTTGGCGTTGCCGAAAACCACTTCGTCCACGGTCGCGGGATCCAGGTCCGGCGCGCGGTCCACCGCGGCGCGGATGACCTGCGCTCCCAGGTCATCAGGCCGCACTCCGGCCAGCGCACCGCCGAACTTGCCGAACGGCGTGCGGACCGCGTCGTAGATGTACGCCTGATTCATCGTGTCTCCAAGGTGTCGAGCTCCGCGAAAACCTGCTGTGCCGTCTTGAACGCCGAGTTGGCGTCCGGAACACCGCAGTAGATCGCCGACTGCAGGATGATCTCCTTGATCTCGTCCCGGGTCAGCCCGTTGGTCAGCGCGGAGCGGACGTGCATGGCGAACTCCTCCGAGTGTCCGCGGGCGATCAGTGCGGTGAGCGTGATCGCGCTGCGCATGGTCCGGGGCAGACCCGGGCGGGTCCAAATGCTCCCCCACGCGTACTTGGTGATCAGCTCCTGGAAGTCCTCGGTAAATCCGTCCCTGACGGCGTTCGCACGGTCCACGTGGGCGGCGCCGAGCACTTCGCGGCGAACAGCCATCCCTTCGTCGTAGACGTCCTGCTGGGTCTTGCCTGCGTCCTTGATCACGGAACCCTACAGTCCTTCCTGATATGCGGCACCAAAGAAAGTGCGCAGCAGTTGAGCGGTTTCCGCCGGTTTTTCGGCGGGAAGCAGATGGGCGGCGCCCTCGACGGCGGCACTGGTGCCGTTGGGTGCGTGCCCGGCAATATAGTCGGCGAACGACGGCGGGGTGACTGGGTCCTGCTCCCCCGCCAGCGCGAGCAGCGGCAGCGTGATGTCGCCGAGCCTGCCGCGGACGTCGAACCCGGCCAGTGCCTCACAGCACCACGCGTAAGAGAACCGTTCAGCGTCCTGGAGCGAGTGCAGGAGGGCAGCGGAGGCGGCAGGTTCGCGGTCAATGAAGCCGGGGGCAAACCAGCGTTCAGCGGAACCGGCCAGGACGGCGGGAGTGCCCTGGTTCCGGACTGTTTCGGCGCGCTCCGCCCAGCCTGCCGGTTCCCCGATTTTGGCGCCGGAACACAGGATGGCCAGACCCTCGAAGTCCCGGGCATGGTCCAATCCCAGCTGCAGCCCGACCGCCCCGCCGAGGGAGACACCGGCGTAATACACGCTTTGCTCCCCGCTGATGTCGCCGCCGGCACGAGCTGCGGCAACCAGGGCGGCAACGCCGTCGGACAGGTCCGCCACGCTGAACGGCTCGGTGGCCGCCGGGCTGAGGCCGTGTCCGGGAAGGTCCCAGGCGATCACGGTGAAGGATGGGAGCGCCGCTGCTGTCGAGGCCCACAGCGCCGCGGCGGAGGTTCCCAGCGAAGGGCCGGCGATGAGGACGGGAGCCTGCGGACCGGCGGTGCTGAGCAGGCTGGCCTTGAGGACGGGTTGGCTCATCGGGAGCTCCTTGCGGGATAGGCGGAAAGAATACGGTCAATCAGGGCGGAAGCCTCGCCCGCATAGTTGGCGGGATCCAGCTGGGCGGCTAGCTCGTCATCGCTCAGCACATCGGCGGATACTGCCTGGCGCAGCAGCTCAGCGAGGGACTTCCCGGTTGTCTGGGAGGCGGTGACCAGGTCCTGCAGGCGCGCCTTTCCGCTGCCGTGACCGCCGCCGTCGTCCAGCAGCGGAGCAACTGTGGCCATCAACCGTTCGCTGACCACCAGCGGACCGGCAGCGGACAGGTTGTCCCGCAGCGCGGACGTGTTGACCGTGAGCCCTTCAGTGAGTTCGGCAAGTTTGCCGGCAGCCCCCGAGGCCAGCCGCAGCAGGGCACGCAGTGCCTGCCACTCGGTGTGCCAGGAACCGCCGGGACGCTCGTCGTCCGCAGCGCCGGCCGCAGTCTGGAGCTGGACCCCGTAACCCGGTCCGGCCAGCGCGGCGCTGCGGATGAGCACAGACAGCACCGGGTTCCGCTTCTGCGGCATGGCCGAGGATCCGCCGCGGCCCGCCGCCCGCGGTTCGGAAACCTCTGCCACTTCGGGCCGGCTCATCAGCAGGACATCATTGGCGATCTTGCCGGCGGCGGACAACAGGTCCTGCAGGGCGGCACCGACTGCCGTGACGGGCAGCCGGTTTCCCTGCCAAGGTGCGGCCGGCGCTGCCAGCCCCAGCCTGGCGGCCAGCTCGTCGGCGAGCTCCAGCGGCGCCGCCGCTGACCCGGCCGTGTCCACAGCAGTGCGCAGGGCAGCGAGCGTGCCCGACCCGCCGCCCCACTGCAGGGGCAGGTGCGCTGCTGCTGTTTCGAGGGCATCCGCCGCCTGCCCGATCCCGTGCAGCCACTGCGCGGCGCGGAGACCGAAGGTTGAGGGCAGTGAATGCTGGGTAAGCGTCCGGGCCACGCAGAGGCTGTTCCGGTGCTCGACGGCGAGTCCGGCCAGGGCGGCAATGGTCCGCCTTGCGTCGGCAAGAATGCCGGACAGGGTGTCGGCGGTGACCAGCATCAGCGCCGTGTCCAGGATGTCCTGGCTGGTGGCAGCGGTGTGCACGGCTTCGGCCGCAGCCGGCGAATGTTCACGCACCTTGGCGCGCAGATCCGCCAGGAGGGGGATCACCGGGTTCCCTCCCCCGGCGGAGCGGGCGGCCAATGACGCCGGATCGTAGAGCTCGGCGCGGAAGGCGGGGGCGGCGTCGCCGGGCAGCTCCCGGGCGATGAGGCCTGAGCCGGCGAGCACACACAGCCATTGATATTCGACGTCCAGCAGTTTCTGGATTATCCGGCGGTCGCCGGTCCGGTCCGCACCGGCCGTGCCTGCCCACACCGGGGACAGCAGTCCGTAGTCCGCGGCGTCTGAGGCGCTTCCTGACCCGGCCACCGGTCAGGCTCCGGGGAAGGACAGGAAGACGGTTTCATCCGCGCCCTGCAGCCTGATGTTCCAGCGCAGGCCGCCGTCGGCCTCGCGTGTGGCGATCAGGGTGCGGCGGCGGTCCCGGGGCAGCGAGGAAAGCAGCGGATCCCTGGCGAGTGCGTCCTGGTCCTCCGGCAGGTACATCCGGGTGTGCAGCTTATTCAGCAGGCCGCGGGCGAAGATCACTACGGAAATAAACGGTGCGGAGCCTTCCTCCGCCGGTCCCGGATTGACCGTGGTGAAGGTGTAATTACCGGAGTTGTCCACCGCGGTGCGGCCCCATCCGGTGAACGTGTAGCCGTCCCGGACCAGGGAACCTGCACGCTGCGGGATGTTTCCATCGGCGTCAGCCTGCCAGATTTCCAGCAGCGCGTCGGGAATTGGATCTCCCGCACCGTCGGTCACGGTGCCCTGAAGCCGCACGGCGCCGGGCAGGCCGGGCGCGATCAGCTCCCCGCCCTTTTCATAGGGAAGCGCGTAGCCGTAGAAGGGGCCGATGGTCTGGCCGGGAGTGGCTGTGAGTTTTTCGCTCATTACTCTGCGTCCTCTTCTTCCATCCAGGTGCGGTTGCTGCCGCTCAGCACGATGTCCCAGTTGTAGCCGGTGGCCCACTCATGCGAGGTGATGCTGTGGTCGTAGGCGGCGACCAGACGGTCACGGGCCAACGGGTCCGTGATGGACTGGTAGATCGGGTCCAGCGCGAACAGCGGATCACCCGGAAAGTACATCTGTGTGATCATGCGCTGGGTGAAGTCCGTCCCGAAGAGGGAGAAGTGGATGTGCGCCGGCCGCCAGGCGTTGAAGTGGTTCTTCCACGGGTAGGGTCCGGGTTTGATGGTAAGGAACTCGTAGGAGCCGTCATCACCGGTGATGGCCCGGCCGACGCCGGTGAAGTTCGGGTCAATGGGCGCCGGGTGCTGGTCCCGCTTGTGGATGTAGCGGCCCGCCGAGTTTGCCTGCCAGACCTCAATCAGCTGGTTGCGGACCGGACGTCCATCGCCGTCGAGCACCCGTCCGCGCACGATGATGCGCTCGCCCAGGGGTTCGCCGTTGTGCTGGATGGTGAGGTTCGACTCCAGCGGATGCACATCCTGGTGGCCAAAGGCCGGGGACCAGAGTTCAATCGTCTCGGGGTCCGTATGGTGGAGGTTCTTTGTCGGATGGCGCAGCAGGGAGCTGCGGTAGGGAGAGAAGTCGAGGCGGGGCTGGGTTTCCTCCGCACCGCCGTCGTCCACCGATGTGCGGTACGCCGCGTGAATCGACTCAATCTCCGCGGAAATGTGGTCCTGCGAGGCTTCCGCAGCGTCCAGCCGTTCGATCACCAGGCTGTCCTGGATCACGCCTTCTTCGGTTTCCATGATTCTCCCTTGTCAATGTTTCCGGTCCGCCCGTACCGCTCCCCCGGCATCGAGTGGACGGGATCACACTACCCTTTTGTTCATCATGTGTACAAGTGTTCACAATGCGAACACCTAATGCGTAACGGGCCACCCCGTATAGGCCTCGGCGAGGTAGGCGCTGCCGTGGCGCGAACCGACGACGCCGGCCAGCTCCCCCAGCGCGCGCCTGCGTTCAAAGGGGCTGGCATCGGCCCGCGTATGCAGCATGGAGGTCATCCAATATGAGAAGTTCTGGGCCCGCCACACCCGCGCCAGGGCGCGGTCGCTGTACCCGTCCAACATTTCTGTTCGCCCGGTGGAACAGAACGATTCGATAGCCTCAAACAGAACCCGGACATCAGCCAGCGCGAGGTTGAGCCCTTTGGCTCCCGTGGGCGGCACGGTATGTCCAGCGTCGCCGGCCAGGAACATCTTCCCGAAGCGCAGCGGTTCGCAAACGTAGCTGCGGAACTTCAAAAGCGTCTTTTCGAAGACCGGGCCGCGCTGGAGTTGGAAGCCGTCGGGACCGTCCACCCGCAGCTGAAGCTCGTCCCAAATGCGTTCTTCGGACCAATCATCAGGGTTTGTATCCGGGTCAGCCTGGAAGTACATCCGCTGAACAGTCCGGCTGCGCTGGCTGATCAGGGCGAAGCCCCGGTCCGAAGCTGCGTAAATCAGCTCAGGTGCACTCGGCGGTGCCTCCGTGAGGATCCCGAACCAGGCGAAGGGGTACTCAATGAAGTTCTCCCTGCGCTGTTCGGCGGGGATTGCCCGCCGGCAAATGCCCTGCGAGCCGTCCGCACCCACCAGGATGTCGCAGTGGATCTCGAACGCGGCACCCTCGGCATCGGTGAACCGTATTTTGGGGGTATCGGTGGAAAGGTCGAGGACCTCCGTGCCGGAGACCGCCCACCGCACATCCCCGCCGTCGCGCTCCCTGGCCGCAGCCAGGTCCACGAACACTTCATTCTGCGGATACAGCCAGACGGACTCCCCCACCAGATCCTGGAAATCTATCCGGTGGCTGGCCCCGCCGAAGCGAAGGTCAATGCCGTCGTGGCGGTGCCCGTCAGTGAGGACCCTGTTGCTGACACCGTCCTCGGTGAGCATCCGCACCGACCCGTGCTCCAGGATTCCGGCACGGTGCGTGGCGCGGATGGTTTCATAGTCCCGCTTCTCCACCACGATGCTCCCGATGCCGGCTTGGGCGAGCAGATGCGAAAGCATCAGCCCTGCCGGCCCTCCGCCCACAATGCCGACCCTGGTCCTGAGAACCGTGTGTGCTGCGCCCATGCAGTACTCCTTGAAAAGCTGTTGCTGCGAACGTGCCTCAAGTGTGTGCCGGGTCACGCAGTGGCGGCCAAGCGATTCTCATTGAATGGGAAAGGTGGCGCCGAGTTGCACCAGGCCGCGGGAGATTCCACGGGCCGCGGTCATCAGTGCCGGGACGGTGGCGGACGGGTTTTCCGTCCCGGAGGGAACAACCACCCCCAGGGCTGCAGCGGCGTAACCTGTGGCGTCCGGAACCGGAACTGCGATGCCCGTGGTCTCTGCGACCACGGTTCCGGGCAGGCTCGCGTATCCGGTCTGCCGCATGTGGGCCCACTGCCGCCTCAGTTCCGCTGCCGGGGGCATCCCGGTGCCTGCCGTTTCCGCTGCGCGGGCCAGAAAGGCTGCCTGCACGTGCCGGGGCGAGTGCGCCATCAGGACCATCCCGGAGGAGGAAATATGCAGCGGAAGCCTGCCTGCCACTCTGGCGTGGTTCAGGACGGACCCTCGGCTGGAAAGCCGTTCGATAAAAAGCACTTCGTCGCCCCGGAGTACGGACAGCTGGGTATGCTGGCGGACCACCGCCTGCAGATCCTCCATGAACGGCATCGCCACCGCTTTGAGGTCCAGGGCAGCTGAGCTCCGGCTGGCCAGTTCCCAGAGCCTGAGTCCAAGCCGGATCTCGCCGGAGGGTTCACGCTGCAGCAGCCCGTGCCCCGCAAGTTCCGCCACGAGGCGGTGGGCGGTGGACAGCGGCAGGTCGGCACGCCGCGCCACCGCTGCAACGGGCAGTGAAGAATGGGTCTCATCGAAGGCACTGATGATCCGCACGATCCGGGTGGTCATTGTGTCTCCCGAGCGGGAATTGGCCATTCCCAGAGTTTGGCACAAACGCGAAAGGTCCCGCACCAAAACGGTGCGGGACCTTTCCTTACTGCGGCGGGCACGGAGGCCTGCCGCAGCGTTGCAGGTTAGCGGAAGTCGCTGCCCATGTCGTAGTCATCCAGCGGGATGGCGTGGAACTCGGGGCTCAGGCCGCCGTCAACTCCGGCGTAGTCGAAGTCGCTGAAGGCGCTCGGGCCGGTGAAGAGGTTGGCCTTTGCTTCTTCGGTCGGTTCGACGGTGACCTCGGTGTAACGGGGCAGACCCGTTCCGGCCGGGATCAGCTTACCGATGATGACGTTCTCCTTGAGGCCGAGCAGCGGATCACTCTTGCCTTCCATGGCCGCCTGCGTCAGGACGCGGGTGGTTTCCTGGAAGGAAGCAGCGGACAGCCAGGACTCGGTTGCCAGCGACGCCTTGGTGATACCCATGAGCTCGGGACGGCCGGAGGCCGGCTTCTTGCCCTCGGATACCACGCGGCGGTTCTCGGACTCGAAGCGGCGGCGCTCGGCCAGCTCACCCGGGAGCAGGTCCGAATCGCCGGACTCGATCACGGTCACGCGGCGCAGCATCTGGCGGACGATGACTTCCACGTGCTTGTCGTGGATGCCTACACCCTGGCTGCGGTACACGCGCTGGACTTCGTCCACCAGGAATTCCTGTGCCTTGCGCGGGCCAAGGATACGGAGGATCTGCTTGGGATCCACCGCACCGAAGACCAGCTGCTGGCCAACCTCAACGTGGTCGCCGTCGGCAACCAGCAGGCGGGCACGGCGCAGGACCGGGTACGCGATTTCTTCCGAACCGTCATCGGGAGTAACAACCAGACGCATCTGGCGGTCGCTCTCTTCAATGGTGACCCGGCCCGCGGTCTCGGAGATCGGAGCAACACCCTTGGGGGTACGTGCTTCGAAGAGCTCCTGGATACGGGGCAGACCCTGGGTGATGTCCTCAGCGGAAGCAACACCACCGGTGTGGAAGGTACGCATGGTCAGCTGGGTACCCGGCTCACCAATGGACTGTGCGGCGATGATGCCGACGGCCTCGCCGATGTCCACGGTCTTACCCGTGGCCAGGGAGCGGCCGTAGCACAGTGCACAGGTACCGACGGCGGACTCACAGGTGAGTACGGAGCGGACCTTGATGTCGGTAACACCGGCTTCGAACAGCTTCGCGATGAGGACGTCGCCCACATCGTCGCCGCCCTTGGCCAGGACGTTGCCCTGCGGGTCGGTGACGTCGGTGGCCAGCGTACGGGCGTACGCCGAGTTCTCGACCTCTTCGTGCAGCTGCAGCTCGCCGTTGGAATCCGGCACCGCAATGGTGACGTTCAGGCCGCGCTCGGTGCCGCAGTCTTCCTCGCGGACAATGACGTCCTGGGAAACGTCCACCAGACGACGGGTCAGGTAACCCGAGTTGGCGGTACGCAGAGCGGTATCGGCAAGACCCTTACGGGCACCGTGGGTGGCGATGAAGTACTCCAGCACCGACAGACCCTCGCGGTACGAGGACTTAATCGGGCGGGGGATGATCTCACCCTTAGGGTTGGCCACCAGGCCACGGATACCGGCAATCTGGCGAACCTGCAGCCAGTTACCACGGGCACCGGAAGACACCATGCGGTTGATGTTGTTTTCCTTGGGCATGTTCGCACGCATGGCCGCAGCAACTTCGTTCGTTGCCTTGTTCCAAATGTCGATGAGCTCCTGGCGGCGCTCGTCTTCGGCGATCAGGCCCTTGCCGTACTGGCTTTCAACCTTGGCAGCCTGTGCTTCGTAAACCTCCATGATGGCCGGCTTATCGATCGGCGCGGAGATGTCCGAGATGGCAACGGTGACGCCTGAGCGGGTGGCCCAGTAGAAACCGGCGTCCTTCAGGTTATCCAGCGTTGCCGCCGTCATGACCTTCGGGTACCGCTCTGCCAGGTCGTTCACAATGGCGGACAGCTGGCCCTTGTCTGCAACCTTCTCGACCCACGGGTAATCCGCAGGCAGGGTCTGGTTGAAGATGACCTGGCCGAGGGAGGTCTGGATGAGGGCGGGAGTGCCTTCTTCCCAGCCTTCCGGGGCCGGACGGTCGGCGGAGGGCACGAAGCCTTCCAGACGCATGCTGATCTGGGCGTTCAGGTCCAGCTCACCGAGGTCGTACGCCATCAGGGCTTCAGCCGGTGTCGTGAAGAACCGGCCTTCGCCTGCTGCGCCTTCCTTCTTGGTGGTGAGGTGGTGCAGGCCGATGATCATATCCTGCGAAGGCAGGGTGACCGGGCGGCCGTCGGACGGCTTCAGGATGTTGTTCGAGGACAGCATCAGGATGCGTGCTTCCGCCTGCGCTTCGGGGCTCAGCGGCAGGTGCACTGCCATCTGGTCACCGTCGAAGTCAGCGTTGAAGGCGCCGCAGACCAGCGGGTGCAGCTGAAGGGCCTTGCCTTCAACGAGCTGCGGTTCGAAGGCCTGGATGCCGAGGCGGTGCAGGGTGGGTGCACGGTTGAGCAGCACCGGGTGTTCGGTGATGATCTCTTCCAGTACGTCCCAGACCTGCGGGCGGAAACGCTCGACCATGCGCTTGGCGCTCTTGATGTTCTGTGCGTGGTTGAGGTCAACCAGGCGCTTCATCACGAACGGCTTGAAGAGCTCCAGGGCCATCTGCTTGGGCAGACCGCACTGGTGCAGCTTCAGCTGCGGGCCAACAACAATGACGGAACGGCCGGAGTAGTCAACGCGCTTACCCAGAAGGTTCTGGCGGAAACGTCCCTGCTTGCCCTTGAGCATGTCGGAGAGCGACTTCAGCGGGCGGTTGCCCGGTCCGGTGACCGGGCGGCCGCGGCGGCCGTTGTCGAACAGGGAGTCAACAGCTTCCTGGAGCATGCGCTTTTCGTTGTTCACGATGATCTCGGGGGCACCGAGATCCAGCAGGCGCTTCAGGCGGTTGTTGCGGTTGATCACGCGGCGGTACAGGTCGTTGAGGTCGGACGTCGCGAAACGGCCGCCGTCGAGCTGAACCATCGGGCGCAGTTCCGGCGGGATGACCGGGACGGCGTCCAGGACCATGCCCAGCGGGCTGTTGGTGGTGGTGAGGAAGGCGTTGACAACCTTCAGGCGCTTCAGGGCACGCGTCTTGCGCTGGCCCTTGCCGTTCTGGATGATGTCGCGCAGCAGCTCGGACTCAGCCTGCATGTCGAAGTCCTCAAGGCGCTGCTTGATGGCTTCGGCGCCCATGGAGCCTTCGAAGTACAGACCGTAGCGGTCGCGCAGTTCGCGGTACAGGCCTTCGTCACCCTCGAGGTCGCCGACCTTAAGGTTCTTGAAGCGTTCCCAGACCTGCTCGAGGCGCTCGATGTTGTTGTCGGCGTCGCGGCGGACCTTGGCCATCTGGCGGTCGGCGGAGTCGCGTGCCTTCTTCTTGTCGGCTGCCTTGGCGCCTTCTCCCTCAAGGCGTGCAATTTCGCCCTCAAGGTCCTTGGCGATGGCGGCGATGTCGGAGTCGCGCTGGTCGACGAGGTGCTTGCGCTCCAGGTCGTGCTCAGCCTGCAGGTTCGGAAGTTCCGCGTGGCGGTTCTCTTCGTCCACCGAGGTGATCATGTAGGCGGCAAAGTAAATGACCTTTTCGAGGTCCTTCGGAGCCAGGTCCAGCAGGTAGCCCAGACGGGACGGGACACCCTTGAAGTACCAGATGTGGGTCACGGGAGCGGCGAGCTCAATGTGGCCCATGCGCTCGCGGCGCACCTTGGCACGGGTAACCTCGACACCGCAGCGCTCACAGATGATGCCCTTGAAGCGCACGCGCTTGTACTTACCGCAGTAGCATTCCCAGTCGCGGGAAGGACCGAAGATCTTTTCGCAGAAAAGACCGTCCTTCTCCGGCTTCAGGGTTCGGTAGTTGATGGTTTCCGGCTTCTTGACCTCGCCGTAAGACCAACCGCGGATTTCATCCGCGGTGGCAAGGCCGATTCGCATAAGGCCGAACGTGGAATCGTTGGACATGGGTCCCTGTTCTCTCTTGTTCTCTAAATCTGAATGTCTCGGGTACGGGAAGCGGCTGCCGGAGGCCGGCCCGCGTCAAGCGGGCCGGCCGGCTCGACTAAACCTCTTCTACGGAGCTGGGCTCTGCGCGGGACAGATCAATACCCAGTTCTTCCGCGGCCCGGAAGACTTCTTCATCCGAGTCACGCATTTCAATCGTGTTGCCCTCGGTGGAGAGTACTTCCACATTCAGGCAGAGCGACTGCATTTCCTTGATGAGCACCTTGAAGGACTCCGGAACGCCCGGTTCCGGGATGTTCTCGCCCTTGACGATGGCTTCGTAGACCTTCACGCGGCCATGGATGTCATCGGACTTGATCGTGAGCAGTTCCTGCAGCGTGTAGGCGGCGCCGTACGCTTCCAGGGCCCAAACTTCCATTTCACCGAAGCGCTGGCCACCGAACTGTGCCTTACCACCCAGCGGCTGCTGCGTGATCATGGAGTACGGGCCGGTGGAGCGTGCGTGGATCTTGTCGTCAACAAGGTGGTGCAGCTTCAGGATGTACATGTAGCCCACGGAGATGGGCTCCGGGAACGGCTGGCCGGAGCGGCCGTCGAACATCCTCGCCTTGCCGGAAGCACCGATCAGGCGGTTGCCGTCACGGGTCACGTTGGTGGAATCGAGCAGGCCGGTGATTTCATCTTCACTGGCGCCGTCGAACACCGGGGTGGCAACCGTCGTCGGACCGGTTTCACGCGGCAGAGCCGGCAGGTTCTGGACCCACTCCGGATTGCCGTCGATCTTCCAGCCCTGCTTGGCAGCCCAGCCCAGGTGGATTTCCAGAACCTGACCCACGTTCATTCGGCCCGGAACACCCAGCGGGTTCAGGACGATGTCAACGGGGGTTCCGTCTTCCATGAACGGCATGTCTTCGATCGGGAGGATCTTGGAGATGACGCCCTTGTTGCCGTGGCGGCCGGCCAGCTTGTCGCCGTCCGTGATCTTGCGCTTGTGCGCCACGTAGACGCGCACCAGCTGGTTCACGCCCGGGGGCAGCTCGTCGTCGTTGTCGCGGTCGAAGATGCGGACACCAATGACGGTGCCGGACTCGCCGTGGGGCACCTTCAGGGAGGTGTCGCGGACTTCGCGGCTCTTCTCGCCGAAGATGGCGCGCAGCAGGCGCTCTTCCGGGGTCAGTTCCGTTTCACCCTTGGGGGTGACGCGGCCAACCAGGATGTCGCCGGCTTCAACCTCGGCACCGATGTGGATGATGCCGCGCTCGTCCAGCTGGGAGAGCACTTCCTCGGAGACATTGGGGATGTCACGGGTAATTTCCTCGGCACCAAGCTTGGTGTCGCGGGCATCAACTTCGTGCTCCTCGATGTGGATGGAGGTCAGCACATCGTCGGAGACCATGCGCTGCGAGAGGATGATGGCATCTTCGTAGTTGTGGCCTTCCCATGACATGAATGCCACGAGCAGGTTCTTACCCAGAGCAAGTTCACCCTGGTCCGTGGAGGGACCGTCGGCGATGATGCTGTTGACCTCGACGCGTGCGCCTTCGGATACCAGTACCCGCTGGTTGTAGGCGTTGCCCTGGTTGGAGCGCGCAAACTTCATGATCGGGTAGCTGGTCTCGGTGCCGTCGTCGTTCATGACGGTAACAAGCTCAGCGGAGACCTCGGTGACAACACCGGGCTTGACGGCGGTAACGGAGTCCCCTGCGTCAACGGCGGCGTACTTCTCCATGCCGGTACCCACAACGGGGCGCTCGGAACGGAGCAGCGGCACAGCCTGGCGCTGCATGTTCGCACCCATGAGGGCGCGGTTGGCGTCATCGTGTTCCAGGAACGGAATCAGGGCAGTTGCCACCGACACCATCTGGCGCGGGGAAACGTCCATGTACTCCACGCCTTCGGGCTCAACGAGCACGGGCTCGCCGGAACCGCCGCGGGCACGGACGAGGACCAGGTCCTCGGCGAAGTGCATGTCTTCGCGCAGCGGAGCGTTTGCCTGGGCAATGGTGCGCTCAACTTCGTCGTCAGCGGTCAGGTAATCAACCTGATCGGTGACAACGCCGTCGACAACCTTGCGGTACGGGGTTTCGATGAAACCGAACGCGTTGATGCGGGCGTAGGACGCCAGCGAACCGATCAGACCAATGTTCGGGCCTTCAGGGGTTTCGATGGGGCACATACGGCCGTAGTGCGAGGGGTGGACGTCTCGGACTTCCATGCCTGCGCGGTCGCGGGACAGACCACCCGGGCCCAGCGCGGACAGGCGGCGCTTGTGCGTCAGTCCGGCGAGCGGGTTGTTCTGGTCCATGAACTGCGAGAGCTGGGAGGTTCCGAAGAACTCCTTGATCGCGGCCACGACGGGACGGATGTTGATGAGCGTCTGCGGCGTGATGGCCTCGACGTCCTGGGTCGTCATGCGCTCACGGACAACACGCTCCATGCGGGACAGGCCCGTACGGATCTGGTTCTCGATGAGTTCGCCGACGGCGCGGATGCGGCGGTTGCCGAAGTGGTCGATGTCATCGACCTCGACGCGGATGTCCACGTCCTCGCCGTCGCGCTTGCCCGGAACGGTCTTCTCGCCGGCGTGCAGGGCAACGAGGAACTTGATCATGGCAACGATGTCATCGTTGTTCAGGACCGAAGCGTCGGAGTCCGTCAGCGGCTTGTCGATGCCCAGCTTGCGGTTGATCTTGTAGCGGCCAACCTTGGCCAGATCGTAGCGCTTGGGGTTGAAGTACAGGTTGTCCAGCAGGGTCTGGGCAGCCTCGACCGTGGGCGGCTCGCCCGGACGGAGCTTGCGGTAGATGTCCAGCAGGGCATCTTCGCGGGTTTCCGTGGGGTCCTTCTCCAGGGTGGCACGGATGGAGTCGTACTCGCCGAAGGTTTCCAGGATCTGGCCTTCGGTCCAGCCCAGTGCCTTGAGCAGCACGGTGACGGACTGCTTGCGCTTGCGGTCCAGGCGGACGCCCACCTGGTCGCGCTTGTCGATTTCCAGTTCGAACCATGCACCGCGGGAAGGAATGATCTTCGCGGTGTAGATGTCCTTGTCACTGGTCTTGTCAGCGGTGCGCTCGAAGTAGGCACCCGGTGAACGGACCAGCTGGGAAACGACGACACGCTCGGTGCCGTTGATGACGAACGTTCCCTTGTCTGTCATGAGGGGGAAGTCGCCCATGAACACGGTCTGCTGCTTGATTTCGCCCGTGTTGTTGTTCATGAATTCGGCTTTAACGTACAACGGAGCCGAGTACGTAGCGTCCCGGTCCTTGCACTCAGCCATGGTGTACTTCGGGTCGGCAAACTCCGGTTCGGAGAAGCTCAGGGACATGGTGCCCTGGAAATCCTCGATCGGGGAGATTTCCTCGAAGATGTCTGCGAGGCCGGAGGTAGTTGCGAAACCTGCGTCGCCCTCTTCCTGGGCCTTGCGCAGGCGTTCCTTCCAGCGCTCGTTGCCGACTAGCCAGTCAAAGCTGTCAGTCTGCAGGGCAAGAAGATTGGGAACGTCAAGCGGTTCGTGAATCTTTGCGAATGAAATCCGGGGAGCGATGCTCTCCGGGATGTTAGCGGTTGCATTATTAGAGGTGCTCGAGGCGACCAAGAGGGATCCTTCCACAGACCTTCAGGCGTGTTTCGCGCCTCCTTCTCTGCACAGAACGGACCTGGTCCGCGTGCGTCCTTACATCCGGCCGGGCGCGCAAAACGCTGCCTGGCACAGGACGGAGCCCACCGCTATATGAAGGCTGAAGGTTAAGAGAGGGAAGCAAATATCTACTATAGGGCATTATGGGCAGACAAGTCTACCCGGTCCCTGCAACCCTGCGTGGCTCAACCCGCGGGGCGAGACTGAAAATCATGTTTCAGCCGGCCGTACTACGGGGAGCTACAGGCAACACCGGCGCACCGCTGACGCATCGGATACAGATACCTTACCGCACGCGGCCCCCAATGTGCGCGCCGGGGCCCGGCCGCCCTCCGCAGCCAGTGTGACTCTTCTCTCTCCGTACCTGTGTCTTGACGTACCCTTGTTCAAGCGTGGTCCCCAGCACCCGGCGCACCGCAGATTCGACGACGAAAGTGACACCCAGCCATGAGCAACCGTCCAGACCAAGATGCAGCAGCCATGACCGAAGTGGTCATCGTCGGTGGTGCACGCACCCCGCAGGGACGATTGAACGGCCAGCTTGCCTCTTTTAGCGCCGTGGAACTCGGCGCCTTCGCCATTGCAGGTGCCTTGGAGCAGGCCCGGGTACCGGCTGCCGATGTTTCCGCCGTCATCATGGGCCACGTGGTCCAGGCCGGCTGCGGACAGAACCCGGCCCGCCAGTCCTCCATCAAAGCCGGCATTGGCTGGGATGTCCCTACGGTGACCATCAACAAGGTTTGCCTGTCCGGCCTTGCCTCCGTGGCCGACGCCGCCCGCCTGATCCGCGGCGGTGAAGCCACGGTGGTGGTGGCCGGCGGCCAGGAATCCATGACCAACGGACCGCATCTGCTGCCCGGGTCCCGCCAGGGCTGGAACTACGGCAACATCAGCGCCTTGGATTCCGTGGCCCACGACGGGCTGACCGATGCCTTTGACCATGACTCAATGGGCATCTCCACCGAACGCGGCAACACCAAACTGGCGATCAAGCGCCTGGAACAGGACGAAGTGGCCGCAGCTTCGCACCGCCGGGCTGCCGCTGCCATGGCGTCCGGAGTCTTTGAAGCCGAGATTGTGCCCGTCACTGTTCCGCAGCGCCGGGGTGAACCGCTGATCCTCACCTCCGACGAGGGTGTGCGTCCGGCTACAACCACCGAAACCCTTGCCGGTCTGCGTCCTGCCTTTGATTCCGAAGGCACCATCACCGCAGGCAACTCCTCGCCGCTCTCAGACGGCGCAGCCGCCCTCATCCTCACCACGCGCGCCTACGCTGAGCACAACGGCCTGGACGTGCTGGCCGTGGTGGGTGCACCGGGACAGGTGGCCGGCCCTGACAACAGCCTGCACTCACAGCCCTCCAACGCCATTTTCGCCGCACTGGACCGGGCGGGCTGGACCGTCTCGGACTTGGATTTCATCGAGATCAATGAAGCTTTCGGTGCAGTGGCCGTCCAGTCCCTGAACGAACTCGGAATGGATTTGGAGCAGTGCAACCTGTATGGCGGCGCCATTGCCCTCGGCCACCCCATTGGAGCCTCGGGTGCCCGTCTGGCCCTGACCGCAGCCTTCGAACTGCAGCGCCGCGGAACCGGCAAAGCTGCCGTCGCCCTGTGCGGCGGCGGCGGTCAGGGTGAAGCACTGCTGCTGTTCCGCGACGAGGCCTAACCAGTCCTTTTCCGCCGGCCGGGCGCCGCACGGTGTCCGGCCGGCGGCCGCTAGCGAAGGAATGCCAGCGCCGCCGTTGCGGCAGCCGTGGTTCCGGTCGCGGCCACCAGGCCCGCCAGCATGAACCGGCCCCACCTCACCCGCAGCCCCTGCGTTCGCATGCGGTCATACCACAGCAGGGTGGCCAGGGAGCCCCAGGGGGTAACGACCGCGCCCAGGTTCACCCCGATCAACAGTGCCCCCAGCCGGACCGGGGTTTCGGCTGCAGGCTCCAGCGCCAGATAGGCGGGCAGGTTGTTCACGGCATTGGAGGCGGCTGCTCCTGCACCGGCCAGCCGCAGCAGATCCCTGAAGCCCTCCCCGGACCCTGCGGCCTGCCCCAGCAGGGCGCCCAGCCCGTGGCTGTGCGCCGTCTGAACCACAATAAAAAGACTCACGGCGAGGATTACCGGCAGGACCGGGAGCATGTCTGTCTTGAAGGCCCGCGGCATCCGCAGCAGGAAAGCCGCCGCCAGCACCAGGGCGGCAGCCGTGGCCGGTACGGCAACCTGAATGCCGCTCACCAGCGCCGGGAGAAGCAGCCCCATCACAGCCATGCTCAGCCGCAGGAGACCCCGGTCTGGTACATCATCAGAATTAATGCCGGCCGGAGCCGCGTATCGGCCGCTCAGCTCATGCCGGAAGACCAGCCACAGCAGCAGGACCGGGACGAGGATTCCGGCCAGCGACGGAAGCCAGAGAAGGGCAGCATATTCCAGCGGATGGATCCCTGACTTCTGCTGCGCCAGCAGGTTTGTCAGGTTGGATACCGGCAGCAGAAGGGAAGCGGTGTTCGCCAGCCACACGGTGCTCAGCGCAAAAACAATAGGCCGGATTCCCGCGGAACCTGCCAGGGAAATCACCAACGGGGTGACCAGTACGACGGCGGTGTCCAGCGACAGGAACACGCTGGCACCTGTGGTCAGCGCCAGCACGAGGAACCAAAGCCACAGGGTCCGTCCGCAACCCAGCTTTGCCGCGAAGGCCGTAACGACCCGGAACAGCCCTGCCGCGTCAGCGAGGTAGCTGACCACCGTCATAGCCGTGACAAAGACCATGAGCGGCCCGATGCGGTTCATCAGCGCAGCGAATTCCGGCCCCGGGAGGGCACCGGTCAGCACGCAGGCTGCGGCGCCCACGGCCAGCAATCCCACCAGCAGCGTCTGTTGCTTCGCCGTCGGGCCATCCTCCCCGTCTGTTTTCGGCCAACAGTAGCGCATGCGGGGATACGGGTACCGCAGCTGAACAAAAAGACCCCGTCCAAAGGACGGGGTCTTTTTGTCTGCGCGGCGTCAAGCCGCGGCGGGAAAAACTACTACTTGACGGTAACCGTTGCGCCGGCAGCCTCGAGGGCTTCCTTTGCCTTGTCTGCGGCTTCCTTCGTAGCACCTTCCAGGACAGCCTTCGGGGCGCTGTCGACAACGTCCTTGGCTTCCTTCAGGCCCAGGGAAGTCAGGGCACGAACTTCCTTGATGACTGCAATCTTCTTGTCACCGGCAGATTCGAGGATGACGTCGAATTCGGTCTTCTCGTCCTCGGCCTCGGCAGCACCGGCGGCGGGACCGGCAACTGCAACAGCAGCAGCGGTAACGTCGAAGGTCTCTTCGAAGAGCTTCACGAAGTCGGAGAGCTCGATGATGGACAGTTCCTTGAAGGCTTCAATGAGCTCTTCGTTGGTCAGCTTCGCCATGGTGTGGCGTCCTTCCTATAAGTGGTGCGCGGGCACCATAGTGGTGCGTCGGCACCGGAGTGTGGGGTGGAAGAGTGATTACTCTTCGGTGGCTGCTTCTGCGGCCGGAGCTTCTTCAGCGGCCGGAGCCTCTTCAGCGGCGGGAGCGGAATCGCTTCCGTCTTCGAGCTTCACGCGCAGTGCATCGACAGAGCGTGCCAGCATGGACATCGGCGCCTTGAGGACACCGGCGACTCGTGCAAGCTGGAGCTCACGGGATTCAAGAGCAGCCAGAGCAGCAACACCGGAAGCGTCCAGGGCGTTGCCCTCGAAAACACCGGTCTTGATGATCAGCTGCGGGTTGGTCTTCGCAAAATCCGTCAGGCTCTTTGCAGCTGCAACTGCGTCACCCTTGATGAAGGCGATTGCAGTAGGTCCGGCAAGCTGGCCGTCGAACGCGTCGATGCCGGCTTCCTTGGCTGCAATGCCAGTCAGGGTGTTCTTGACGACCGAGTACTTGGTGTCCTGGCCGAGCGAACGACGCAGCTCCTTGAGCTGTGCAACGGTGAGCCCGCGGTATTCGGTTAGGACGGCAGCAGTTGAGTCCTTGAAATCGGTAACGATTTCCTCAACTGCCGATACCTTTGTCGGGGTTGCCATCTAACCCTCCTTCCGGGGAAATAGTGCCGGTGGATCGGGTCCCGAACATAAAAAACGCCCCGGGCAGATGCACGGGGCTTAGCAGCAGGCACGCTTTGACGCGTACCATTTGGCTGAGTTCGTTCACCTGCGCAGGCCGCCCTCTGAGGGGACTTTCGGATGTCCGATCAACCGGAGTCCACCCGCATTCCCGGAGATCCAGGATGAGAGTGGGATTGAAAGCACATCGACCGACGGTCTTTGGTATATCCAGCCTACGGGAGAATTGCTGCCGGACCAAATCGACGCTCACAGCAGCTTCTGCCACTCCCCCGAATAGCCCACGGCCCCAAACCCCAGCGCGTCATTGATGGCCAGCATGTGAACGTTCTCGGCGGCGTTCCAAGTCCAAACACGTGATGCCGCTGCCAGCTCCTGCCTCAGCCGCACCAGGTTGGCCGTCTTGAGGAGCATGCCGAGTCCGTGGCCCCGGTGCTCCGCCAGGACCAGAGTGTCATCCTGAAAGGCCACAGCCGGGTTGCTGCGAAAGACCATCAGGACCGAATGCCCCACAAGCTGCCCGGTAGGAACGTGCCGGACGGCGCTCACCAGCTCTTCGGCATCCATGTGCCGGACTTTCGCTTCGCCCTCACGGACTCTTTCGGCGTCCCACCGTTCCTCCTGCACGTCCAAGCCGGCCAGGGGCGCATCCGTGCTCATCCTTTGCCGCAGCAGCGCATAGGAATCCACCAGCCGCTCCGGGCAGGCACCCTGCCAGAATTCAAGGGCATAATCCGCTCCGGCATGCCCGGCTGCAGCATCCAGCCTTCCCTGCCAGCCGGTGCTGGGCGTCAAATCCAGGACGCTGACCCGCTCCACCTGCTCCAGCTCAAAATCCCTGCCTGCGGCAAAACGTGCGGCACGGTCTGCAGGAATGGCTCCGGTCCCGCTTTTCGGCGCCATCACAGGATCTGCATCCACGGCCGAACCTGCGACGGGCCGCACGGGATGGTCGGTTTCGGCCAGGAGGGTCCGGCGCCCGTCTGCCGCTGCAGCCTGTTCGGCGGCGGCATACAGGCGTCGCCCCAGGCCGGCTCCGCGGGACCCCGGCGCCACCGCCACCTGGACCCATGCCGTATGGATGTTGTCCAGCAGCGGCAGCTTCAGCGTGGCCACTCCCACGAGCTCCCTGCCAACCCGCGCACCCAGCAGGATCCGCCGCCGCATGGATGAGGGCCGAAAACCCGCCAGCTGGGTCAGGGGTGAATCCCGGAAGTCATCGTTGCCCCACGTCTCGCGCAGTGCCTCGTTCAGAAGGTCAACCGCGGCAATAAAGTCCGCCGCGGCAGGATCCGTTGCGTCCAGGCTCCCGGGGATGGACAGCGGAGCAATAACCGCGGCGGCAGGTGTCATGGCTCACATCCTGCCGCAACCTGCAGCAAGGCACAAAAAAAGCGGCCGCAGCGAAACGCTGCGGCCGCCTCTCAGACGGAATCGGAACGCCGGCGCCCCGGACCCGAATTATGCGTCGGCGAGAACCTTCGTGACGTTGGGGTCAACGGAGATGCCCGGGCCGAACGTGGTGGAAACGGTTGCCTTCTGGATGTAGCGTCCCTTGGCCGCGGACGGCTTCAGGCGCAGGACTTCCTCCAGGGCTGCGGCGTAGTTCTCGGCCAGCTTCTGCTGATCGAAGGACACCTTGCCGATGATGAAGTGCAGGTTGGAGTGCTTGTCGACGCGGAAGTCGATCTTGCCGCCCTTGATGTCGGTGACAGCCTTGGCGACGTTCGGGGTAACCGTGCCGGTCTTCGGGTTCGGCATCAGGTTACGCGGGCCGAGGACGCGGCCGAGGCGGCCAACCTTGCCCATCATGTCCGGGGTGGCAACGGCGGCGTCGAAGTCGGTCCAGCCGGCTGCAACCTTTTCGATCATGTCATCGGAACCAACGAAGTCGGCGCCGGCTGCAATAGCCTGCTCTGCCTTCTCACCCGTTGCGAAAACCAGGACGCGGGCAGTCTTACCCGTACCGTGGGGCAGGTTAACCGTGCCGCGGACCATCTGGTCGGCCTTGCGGGGGTCAACGCCCAGTCGGAATGCAACCTCAACGGTGGCATCGAACTTGGAGGGGTTGGTTTCCTTTGCCAGCTCTACAGCCTCAACCGGTGCGTACAGCTTGTCCGCATCGATCTTGGCTACAGCTGCTTCATATGCTTTGCTGCGCTTTGCCATCTGCTTTTTCTCCTTGTGCAGTTGTGGTCTGTCGGACCGCGCTCGGCCCTGCCACACGCCGTCGTACCCAGTGGGACGAGCAGCTAAATGAGTGTAAATGTTTGTTCCGCGGGCGGACCCGCGTCACGGAAAAGGCGATATTAGCCTTCTACGGTGATACCCATGGAGCGGGCGGTGCCGGCGATGATCTTGGCAGCAGCCTTGACGTCGTTGGCGTTGAGGTCTTCCATCTTCATGGTGGCGATCTCTTCGACCTGAGCCTGGG
Organism: Arthrobacter sp. APC 3897; assembly: GCF_030407495.1. Lineage (GTDB taxonomy): Bacteria > Actinomycetota > Actinomycetes > Actinomycetales > Micrococcaceae > Arthrobacter_B. Next base: position 5,462 of record NZ_JASDDG010000025.1, on the reverse strand, counting down.
TCAGGTTGGCAACCTTGGCGGTGTGCGGGGTTGCGGAACCCTTGGCAACGCCGGCAGCCTTCTTGATCAGCTGTGCAGCCGGAGGGGTCTTCGTGATGAAGGTGAACGAACGGTCTTCGTAAACGGTGATTTCAACCGGAATAACGTTGCCGCGCTGGGATTCCGTTGCAGCGTTGTACGCCTTGCAGAATTCCATGATGTTGACACCGTGCTGGCCAAGTGCCGGACCAATCGGAGGAGCCGGGTTGGCGGCACCTGCGTTGATCTGCAGCTTGATGAGGCCGGTGACCTTTTTCTTGGGGGCCATGAAAGGGTCCTTCTCTAAATTATGTTCCCGGGGAACAGGAGCGTCCGTCCGGGTTGGTGGCCGCCATGGCGTGGCGGCCGGACGCTGCCGGCAGGGTAAAGCCGCCCTGCAGGCAACGAAGTCTTTGTGTTACTGCAGCTTGGTGACCTGGCCGAAGCCAAGGGTCACCGGAGTCTCGCGCTCGAAGATGGTCACGAGGACCACCAGCTGCTGGGACTCGGGCTTGATCTCGGAGATCGTGGCCTGAAGCGTCTCGAACGGTCCTTCGTTGACCGTGACGGGCTCGCCGACCTCGAAGTCCACTGCGTAATTCGAAGATTCCTGTGCAGGCTTGCCGGGCTCAATCTTCGGGGCAACCACGGTGTGCTCCAGCATGGAGTAAACCTCTTTGAGGCTCAGCGGCACCGGGTTGTGGGCGTTGCCCACAAAGCCTGTGACACCGGGGGTATGCCGCACAACACCCCAGGAGGCGTCGGTCAGTTCCATGCGGACCAGTACATAACCGGGAATGCGGACCCGGTTGACGATCTTGCGCGTGGTGTTCTTGATCTCGACGACTTCCTCCATCGGGACCTGGATTTCGAAGATGTTATCTTCCATTTCCATGGTCTGGATGCGGGTCTCAAGATTGGCCTTAACGCGGTTTTCGTAACCTGCGTAGGAGTGGATGACGTACCAGTCACCCTCCTGGCGCCGCAGCTTGGCCTTGAAGGCTTCTGCGGGATCTTCCTCGGGCTCTTCTTCGGATTCTGCGGAATCAGAGTTCACGGCCTCATCGGCGGCGTCGGCATCCTCTGCCGGAACGTCGGCCTCAGCGGGCGTCTCAGTGACGTCTGCTGCGGTCGTTTCATCCTCGGCATCCAGATCAGCGGCATTGTCATTGATCTGTGATTCGAGTTCTTGCTCGGACACGTAGATTCCTGCTTTCTTCTTCAGAGCTCTATAGGGTTTGTCACTAGCTCCAGCTCAAAGGCCTGAGGTTCCTGCCCTTGGGGCGGGGCTCAAGTAAGGCGCTAGCTCTCGCCGCCGCCCTCACCGAAGATCCACAGTGCTCCCGCACCAAAGACAAAATCCAGAACTGTCACGATAATTATCATCACGACCACGAAGGCCAGGACCACAAGGGTGTATCTCAGCAGTTCCTTGCGGGTGGGAGTGACCACCTTTTTCAGTTCTGCAATGACCTGACGCAGGAAGAGCGCGATGGCCGCGAAGAAGCCGCGCTTCTTGGGCCCGCTGGAGGGGTGTCCCTTGGAGCTGCCGGCAGCTGTCTCGGTCACCATCGCCTCACTCATCTGTTCGGTTTCACAGCCGCAGCAAGTGCTGGGACTGCTGCTTCATGAAGGACTGCTGAGCTGCCGTGATGACAGCCGTGCGCAGGGCAGACAGGACTCGAACCTGCAACCTGCGGTTTTGGAGACCGCTGCGCTACCAATTGCGCCACTACCCTATGGAGGAAACCACTCTACCGGTAATAACCGTCGTCAGCGAACCGGCGACAGGCACAGACCAGTGTTGGGACTTCAACACGAAGATCCAGTCTACTCAATGTTTGCTGTTCCGTCGAACCGGCATGCCGGGAGGCAGTTTCACCGGGGTTTCCCGCCCCGGCGCGCGGGTCTGCTTCCCTGCCTTTTGGCGGCGGCACCGTAAGAAAGGGCATGCGCCCGTCCCTGCACCTAAACTGGAAAGGGCGGCCGGGAATCCGGCGGCCGCGCACGTTACAGGTCCCTTTCGGGAACTCCACCGCAACCACAGACGGGAACGCCATGCCTTCCACCGGCCGAATTTCAGAGCGCATCGCATCGATCGCGGAGTCCGCGACACTTGCCGTAGACGCCAAGGCGAAGGCGCTCAAGGCAGCAGGGCGGCCGGTGATTGGCTTCGGTGCCGGCGAACCGGATTTTCCGACCCCGGAGTACATTGTCGATGCCGCCGTTGAGGCCGCACACAACCCGCGCTTCCACCGCTACTCCCCCGCCGGCGGGCTGCCTGAACTGAAGAAAGCCATTGCGGAGAAGACGCTGCGTGATTCCGGCTACGCCGTGGACCCGAGCCGGGTCCTGGTGACCAACGGCGGCAAGCAGGCTGTTTACGAGGCTTTCGCCACCCTGCTGAACCCCGGAGACGAAGTTCTGCTCCCCGCTCCCTACTGGACGACCTATCCCGAAGCCATCCGGCTGGCCGGCGGCGTTCCCGTGGAGGTATTTGCCGGGCCTGAGCAGGGTTACATGGTGACCGTGGAGCAGCTCGAGGCAGCCTGCACCGACAAGACCAAGCTGCTGCTGTTCTGCTCGCCGTCCAATCCCACCGGCGCCGTCTATCCCGCCGGGCAGGTTGCCGAGATTGGCCGGTGGGCTGCAGCACGCGGCCTGTGGGTGGTCACCGATGAAATCTATGAGCACCTGACGTATGACGGCGTGGAGTTCACTTCCATCGCGACCGCGGCGCCTGAGCTCGGCGACAAGGTGGTAGTGCTCAACGGTGTGGCCAAGACCTACGCCATGACCGGCTGGCGCGTGGGCTGGATGATTGCCGCCGCCGACGTGATCAAGGCTGCCACCAACCTCCAGTCCCATCTGTCCTCCAACGTGGCCAACGTGTCCCAGATGGCAGCGCTTGCCGCCGTCTCCGGGCCGCTGACCGCCGTCGACGAGATGAAGACCGCGTTTGACCGCCGCCGCAAGGCCATGGTCACGGCACTGAATTCAGTGGAGGGCGTCGAGTGCCCCATGCCCAAGGGGGCCTTCTACGCCTATGCCGATGTCCGGGGGCTGCTCGGCAAGGAGTTCCCCGGCGCCGACGGTCCGGTCCGCCCGCAGACCTCGGCCGAGCTGGCGGCACTGATCCTGGAGACAGTGGAAGTGGCCGTGGTACCGGGTGAGGCGTTTGGCCCCTCCGGCTATCTTCGCCTCTCCTACGCCCTGGGCGATGAAGATCTGGCCGAAGGCATGTCCCGCCTGACGGAATTCCTGGGCCGGGCGCGCTAACCAGCGCCGGGACCCGGCGGGCGGACCGGTCAGAGGAGCCGGCGGGCCGCCGCCCAGCGGGTGAGTTCATGCCGGTTGGAGAGCTGGAGTTTCCGCAGGACGGCCGAAACGTGTGTTTCGACCGTCTTGACGGAGATGAACAGCTCCCTGGCCACCTCCTTGTAGCTGTAGCCGCGGGCGATCAGCCGCATGACTTCCAGTTCACGGGCGGACAGGCGGTCCAGTTCGTCATCGACCGCCGCCACCGCGGCCGTTCCAAAGGCGTCCAGGACAAAACCTGCCAGCCGGGGCGAAAACACTGCGTCTCCGCCTGCCACGCGCACCACGGCGTCGGAAATCTCGGCTCCGGAGATGGTCTTGGTGACATAGCCGCGGGCACCGGCTCGGATCACGGTCACCACGTCCTCCGCCGCATCCGAGACGCTGAGCGCCAGGAACCGGGTGCTGCCCAGCAAATCCCGGCAGCCGGCAATGACTTCAGCCCCGCCGCCGCCCACCCCGCCGGGAAGGTGGACGTCCAGGAGCACGACGGCGGGGCGATGCTCCCGGATCGCGGCGATGGCCGTTTCCACGGTGTCCGCTTCGGCAGTAACCCGGAGCCGTTCATCGAGGTCCGCTTTCAGGCCCGAACGGAAGATTGCGTGGTCATCAACCACCACAACGTTGATGGTGCCGGGAATCATTTGTGCTCCGATGTCGGATGGATATTGTCTGGTGTTTCCTCCGGCGGCGCGGTGTCCGCTGCCGGCCGGGTCAGCGGGAGCGCCAGCCGCACTTCGGTTCCTTCCGGACCGCTGCGGATGACGGCGGTACCGCCGTGGCGTTTCATCCGGCCCACGATGGACTCCCTTACGCCGAGGCGGTCTTCCGGAATGTCCCGGGGATCGAAACCGTTTCCCCGGTCGCGGATAAAGACCTCGGCCCGGTCTGCGGTGCACTCAAGGTAGACCGACACCGGCCCGGGTGCATGCCGGGCCGCGTTGGTGAGGGCGGCGCGCGCAGCCTGGACCAGGGCGTCCGAGGCGGCATCCAGCGGTGCGTCCCCTACTGCCACCACTTCCACGGGGTATCCGTATTCGTCCTCAACCGCAGCAGCCGCCGCAGCGAGGTGTGCTGACAGTTGCCCGGCACCCGGCGGATCATCCGCGTAAAGCCACCGCCGCAGCTCGCGCTCCTGCGCCCGGGCCAGGCGAAGGACATCCTGCTCGGAGCCGGCGCGGTTTTGGATGAGGGCCAGAGTCTGCAGGACCGAGTCATGCAGGTGGGCGGCAATTTCCGCACGTTCGCGTTCACGGATCCGGCCGGTCCGCTCCGTTTCCAGGTCCCGCCAATATTTCACGGCCCACGGTGCGAACACCAGCGCCACCCCGGCCAGGACTGCTGCGGAAGCGACCAGGCCTGCCAGCAGGACATCCCAGCTAAAAGCGCCGGACACCATCAGGATCACACCCGCAACCACCAGCACGAGTCCGGCCGCCAGCCGCAGTGCGCCGGCCCTGCGGTCAGCACCGGCCCGTTTGAGCAGACCCGCCCTGCGGGCCTCATCGAGCTGGGACCAGGCCAGAACCGCTCCGGCAACGACGGCGCCGGCAGGGAACAGAAGCTGCCAGTTAACATCAGCGCCGAACCGCTGGGCAATGACTGCCCCGGCAACGGCAAGCAGTGCCAGCCCGGCGAGGACTTCCCGGTTGAGGGCTGCCGACACCCATCGGGAGGAAGCCGGTGACGTGCCCTGCGGGGCGGGTTCTTCAGGATGCTGGTTGCTGAGATGGGCAGCAAAATTCCGGGCCACGCTCCGCGGGTTCCGGCTGGACTCGGCTTTGTCTGCCGCTTCATCCACCGTGGGAACAAGCACCCACAGCCAGGCATACAGCACCAGCCCGGCACCCCCGGCCAGGGCCAGCAGCACCATCAGCGCCCGGACCAGGCTCACCGACCAGCCCAGGTGTACTGCCAACCCGGAACAGACCCCTGCCACCACACGGTCATCTGTTCTCAGCAGCGGATCCACCATGTTCCAATCCAAGCACGTTCGGCATCCCCCGGAGGTGCCCCGGCGCCGTCCCCCTCCTCTTTTCAGGGCTCGCTCAGGGTTTCCTCAGGGCAGTCCCCGATTCATTACGCGCTGCAGGCGGCCAGAATGGAAACATGACCCAGCACCCATC
>NZ_JASDDG010000024.1 GCF_030407495.1 Arthrobacter sp. APC 3897 | reverse complement strand
GGGAATCCAACCCGCCCCCTGCCCCGGCCCAACGGCTTCTTCACCTGGCTCCGGTCCCTGGGCATCGTCCGGGGGGAAGACGACCGCTGGCTGGGCGGTGTCTGTTCCGGAATCGCTGCCCGCACCGGACTGGATCCGGTCCTGGTGCGCGGCCTGTTCATTGTCCTGGGCCTTTTTGGCGGCGGACTCCTGCTCTACGGTCTGGCCTGGGCGTTCCTGCCGGAGCCCGACGGGCGCATTCATGCCGAGGAAGCCCTGCGCGGGACGTGGACGACCGGTACCACCGGGGCCCTCGTGGCGTGCCTTCTGGGCGGCGGGAGTCCCAGCATTTTCTGGGCAGGCGACGGGGTGCTGGGCGGATTTTTCTGGACGCTGTTCTGGGTTGGCGGTCTGGGTCTGCTGGTCTACTGGCTTTTCACCCGTGGAGGCCGCGGGGCCGCGCGCGGTGCCTCCACTCCTAACTCGCCTGCGCCGTCCATGCCGCCAGTGTCCCCGGCACCCTATGCCGCGGATTCCACGCCGGGCACTGCCCCTTACACCGTGCAAAGCGTGCAACAAGACACCGCGCAAAGAGACACTGCGCGAAGGCCGGCGGGGTCATCGGTACGGCCTGCCGCAGTCCCGCCCCGCCGGCCGCGGACCACGCCCGGAGCCGCCGAAGCGGCCGTTGTCCTCGGTGCTGTGCTGCTGACCATCGGCGTCGTCCTGACCCTCGATTACGCCTCGGTTCTCAACATCGGGACACCGGTGGCGGTGGCACTTGCTGCCGGCGCCGCGGCCAACGGACTCGGCATCGTGATCCTCGGGTCCCTGGGCCGTTCCTCCGGCGTTCTAGGCCTCACCGCCGTTGCAGCGCTTGTTGGTGCCGGTGTTACCGGTACCAACATGGGCACGTTTGACACAGTCGTCGTCGCCAATGACGCAGACTGGTCCCCCACTTCGTCTTCGCCGGCCACCGGCGGCTACACGCTCGCGGCCGCCGACGGCCATCTGGACCTGCGTTATCTGGCGGACGAAACAGACCCGTCTGTTGAGGTTCCGATCAATCTGGCTGCAAGCGACCTCACCGTCCTGGTCCCGGATGACATCCCCGTCCTCGTCCGGGCGGACATGTTTGCCGGGAACGTCCAGATTGACGACGGTGTCACCCGCAGCGAATCCGGCGGGATCTGGAAAACGGCGGACGAACGCATGAATGACACAGCCGGCGAACCCCTCGTGGTCCGCATCAAGGGAGTCGCCAGCAACGTCCTGGTGACCGTGAATGAAAGCGACCTGAACCAATGAATGCTTCGCACTTCCCCGGGGACTCGTCCGTGGAACCCGCTTCCGTGCGCAGGCCGGTCCGGACCGGCACCATTGTCTGGGGCCTGCTGATCATCGCCGTTGCGGTCCTGATCCTTGCCTGGCTGCTGACCGACATTACGCTGGATCCCTTGGCGGTACTTCTGGGCCTGATGCTGGGGGGCGGCGGTGCCCTGCTGCTCGGCGGCGCAGTCTCCGTCCTGGGCGGGCGGAAGCATTTCACCGGGGGCGGAAACGCCCACTCCCCTTCCAACGAACAGGCAAGCTGAAACCATGAACCGTTTCTTTGACATTCTGCGTTCTTCCCCCATCCGCAGGACCCGGGGCTGGGCCGGCGGCGTGTGCGCCGGACTGGCCGTGCGGTACGGCTGGGACGTCTCGGTAGTGCGGATTGCCGTCCTGCTCAGTTTCCTGCTGCCCTTTGTCGGCGTCTGGACGTATCTCGCCGCCTGGCTGCTGCTGCCCAAGGTGGACGGGAGCATCGCACTGGAGCAGCTGATCGGCAGACGATAACCATAGACCGGCGGGCTGTTTTGGCTCCTTCGGGCCGGTTGGACCCCCGGTTCGATGGCTGGCGGCCCGGTGATGGCTAGAATCAAGGCTGAGGATCCACCCGCTGCCAAACTGAACCAGAGGTTTAACCATGAAGATCGGCATCCTGACCAGTGGGGGCGACTGCCCCGGACTCAACGCGGTGATCCGCGGAGCCGTCCTCAAGGGCATCAAGGTCCACAACCAGGAGTTCGTCGGGTTCCTGGACGGGTGGCGCGGAGTGGTGGACGGAGACATCATTGATCTCCCCCGAACCAGCGTCCGCGGTATTTCGAAACAGGGTGGAACCATCCTGGGGACCTCCCGCACCAATCCCTTCGAGGGACCCAACGGCGGGCCGGAGAAAATCAAGGCCACCATGGACCGGCTCGGCGTCGATGCCATCATCGCGATCGGCGGCGAGGGCACGCTGGCCGCCGCGCAGCGCCTCACTGACGCAGGGTTGAATATTGTCGGCGTCCCCAAGACCGTGGACAACGACCTCGACGCCACCGATTACACCTTCGGTTTCGACACCGCCGTACAGATCGCCACCGAAGCCATCGACCGGCTGCGGACCACCGGCGAGTCCCACCACCGCTGCATGGTGGCCGAAGTCATGGGACGCCACGTCGGGTGGATCGCTCTTCACTCCGGAATGGCTGCCGGTGCACACGCCATCCTCATTCCGGAGAATCCGCAGAGCCTGGACCAAATTGCCGAGTGGGTTACCCAGGCCCGCGACCGCGGCCGTGCCCCGCTCGTCGTCGTAGCTGAAGGGTTCGTCACCACGGACATGGAGTCCCCGCACTCAGAACGCGGGCTGGATGCCTTCGGCCGGCCGCGGCTGGGCGGGATCGGAGAATTGCTGGCCCCGGAGATCGAAGCCCGGACCGGTATTGAAACCCGTGCCACCGTGCTGGGACACATCCAGCGCGGAGGTGTCCCCACCGCGTACGACCGGGTGCTGGCCACACGGCTGGGCATGGCTGCCATCGATTCCGTGATCGACGGACTGTGGGGAACCATGGTGGCCCTGCACGGGACGGATATTGTGCACGTGGGCTTCGAGAAGGCGCTGGACAACCTCAAGACAGTTCCCCGGCACCGCTACGACGAAGCATCCATTCTCTTCGGCTGACGGCGCACGGGCAACAAACGGGACCGGGTGTAGGTTGAAACGTATGACTTTGGATCCGGGAACAATTGCGATCATCCAGCTCGCCTGGTCCCGCCGCCTGGGTTTGGCAGATGATGCCCTGTCGGCAGCGGGGGACGGTACGCGAATCTACAGCGTGCAGGATGAATCCCGCAGCGTATCGTTTATGCGCCTTTTCGGCCGTGAAGTCTTTTGCGGGCCTGAGTGGGCCGCCCGGCGTGCCCGGGGCATGAGCGCAGAGGAGCTCAGCCGCCACACGTCCCTCGCCGGGCTGTCCATGGAGTACGGCGGAAGAACCGTTGGATCCGAGCGCCTGTGTTTTGCCGATGCCTTCCCTGAACCCCTGGAACCGGCGGAAGAGCTGACTGTCTCGGAGGATCCGGAGATTGCCGTCCAGTTGGAGCGTTTGTGCCCGCCCGACGACGTCGCTGAGGCAGGCTTGGCCGGCAAGGAATCGATGTTCATCGTCGTCGATGACAGTGCAGACGTTCCGGTTCCGCTGGCCGGAGCAGGTTACAGCATCCGGGACGGCATCCTGGCCGACATCTCCACGCTCACCGCGCCGTCCAGCCGCCGGCACGGACTGGGACGCTACGTCACGGCCATTGCCGTGGAAGAGTCCATGGCCGCCGGGCTGATCCCGCAGTACCGTACGCCGCTGGACAACATCGGGGCGGCCCGGACGGCGGCCGGAGCAGGTTTCCTTGCCGTCGGGATCCGCTCCGAAGTCCAGCTAACCGCCTAGCTCTGCCAGCCGGTCCCCGGCCTGCAGTTATTTCAGCAGATCCAGCATTTCCTGCCGCTGGAAGAACCCTGCGGTTTCGCGTGCACTGGGCGAACCGGCGTCGGGGTCTGCTCCCCCTTCAACCAGGATCCGAAAGATGGCGGCGTAGCCCTTGAAGACGGCACCTGCCAGCGGGGTCTGGCCCCGGTCATTTTGGGTGTTCACATCCGCGCCCCGCTCAACCAGCAGTGCGGTCAGGCCCTCATGGCCGTGATAGGAGGCCAGCATCACCAGCGTGTCGCCGGAACCGTTGGTCAGGTTCACCGGTACGCCGGCATCCAGGTACGTCCGGATTCCTTCCGTGTCACCGGCACGCGCAGCATCGAACACCAAGCCGGCCAGTTCAATGATGTCATCGTCAATCTCCGGGCGGGATTCCGGGGTGCTCATGGAGTTCCTTTCACTTGGCATACATCGGTCCAACTTGTTTCAGCGCTGAACGCCGCTAGGCCCTGGGCGGGCGCAGGAAGCCGCTGGCACGGCCCACAACCTGGCCGGCGTCCGGGGCAACAATGATTTCCTGCGCGGCTGCGTACGGCTCACCGTCGTCGTCCACCACCAGCTCTGCCGCCGGGTCCACGGAGCGCTTGATCACGGCCAGTGCCACGGCACCCATTTCATAGTGCTGGGCGACGGACGTTACCGTTCCCACCTTTCGCTCGCCCAGCATCACCGCACTGCCCGGGGCGGGAAGCGTGTGCTGGGAACCGTCCAGCTGCAGGAACACCAGCCGGCGGGGCGGATGCCCGAGGTTGTGGACACGGGCCACGGTTTCCTGGCCCTTGTAGCAGCCCTTCGCCAGATGGACCGCCGTCCGGATCAGGTCCAGCTCGTGCGGAATGGTCTTGTCGTCGGTCTCCGCACCCAGCCGGGGACGCCAGGCGGCAATCCGGAGGGCCTCGGACGCCATGGTGCCGGCGAGGGTACGCCCGGAGTCCGTGACGGCCTGTTCCAGCTCGGCGGCAGGAATCAGATACTCATGCCAGGGGCGGTCTCGTCCCGGATGGGAATCCTCAGGGACGCCGGTGTAGGCGAAACCGCCGGCACCAATGTTGGGCCAGGGATCGGTCCAGACGGAGTAGCTTCCCCAGGCCTCCACCGGTGCCACTGATCCAACAACGGCCCAGTCGGCGCTGGCATCGGTCACCTCCACCCGGAGCATGAACTTCATCCGCTCCAGGAACCGGGCCAGGACCGGGGCCTCCTCGGCTTCCACGATCAGCCAGGCGGTGTTCCCGTCATCCAGGATCCGTGCGTCGTGCTCAATGCGTCCCTGGACGCTGAGCAGCAGCAGCTCCGAGCTTCCGCCGGGCTGCAGGTCGCTCACGCTCTGCGATGACAGGGTGTTCAGCCAGCTGAGACGATCGGGACCGGTGACAGTGACAATGCCGCGGTGGGACAGGTCGGTGACGGCGTTGCCGCGGGCCAGCTCCCGCTGCTCGCGCAGGGGATCGCCGTAGTGGGCTGCGACTCCGGCGTCGAGTCCGCCGGCTTCCACCGCACCGTGGCGGGACAGGAGGGGGCTGAGATAAGTCATAACGGGTTCAACGTCCTTGCGGGTGCGGCTATTCCGCGGTCTTGTCCGCAGCCGCGGAATGCCTAGGAGGTTTTCTTCAGGATGGCGGAGGCGTGGGCCTTCAGGGCGTTGCCGCCCTCCGCTACATCCCAGCGCCAGTACAGGTCGCCGTTAACCAGTCCGAAGATGCGGGTGGCGGCGGTGTATTCCTTGGAGTTGACACCCCGCATGACCAGGTCGGTGGTCAGCTGGATCTGCGGACCCTTGATCTGGCCGTAGTACAGCTCTGCGATACCGCCGGGATGGACGATGGTGGCGGTGATGTCGAAGCCGCCGCCGTCATTGCGGAGCTTTTCGACTTCGTCGGCGCTGCGCAGAGCCGGGACGATATCCGCCGGGGTCAGCCCGGGGCCGCCGTCTGCATCATTCAGGGGCCGGTCGAGTGCCCAGAATCCTGTCTCAACGGCGAGCGGGCGCAGGACAGTGCCCTCTTCGTCAGTGAGCCAGCTTTCGGCGTCGTACTTCAGGTACGGCAGGCCGTTCTGGGTGAAGGTCACACGCTGGGTGAAGTGCTCGGAATCGGCTTCACCCTCTCCCAGCCTGCCGGAACCTTCCCAGACACCGAGCAGCCAGGACAGCGGCACGAGTTCAGGGGTCAGATCTGTGGGAATCTCCATGGGCATGGCGCTGACCTCTTCCTTCGGTTGCTCTTGGGCGGGTTACTTCTGGCCTTTGTACAGGCGGCTGATGACCAGGCCGGCGAACGCGGCCATGCCGACGCCGGTGATGCCAAGCAGGACGATAAAGAAGATTTCAAGGGCTACAAGCGAATCCATAGCTACATCCTAACCCGGAGCCGCCGACGTTTCTTCCCATGACCTGCCGGCCGGGATCCGCGGCACTCAGGGGACGAGCAGGCTGGCCAGGAAATAGACCACGGAGCCCAGCGCAACGATGGGTGCCAGGGCCAGGGCAACCCGCCCGCGGCGGGTGGGAATGTCTCGGGAGAGGATCAGGCGGCGGACAGCCATCACGACGGCGGCACCTGCGGCTCCCATCAACGCAGCAGCGGCGGCATGCACTCCGGCTTCCGGCTGAAGGACTCCGGCCAGGGCGCCGGCCAGTGCGCCGGCGCCTACGCCCAGCGGGGCGGTAATCCGGTCCGGGAGGGGGATCAGGGAGACCGCCAGTGCGGCGAGGATGCCGGCTGCGCTGATGGTGACTCCTGCCGGGCTGCCGTCCGCAGCTGCCAGCCTGTCCGCGGCCACCCAGCCTGAACCCATGACGGTCAGAAGGACGCCTGCGATGTTGCCGATGGTTGATTCCAGCCGGTGGGCCTGTCCGGTGCCGCGCAGCAGCTGAATGAGGAAGATGGCTCCAACGCCCGCTGCCGCCGTTCCGGGCAGCCAGGTGAGCAGCGCGGTGGACGGTGCAACCAGTGCGGCGGCACAGGCGGCTGCGCCTGCGAGCGCCAGCACGGCCCCCTGGCTTTTCTTGGCCGGAACATCCAGAAGGTGCGGCCAGCCGATCCCCACGGCTACGCAAAGAATGCCGGTAACCGCCGCTACGGCCGCCACGGACCAGTACGAAGCACCGACGATGCCAATGAGGGCTGCTGCCGCCAGCACCGCTACGCTCCAAAGTTTCACCTAAGCCATCCTGCCTTATTACGCAGTGCAGATGAAAGCTACGGGCGCGGAGGGGCGCCGTGGGTATACTTTCAACCACCTTCGCCCCGACTGCGGAAGCGGCCCAGCTTGTGCCCGATGATGTGCGCCCAACCTTGGAGGATCCATGTCGCACATTTTGCTGCTGACCAACAATCCGGGACCCTCTGCCGAGGTCCTGCCGGCCCTCGGTCTGCTCAACCACAAAGTGCAGGTTGTCCCCGCCGAGCCCACGGCGCTGCTCGACACCGAGCCCAGCGACGTCGTACTCATTGACGCCCGCAAGGACCTGGTCGGCGCCCGTTCGCTGACCCAGCTGCTGAAGGCAACCGGACTGGATACGCCGCTGATCCTTATTCTTACCGAAGGCGGAATGGCTGCCGTGGCGGCAAACTGGCGGGCTGACGATGTCATCCTCGATTCAGCGGGACCGGCCGAGCTGGAGGCCCGGCTGAGGCTGATGTCCGCGAGGATCAGCTCCTCCCCGGAAGCGGCCGGCACCGAAATCCGCGCCTCCGGCGTCGTCATTGACGAAGCAAGCTACACGGCGCGGGTCAACGGCACCGCGCTGAACCTTACCTACAAGGAGTTTGAGCTCCTGAAGTACCTGGCGCAGCATCCCGGCCGGGTCTTTACCCGCGACCAGCTGCTGCACGAGGTGTGGGGCTACGACTATTACGGGGGCACACGGACGGTGGACGTCCATGTCCGGCGGCTGCGGGCCAAGCTGGGTGCGGACCATGAGAACCTGATCGGCACGGTCCGCAACGTGGGCTACCGGTTCACCCGGTCCCGGCTGGCCGGGGATCCCGCGCAGCCCGCGAGCCAGGAAGCCTGATCCGCCGCGACACTGCCGGCCGATCTTTTTGCCCCTCCGCTTGTCCGGTGCCCTCCGGGCGCTAGGCTTCTTCAATGAAAGACGAACGCGTAATGCCCTGGCCCGTAACAGTCACCAAGGGAACCCCGGAGCCCGATGAGCTGGACCGCATCCGCGAGCTGGCTGCTGCTGCCGCCGATGCCGACGGCAATCCGCCCCTCTCCGAACAAACCCTCGTTGATCTGCGTTCCGGTGACACGGATCCGGATTCGCTGCTGGTTTTCGCCACCTACTCCAACGATGAGACTTCGGACCCGTCGGCTACCCAGGCTTTGGCCGGCGTCGCTGTGCTGATCAGTGACGGCCCCCGGGAGCCGGGGGTGCTGGAACTGGTGGTCCACCCTGCCTACCGCGAGAAAGGCGTGGGAGCCGCGCTGGCAGCTTCAGTGCAGGATTATGTCCGCGCCGGGTCCGTTCCCGCACCGCAGGCATGGTCCCACGGCAACCATGATGCCGCCGCCGAGCTGGCCCGGCGTTTTGGGTATCGGCCGGTGCGCGAGCTGCTGCGCCTGAGGCTGAGCCGGGGCGCCGGTACTGACCCGCTGCCTGCGGCAGAACTGCCCGAAGGCGTCTCGCTGCGGGCCTTTCGCCCGGGGTCCGACGACGATGCCTGGCTGGCAGCCAACGCGGCCGCCTTTGCCCACCACCCCGAGCAGGGCGGCATGACCCGGAGTGACCTCGCGGCACGCATGGCGGAGGACTGGTTTGACCCCGAAGGGTTCCTGCTGGCTGTGCGGGACTCGGACAATGCCATCCTCGGGTTCCACTGGACGAAGGTCCATCCCGGTGCCGGCGGCCATCCGCCCATCGGTGAGGTGTACGTGGTGGGAGTGGTTCCCGAAGCCCAGGGCATGGGGCTGGGACGCACCCTGACCATTGCCGGCATCCGGCACCTCCGGGACAGCGGCCTGCAGGCAATCATGCTGTACGTGGATGCGGACAACGCTCCGGCCATGGCGCTGTACCAGCGGCTGGGTTTTGTCCGCTGGGACGCGGATGTGATGTACGCGGCCGGTTGAGCCGGAACAGCTTGTAATGTTGAATTGACGGCCCTGCCGCCCGGTCCTCCGGGCGGCACCGCCTGACCGCCGCCATACTGCAGGGAGAAACCATGGGATCCGATACCGCCGCCGAGCCGCACTCCACTTTCGGATCGGCTGAGTCCATGTCGGCGCCCCGGGCCACAGAGGACAGGATTGATATTCCGGACTTTGGCCCGGCGCTGGTCCCGGAAGGGGATATCAGCCCGGAGCGTTTCCTGGACCGGGAAATCAGCTGGCTCCACTTCAACGCACGGGTTCTTGAGCTGGCTGAAGACCCGGACCTGTACCTGCTGGAGCGCGTCAACTTCCTGTCCATCTTCGCGTCCAACCTGGACGAGTTCTTCATGGTGCGGGTTGCCGGGCTCAAGCGCCGGATTGCCACCGGGCTGGCGGTGCCTTCGGCTGCCGGCCTGAGCCCCATCGAACAGCTGGAACATATCGTGGAGGCCGGCTACCGGCTGCAGCAGCGCCACGCCGAGGTCTTTGCCCGCCAGATCCGGCCCGCCCTGGCCGAGGAACAAATCCATCTTGTGGGCTGGAACGAGCTCGATGACGCGGCCAAGGCCTATCTGCACCGCCAGTTCGCGTCCAAGGTTTTTCCAATCCTCACTCCGCTGGCGGTGGATCCGGCGCACCCCTTCCCCTACATCTCCGGCCTTTCACTCAATCTTGCCGTGGTGGTGCGCAACCCCGTCAGCGGCAAGGAGTTCTTCGCGCGCGTCAAGGTTCCCGACCAGCTGCCCCGCCTGATCTCCGTGGACGGCCCGAGGGCCGGAAACGTTGCCGGCCGCGTGGCCCGCTTCATTCCGCTGGAAGACGTCATTGCCGAGCACCTGGACCAGCTGTTCCCCGGTATGGATGTGATGGAACACCACGCCTTCCGGGTTACCCGCAACGAGGATCTGGAGGTGGAGGAGGACGACGCCGAGAACCTGCTGCAGGCGCTGGAAAAGGAACTCCTGCGGCGCCGGTTCGGCCCGCCCGTCCGGCTGGAGGTCACCACCGACATCAATCCCAGCATCCGCGAGCTGCTGGTGCGCGAACTCGGTGTGGAAGAAGACGAGGTGTACGCGCTGCCCGCACCGCTGGACCTGCGCGGGCTGGCCGGCATCAGCCGCATCGACCGCACGGACCTGCACTACCCCAAGCAGGTGCCGCATACGTCCCTGCACCTGAAGGAGTCCGAAACCTCCAAGCCGGCGGATGTGTTTGCTGCGATGCGCCGCCGCGACATCCTGCTGCACCACCCCTATGACTCATTCTCCACCTCCGTTCAGGCCTTCCTGGAGCAGGCCGCCGCCGACCCCCGGGTCCAGGCCATCAAGCAGACGCTGTACCGCACGTCCGGGGATTCCCCCATTGTGGATGCACTGATTGATGCCGCAGAGTCCGGCAAGCAGGTCCTGGCCCTGGTGGAAATCAAGGCACGGTTCGACGAACAGGCCAACATTTCCTGGGCCCGGAAGCTGGAGCAGGCCGGCGTGCACGTGGTCTACGGCATCGTGGGGCTGAAGACGCACTGCAAGTTGTCGCTCGTGGTCCGCCAGGAAGTGGACGGGCTGCGGCGCTACTGCCACATCGGTACCGGCAACTACCACCCGCGGACCGCCCGCTACTACGAAGATCTGGGCCTGCTCACCTCCAACGAACAGGTGGGGGAAGACCTGACGAAGCTGTTCAACCAGCTTTCCGGGTATGCCCCGAAGTCCACGTTCAAGCGCCTGCTGGTGGCTCCGCGGTCAGTGCGGTCCGGGCTGATTGACCGGATTGAACGGGAGATCGTCAACAAGAAGGCCGGCCTGGCTGCCCGGGTGATCATCAAGGTCAACTCGATGGTGGACGAAGCCATCATCGACTCGTTGTACCGCGCCTCCCAGGCCGGTGTCCGGGTGGACGTGATTGTGCGCGGCATCTGCTCGGTGCGCCCCGGCGTTCCGGGGCTGAGCGAGAACATCACTGTCCGGTCCATCCTGGGGCGGTTCCTGGAGCACTCACGGGTGTTTGCCTTCGCCAATGCCGGAGATCCGGTGGTGTTCATTGGTTCGGCGGACATGATGCACCGCAACCTGGACCGCCGGGTGGAGGCCCTGGTGCAGCTGGCCTCCCGGGAGGACATCGCGGACCTCATTGCGCTGATGGACCGCTACATGGACCCGTCCACGGCAAGCTGGCATCTGGAGAAGGACGGCATCTGGACCCGGCACCACATGAATGAAGAAGGGGAGCCGCTGCTGGACGTGCAGTCCTGGCTGCTCGCTTCCCGGTCCCGGCAGCGCGCCGCTGTCCGCCGTTGATGGCCATGTCCGCCGCACCCGGCCCGGAAGCCGGTCCCGGCGAGTCCGTGCCCGCAGACATCAAGGTGGTGGCTGCGGGCGCCATCTGCTGGCGCACCCGGAACGGCGAACTTGAAGTCCTCATGATCCACCGGCCCCGGTATAAGGACTGGTCCTGGCCCAAGGGGAAACTGGACGCCGGCGAGACAACCCCAGAGTGCGCAGTGCGCGAAGTGCAGGAGGAAGCCGGGGTACGGATCCGGCTCGGCATTCCGCTGCCTGCCACGGTCTACCCGGTGGCATCCGGCATGAAGATTGTCCACTACTGGGCTGCCCGCATCGAGGAGGGAAAACCCGAGCCGGACGGCAAGGAAGTGGACGGCGTCCGCTGGTGTTCACCGGCGCAGGCCCATGCCGAGCTCAGCAATCCATCCGACCGGCAGCCGCTGCGCGCCCTGGTGGAGGCCCATGCCGAAGGCCGGCTCCGGACGTGGCCGCTGATCGTGGTGCGCCACGCCAAGGCCAAGCCCCGGTCATCCTGGACCAGGGCTGAAGGAGACCGTCCGCTGGCGGCCACCGGGCTGCGCCAGGCACAGGCCGTCTCGCGGCTGCTGGCCGCATGGATGCCGGTCCGGGTGGTCTCCAGTCCCTGGGTCCGCTGCGTGCAGACTGTGCGTCCCTACGTAAAGTCGCGCGCCGTGAAGTTCAAAACCGTTGATGCCATCACGGAGCACAGCGCCAAGCGAAAGCCGGGCAAGGCCCGCAACGCGGTGGAAGCCTTGTTCGACAAGGCCAAACCTGTTGCCCTGTGCACGCACCGGCCGGTTTTGCCGCTGACATTCGAGGTTCTGGCACGCCATATGCCGGCCGGGCTGTCCATTGGTTTGCCCGATAAGGATCCTTTCCTGGCGCCGGGCGAGGCGATTATCTGCCAGGTCTCCGCCGCCGAGGAGGGGCGCATCCTGTCGCTGGAGCGGTTCCGGGCCTTCGACGACTAGGTGTTTTCACCGCCGGGCCGCGCCGGATAGCTAAGGCTAACCGTCCTTTTGCGAGCCCGGCCCCCGCCCTAAGGTGGGGCAATGACGACTTTCACTGAACTCCTCGAAGCCCAAATCGGTAACGAATTCAATGCCTCGCAGCAGTATGTTGCCATGGCCGTGTTTTTCGACGGTGAAGACCTTCCGCAGCTGGCCCGCCACTTCTATGCCCAGTCGGTGGAGGAACGCAACCATGCCATGATGCTGGTGCAGTACATGCTGGACCGGGACATGCCCGTACGGATCCCCGGCGTCGGCGCGGTGCGCAACGACTTCACCACGGTGGTGGAGCCAATTGAGCTGGCACTGGAGCAGGAGCGGCAGGTCACCCGCCAGATTGAGGCGCTCTTCGCCGCCGCACGGGCGGAGGGTGATGCCCTGGGCGAGCAGTTCATGCTCTGGTTCCTCAAGGAACAGGTGGAGGAAGTCGCCTCCATGTCCACCCTCCTCACAGTGGCCAGGCGCGCCGGGAATCTCTTCGATCTGGAGAACTTCATGGCCAGGGAGCAGGTTGGCGACGGCGGCGGAAGCGACGCCGGCGCTCCCGAGGCTGCCGGCGGAGCCCTCTGAACACGGTCAACCGCACCGCGGCCGTTCCCGGCGTTCACGGCGGCTGGTATGTTGCCGCCTGCCTCGTGACGGTGCTGGCGGCTGCGGTGGGAGCCATGGTCTGGCCGACGCTGCCGGAGCGCGTGCCGGTGCATTGGGACGGCACCGGCACTGCTGACGGCTATGAAGACAAGTCCTTCGGGAGCGTGTTCTTCGGCCCGCTGCTGTCAGCCGGGCTGATCGTATTCCTGTACCTGACAGCTCTGGTTTGCCGTCGCCTTCCGCTCACTAATCCTGCGCCGGCGGGCGTGGATGAGCAGGTGCACCAGCAGGCAGGCATGGATGCCACGTTGTATTTCCTGGCCCTGACCGTTGTGGAGCTGTCCCTGCTGATGGCATGGATCAGCCTGCGCGGCTGGTTCCTTCCGCCTGACGGATCAGTCCTGCTGTTTGCCGTGCCCACGCTGGGATTCCTGGCTGCTATGGGCGGGGCCGGGATTTTGGCCCTGCGCCGCTACCGCCGTTTGGTGGCCGAGCTCTCCGTGTAGGCACGTCCTGTGTCCCCTTTGTGCGGAGCAGGAAGCAACTAGACTGGTGCGGTGACTATTCCTACCCCGTATGAAGACCTGCTCCGCGACGTCATGGCCAACGGAACGCAGAAGTCCGACCGTACCGGCACCGGCACCCGCAGTGTCTTCGGCCGCCAGATGCGCTTCGACCTGAGCGAATCCTTTCCGCTGATCACCACCAAGCGGGTGCACTTCAAATCGGTGGCCCTGGAACTGCTCTGGTTCCTGCGCGGTGATTCCAACGTTCGCTGGCTGCAGGAGCGCGGCGTGAGCATCTGGAATGAATGGGCGGACGACGACGGCGAGCTCGGTCCGGTCTACGGCGTCCAGTGGCGCTCCTGGCCGGCCCCCGACGGCGGACAGATAGACCAGATCGCCAAGGTGGTGGAAAGCATCCGCACCAACCCGGATTCCCGCCGGCATATCGTCACGGCCTGGAATCCCGCGGAAGTGGACAACATGGCGCTGCCGCCGTGCCACGCGATGTTCCAGTTCTACGTGGCGGACGGGAAACTGTCCTGCCAGCTGTACCAGCGCTCGGCGGACCTCTTCCTCGGAGTCCCCTTCAACATTGCCTCCTACGCACTGCTGACCCTCATGGTGGCGCAGCAGACCGGCCTGGAGCCGGGAGAGTTCGTCTGGACCGGCGGTGACGTCCATATTTATGACAACCATGTGGACCAGGTCCGCGAACAAATCAGCCGCGAGCCGTTCCCGTACCCGCAGCTGCGCCTGGCCCGGAAGCCGGACTCAATCTTCGATTACGTCCTGGAGGATTTTGAGGTCCTGGACTACCGCCACCATCCCGGCATCAAAGCTCCGATTGCAGTCTGAGAGGCTTTCCCTTGAATGATTCCGCCGGCGTTCGTTATTTCGCCACCAGTGCAGGAGAGGTCTTTCCTGACGGCATGGATCTGAAGGCGGCTCTGTCAGCCGCCTACCCGGACGGTCTGCCGCAGCCGCTGGTGGGCATGATCTGGGCTCAAACCGTGGACGGGGTCATCGGCCGGGACGGAGGCATGCCGTGGCATCTGCCCGAGGACCTGGCACATTTTAAGAACACCACCGCCGGGCACCCGGTCATCATGGGCCGGCGTACCTGGGAGTCCTTTCCCGCCGCGTACCGGCCGCTGCCCGGCCGCACCAATATTGTGGTGAGCTCCAGTGAAGCACTGGCGGACGAGATATCGCCGGCCGGCGCCGTCGTCGTTCCCACGCTGGAGCAGGCGCTGGACACCGCCCGGCACAGTCCCGGCGGCAGCGAACAAATCTGGATTGTGGGCGGTGCCCAGCTGTATGCGGCCGCCGAGCCCCTGGCCGATGCGGCCGTGGTCACCGTGATTGATACGGACACCGCGGGCGACACCTACGCGCCGCATCTGGGCACGGACTGGGGGTTCACTGCGGTGAGCCCCGCCGACGGCTGGAACACGGGCAGCAACGGCACCTCCTATCGGATAGCCCTCTGGACCCGGGTCCGGGATACGGACAGCGGCGTCACCAATCACCACGGCAGCGCGCCCCTGCCCTAAACTGGGACCATGACTTTCGCAGCTACCCCTGTACCCACCGCTGGCTTCGTCGGCTGGCGGGGCATGGTCGGTTCCGTCCTGATGCAGCGCATGCAGGACGAAGGCGACTTTGACCTGATCAACCCCGTGTTCTTCTCCACTTCCAATGCCGGGGGCGCCGCGCCGTCCTTCGCATCGGGTGCAGGAGAGCTCCAGAACGCCTACGACGTCGAGACGCTGGCGAAGCTGCCGATTATTGTCACGGCCCAGGGCGGTGATTACACCTCAGAGGTCTATCCCAAACTGCGCGACGCCGGCTGGAACGGCCTGTGGATCGACGCCGCGTCCACGCTGCGGATGGAGCAGGACTCCATCATCGTCCTGGACCCGGTAAACCGGGACGTGATCGATGCCGGACTGGCCCACGGGATCCGGAACTTCGTGGGCGGCAACTGCACCGTGTCCTGCATGCTCATGGGGCTGGGCGGGTTGTTCCGCAACGGCCTCGTGGAGTGGGGCACCTCCATGACGTACCAAGCTGCCTCCGGCGGCGGAGCCCGGCACATGCGCGAACTGCTCAACCAGTTCGGCTCGCTGAACTCCGTGGTTGCGGACCAGCTGGCAGACCCGGCCTCCGCCATCCTGGACATTGACCGCGCGGTGCTGGCCCAGCAAAAGAACCCGGCCATGGATTCCTCGCAGTTCGGCGTACCGCTGGCGGGTTCGGTGATCCCCTGGATCGACGCAGATCTGGGCAACGGACAGTCCAAGGAAGAGTGGAAGGCCGGTGCCGAAACCAATAAGATCCTGGGCCGGGAGGCTGCCGGGCGGATCCCGTTTGACGGGCTCTGCGTGCGCATCGGTGCCATGCGCTCACATTCGCAGGCGCTGACGCTCAAGCTCACCGAAGATCTTTCGGTAGCGGAAATTGAGCGGATCATCGACACTGACAACGAGTGGTCCAAGGTGGTTCCCAACACCAAGGAAGCCTCCATGGCGGAGCTGACCCCCGTAGCCGTCAGCGGCACCCTGGACATTCCGGTGGGCCGGATTCGCAAACTGGAGATGGGTCCGCAGTACATCAGCGCCTTCACCATCGGCGACCAACTGCTGTGGGGTGCAGCGGAGCCGCTGCGCCGCATGCTCCGGATTGCTACCGGCAACCTCTAAGCCCTGAAGGGCCGGTCAGCACCCGGCTCCGCCCAGCGGATCCGTTCCCCCCGGGACGGGTCCGCTTTTGCGTGTGCTGCGCAGTGTCGGTGGCAGGTGGGAGGGTGCGCTTATGGACAAGTTCAGCGTGGAAGAGATCCTCCGCACCTTCTTCACCCTCAGCGCCGAGGGCAAACAGACAGCCACGGCAGCGCGGTATGCCAGGGTCCTTGCACAGCTGCGGCTGTACCTGGAAACGGACGGCTGGATGTTCCTGACGCCGGACCGTGCCGCCCTGCTGGACCTGGAACGGGACTTCCTCGCGGAGAACGCCTTTGCGCGGATCTTCGACGCCGAGGACCTGCTCTATACACTGCACGGTTTCCTGGCCCCGAAGTGGCTGCTGCCCGGGCTGCAGGACCGGCGGACCCAGGTGAGCCTGACGTCCCGCCTGGTGCAGTGGCTGTGCAGCCGGGCGCTGGTGGACCGGTCCTGGCACAGCGGACAGGTGCGCGAAGTCCTGGCCGCCGCCGAGATCATGCGCCGGAACCGCGGCGGGGCAGCCTGACTACAGCGAGCAGTTGATGAGCAGCGGCTCCGGGTGCAGGCGAAGGCCAAAGGCTTCGTACACGCCGTCTGCCACTGCCCGCGCCACAGCCAGCAGGTCCTCGGCCGTGGCGTTGCCGCGGTTGGTTACCGCCAGGGTGTGCTTGGTGGAGAGCGAAGCCCGGCCACCGGCCAGCTCAGCTCCCTGACCGGTCTCCGGCAGGCCGAAGCCTTTGGGGAACCCGGAACGGTCAATGAGCCAGGCGGCGCTGAGCTTGACCATGCCGGGCTCTGCCACCGGGTAGCGGGGAGCCTCGGGCGGCAGATGCGCTGCTTCCTCCTCGGAAACCACGGGATTCGTGAAAAAGGACCCTGTGCTCCATGTGTCGGGATCCTCCGGATCGAGGACCATGCCCTTGCCTGCGCGCAGCCGCAGCACCTCGCGGCGGACGTCTTCGGCAGCGGCCCGCTCCCCCGCCTCTATGCCCAGCGCCCGGGCGAGCTCGGCGTAGCGCACGGGTGCGCTCTCCATGCCGCGGGTCAGGCCGAAGTCCACGGTCAGGACCACGTAACGCGGTGAGCCGTTCACCGTGGTGCGCTTGAGCACCGAGTCCCGGTAGCCGAACTGCAGCTCGCCGTTGGTGAACTGCACAATGCTGCGCGTTTCCCGGTCCCAGGCCCGGACGCCGGTAATGCTGTGCGAAACATCCGCACCGTAGGCACCGACGTTCTGCACCGGCGTCGCACCGGCCAGCCCGGGAATGCCGGAGAGTGCCTCGAGCCCGGAGCAGCCCCGGCGCAGGGTTTCACCCACCAGCTCATCCCACGGGTGCCCGGCCTGGGCCCGGACGGTGACCGTGTTTTTATCTTCGGTGAATTCCAAGCCGCGGGTGGCAACGTGGACCACTGCGCCGTCGAACCCCGCGTCGGAGATCAGCAGGTTGGAACCGCCGCCCACAATCAGCAGCGGTTCCTTCGCCTCATCGGCGGCACGGACCGCTCCGATGAGCTCGTCCTCGGTTTCGGCGTTGAGGTAGCGGCGGGCTGGCCCGCCCACGCGTGAGGTGGTCAGGGAAGCCAGGGGTAAAGAGGTCAGCGCGCTCACCAGATCCGTACAACCGCCTGCGCCTTGACCAGCACCTTCTGGCCGTTGAAGGTGACGGTGAGGTCCACGCGTGCGGTGGAATTGTCTGCGTCCAGGGCTCCAATGACTCCGGTGACTTCCACGACGGCGCCTGCTTTCCCGTCAATGTCCTCGACCGGTACCGGGCGGGTGAAGCGCGTCTGGTAGTCGATGACGGCACCGGGATCGCCGATCCAGTCCGTCACCAGCTGCACGGCCGCGCCCATGGTGAACATGCCGTGGGCAATGACTCCGGGCAGGTCCACACTGCGCGCAAACCGTTCGTTCCAGTGGATGGGGTTGAAGTCTCCGGAGGCTCCGGCGTAGCGGACCAGGTCGGCACGGGAAATTTCCAGCGTCGACGAGCCGATGTCCTGTCCGGTGGCGAGTTCACTCAATGCAATGGACACGGCGTTTACTGCCCTTCTCCGCGGACGAGGATGGATGACACGGCGGTGGCGACCTTTTCGCCCTCGGTGGTGGAGATTTCCGAGCGGGTGGTGAGGAGGGCGCCGTCGCCCATGGCCCGGACGGAATCCACATGAAGTTCTGCAATCAGCTCATCACCGGCGACGATGGGCCGGTGGTGGGTGAAGCGCTGGTCGGCGTGCACCACGCGGGTGAAATCGATGCCGGCCTCCGGGTCGGCGATCAGCTGCGCGTCGGCGCGCTGGGCCACGATGACGGCGAAGGTGGGCGGAGCCATCAGGTCGGCGTAACCCAGGCGCCCGGCTTCGGCGACGTCATAGTGGGCGGCGTGGGTTGCCTTGACCGCACGGGCGAACTCGCGGATCTTTTCACGGCCTACCTGGTAGGGCTCGCTCGCGGGATAGCTGCGCCCCTGCAGTTCGGGATTGATGCTCATTTGGTTCCCTTCATCCGGCGACGGGCGTCCCGGGCTCGAACCACCATACCGCTCAGGTGCAGGCACATGCCCGCCACAATTACGGGTGCGGCAATGTACATCAGCAGCGGAGAATCTCCGATGGCGCCGAAAACGACCATCAGCACGCCGGCTCCGGAAACCACCAGGGCGGATACCACCAGCTTTCGGTACAGGGCGGAACCGGTTTCCCACGGGGTGTTTAGCATGCCCCCAGAATACAGGCGGGGCGCCTCCGGCCGCGAAACGGTGCCCGGAGCCGGGCATCGGCTCCGGCCCTAGAAGAGCGCTGTCTGCAGGGCGGGAAGCCTGGTTTGGTAGGAACCGAGGTGGAGGCGGCGGCCCTTCAGCCGGGCCAGATCGGCGAGGAACGGGGTATCCGTGCCTTCCACCGCCACCAGCGCCGCTGCGCCCACCATGGCCTGAATGACCATGGCGTGCTCGCCGCTGCCCGGATCCAGCGGATAGGCAATGGCTCCGGCGGCGCCCAGGACCGTTTCGGCCTGATCCGGGCGGTGAAAGGTTTCGGCCGTCACGGTGAATCCTGGGATGTCCGTCCCGGCCAGCAGATCCCGGGCTGCCGCCGCATGCACGGAGTTGGTCCGGTCCAGGACGCCTGCTTCCAGCGGCTGCGCCAACGCAGCGGCCTTGACGCCCGAGCGCACCGCCTGCACCAGCCCCGCTTCATTGGTGACCAGGTCTTCCAGGACGCGGACCACCCGGCCGTTGTCCGCCCGGGCAACATAGCGCGCGGCAACCGCGCCCTGTTCAACGAGGCGCAGGTGTTTGCGTCCGTCGGCGGCGGTGCCCACTTTGGTGCTGCCGTCCGCAAAGGTGGCAACGTACAGCCAGTGCGGCTGCTCCAGGTACAGCTTGAGTCCCGGCGGCGCGATGCCTGAGCGGTGAACGTTGTGCACCAGCCGCCAGTCATCGCGGGCGAAGCAGGACCCGCACTGGTAGCCGCGCTCGGCTGCGCAGTGGCCCGGGCAGGGTTCGGCGGTACGGGTGTACCGGTCCTGCACCTTCACCGATCCCAGGCAATGCCGCAGCGCTCCGTCTTCGCCGGGAAGGACCCGGTAGGACAGGACCGTGCCGGCGTCGAGCCGCATCTGCCGGGTCTCGCCTGCGGGAGAGCGCAGCGCAAGGCAGGGACCGGCGTCGTCCCATGAAACTCCGGCACTCAAATAACGGCCGGTGTCAGTTCTCACGTGTATCTCCAGGGGCAGCAGCAGGCTCGGGGCGGAAAAAGGGCGGGAAAACGCTTCCGCGCTTTCCCGCCCTATTATCCCTTCGCCGTTAGGCGTGCTGGCCCTCATGCTCGCCCTCGGCGATTTCCTCCAACAGCTTGTCATTGAAAGCCGGCAGGTCGTCCGGGTTGCGGCTGGTGACCAGGCCCTGGTCCACCACCACTTCCTCGTCACTCCAGTTGGCGCCGGCGTTCATCAGGTCCGTGGCCAGCGTGTGGTACGAGGTCAGGTCCCGGCCCTTCACTACGCCGGCCTCGATCAGCAGCCACGGTCCGTGGCAGATGGATGCCACCGGCTTGTGCGCTTCGAAGAAGGCGCGGGTGAAAGCCTGCGCGTCCTTGTCCACGCGCAGGAAATCGGCGTTGACGACGCCGCCGGGGAGAACCAGGGCATCGAAATCATCCGCGCTGGCATCTGCCACGGGCAGGTCAACGGTGAACGTTTCGCCCTTTTCCACACCGTCAAAACCCTGGACCGTGCCGCTGGACGGCGAGACGAGAGTGGGGACGCCGCCTGCGGCCTTCACGGCCTCCCAGGGGCTGGTGAGCTCAATCTGTTCCACACCGTCGGTAAGGAGAAAAGCGACCTTCTTGCCGGAAATATCATGTTCGGACATGTTGCCTCCGTTTCGCAGAACTTCTGAGGGGCGGCTGCATGCCGCCTGGAATCGAAAGATTCCGTTGCCTCCACCCTAGAAAAAACCGGCAACAATAAGCAAGCTGACAATATTTTTCAGGCGGCGGTCCACCCGCCGTCGACATTCAGCTCGCTTCCCGTGATGAAGGTCGCGTCGTCACCTGCCAGGAATGCAACGGCCGCCGCGACGTCGGCAGCCCGGCCGAGCCGACCCATCGGTGTGTTTGCCACCATTGACGTGTGCCGGTCCGTGCCTTCGTAGCGTTCGAGCAGCTGTTGTGTTTCTATGAACCCTGGATGAACCGAATTCACCCGAACGCCCTTCTTCGCCCAGTACAGAGCAGCATTTTTCGTCATCGTGCGTACGGCACCCTTTGCTGCTGCGTAGGCAAAGCTGTTCCCCATCCCACCAACCGTTCCCAAGATCGAGCAGATGTTGACAATCGCGCCGCCGCCGGTCTGCTCGATCAGGGCCCCGCCGTGCTTCATCCCGAGCCAAGTACCGGTCTGGCTGACCTCAATGACCCTGTTGTACCGTTCCAGGTTTTCGTCGACGACCGTTCCTATGCTTCCTATCGCACCGTTGTTGATCACCGCGTCCAGTCGCGAGAGCTTTCGGTCGATAACAGCGACAGTCTCAATCCACTGCCGCTCGGAGGCAATGTCCAGGCCGGCCGCATGATGCCGTGCCGGCTCGTCCAGTCCGGATATCAGGTCCTCGCACGCTGCGGCATCGAGATCGGTGACGACCAGTGAGGCGCCTTCGGAAGCCAGCCGGCGTACGATTTCAACGCCGATTCCTCCGGTCGCCCCGGTCACGAGGACAACTTTGTCCTGCAACCTCAAATCTGCTCCGCGAACCATCCCAGCCGGCCTTTCGATCGTCACAGTTTGCTGAGCACGTTGCGGCCGCCGATCAACATGGCAACGCCAACGCCTGCCGTTGTCACAGCTGTCATCAGCAGTGCCATTGCGGCCACCAGCGGATAGGTGCCGTTCTGCCACATGTCGTACAGCAATGTGCCCATCACCTGGGTGGTCGAGGAACGCACCAGCAGTGATGCGGCGAACTCGTGTGTCAGCAGGATGAACATCAGTGCGACGGCGCTCAGAATAGTCGGGCGCATCAGTGGGAGCATGATCCTGATGTTCGTCACGAACGGGGACGCTCCGCTGGTTGCCGAGGCCTCCGTATAGGTGTTGCCCAGTGCAAGCATCGAGGTCATCTGCATCCGTGTTGCGAAAGGCAGCATCAGCACGATGTAGACCAGGACGATGACTGTGCGGGTGCCATACAGGATGAACGGCGGTTCTGTGTAGGTCAGCAGGAACCCGACACCAAAGATAACCGCCGGGACGGACAGCGGCAGGGCCGTGATCAGGTCGGCGATCATTGCAAGGATCCTAAACCGCCGCCCGCGGACGAGCAGATTGGCCATCAGATATCCGATGGGTACGCAGATGGCCACCGCTCCCAGGGATGTCAGGACGCTGGTCACCACGGATTCGACGATCGCATCCGTGGCAAACAGCACGCGAAAGTTGTCCAGGGTGAGGAGGCTCCAGGAGAGTGATCCAGACCAATACGGCGTCAGCGAAACGATGATGAGGCCCACCATGGGGATCACCAATGAAACCAACGCGAACAATGAGATGGTAATTGTGGCCCATGTACCTTTGCCTGTCGGGGGCGCAAAAGCCTTGCCGCCGTGCGTGACAAACCGGGTCTGATCACCGAGCATCGCCTTCTGGATCAAAACCAAGGCAATGCCGAAGATGACCAGCGGCGAGCCGGCCGCTGCCGCTGCCGCGAAATCGGACGGTGATTCCGAGACCCGTCGGTACATTTCGGTTGTCAGTACCTTCACACCGCTGTTTTGTCCGAGCAGCAGCGGGCCAGTGAACTGCCCGAGTCCCAGGAGGAACGCGATGCCGCCGCCGTAGATCAGGGACGGCCGAAGCAATGGCAGCAGCACCCTGAAGAACACGCCGAGGCTTGATGATCCACTAACCTGGGCAGCTTCAAGATGTTCTGAGCTGATACTTTCCATCCCGGAGTTGACGAACAAGTAGACGAACGACGTCAAGCCGAATCCAGTCAGGATGATGATCCACGGCAAGGTATAGACATCGATGGGTCCGGTGTCGGATCCGTTCCACCACGGGAGCATTCGCAGCAGGACGTTAAGGTAACCTGGCCCCGGCGAGAGCAGGAACGCCCAGCCGACGATATTGGCCACCGAGGGCATCACGATCGGCAGAATAGGGATAACGCGCAAAAAACCCGCCTTGGCTGGCAGCCTGCTCGCCGCAAACGCCAGCAGTGTGCCCAGCACCATTGCGATAACCAATGATCCAAGCGCAAAGGCGACCGTTGTTCCGATTGTCTGGGCGATGTCATAGCGGCCGTACTGGGTACGGTAACCCTGGGCATCGTTCTCGAAAGCCAGCAGCTGCAACCGGACCATCGGCAACAGGACCAAGTAGGCAAGAACGACCAACAGAGCCCCATACCAAATCCGTGCCCGCCAATGTACAGGGATCCCCTTGTGCCGGTGCGCCGGTGTCGTCGACGCCGTCGACGGCCGTTCCGTGGACAGGATTGCCATCAGGCTGCCGCCTCGGCAGGCACTGCTGTGAGCTGCCTTGCCGCGGCAGCGTCCCCCGTGTTGGCAGCGAATACCCGCAACGCCGACGGGGAAAAGCTCACGACCATCGGTTCACCTGGTTTGCTCGCGCGAAGGGCTGCGCTGTGTTCATAAGCATTCGCGCGCAGCGTCAATTCCTCGGTGCCGGTTTTCACGGTGACGTCAAAATGCCTGCCGCCGTACTCATACGTCACCAATTCGGCGTGAAGCGAAACGTTTCCAGCTGGGACCTCATTCATGGACCGGTGCAGCGTCAGGTCATCCGGGCGGAAACGGGCCACTGCAGTGGCGCCCTCATCTGCCAGTCCACGAACGGCGGCCCGCTTCAAATCAATCGGATCGCTTGCCGATGTCATCCAGCCGTCGTGACCGTTCCGCAGCTCGAGCCGGTTACCCATCCCGATGAATGCCGCAACGTATTCAGACACCGGATTCTCGAATACATGCTCCGGAGCATCGTATTGCTCGATCTTTCCGGACTTCATGATTGCGAGGCGGTCTCCGAGAGCGAAGGCCTCGGACTGGTCATGAGTGACAAAAACGGCAGTGAAGCCAAGTTTCTGGTGCAACTGATGAATTTGTGACCGCACCTGGTCACGCAGCCGGGCATCAAGGTTGCTGAGCGGTTCGTCGAAGAGGACCAGATCCGGACGGGACACCAGCCCGCGGGCAACGGCTACACGCTGCTGCTGGCCGCCGCTAAGTTGGGAAGGATAACGGTCGAGCAGCTTACCGCAGTCCACCATCTCGGCTGCTGCTTCAATTGCACCGCTGTCGATGTCCTGTTTCATATTCCGGACTTTGAGTGGATACCCGATGTTTTTCCGCACCGTCATATGCGGCCACAGCGCATACGACTGAAAGACCATGCCAATGTTCCGTTTGTGCGCCGGCACGTTCAGGTGGCTTTGTCCGTCAAAGACCATCCGGTCCTTAAACGTTATGGTGCCGTCCTGCGGGGTCTCCAGACCGGCCAGGCAGCGCAGCGTCGTCGTCTTGCCGCAACCGCTGGGTCCCAGCAGAACCAGGAATTCACCCTCTTCAATTTCCAGGTCGAGCTGGTCGACGACGATGTTCGATCCATAGGATTTCGTGAGACCGGAAACTCTGAATTTGGAGGTCATCTCATACCTTCTGGGTTGATTTTTTCGGAGTACGGGCGCCGGCGGCGGTGCCGCCGTCCACGAGGATGTCGGTCCCTGTGACATAGCCGCTGTCCTCTCCTGCCAGGAAGAGAATGACTTTCGCCACTTCCTCGGGCGTGCCCCGGCGCTGCATGGGGATGGTTTGGATATAAGCCTCGACGTCATCGTCAGCAAAGCCCGGCGAAGCGGAGATCTGGGTGTCAATACTTCCCGGGCAAACGGCATTAACGCGGATTCCGCGGTCAGCCAATTCAAGCGCGGCAACCTTCGTCAGCGCCCGAACTCCGAACTTTGATGCACCGTAGGCTCCGAGTTCTGCGGTCGCCAGCACACCCCGCAACGATGCGAGATTGATGATCGAACCGCCGGCCCGCATCTGTCCTGCGACAGACTTGGTTCCCAGGAAGGTCCCAACTAGGTTCAGCTCCAGCATCGCTCGAAACTGATCCAGGGAGGTTTCAAGCAATGGCGCCTTGATGGCAGCGCCGGCGCTGTTCACAAGGACGTCGATCTGTTGGCCAGTCTCGTTGATCTCCAGCAGCAAGGACTCCCACTCGGATTCTGCCGTCACGTCAAGATGCCGAAAATAGGTGTTCGGCCCGAGGACGCAGGAGAGTTCTGTGCCGGCCGCATCGTCTATGTCAGTCAGCCACACTGTTGCGCCGTGCTGCGCAAACAACCTTGCGCAGGCACCACCGATTCCCTTCGATGCACCCGTAACCAATACCGTGGTTCCGCTGAACTTCTTTGCCGCTTCATTCATGCTGTCGCTCTCTTCCGAAATTCTGGGGGTCGGATTTCCATCTCGAGGGTCAGCGCTGGAAGAGCTTCTGCCACTCCTCGGAATACTGTTCAACCTTTTCCGGGGTCAGGTTCGCGGCGTCGGGGGAGGCAATGTCCTGAGCTACCGCCACGGCTTCGGGGATATCGGGAAGGGCAGCTGCATAACCTGAATTGAGGGCCGTTTGTCCCTCGGTGGTCACCATGAAGTCCGCCAGGACCTGCGCTGCGTTCGGATGCGGAGCGATGGCTACGACATGGGCGTACCAAGGGGTACCCCAAAAACTGTCCTGCAGTTTCCAGTCGACCGGTGCACCGGCCTCGACTTCGGTAACCAATGGCTGCACTGAGGGAGTCACGACGACCTCACCGGAGGTCAGTGCCTGAGCCACCCCCAACGCGCTCGGATAGATGCGAGGTTCCAGAGCGGCCAGTTGCTCCCAGTAATCCTCGCCGTAGGTTTTGGCGTAGTAGCGGTAAAGATCCACATAGGAGGCAATTCCGGTCGGGTTTACAATGCCGATTTTGCCCTTGAACGCGGGGTCCAGAAGGTCTTGTGGAGTATTCAAGCCGCCAGGTACCGCATCCGTGTTCCATCCCAGCCCAAACACCGCTGCACTCACGAGGCAAAAGCGGTCCTTTATGACGCTCTTATCGGGCACATAAGCCGGCGAATCCAGTTCAGGGCCGAGCAAATCGGCCGAATAGGCACCTGAAGCTGCCGCGTTCTCGATCCAGGGGGCGTCCGTGAGCATATGAACGTCAGCGACACCCTTGCCGGTCTTCTTCTCGGTCTCGATCCGGGGAGTGATTTCAGCATCGGTTCCGCGAACGATCTCCATGGTGATCTCGGGGTATTCGGCATGGAAAGCCGCCTTCAGCGCCTCCAGATTGGCCGGCTTCTGCGTCGAGTAGAGCATCACCTTGCCCTCTTCGTTCGCTGCCTTCACGACGTCGTCCCAGGTTCCCTCCACCGGACCGGACGACGCCGCACTCCCCCCGCAAGCCGCCAGGCAGAACGTTGACGCGGCGATCGCGAGAGTTGCAACCACTTTCGTGAGTGATCTCATTTGTGCACGAGCTTTCCCTCGGAACCTCTAATGAGGTTCTCCGTTGTTGATTGAACGGGTGAAACCTTGTGTCGGGTTGCCTTCCAGCACTTCCCGAATCGACCATTCCGACACCATTCAACGACCGAAAACCTTACTGAAACTGAACTGATGTCAGTTAGAAAGCTAGTTGTCGAAATGTGTAATGTCAATCACCTTTCATGATGTGAATCGGCCATCTCCGCCGCGCCCAGACGCGCGCATAACGGCAGAAATCCGGTATCCGGCCCGGCCTGACATCCGTCATGCCGAGCCTTCCAGGATCCAGTGCGACGACGGCAACCCTTTGCCTCCGAACGCGCAAATCAGGGAGTTTTTGCTGCGGCGAGGACGTCAAGTCCTGCCCTGCGGCCCTCGCTGACCGCATGGCTGACGCGCCGGGGAATCACTGCGTCGCCGACTATCCGCACCGATGAATCCCTCCCGGCAACGGCCAAGGTTTGCGGCACCCGCAACCCCACGGTTACCACAATGTTGGCATTGAGGCGGGTGGACTCCCCCGAGTAAATGTGGCGGACGACGGCCGCGCCAGCAGGAGCACCCTCAAGCTCAGTGAACGGGATTATATGCAGAGGAACCCCTTGCAGCCGTGCCTGGAACTGCATCCTTGACTCGGCAGGAATGCCCCCGGCGAACCCTGCCGCCGGGGTCACGACACTGATCCGCTCGGCTCCTCTGGCTATGGCCGCCTCGATGGAACTGACCAGCGTCCACCACCCAAAACCATCGTCGACAATGACTATGTTCCCAATACGGCCGCTCCCGTGCTTCCCGTGCAGCCACTGGGAGGAGGTGCAAACAGTGCCGCCTTCAGGCACAGGTCCGACCTCTTCCCGGGCGCCGAGGGCCAGCACGACGTCGGTAAACCCTTCCAGCGACGCAGAGTCTGCGCGGACCCCGAGTTTGACGTTGACCCTGCCGCGCAACAGCGAACTCTCGTAAAACTCCAGCAGGTTCAACCAACCGGAACGGTTCGGTCCTGCCGCCGCAGTGAGCAACTGGCCGCCGATACGGTCGGCCCCCTCGAAAAGGACCACCTCGGCTCCTCCAGCAGCGGCAGTGATGGCGCATTCCAGCCCAGCCGGGCCGGCTCCGACCACCGCCAGCCGCGGAGAAACGCGGGTGGGTCCAAGCCTGAGGACAATGGGCGAGGCCGGCCGGAGGGTTTCACCCTGCGGCGCCAAAGCTGGATTCACGGTGCACAGGGCCGTCGGATCGAAGGCGCGGCAGTCCTCGTTGCAGGCCACGCAGGGCCTGATTTCGGATTCACGTCCGCCGAGCATCTTGGCCACAAAATCCGGATCAGCGATATGGGCACGGGCCATACCGATCAGGTCCGCTGACCTGGAGGACAGTGCTTGGTCAATGGAAGCCGAATTGCGGAATGCAGAGGAAACAATGAGTGGTACGTCAAGTACCGAACGCAAGCTGCCACTGTCTGGAACTAACCGGGGAACCTCCGTCGCCATGTCCGGCACATAGTGCCCCCGCACCCCGTAACTGAGGTTGATGTAGTCCACCGGAGCCCGGTCCTGCAGCACCTGCAGCAGCTCGCACAGGTCATCCATGGCCAGCCCGCTTTCCGAACCACCCTCAACTGACACACGCAGTCCCAAAGGAGCGTCCCCGGAGACGCCGCGAATAGCTTCAATGATTTGCTGCACGAACAGAATGCGCTGCCCGGCGCCTCCCCCGAAACGGTCACTGCGCGTGTTGACCAAACGATTCAGGAAGTTGGCAATGAGGTAGCCATGGGCTCCGTGAAGTTCGACAACGTCGAACCCTGCTTCATACGCATTGCGTGCGGATACTTTGAAGGCATTGACCAGATCTGAAATTTCCTCTGTCCGAAGAACCCGTACAGGCGTCTGCTCCCGGGGGGACTTGACAGCGCTGGGCGAGACAAAAGCGTAGCTCGTGTTGGCGCCCAGGGTCTCCCGTCCGAGATGGCCCAACTGCAGGGCTGCAACTGCCCCCCCGGATTTCATGGCCACAGCCCTGCGGCGCAGGCCGGGGAGAGTCTCGCGGCGAAAGGCCTCCGTCAGGTACCGCTGGCGCAACAGCGATTCCTTGGCCACCTGAGTCGCCCCGGCAACCAGCATGGAGGCTCCGCCGCGTGAGAGACGAGCCCAGTACTCGGCATCCCCCTCCAGCGGCTCGCCGTCCCTAACGGCGGCGAGCCCGTGAGCTGTGGCTGTCAGGCGGTTTCGGAGGATAAGTCCGCGAATCCGAACCGGGTCGCCAGCCTTGGGTGCACTGTCCCCGTCCGTCCGGTTCTTCTCCGGAGCCGCTGTCATGTTAGTTGCCTGTCCAGACCGGCTCACGCTTTTCCAGGAACGCGGAAACGCCCTCGGCAGCATCATTGGACTGCAGCACCACACCCACGGCCAGATGCTCCATAACCATCAACGACTGCGTGTCCGCATCCAGGGACCGATCCACCGTCATCTTGGTGATCCACATCGTCAACGGGCTCTTATCCGTCAGATCCGCAATGAACTCATCCACCCGCTTATCCAGCTCATGCGCCGGAGCGGAGAGATTAATCAGGTCCCACTGCGCTGCCTCCACACCGGAAAGCAGCTTGCCCGTCAGCATCAGCTCCTTGGTCTTGCGGATACCGATCATCCGCGGCACCCGGTAAATCGGGCCCGCGCCCCCGTAGAGTCCGCGGCGGATATGGAAATCACCGATCTTCGCCTCGTCATCGGCAATGGCAAAGTCACAGGAAATCATCAACTCGAACCCACCGGCGGTCACATACCCCTCCAACACCGCCACCGACGGAGTCTTCATCGAATACAGCCGGTCACAGACCTTCGCGGACTTCACCGCAACCTCGATGGCCAGGGACTGACCCACGAAATCCGCCTGCAGGGCATCGAGGTCAAAGCCCGAGCAGAACGTGCCTTCACGCCCCCGCAGCACCAGCACCCGCAGCTCCGGGTCAGCATCAATCTCGGTAATAATCTCATCCAGACGGTCCAGCACCTCAACCGTCACGGCATTGCGCTTATGCGGTCGATTCAGCCACACCCGGGCCACGTGCCCGTCACGCTCAAACTGGATCTCGTCTTCCACAGCCATGGCACTTCCATCCGTCGGTGAAGCAACTCCCAAAATGAAGTGACTTCAGTTTGTTTTGGTTACCCAAGTCTAGGTCCGCGCTGTGTTGTGTCAAGGCCTGGATGCGAGCGCACGGCAAGGAGCGAAGACAGGGGAAGCCACAGCTCACCTTTGCCGACGAATTTGGTTCTGCCGAAGGATGAGCCGCCCCTAAAAAGGGGCCGTGTCTCTGGGAATGGACAACGCCCCCCCGGAGCGTGGATGCGGAGGCCCGGGGCACCAGCGGTCCCGGCGGGCCAGGCGGGCCAGGGCACAGGGCAGGAGGGCGGGAACCGGATTCGGTCCATCAGGAGACGACCCGGACGCAACCCTGTGCCGGGCCTATTGCCCTCGCAGGCTCCCGAACATGCGGTGGCCGGCATCGTCCGCTCCCGGGCGTCGCCAGCCTGCATTATCGTTCCCGGGCAACATTCAAGTTGTTGTCAGTACTAATCGATAATCCGCCGAGCGGATTCCCGGTAGAACGCGCTGACCTTCGCCAGGCTCAGGGGCCCGTCGGGCCGATACCAGCGCCAAACACTGTTGAACAGACCCAACACGGCACGTGCCACCAGCACCGGATCGTGTTCGGATCCCGTCTGTTCATAATGTCTGCGAAAAAGCTGGACCCAAGCGTTTTCGATTTCCCGGGTCAGCTCGAGGCATGCCACACGTTCGGTTTCCTCCCGTGCGGAGTTCCGCGGGGCCGCCAGCACATCGCTGTTGGCCATCACGATGCGTGTCTGGATGATGGCTTTTGTGGACACGTCAAAGACACTCTCCAAGACCGCCTCGATTTCCTCCCCCGTCGTCGATCCGATCTGGGATGACCTGCAGAAACGTTGGTAGGACTGCGCCAACTCCAACCG
This sequence comes from Arthrobacter sp. APC 3897, assembly GCF_030407495.1. Lineage (GTDB taxonomy): Bacteria > Actinomycetota > Actinomycetes > Actinomycetales > Micrococcaceae > Arthrobacter_B. Next base: position 42,639 of record NZ_JASDDG010000024.1, on the reverse strand, counting down.
GATGATCGTCAACAGGCAATGCGCCTTGGATTCGAAGTAGTGGTACAGCGCCGTTTGGCCGATCCCGACCTCGTCCGCGATAGTGGACCATTTGGTGGCCTCGAACCCGTCCGCTCCGAACTTGGTGACCGCGGTGTCCAGGATCGCGCTGCGCTTTGAACGCGGCCCCGGTGCAACTTCGTTGACTGCGGCCAGGTCGCTGAGGGGAACTCCCGCCACAATAGGGTCCAAAGCCGTCGCACCGTTTTCTCCCATGGCAATACCCTTCGTTGTCCCTAACTGGACTCAGTTTGAAAGCTAAATCATCCCATACTCAGGGCTGGCCGCCAGTGGCGGCGCCGACCCTGCAGGCACCGTGCCCAAGGCCTGTTCGGAGGCATTTCGTCCGGCCTCCCTGCCCGTCACCACTGCAGCGCACAAACCGCCTCCGTAGCCCTTATGGTAAATGTCCGACATATCGGCTCCTGCCACGTAGACGCCCCCTAGGACTTCCCCCGCGGAATTCAGGACCTCGCCGCGGGCGTCTGCCCTGACACCGCCGAAGGTGTAGGTAATGGCTGGAACGACTTCTGCAAAATAAATGGTCCCGCCTCCCAAACGCTCACTGACCACAGGATCAGAGGCCAGATCAGGGCTGATCGAGTAACCCCATTCGGCCGCCGCCTCCGCGACCTCCGCCAGAGATGAGCCCACGCCAACGCGGCCGCCGCGGTCTTTACTGATCTGCCAGCGATCCATTTGGGGGCTGCCCGCCACGAATGGTTGCGCCGCGGCCTCTGCCTGGACCGCCTCGGACCACATCAGCAGCCCTCGACCGCCATGGGCGGCAAGGGAGGTCGCATTGTTGTGGTCCCCGCGCGTCTCGTCGGCAAACCGGGTTCCTTCCGGATCAAGCAGAATACCCTGTTCGCTTTGATACAGGGCAAAAGCAATGAAGTCCACAGGCGAAACGGGAGTCACTCCGGCTGCGAAAAGGTGCCCGTAGAAACCCTTGTTTTCCAGATTCAGCATCCCGCCCAGCGATACGGCCAGGTTCATTCCACCTCCGGCCGAGTATGCGTTTCCGCGCAAAGCCATGCCGGCACCACCGGAGAGCTCTGCCCGGGCGTTGGGATCGGCCTGCCGCCCGCCGGTCGCCACAATCACCGTACGGCTCCGCCAGGCGGCGCTGCCGGCGTCGGTTGTGCCACGCACCAGGAACCCTCCGTCACTGTCGCGGACGATGTCCGATACCTCGACAGCGGGGAAAACCATGCCGCCCGCGCGCTGAATGATCTGGCTCATACGACTAAATGCCAGCGGGAGATCATATTTACGGCCACGTCCGGCGAGGGCGGGCCTTTCGGGAGTCAACGGCGCAGTAAACCCGCTGAGCCATGCATGGGCTTCGCTGTATCCGGCGACGACCTTCGCGCCGTGGATCTGGTATTCACCCCGGTCCTCCTGCCGAAGGTCTTCCTCGGTGGCAGGGGCCCATACATAACCGCCGGAGACAGCGGCGGAACCGCCAATCATGGGCGCACGCTCGAGGACGGCAACCCTGGCGCCGGCATTGGCTGCTTCCGTTGCCGCGGACAGGCCGGCCATGCCGGCCCCGAGTACGAGTACGTCAAAATCCTGAGTGTTCATGTGTTGATACCAGCCTGTCTGTAGTTCAGTGGTTCATGTTCAGTGTTCAGGGAGTAGTGAATTGCTGCCGAACCGGCCTGAGAAGTCAGCTGCTTCCGCGCCGCCAGAACGTCCAGATGTGCGATGGTTTCGTTGACCGCAATCATCTGGTTGAACGGATCCAGGGAGGCGAAGGAATGCTGCCTTGAGGTCCATGGCAGTGCTGCTGCTGCTTCCATCCCCGTGCAGGCACCATCCTTGACGGCGGCCAGGGTCTGGGCGAGCCGGACATCGTGATGATCCAACAAGGCCCGCGCTCTGGCATGGGAACTTCCGCCGGATGCTCCGTGTGCCGGCATCAAGGCGCAGTCCTCCAGCCGAAACATTGCCTCCAGCGAGGACATGTAATCACCAAGAGGCGAGGCTGCGGGATCAGGTTCGAACCCGATCGAAGGCGTAATGTGCGGCAGGATGTGGTCGCCGGAGAACATCAGCTTCGCCTCAGGATCATAAAAGATCATGTGGCCGCGTGTGTGGCCCGGAGTGCTGACAGCCGTCAGCGAACGCTCCGACAGCTCGATGACGAGGCCGTCCGACAACCACGAATCGGGATCCGCCCAGTCGCCGGCATCCAGCGGCGGTTGTTGCGGGCCCTTGCGCAGCTGTTCAACCACGGCACCGGCTCCGTGGCGGACCAGCCGGTCCATCAGTCCAGCGGGAAAATGCGTGAGATGTTGTCGGGTAAGACACAACGATGCCTGTTCACCGAGCCCCAGCCGGACGTGAGCTCCGGTCAGTCTGCGCAGTGCGACCGCCTGGGTGTAATGGTCGCGGTGTGAGTGGGTCACCAAAACTTGGGAGATGTCGGCAAGGCCGAAGCCGATCTCCCGCAGTGAAGCTTCCAGAACGCCGACTGAATTGCCGACGGCCCACCCGCCGTCGATGAGAACCAGCTGACCGGCATCCACCAGCGCGTAGACGCTGACCGCCCGCAGACCATCCTGGGGCATAGGCAGAGGAATGCGGTACACGCCATCCGCAACCTCGTGCGCACCGGGCTCCTCCCAGCTGTACTTGTCCTGGACGACGGGACGCTGCCCGGAGTGCCCCACTACGGGGTCTCGAAGCGGACGCCCGGCGTGCGTCCCATCAGCAACCGGCTCGCCTTGCCCTCAGAGTCAAGCCGTGCCACGGCACTGAAGGAAGCCTCGAATTCACCCTGCTGGCGCACCTCGCCGATCACCATTTCGTCGCCGCCGGAAGTAACGGCGTTCAAAACATGGTGGGTCCGGGTGTTCTTCAGCCGCTGTTCAAGATATCCCACCAGCGCCTGCCGATCTCCGGAGAAATCTGTCGCCGGACTATCGGTACCGCCCGAGAAGAGTACGGACAGCTGGAAATCGGAGCCGACCAGTTCGAGGACACGCTCAGGCTCGTCGGAATCCATATGTGAAAACCACTGGACCAAAAAGGGTGCGTTCATGGGTTCATCTCCACACTGTCAGCTGTGTCGGTAAGGTTGGTTTGAAAATGGCAGACGTACCTGTCTAGCTTTCCGTCGCCTGTCTCCCGGACAACCGCCAGGAATGATCCCATCGGGCGGCCCCCTTCGCGGACTTCTCCTAACAGGAACTCCAAGTCATTGTCGCGGGACCGGCGCAGCACATGGTGCGTTCGAGCCAGGCCTTCTGTCTTCCGGCCGGTGATGTACGCGGCCAGGTCGTCCCTGCCTTCTCCGTGCACGGTGGCCGCAGGTGTGTCCAGAAGGAAACGAATACTTCCGTCCGTGACACCGAGCGCATTGATGGGATGCGGTCCGTCCAGCAGCGCGTAGTACTTATCGATTGCCGATTCGCGGGTAACTTCCCGCGTTGATTCCGCCATGACCCTCATCCCTTCACTCCGGCCGAAGCCGTTCCACTGCGATTTCCCGCGCTCGTATTCTCGATACCTTGCCCACATGTGTCTGAGGCAGCTCTGCGACTTCCACAATGAACTCGGGCCATTTGGTTTTCGACAATCCCTGCCCTTCGAGCTCACGGCACACGTCCTCCACAGTGGGGAGTCCTCCGGTGGGGACCACCAATGCGACGACCCGCTCTCCCAGGACGGGATCAGGGACGGGCACCACGCACGCTCCGGCAATGCTGTCGATGCGGTGAAGGGCGGATTCAACCTCCGCAATGGAGATATTGCGTCCGCCGCGGATGATGACTTCCTTGATGCGGCCGGCCACCTTGATCGTCCCGTCCGGCGCAAAGGCCACCAGATCACCGGTCTCAAAAAAGCCGTCCTCGGTCAGGTCCAGCGGAACCACGCTGCCGGACCGCGCGTAGCCCAGGAACAGCGAAGGTCCACGGACCTGTGCTCGCCCGGGTTCCCCCACGGCAGCCTCTCCCCCATCCAGTCCAAGGACACGCATCTCGGTTCCGGGAAAGGGCCTCCCGTCCCGGCCCAGCCGGATCTCCGGAGGATCATCAAGGGCCGGGCTGGTGTGGCCCAAGCATTCGGCCATGCCGAACACGCGCAGTACCGGAGCGCCCAGTGCCAGCTCCGTTTCTTGAAGCGTAGCGATGTCCATGGGGCCTCCGCCGACGGTAATCGCCTTCATCGCGGACAGCGGCGAGGCGGCGCCGGCCGCAGCGGCCGCGGCGGCCAGCTGCAGGACCTGTGTCGGTACGCACATGAGCCATCGTGCCTGGTGATCAGCCAGCTGCCGCAGCGCCGCCGCCGGTTCCCACTTCGCCGACAGCAGCACGGCTGACCGCAGTTCCAAACTGGCGTAGATTCCGAACGTGAACGCCGGAGCGGCGGAAAGCGGCACAATGCCACCAATGGCATCGCCCGGCTGGAGGCCGGCAGCGGCAATTTCCTGACGCACCGCGTACTGCAGAGCTGCTTCCCGGTGCACCACGGCTTTGGACCGGCCTGTCGAGCCGGAGGTCATTCCCAGCAGCACCCCTCCGTTCCAGCGGTCAACCGCGGAACCGCTGAATCGCGGTCCGTGGTTCTCCTGCACAACCCAATGCTCCAACACCGGTTTGCCGGCTTCAGCCCCGATTCCCCAGCGCCCCAGTTGCTGCGGGTCACCGAGGATCAGGTCCGGGCGGACGTCGCCCATTACCTCGGCAACGTCCGCCGCTGTCAAGTGTGGACTAGCCAACGCCAGTGCTGCATCGATGAGACCTGCGGCAAGCGCCAGCACCACCATGCGATGGGAGTTTTCGGACTGGACGAGCAAAGTGGGCCGCCGGATGCCAAAGCTGTTTACCGCTTCGGCCAGAGCCGTGGCGACGTCCAGGACCTCATCCGAATGCCAGGTACCGGCGTCGTCAATGGCCGCCACCCATCGACGGTGTGCGGCTTCTTCCACAAAACGGCTTGTTACTTCCTTCATAACCCTGCCTTTCCGGCGGCGTCTTCGGGGGTCCGGACAATTTCCTCCCCCAGGAACGCCAACCGGCGGCCGCGCATATCGCCCACCTGCGCAACAGCGTCCTTCCATTCCTGGCTTGCGAAGGCAGCGTCAGCCGCTTCAGAACTGTCAAAGCTCAGCATGGAAACCCCGTCCCAGTCCTGGGACCTCTTGTCGAAGGCACGGTCGATTTCAATCTGCCGCCATGACCGAAGACCGGGGATCTTCAGAGTCGCCTGGGCATGCGGTCCCCGCCACCACTCGATAAACTCTTCATGGGTCCATTCGGGCGGTTTGCTGGAGACAATTACTAGGTTGTACATGTCGCTCTCATTCCCGCTCTGATAGTGGGACGCTGCTGGGAGGCTGTACTGTCATGCGAACCGTCTTCCCGCTTCATCTCACCACCAATAAGCCCTTGGCACCTTCCCCCGGCGCACCGTTGCCCCGGAGGTACTTCCCCTTATGGCCGCTTCATAGTTCTTCGAGCGGCCGGAGAGCGGGCGAATCTTCATCGCTCCCCTAAGACTCAAGTGAATTCACTTCGACATAGCTTGAGCCTAGTGTCGTGTGCCACCCTCCACAAGGGCTAAATGCGCTCGATAATCGTGGCGTTGGCCATGCCCCCGCCTTCACACATTAGTTGGAGCCCGTAGCGGCCGCCGGTGCGGTGCAGTTCGTGCACCATGGTCGTCATCAGCCGCGCTCCCGTTGCCCCCAAAGGATGCCCCAGGGCCAGGGCACCGCCAAGTGGGTTGACCCGGGTCATGTCGGCTCCGGTCTCCCGCTGCCAGGCAAGCACCACCGAGGCGAAGGCCTCGTTGATTTCGATGTGGTCGATGTCCCCCAGGTCCAACCCGGATTTTTTGAGTGCCGCGGCAGTCGCGGGGATAGGGCCGGTCAGCATCAGCACCGGATCGGAACCAACTACGGCCATGGTGTGGATGCGGGCCAGCGGAGTGAGCCCGTACTCCTTCACTGCACGTTCGGATGCAATGAGCAGAACCGCAGCTCCGTCCGAAATCTGGCTGGCCAGGGCTGCTGTCAGCCGGCCGCCCGCGGCAAGCGGGTCCAGACCGGCGAGCTTCTCCGGAGTTCCTCCCGGACGCGGCCCCTGGTCAGTGGTCACGTCTCCGTATGGCGCGATTTCCAGATCAAAGTGCCCGGCAGTGATTGCCGCCGCCGCGCGTTCGTGGCTCGAGAGGGCAAACGACTCCATCTCTTCACGACTGATGTCCCACTGCTCAGCGATGAGTTCGGCTCCGCGGAATTGGTCCATCTGCTGATCCCCGAAGCGTTCCAGCCACCCGTCCGATCCAAGCGGATTGCCCATCCCGGCCTGCATCCCAAGGGTGGCCGTCGAACCGATCGGGACCCTGCTCATCACCTCCACGCCGCCGGCCACCACCAGATCCTGGGAACCGGACTGCACAGCTTGGGCTGCGAAATGGATGGCCTGCTGCGAGGATCCGCATTGCCTGTCAATGGTGGTTCCGGGAACGGATTCGGGCAGACCCGCGCTAAGCCATGAATTGCGTGCAATATTGAAAGCCTGCGCGCCGACCGGTGAAACGCAGCCGAAAATGACGTCATCCACGCTTCCAGGTTCCACGCCGGTGCGTTCCATGAGGGCGCGCAGCACATGGGCGCCCAGGTCAACGGGGTGGACAGCGCTGAAGTTACCGCGGTTCTTTCCCACCGGGGTACGAACTGCTCCTACGATATATGCATCGCTCATGTGGAATTCCTCCTGTTTGTGAACATCTGGGGTGGGATAAGCCTGGCGGTGTCAGCGGGCGCTCCAGCCGCCGTCGACCACGAGAACCTGACCGGTCATGTAGCTGGAGGCCCGTGAGGCCAAAAACAGCAGCGCTCCGTCCAGTTCTTCCGGGGATCCTCCGCGCGACAACATGGTGTTGCGGTTGACCCATTTGGCACCCGCGGGGTCGCCAAAAAGTTCCTCGGTCATTTCTGTGTGGAACCAGCCCGGCGCCAGCGCATTGACACGGATGCCCCGATGGCCCCATTGGCCCGCCAGCTCCCGTGTCAGCGCGATCAGGGCTCCCTTTGATGCGGCGTAGCCTGCCCCGCCCAGTGGTGCGGTGGAAACCAGCCCAAGGACAGAAGAAATGTTGATGATGGCCATGTCCGTCGTCCCCTGAAGTTCACCCGCCCGTTTGGCCAGGTCGAACGCGGAAAGCACATTGATCTGCAGAACCTTCTCCACAACATCCGTGCTTTCATCCTCAACATGCAGCTCGCCCGGCACCCCTGCATTGTTGACAAGGACGTCGATTCTGCCTGACTCCCTACTAGCCGTTTCGATCAACCGCGCACGGTCCTCGCCGGAGGACAGGTCACAGGTGATCGGCACAACGCCGGGTGTCGTTGCCGCCAGAGCTTCCAGCCTGTCCGTCCGCCTTCCCGCGGCGTAGACGGTGGCGCCGGCCTTGGCCAACACTTGGGAAAACCTCTGCCCCAGACCACCCGATGCGCCGGTGACCAAAGCAGTTCGCCCGTCCAGCCTGAAGGTGGGCAGCTCTATGCCTTGGATGGCCCCGGCACTCATGCGTTGACTCCCACCGGCATGGACAGTGCCCCGCCGTCGATTACCAGGGATTGGCCGGTAATCCACGATGCCCGGTCCGAGCACAGAAACTTTGCGGCTTGGGCGATGTCGTCCGTGGTGCCAAGACGTCGCATGGGCAGTCCCTTGGACAGGATGTCTTCGCGGTCCTCCCACACGGCCCGCGCCAACTCAGTCTTTATCAACCCGGGGCACACCACATTGACCCGAATGTTCGGCCCCACCTCATAGGCCAGCTGCCGGGTCAGATGGATCAAGGCGGCCTTGGTCGCGTTGTAGTAACCAATATTGGGGTCGACGAGCAGTCCGCCAACAGAGGCAATGTTCAGCACCGCTCCGCCGTGTTCGGCCATCCAAGCTTCGCTGGCCAGCTTCGTCCACAGGATGGGTGCGTACTGGTTGACCTGCGTGGTCTTGGCCGCTTTGCTCTCCGTCAGCTCCGTCAGGGGTCCCATGTGGGGGTTGGTAGCTGCGTTGTTTACTAAGATGTCCAAGCTGCCAAAGCGCTCGACTGCGGTTGCCACGGCTGCGCGGGCCTGCTCCTCATCCGCAACGTGGGCAACCACGCCGGCAATCCGATCTGAACCGGTTTCCTCAGCCAGCTCACTGGCAGCAGCAGTAATGCCTTCGGGCTTGCGCGAGGCGATGACCACGGAGGCCCCGGCCCGCAGAAAGCAGGCCGCAATCTCGCGGCCGATTCCCCGCGACCCCCCGGTGATCAGAGCTACCTTGCCCTGCAGGTCCTGTGACGTCATGTCGCACTCTTTCTCTTTGGTTTGGAAGCTGATGGCGTGACTGGAGTGTCTGGGCTACTGAAAGTTGATTGACTCAACCCGGTTCAACTCCTGTTTGGCTATGGTTCGCAGGTGCACCTCGTCGGGGCCGTCCGCAATCCGCAACGCCCTTGTCAGGGCATACATCCTGGCCAAGGGGGTATCTTCGCTGACACCTGCTGCGCCGTGGACTTGGATTGCGCGGTCCAACACCTGCTGCGCCACCTGAAGAGCTGAAACTTTGATGGCCGCCACTTCGGTTCGGGCCGCCGCGTTGCCGACGGTATCCATGAGCCAGGCGGATTTGAGCACAAGCAGCCGTGCCTGTTCGATCTCAATGCGGCTGCGGGCAATCCACTCCTGCACCACCCCCTGCTGCGCCAGTGGGCCGCCGAAGGCTTCCCGGCTCCGAGCCCGCTGGCACAGCAGGCCAAAGGCCCGCTCTGCGAAGCCGATGGCCCGCATGGCATAGTGCATTCTGCCCGGACCCAAACGGCCCTGTGCCAAGGCAAATCCGTCGCCGGCACCTCCGAGCATGGCCGATGCCGGCACCCTGACGTTCTCGAACCTGACCTCGCCATGACCCAGCCGGTCGGTGTAGCCGAACGTGGTCAAGTCCCGAACCACGGTCACTCCCGGGGCATCCCTGGGGATGAGGATCATGCTTTGCTGTCGGTAAGTCTTAGCCTCATGATCGGAAACACCCATGAAAATGATGAACCTGCAGTCGGGATCGAGGACTCCGGAGGTGAACCATTTGTGCCCGTTGATGACGTAGGAGTCCCCGTCCTGCAAGATGCTGGAGGAGATATTGCGTGCGTCCGAGCTCGCTACGTGCGGCTCCGTCATAGCGAAACAAGACCGAATGGTGCCCGCCAGCAACGGCTTAAGATATTGCTCCTGCTGCTCCGGAGTGCCGTACATGGCCAGCAGTTCCATGTTGCCGGTGTCCGGCGCTGAACAATTAATCGTTTCCGGACCAATGATGGAGCGACCCACAATTTCCGCCAAGGGCGCGTATTCCGAATTTGTCAGGCCAGCACCCCAGTTTCCGTGCGTCATGAACAGGTTCCACAATCCCCGTTCCCGGGCCAGGGCTTTGAGTTCCTCCATGATCGGCGGTTGCGCGTGCGGATTCTGTGCGGACCGAATCTGTTCCTCGTAAAGGGCCTCGTTGGGTATGACGTGCTCTTCCATGAAGGTTGTCAATTCCTTCTGGAGCAGGAGCGAGCGTTCTGAGTAGCCGAAATCCATTACCGGCGTCCTTTCACCGCAGCCATGCTGCGTTCATTGGTGTGGTCCGCTTCGTTACGGTTATGGACGGGGCGGACCTCGGTATCCGTCATCAGCGTGGTGCCGTTGCTGATCAGAGCTGCGATGGTTGGAGGCAGCAGTTCCTGGTCCGGGTCGATGTGCCCGCCCTTGCGGTGCCGATGCAGATTGTGGGACATGATGGCGGCCATCCGGAACCGGCCCAGTGCGCGGAACCAGTTCGGTGCCGCCATCGGGGCGCGGGTTTTCTCTTCATAGAGCCTGATCAGCTCTTCCTCGGACGGGAAGGCCTCCACAGGGGAACCAAGCGCGGGGAAGTTGTGGTGATTGGCGAAAACTGCGAAGTAACCCACGTCAACACGCGGATCCCCGACGGACCAAATTTCCCAGTCAACAAGGGCAGTCGCATCCTCATCCTCAAAGAGCAGATTGCCCAACCGGTAGTCCCCATGGACGAGAGTTGAGGAAACGGGTGCCGGCTCTGATGCTCGGAGCAGCTCGGCCAGGCGGAAGCCCGGCTCGACATACTCAGCTACTCCTGCCCGCAGCACCTTGGTCCATTTATCCAGTTCGTCTGTCAGCGACACAGGCGGGGCATCGGGGGCTCCCAGTTCTCCGACGGGGACGCGGTGCAGCCGGGCGAGGATGTCCACGGCGGTCCGCGCGCGCGACCGGACCAAAGAGTCAGGCAGGGGGATTCCGTCCAACACCGGTTCCACGGCCTCGCCCCGCGCCCAGGACATTGCGAACCACGCGGGCTCCGTGTCGTCCACCGCAATGACCGATGGGACAGGGACGTCGGTACCCTGCAAGGCTGAAAGGATCCTGGCTTGGCGCAACATGTCGTGCCGTCCGATGGCAGCCCTGCCGGGAGGAACAGCCTTCACCACTGCAGCGGAGTCAAGGAAATCGATGCGGTACGTGAGACCGGAGTGCCCGCCGGGCAGCACATGCAGCTCAGCTGCCGTGATGCCCGGATCAAGCTCGGAGAGGCGGGCCGTAACCCGCTGCTGCAGGAAGTTGTCTCCGCTCACTGCGTCGGCTCCTTGGGCAGGCCAAGGACGCGCTCGCCAATGATATTGCGCTGTATTTCGTCGCTGCCGCCGGCAATGCGGTACCCGGGAGCACCCAGCAGGTGTTCGGACCAGCTGAACATTCCCCATTCTCCTGTGTCGGAGGCAATGCGGGGGCCCAACAAATGGGCGACCACTTCCGATGTCCTGCGCATGGTTTCCGTTGCGTACAGCTTTCCCACAGAGGCTTCTGCCCCCGGATCGGCACCGGCTGCCATCTGTGCCCGCACCCGCAGCCCGGTGAGGCGGCCGGACATCGAGCGAACATACAGGTCTGCCACCTGGTCAATTTCAAGCGCGTCGAGATCGCGTCCCAGGTGTTTTATCAATGCAAGGACTTTGTCAATGGTTCCCGATCCCAGACCGCCGGAATCCAGACGTTCAGCGGCCAATGTAGTCAGAGCAACCCGCCACCCTCCGCCTTCCGGACCCAGACGTGCCGAATCCGGGATACGGACTCCGTCCAGGAACACCTCATTGAAGGTGGCGCCGCCGCTCATTTGCCGGATGGGACGGATGGTGACTCCCGGTGCGTCCAGCGGGACCATAAACGCCGTAAGGCCGGCATGTTTGGCAGCTGTTGGATCAGTGCGGCAAATAGCCTCGCCGTACTCGGCTACAAGGGCACCGGATGTCCAGACTTTTTGCCCGGTCAGGACCCATTCGTCCCCGTCCCGCACCGCCTGGGTGCGAACACCAGCAAGGTCAGAGCCAGCCTCGGGCTCGGAGAACAGCTGGCAGGCCAGCAGATCCGTCCGCAGCAGGGCACGAAGAAACTTCTGTTTCTGTTCCTCAGTGCCCCAGCGCGCAATGGTTGGTGCAATGAGTTGCTGGGTAACGGCAATGAGTTCGTTGGGTTTCGGAACATCGTAGCCGGCAGTCTCTTCGGCGAATATTTGCTCATAGTGCTTGGGCAGACCCCGTCCACCGTATTCGGCGGACCAGCTCAGGGCCCCCCAGCCGGCATCGAACCGCTGTTTTTCCCAGGCACGCATCGCTCCCACGCGCTGGCGTTCCTCCTCGACGGTCCAGTTCTCAAAAACCGCCACGGAGTCATCTCCGGTGCCCCAGCCCCGATCGGCATCAACCGGTTCTGCTACTTGGTCCAGCCACCGTCTGGCTTCCTGCCGGAATGCGGCTGTACCGGTTACTTCCTTGATGAGGGTGTCCTCACTCATGACTATGCCTCCAATACTGTGCAGGCGCTAACCCCGGGTGCGCCGTAGACGTGGGTGAAGCCAACCCGCGGGTTGCCTGGAACCTGTCTGGCTCCTCCTCGGCCGCGCAACTGTGTGACTATCTCGTGGATCTGCCGCAGCCCCGACGCGCCGATGGGCTCTCCATTGGCCAGGCACCCCCCGTCCGTATTGACCGGGAGCTTGCCGTTTATCCAGGTGTGGCGTTCGGCCAGCAGCTTTTCCTGATCACCGTCCTCGCAGAACCCGCATTCGGCCATGTGCATGATTTCTGCCCCGCTGTCCGTGTCCTGCAGCTGTGCGACCTGCACATCCCCGGGGCCGATTCCAGCCATCTCGAATGCTTTGCCGGCCGTCCGGGTGGACACGCTGGAGAGGTCCCCCGGAGGCAGCCAAGGGCTGAAGACTTCAAAGGTTCCATAGGTGCGGCTGCTGGAGACCGCCCCCGCCACATGGACGGGGATGACCCCCTGTGCTTGGCTTCTTCCCCTCCGCGAGAGAACCACGGCGGCAGCGCCCTCTCCGGGGGAACAAAACATGTACTGCGTCAGCGGATCCGAGACCATCGCGGAGGAGAGCACCTGTGCCGGGGTGAGGCGATCCCGGCGCCAGGCGTTGGGGTTCAGGCTGCCGTTGTAGGACGACTTTTCCGGCACCAGGCCTAGAGTTCCGGTACTGATTCCGTGGTCGTACATGTAGCGCTGGATCTTGGCGGCGAAGAACTGGGTAGTCACCATGAGCCCGGCATGTCCGATCTCCTCGGGCAGTCCCCAGTCCATCGGCATCGGATCGAACGAGCCGCGCGGATGCTTATCGAAGCCAACAACGAGCACAGTATCTGCCGATCCGGCACGAATAGCGTTGTATCCGGCGACGAGGGCACTGCCCCCTGTGGCACAGCCGTTCTTTACATTGGTGAACGGGATCCCCGTCATACCCAAGTCGGAGACAAGCGTGTCCGCAAGGCCGGAGGAGTCGCTGCCCCCGTAGGCGGCCTGAACGTCCTTCCACTCCAGGCCGGCATCTGCCAGGGCCGCCACGATGGAATCCACCGCCATCGCGCGGCCGCTGACACCCGGCTGGCGGCCGAAACGGGACAACCCCACCCCAATAATGTCGACGCCGGTCATGACGTCCCGCCCCGGGCCGGCACGTAGCGAGGGACGTCCGTGCAGGACTCCAGACTCACCTCCATGCCGATATGCACATTGGCAGCGTCTACACCGGAGAGGATTCCCTCGATCCGAATCCCGTCCCCGGTCTCCACATAGGCGACGACGAAGGGGGCGAACTCCCCGGCGGGGGAATAGGGCGGCGACTTCGGAGGGAACCGCTGGACGGTGTAGGTCCAGATCCGGCCGTCCGCTGCGGCGCCGTATGTCTCCAGCTCTTTCATGCTGCAGCGTGGACAGATCGATGCAGTGCGCGGATAGATCACAAGAGTGCAGGCTGGGCATCTCAACGCCGGCAGCACCGCCCCGTCCGTCCGGTTCTTCTCCGGAGCCGCTGTCATGTTAGTTGCCTGTCCAGACCGGCTCACGCTTTTCCAGGAACGCGGAAACGCCCTCGGCAGCATCATTGGACTGCAGCACCACACCCACGGCCAGATGCTCCATAACCATCAACGACTGCGTGTCCGCATCCAGGGACCGATCCACCGTCATCTTGGTGATCCACATCGTCAACGGGCTCTTATCCGTCAGATCCGCAATGAACTCATCCACCCGCTTATCCAGCTCATGCGCCGGAGCGGAGAGATTAATCAGGTCCCACTGCGCTGCCTCCACACCGGAAAGCAGCTTGCCCGTCAGCATCAGCTCCTTGGTCTTGCGGATACCGATCATCCGCGGCACCCGGTAAATCGGGCCCGCGCCCCCGTAGAGTCCGCGGCGGATATGGAAATCACCGATCTTCGCCTCGTCATCGGCAATGGCAAAGTCACAGGAAATCATCAACTCGAACCCACCGGCGGTCACATACCCCTCCAACACCGCCACCGACGGAGTCTTCATCGAATACAGCCGGTCACAGACCTTCGCGGACTTCACCGCAACCTCGATGGCCAGGGACTGACCCACGAAATCCGCCTGCAGGGCATCGAGGTCAAAGCCCGAGCAGAACGTGCCTTCACGCCCCCGCAGCACCAGCACCCGCAGCTCCGGGTCAGCATCAATCTCGGTAATAATCTCATCCAGACGGTCCAGCACCTCAACCGTCACGGCATTGCGCTTATGCGGTCGATTCAGCCACACCCGGGCCACGTGCCCGTCACGCTCAAACTGGATCTCGTCTTCCACAGCCATGGCACTTCCATCCGTCGGTGAAGCAACTCCCAAAATGAAGTGACTTCAGTTTGTTTTGGTTACCCCAGTCTAGGTCCGCATTGCAGCTTGTCAAGAGCTGGTTCAGGGTTGAGCCGCCGGAGGGAACGCGGGGACTCCCAGCCGCCGCCCGTGCATGGGCGTTAATGAACAAGCGCCCCTCGCGAAGCGATGGGCGCCTGTGGTGAGCGTGTAAAGAAAGCGGGCCTCAGACAGTGAACCTGCCGCCATTGCTGAGCAGGACTGCACCGATGATGTTTGCTGCTCCAGGTGATGCTAAGTAGAGGATGTTGTCCGCCAGCTCCCGGGCCGTGGCGAAGCCGCGTGCACCGGTGTCCGACATGGCTTCGCGCAGGGCGACAGGAGTGCGAGAAGCCATCCCGGTGTCCACGGGCCCCGGCGCCACCGTGTTGATGCGGATCCCAAAGGGAGCAACTTCCTTGGCGGCAGCTTGGCTCAGCGCGTGGACCCCCGCTTTGGAGGCTGCGTAGTGGGGATATCCGGTCAGTGTGTCGAAGGCCGCCGAAGATCCGATCGTCACGATGCTGCCGGCCCCCTGCGGCTTCATTGCACGCACGGCAGCACGCAGCACAAAGAATGTTCCGTCCAAGTTCACGGAGATGATCCGCCGCCAGGCCTCATTACTCAACTGAGACAAGATGTCGACCGGCTCCTTGCGTTCGGCTGCCTCATAGATCTTCTGCTTACTCTGCGGATCATCTACGCCGGCTGCGTGGACGACGACGTCGATTCGCCCCTTCTCCGCGAGTACACGCTTGAACGCGGCATCCACCTCATCAGGGTTGCCCACATCCAAACCGATTCCCGTTCCACCCTCGATCGAACCAGCCACCTCCACTGCCGCGGCCGCATTGATGTCGCACAGATACACGGCGGCAGCTCCCCTCTCAACAAGGAGGCGCGCGGTTGCAGCACCGATCCCTGAGCCGGCGCCGGTCACTACTGCCACTTGTCCCTCAAAATCCCTGTCGGTCGTCATCGTCCGTCCGTGCTCCTGCTTCTTTTATTTTTGCGTTGGGATAGTCCGTGCTTTTAGCCGCGTTCAAACAGAACCACTACTTTGTCTGATCAGCCAAACCACCAATCAACGAGTCGAACCGCCGGCAGACGCGGCGAGCCCCAGCAGTTGCCCAATGTCGGCACGCTGCGCTTGGCCGTCACCGAAAAGCACTTCCATGCTCTTGGCCCGGCGGAAGTACAGATGGGCAGGGTTCTCCCAGGCGAAGCCAATGCCGCCGTGGATCTGGATCGACTCCGCGGTTACTCTGGTGCAGGCGTCCGATGCCGCGGATTTGGCCAGCGCAGCCGCCAGGGGCAGCGAGGTGTGGCCGCTCTGTGCCGCCCAGACAGCAAAGGCCACTGCCGAACGGGCTGATTCAAGCTCAACCAACAGATCAGCGCATTTGTGCTTGATTGCCTGAAAGGATCCGATCGGCCGCCCGAACTGCTGCCGCGATTTGGCATATTCCACCGCTGTATCCAGCGCAAAGCCAGCCACTCCGAGCTGCTCGGATGCGACAGCCACCTTGCCCAGGGCCAGCATGCGGCGCCATGCCGCGGCGGCAGCATCACCTTCAGCGAGCAACGCCGCTTCAGCCCCCTGGAACTCATACCGTGCCTGTGCCCTGGTCAGGTCAAGTGTCTGCAGCGGTGACCTGAGCAGTCCGACGGCGTCCGTCTTGCAGGCGAACAACGCGGCCCCGGGACCGCTGTCTCCGCACAGAACCAAAACAACATCAGCAGCCGCCCCATCCAATACGAATTCAGCCGTTCCCTCGAGCAGCCACCCGCCCCCGGAAGCCCGCGCGGAAACGTTGGACACCCCAGCTGCTGGCACTCCGGGCCCCGTGACCGCCATCAGGAGTTCCCCGGCCGCAATGGCGGCAAGCCACTCGGCCCGATGCACCCCCGGCGGCAGGGCAAAGAGTAGTTCAGCACCGAGCACCGCCGTTGTCAGTAATGAAGGAAAGGCCAGGCGCCGGCCGCATTCCTCTATTGCGACAACCAGCTCGGCAAAACCGTAGCCCATCCCGCCGTCGGATTCGCTGATCGCAAGGGCAGGCAGGCCCTGCTCCTCAGCCATCGCTTTCCAGGCCCTCCGATCGGTACCCGGATTCGATCCAAGCATTCGCCGAAGCTCGGCCTCACCGCGGGACTCAAGATAGTCACGCACCACAGTGCGCAGCTCTGCCTGTTCATCCGTGGGAACAAGCTCCGCTTCCCGGAGTCCTTCACGAAAATCAACATTGTGGTCCAAGATCTGGTTAGATAGCATAACTTGAAGTTAGTTCAGTTTGGTTTATCTGTCCACAGATCTTTCCCTTGGAACCACAGCCCAGAATTCTCACGATGAACGCAAGGAGCAAAATCATGCCCGGAGTTTCAAACAGAGTGGCCGTCGTCACCGGAGGCGCACAGGGAATCGGCGCCGCCGTCGCCGGCCACCTCGCTGCGGGCGGAGCCCGCATAGCCGTCCTCGATCTCAACAAGGACTCCGCAGAGCTCACTGCCAAGGGTATTGAGCAGGCAGGCGGAGAGGCCATTGGACTGGGAGCGGACGTTACCGACCGTGCCCAGATGCAGGAAGCGTTCGGTCGGGTGGTCGAAGAGTTCGGAAGCCTGGACATCCTCATCAATAACGCAGGCGTCCTGCGGGACAATCTGCTGTTCAAAATGTCCGATGATGACTGGACCACCGTCATGGCTGTCCATTTGCAGGGCGCTTTCATCGCCAGCCAGCTCGCCCAGAAGCACATGGTCAAAAACGGTTATGGTCGAATCATCTCGATGTCATCGTCATCGGCGCTCGGCAACCGCGGCCAGGCCAATTACTCGGCAGCCAAGGCCGGACTCCAGGGGCTGACCCGGACCCTGGCTATCGAACTGGGCCCGTTTGGCATCACGGCAAATGCAATTGCGCCGGGATTCATCGAGACAGACATGACCAAGGCCACGGCCGAGCGAATGGGCATCACCATCGAGCAGATGCGCGAAGCTGCAGCGGCCGCGGCTCCGGTGCGCCGGGGCGGGGTGCCGGCAGACATCGCCCATGCCGCCGCGTTCTTCGCTGCGGAAGAAGCAGGCTACGTCACCGGACAGGTTCTGTACGTGACCGGAGGTGCCAAATGACCGTCTTTGCTTCGGTGGAGGAAATCAAGGCCGCCCTTGGCCAGGAGGTCGGCCCCAGCCGCTGGTTCACCTTGGACCAGCAGCGGATCAATGATTTCGGCAGGCTTTCGGAAGATGAACAATGGATTCACACGGATCCCGAACGGGCTGCAACCGGGCCCTTCGGCACAACTGTCGCACACGGCTACCTAACTCTGTCCCTGGTCTCCCCCATCGTTATGGAAATCTTCCAGATGGAGAATTTGCACAGCGCCATTAATTACGGCATGAACAAGGTGCGTTTCCCTGCCCCGGTGGCTGCCGGATCCAGAGTCCGGGGTACTGCTGTCATTGGCGCGTGCGAGCCGATGGGCGATGCCCTGCAGATAACGTTGACGGTGTCCATTACCGCCGAGGACTCCACCAGGCCCGCCTGTGTGGCTGAGTTCCTGATGCGCGTGGTGGCCGGCAGCCGCCAGCCCGTACCCTGAAATCCCTGTGCATGCTGGTGCGGGTGACGTCAACGACATCACCCGCACCAGCATGCCGGCCCGGCCTAAAGCCGGCTCTTGACACGGCCGCGGGCGAAAGCATCGATCCGCTGCACGGTGTCCGGATTGGATCCCAACGTCGAGATCGTGCTGAGTTCTTTGTCCAGATGATCCGAGAAGGTCGAAAGCCGCTCCTCAGTTAACAGCCGCTTGGTGGGCCCCAGGGTCTGCGTCGCCCCGGCCGCCATGCGCTCCCCCAGCTCCCGGCCCCTCGTCCCCAATTCAGACGTCCGAATCAGCTCGCCGACCAATCCCCAATCGGCGCCGTCCCGGGCTGTGACCACATGGCCACCCAAACACATCTGGGCTGCACGCCCCGGACCAATCGCTTGCGGGAGCAGATACGAGACACCACAATCAGGTGTCAGCCCAACTCCGGCGTACGCGCTCCTGAACGTGGCATCGGGGGTCGCCAGGACGAAGTCGGCGGCGAGCACCAAGCCGAGCCCTGCTCCGGCGGCAGGACCGTGGACTGCCGCAACTATTATCAGGCGGGACCGGAGCATCGCCAGGATCACCTCATGCATTGCCCCCGCAAGCTCCTTCAGGTATCCGCTCTTGTCTTCAGCATCGGCCATCCCTGCGACGTCACCTCCAGCACAGAAGAATTTGCCCGCCCCTTGGAGAATGACGACATGACAGCCCGAATCTGCCTCTGCTAAGGCCAAGGCGGCAGCAAATTCCGCGGCCAGCGGGAGGCTGAGGGCATTTGCCTCGGTCGGCCGGTTCAGCGTCAGCCACATGATGGCACCGTCTCTGTTCGTTTTTACGCTGTCAAAGTTCATTGTGCTCCTTCGGTCTTGTAGTGGCGTTCCGTGCGGCCGCCCCCGTGGTGATCAGCCGGGGACGATGACAGCGCGGCCGTCAATCTCGCCTGCCCGCAGCTGCCGGTACACCTCCGGCGCACTCTCCAGCGGATAGCTCGTGGATTCAGCATGCAGAACGCCGGCGACGGCCAGGTCCACGACCGCTTCAAGCTCAGCCCGGGTGCCCCAGAACGGCGCACTGACCTGCCACCCACTGGCCAACCCAAGGTCTTTGCCCACGGTGACTCGGCCACCGCCGCTGCCTACCACCACCACCCGTCCACCGGGAGCCAGTGCCTCGGCAGCGGCCCCGACAGTTGACGGTGCGCCCGCGAAATCGAAGACGATATCGGCTGCACCCAACCCGGCTATTGCCGACGCCGCGTCCTCCATTGAGGAGTGGGCACTGGTGGCCCCGAGACGCCGGGCCAGCTCCAAGGCTGTCGTCCGGTTGTCTACGGCTACGATTTCTTTCACCTGCATGTACTTCAGGATTTGTATGGCCAAATGCCCCAACCCACCGACACCGATGACGACGGCGACAGTATTCCCATCGATAAGGCTGCGGTGGGAATTGATTGCATGGTAGGCGGTGAGGCCCGCATCGGCCAGCGGCGCAGCCTGCACCGCGGTCAGCGACTTAATGTCCACCAGCACCTCCGAAGACGGAACCAGCATCTGCTCCGCAAGTCCGCCGGGCCGGCCCAGTCCATTGCCAATGACAGGCAGAAGTCCATCCACCCGCGGCCGCAACTCAAGACAGTAGTTTCCTCTCCCGCGGCGGCAGTTTCGGCATTCCCGGCAGGCCCAAATGCCGTGCACGACAGCGGACCGCCCCATCCAGGAGGTATCGGCGTCGGGGCCTGCGGCAATGACGGTCCCAGCCACTTCGTGTCCGAGGGTGAGCGGCAGCGGATAACTGAAGGTGTCACCGGGTGCATCCATGACGTGCAAATCGGACAGACACAAACCCGCAGCCTGAACTCTGATCAGTAACTGCTCGCCCACAGGCTTGGGTTCAGGGACATCACGCAGATGCGGTAAGCCACCCCATTCCAAAAGCTGCACCGCACGCATCAGCGGCCCCTCGTTGTCACAGCCATGATTGACCTCTCTGAGTAATCAACGTTCGCTGACTTGGTGCCGGGAGATGCGTATTGGACATCTCCTAAAGTGCCACCGAAATGCAGTGCCGCTATGGGGATTTTGACCTTTCGTCTCAGCGGACGTTTCACCATCTGGACGAGGCTGCACAATTGGTGCCCACATAAACCAAACCTACTTCGGTTCAATATAGGGCGGGATGGCAACACAGTCAAATAACGCCTGCAGCATCCCCAATGGGCCCAACCAAAAGTCGTCCAGCCCGCAGTCCAAGGGGATCAGGCAACACCAAGTAAATATAGAAAGCCCTCCCGGAATCCCTAGAATTTCGGGAGGGCTTGCCCTGCAGCACCGGGCCGCGTCCGGCCTACTTCCCGCTCACGAATCCCCCCGCCGCCACGCGCCCCAGCAGCTCCGTCAACAGGTCCACTCCGGCCAGCATGTCTGCGTCGCTGGTCAGCTCCTTTTCATTGTGGGAAATCCCTTCAACGCTGGGGACGAAGAGCATGATGGTGGGCACCAAATCCTTCAGGTTGGTGGAATCGTGCCCGGCCAGCGTGCGGACTGTTCCGTACGGAAGGCCCAGCGACCGGGCACAGTCGGCAGCGAGCGCCATGCCGGCCTCGTCGTAGGCCTTGGCGGCCCAAACATGCTGGGCTCCCTGTTCGATGCGTACTGAGGCGAACTCTTCAATGGCGGCGATGCGGCGGTGCAGTTCAGCATCGGCTGCGGCCAGCACATCGGCGTCGGTACTGCGCACATCCACCAGCAGCTGAACCCGGCTGGCCACCACCACGGGAGAGTTTGGATAGACGGTGAATTCACCGCAGGACGTTATGACGGCGTGCTCATCGGTGCTGAACCCGTCAGCGATCTCCCGGGCGGCCACCACCAGGGCGCTGGCCCCCAGCAGGGCATCATGCCGGTCGGCAATGACGGTGGCACCCGTATGGGCCTGCTCGCCGTGGACCGTGAACTCGTATTTGTTGGCGCCCCAGGTGGATTCGACGAGGCCGATGGTCAGGCCGGCATCTTCCAGCGAGCGCCCCTGCTCAATGTGAATTTCCAGATACGCGGCCAGGTCCAGCGAGAAGTCCCCGATGGTGCCAATGCTTTCCAGTGCTTCCCGAACCGACGTGCCCCGGGGATCGGTGGTCGCCAGGACCCGCTCCGCCGGAAGCTTGCCCGTGAACACCGCGCTGCCCATCATGGAGGGTTTGAACCGGCAGCCTTCCTCGTTGAACCAGTTCACCACCGCTATGTTGAACAGCGGCTCGTCACCGCCGGCGGCCAGCTGCTGCTGCAGCCGGATGGCCGCATGCGCCCCGGCGAGGACACCGTAAGCGCCGTCGTACCTGCCGCCCAGAGGCTGGGAATCCAGATGTGAACCCACCGCAATGTACGGCGCCCCGGGAACCAGTTCCAGCAGGGCAAACTGGTTGCCCACTTCGTCATAGCGCACGTCGAACCCGTGGCCTTCGGCCAGGCCGCGGAACCAGTTCCTGGTTTGACCGTCCGCGGGGGTGCCCGCCTGCCGGTCCACTCCTCCCCCGGCTGTGGCTCCGAAGGTACTCATGGAGCGGAAATCCGCGAGGAAGGCTTCGGCGCCGCCGCCGAGCAGGGACGGGGACTGGGGTGCGGTGGTGGTCATTGGATAGCTCCTGTTGTCTGGGCCGCCGGTTCGATGGCCGGTGTTGCTCCGGCGGCAAGCCTGTTGTATGTGAATTCGCCGCCCACAAGCGTGGCGAGGACTTGAAGGGCTGAAATGTCCGGCGCATCCAGCGGTGAACCCGACAGCACCGCAAAGTCAGCGAGCTTTCCACGGCGCAGGGTGCCTTTGTCCGCGTCCGTGCCGGTGGCCCGGGCCGCCCAGTCGGTATAGGTGCGCAGCGCTTCCTCGGGAGTCAGGCCTTCGCCGGCACCGCCCAGGATTTTTCCCTTCTCGGTTTTCCGGTCCACGGAGGACTGCAGGGCACGCAGGACGTTGTTGTCCGCAACCGGCAGGTCCGAACTGCCCGCCACCAGGATTCCCGCGTCAACCAGAGACCGCCCCCGGTACAGCCAGTCCTCGCGCTCCGGCCCCACCATGGCAGCGAACTGGTCCCCGAGGGGACCAATGAACGCTGCCTGCGGGGTAACGGCAATGCCCGCGGCGGCGACGGCGGCCAGCTGGTCAGGGCGGGCGATGCCAAAGTGTTCAATCCGGTTGGGCAGGGCGTTGCGGCCGTAGCGTTCCTGGCACGCAACAATGATTTCGGTCGCCAGGTCGATTGCTGCGTCCCCGATCGCGTGCAGGGCGATGGGCCAGCCGGCCCGGTAGGCGGCGTCGACGCGTTCGCGGTAGACATCGGGATCATCGAGCAGGTACCCGGTGTTGTGCGGATGCCCGCAGTAGTCTTCGGTGACCGCCGCCGTCGCGCCCAGCAGCGAGCCGTCCATGAAGACCTTGACCGGCCCCAGGGATAACCGCTCATCACCAAACCCGGCCACCATTCCCAGGTCCAGCCCGCGGCCGGCTCCGGTGCCATGCATGTCGGTTTCATTGGCCTGCAGGGGCTGCAGCGAATCCAGTGCCGGCATCAGCTGAGCCCTGGCATGCAAACGTCCCGCGGCGGCAGCCTGCTGATACGCCGCAACTTCCACCGGACTGTGGCCAATCCAGCCGCCGCCCACGCCGGCTTCGGTGAAACTGGTGATGCCGACGGCGGCGTAGCGGGCGGTGGCTGCGTCCAGGGCTTTGACGATCTGTGTTACCGGATAGGGCAGCAGCAGCCCCTGCAGCAGCTGCTGGGCTGCTTCCTCCACGATTCCGTTGGGTGATCCGTCCTCCGCTCGGCGGACGGCGCCGCCGGTGGGATCCGCGAACCCCGGTTCAAAGACGCCCGCCAGCTGCAGCGTGGCGGTGTTGGTAATGGACAGGTGCCCGGAGACATGGCGCAGATACAGCGGCCGGTCGCCGGTGATCCGGTCCAGCCGGTCAATGTCGGGATAGGCTCCGCCGTGATGCTTGTGATTGAAACCCGTACCGTTGATCCAGGCACCGGGCGTGTCCGCCAGCCGCTGCACTTCGTTCTCCAGCAGTGCGTACAGCTCATCGAGGCCGCGGGCCTGCTCCAGATCGATGGCGTCCAGCCCCAGACCCCACCAAGTGGTGTGGCAGTGTGCATCGATGAAACCGGGCACCACGGCGGCACCGTCCAGGTCGACGCTCCGTTCGGCGGTGCATCCCTCCAGCTCCTCGTCAAAGCCGGCAATCCGGCCGTTGAGGACCCCCACTGAACGGGCAGCGGGCCGCTCCTGCTCCAAAGTGATGATGGTTCCGCCGTGCAGGATGAGGTCAAGTTTCATCGGATTCCTTCCAGCGCCGCCGGCTCCGCGCTGCGGCCGGGGACTGAGGCGGTGTCTCGTGTGAGGGTGTTTGCCGTGGCAGGAGCCATGGTGTCCGGATCTGTCAGCACATGCAGCAGCGCCAGGCGCCCGCTGTCCAGGGCCCGGTCCAGTGCCGGCCCGAACGCAGCGGTGTCCTCGACCCGTTCCCCATGTCCGCCGAAGCTGCGGATCCAGCCCGCAAAGTCCGGGTTGGCAAGCGCTGTGCCGGAGGGCCGGTCCGGGTACTTTTGGCGCTGATGTGCCACGATCGTGCCGTAGCCGCCGTTATCCACCACAATCACCAGCACAGCTGCGCCCTGTGCTGCGGCGACGGCCAGTTCCTGGGCGTTCATGAAGAAGTCACCGTCACCGCAAACCGCAACCACCGGGCGTTCGGGGTGGATCAGCGATGCAGCCACCGCGGCAGGCACGGCCAGTCCCATGGCCCCGTTGCGCGGTCCCACCAGGGATCCCGCACCGTGGTGACTGAGGTAGCGGGCACCCCAGATGGTGGCGTTCCCGGCTCCGTATGTCAGGATCCGGTTCTCCGGCAGCCGCGCTTCCAGAAGGCCAAAGGCCACCGCCAGGTCGACGCCGGAGCCTCCGTCCGGCCGCGGAACGGCGTAACGCCGCTGATCAGCGGCGAGTCCTTCCATCCACGAACAGTCCCGATTTCCGCGGGCCGCCAGGGGGTCCGGCAGGGACCGGGTGAAAGCCGCGGGGGCCACGGTCAGGTGCAGGTCGATGCGTCCGTCGTGGCCTGCTGCATCGGGATCGGGCAATACCAGGACGGTTGGTGTTCCCGTCCCGCGCGTGTAGCCGTCGCTGAGGACGTCGGTGCGCGCGCAGCCAACAAAGACCAGCAAATCCGCCTGGTCCAGCCGGGCCGCCAGGGTGTCCGCCCGTCCGTATCCCAGCCACCCGGCCCAGGCCGCAGAAGTGTGCGGCACGGCGTCGTAGGACCGGAAATCCGCAGCCACCGGAACCCGTGCCGAGACGGCCCAAGCTGCCAACCGCCCGCCGTCGCCGGCCGTCCAGCCATCTCCGCCAACGATCAGCAGCGGGCGCTCCGCATGAGACAGCCGGTTTGTCAGCTCGTCAAGGTCCGCTGCGCCGGGCTGCGCGGCGGCGGTTCTGCGGGGCGGGACGGTCCCTTGTCCGGCGGGACGCACAAGTACGTCCTCGGGCAGGCCGATCACCACCGGCCCGGGCCGTCCGGAGGCGGCCAGGTGCATGGCTTCGGCGACAGTTTCCGCTGCCCGGCGTTCGTCGTCGAGCACCATCACTTTTTTGGCCGTGGTGGAGAACCAGCCTTCCAGGCTGAACTCCTGGAAGGCGCCACGGCCGCGGTCCGCGTGCGGAATCAGTCCGACAAAGAGGACCAGCGCAGTGGCGTCCTGCCAGGCGGTGTGGACCGCGATCATGGCGTTGGCCGCTCCCGGCCCGCGGGTCACCATTGCCACGCCGGGTGTGCCGGTGAGCCGGGACTCCGCGAGCGCCATATAACCGGCTCCGCCCTCCTGCCGGCAGACCACCGTCCGGATGGCTGAATCATGGAGCCCGTCCAGGACGTCCAGGAAGCTTTCACCGGGGACGGTGTAGATCCGCTTTACGCCGTGCTCTTCAAGCTGGCGGACAATGAGATGGCCCGCTGAGCGCTGTGCCATAAGAAACTCTTTTCTGATTGACCTAGTGCTTGAAGCCGGGAAGGTCCACGCTCATGCGCGGGGCGATGGTTCCGGCGGCCGCAGTGAACAGGCTCAGCACCACCAGCAGCGCCGCAGCCGGCCACCAGTGATCGGACGCAGCCGCCACCATGCCGGTGGCCAGCAGCGGAATAAAGCCCGACACCATGCCGGCGGTGTTCTGCGCGAACCCGACACCCGTGTACCGGGTGCGGGCGGGGAAGAGCCCGGTCAGGATGGTGCCGTTTGCAGCGTACGGGAGGGACAGTGTGGCCACGGCCAGTGTCATGCCCAGGATCACCAGCACCGGTGTGCCGGAGGTGATGAGCAGGAACGAGGGCACGGCTGCGACGGCGGATCCGAGGCCGCCGTAGAGGATCACACGGCTGGAGCCGAAGCGCTCGCCGAGCCGGCCGCCCAGGATGAGCACGGGGATTTCCACCGCCGCGGCCACCATGCCGCCCAGCAGCATCAGCTGGGAGGAGTAGCCCAGGATGGACACGCCGTAGTAGACCACGAAGGCGGTCACCAGGTAGAAGCCGCCGACGCCGAGCAATGCAGCGGCCATGCCGACGATGATCTGCTTCCAGGAGTCCTTCAGGGTGGTGCGGATGGGGGTCTTTTCCACCTGCCCGTGTTCAAGCAGTTCCGCAAACACGGGAGATTCCTCCAGCCGGCTGCGGATGTACACGGCAACAAGGAGCATCGGAATGGCGGCGAGGAAGGGAATGCGCCAGCCGAAGCTGTCAAAGTTTTCCTGTGAGAACAGCAGTGTCATCAGGAAGAATCCGCCCGAGGACAGGATGGTTCCGATGGGTGAACCAATCTGCGGGAACGCGGCGTACCGGGCACGGCGCTCCAGCGGTGCGTTCTCCACCACGATGGTCATGGCTCCGGACCATTCCCCGCCCACGAACAGGCCCTGGGCCACGCGCAGGAGCACCAGGAGCACCGGGGCGGCGATGCCGATGGCCGCGTAGGTGGGCAGCGCACCGATCAGGCCCGTAATGATTCCGATTCCCACGATGGTGATCATGAGCGTTTTGCGCCGGCCGATCCGGTCCCCCATGGCGCCGAAGAACATTCCGCCCAGCGGCCGTGCCAGCAGCCCAACGCCGAAAGTCGCGAACGAGGCCAGAGCCGCCGCCGTGGCATTTTCATTGGAGAAGTACTGGACGTTGAAGATGAGCGCCGCAGCGGCGCTGAACAGGAAGAAGTCGTACCACTCCATGGCGGTGCCGATCAGGGCTCCGACAGAAACCTTCATGGCCTCTTTGTCGGTGAGAGTACGGGTTGCCCCGGCCTCGAGGTTCAGTGGTTGTGTCATGCCTGCCTCCGCAGCGGATGGTGTCCGGGCCGTGAAATAGATCCCTCAACGGGAACGAAGCACCAGCATGTCAGGAGAGGAAATGGAACGGCCGCAACAAATTCAGTGGATTTCCGGAGCTAAAATGTGCAAAAGCACAAGAATCGGGGCATCAAATACAGTGGCAATTACTCCGAAACATGGAATTAACACGGACAGCTCAGCAAGGCGCTGGAACGCACTGCTGGATTGCCTGAGCGTGGAGCGGCTGACCAATCTCTTCCTGGAGCGGGTGCTGCAGCTGAATGACTACCACGACGGCGCCCTGCCGGCCAGCGAAATCCGGCGCACCGCCACCGCATCCTTCGGGGCACTGATCGAGAGCCTGCGCCCCCGGGAAGATTCCGCGCAGCTGCAGGCGCAGCGCAGTCACATCGCCTTGGACGTGGGTGTCTCCCGGGCACGGGCCGGAATCCCGGTGGAGTCCCTGATGACCGCCATCCGCCTGGACTTCACCATCCTGTGGGGTGACCTGATGTGTCTGGCCGATGCCACCGATGCCGAACTGCTGGTTCAGCGTGCCGAGACGGTCTGGGAAGTGGTCGACTCCTACGCGTCACAGGCGCAGACCGCCTACATCCATGAACGCCAGCGCATGGCCCAGGAGGCAACGTCCGTGCGGCAGGGTTTCGTGGCGGCACTGTTTGGCCCGGTGAGCGCCCCGCCGGAGATGCTGGACCGGATCGCCGGGAAGCTGGGGGTCCCAGCGGACGCCATCTTGAACGTGGCAGCCGCCGGCGCTGCCAACAGTGCGTCCCTGCACCTGGCCGTGGCCGCGGCGTCGCGGCGCGGATGTGACCTGTTTACCCATCCCCTGCCTGACGGCCTGGTTGCCTTTTGGGTATCGGATGAACGGTCAGGGTGCCCCGCCCGTGAGGCAACTGAACAGGTGCGCGGCATCCCCTGCGGCCTCGTGGAACAGGTGCACGGTCTTGCAGGACTGAGGATAGCGGCGCAGACAGCCAGGGCACTGGCTGCGCTCGGGGATGAAGGAGACGCCGGCGCGCTGACCATGCGCAGCGCCTGGGCCAGGCTGGCCAAGCACCAGCTCGAGGAGACCGGCGTGCCGATGATTCCGGACGTCGAAGCCGCCCTGAAGCGGTGCGGTCCCGTTGAACGCGAACGGCTGCAGGAGGCGGCCCTGGCGTACCTGGCCACCGGCAGCATTGCCCGGTCCGCCGACCGGTTGTTCTGCCACCGGAATACCCTGATGAACCGGCTCCGGCGCTTCGCCGAACTCACCGGCATCGACCTCATGGTTCCGGAACAAGCTGCCCGCCTGGTGGTGGCCTGGGCCTGACGGGCAGCTGAGCCGAGGATCCTATCGGCGTACCGGCGCCGTTGGCTTACCGGCGCCGCACGGCCAGGCGTGCCAGCAGATCTTCCTCAGCGTGTTCCCCGGGGGTAATCCCGCGGGGAATGCGCAGCAGGAAGAAGAGTCCCAGCGTCCACCACAGGCCGAAGAGCAGCCATGGGACAGACCCCAGTGCGGCCGGCATGCCGGGCAGGTACAGCGAGAGCAGTCCCAGGCACAGCACCACGGCGGCGACGCCGATCAGCTGGCCGCCGTTGCCCTTGCCGCCGATGCGCAGCGGCCGGTCCATCTTCGGTTCGCGGCGGCGCAGGAGGACGAACACCAGCGAAACCAGCGCATAGGCAATAACGATGCTCGGTGACCCTGAATCAACCAGCCAGCCGAGCATGTTCTGCCCGAAGAACGGCGCCAGGACGGACAACACCCCGATGAACAGCAGCGCATTGACCGGGGTGCGGTACCGGGGGTGCAGCTTGCCGAACCAGGCGGGCAGCATTCCGGCCCGCGCCATGGAGTACATCAGCCTGGAAGCACCCAGCAGCAGGGAGTTCCACGAGGTCAGGATGCCCGCGATTCCGCCCGCGATGAGGATCTTGGCCATGATGTCGGAGCCAAACAGCTTGCCCATGGCGTCCGCCGTCGCAATATCGGTGCCGGCGAGCTCCTGCGCGTTCATGGCGGAGGAGGTGGTGAGGATGGTGCCCACGTACCAGACAGTGGCCAGGGCGACGGCGATGACCACCATGCGGCCAATCTGCCGGGCGGGGATGTGGGTTTCCTCCGCGGACTGCGGAATAACGTCGAAGCCCACGAACATGAACGGAACCACCACCAGAACCGCGAAGAAGCCGCCCATCCCGCCGGTGAAGAAGGGCTCCATGTTGGCGGTCGATCCGCCGGTGAAGGAGCCAAAGACCAGCATCATTCCCACAACGATCAGCAGCAGGACCACAAAGGTCTGCGCCGCGCCGGCGTGCCTGACGCCCAGGATATTCACTGCCGTAATGACGACGGCGGCCACCGCGCCCACCAGGGCCCAGGTCAGGTGCACCTGGTCCCCCGCGATCTCCCACAGCGGAACCGCGTTGAGGTTGGGGAACAGATAGGTGGCGGTCCGCGGCAGTGCCACCGCCTCGAAGGCCACGATGGTGATGTACCCGCCGGCTATCCCCCAGGAACCGATGAAGGACCACCGCGGCCCCATTCCGCGCAGCAGGTAGTTGTGCTCGCCGCCCGCCTTGGGCATGGCTGCCACCAGTTCGGCGTAGGTCAGGCCAACCACTGCCATGATCAGGCCGCCGGTGACCATGGCCAGAACCGCGCCCATGGTGCCCGCCGAGGTGATCCAGTCACCGGTCAGGACCACCCAGCCGAAGCCGATCATGGCGCCGAAACCCAGGGCGAGAACATCCCAGTTGCCGAGAACCTTAAGGAGGGACGGCTCTGCGTCCCGGGTGGACTTCACTTCTGTTCTGCCCATTTATGTACCTATCTGTGATGACCTCGTGTGAGTGTTGCGGTTAGGTGGTGATGTGGTGCCCGGCGCCGTGCTGTCAGCCCGGATTTCCCCCGCGCAGATAGACGGTGGTGGTGTGGCTGAAGAATTCCTTCGCCGCACCGCCCTGCTCCTTCGGTCCGTACCCGGA
This sequence comes from Arthrobacter sp. APC 3897, assembly GCF_030407495.1. Classification (GTDB taxonomy): domain Bacteria; phylum Actinomycetota; class Actinomycetes; order Actinomycetales; family Micrococcaceae; genus Arthrobacter_B. The sequence continues at coordinate 13,423 of NZ_JASDDG010000024.1, read as the reverse complement.
TTTCCGTGCCCCGCCGAATGGAACGTGCGGATCGGCGCCGGCGGATTCCGAATTCACGTGCAGGATGCCCACGTCAAGGCGGTCCACGGCGTCAAGCACACGGGTGACATCCTGGGTGAAGACGGCGGCGCTGAGCCCGAATTCGCTCTGGTTGGCCAGTTCAAATGCCTGTCCGGCACCGGCAGCGCGCCGCATGCTCAGCACGGGGCCAAAGAACTCCTCCCGCCATGCAGTGTTGACTGCCCCGGCCGCCGGATCGCCCGGCAGCTCCAACACCGTCGGCGGGAGGAAGAACCCGCCGTCCGGGTCGGCACGGCCCGGGGCTTTGCCCTGATAGGCCAGTTCCGCACCTTCGGCCAGGGCCGCTTCCACTCCGGCGCTCACGCTCTGCGCAGCCGCTGCGTTGACCAGCGGCCCCATGTGAACGCCGTCGTCAACCGGGTCACCGGTGACCCAGTCATCGAGACGGGCACGCAGCCGGTCCAGGAAATCATCGGCCACCGCTTCGTCCACTATCAGGCGTGAGGTGGCGGTACATTTCTGGCCGGTGGAACGGAACGCTCCCAGCAGGACCTGCTCGGCGGCCAGGTCCAGATCCGCATCCCGGAGCACGACGGCGGCGTTCTTGCCTCCCATCTCCGCCTGTACCGGAACGCCGCGGGCGGCACCCGCTGCGGCAAGGCGCCGTCCGATGCCGGTTGACCCGGTGAAGGTCAGACCGTCCAGGCGCGGGTGTTCCACCAGGGCGCTGCCCAGGTTCCCCGGTCCGATGATTAGGTTCAGCACACCCGCAGGAAGCCCCGCTTCCGCCAAGGCACCGGCGAGCCGCAGCGCCAGCAGCGGTACGGTGCTGGCGGGTTTCCACACCACCGTGTTTCCGTACGCCAGCGCCGGGGCGATCTTCCATGCCGGAATGGCGATCGGGAAGTTGAAGGGTGTCACCACACCCACCACGCCCAGCGGCTTGCGGACCACCAGGATCCGCTCGCCACGGCGGGGCGAGGAGAAAATCTCACCGGCCGAACGGTCCCCTTCGTTGCCGTAGTACCGCAGGATCTGTGCTGCCCGGAGCACCTCGCCCTGGGCCTCGGCGCGGGTTTTCCCTTCCTCCCGCGCCAGTTCCAGGCCGAGGCGCTCCTGATCCCGTTCCAGCAGGCCGGCGGCCCGGAGCAGGATTGCCCCGCGCTCATGCATCGGAGTGCCGGCCCATGCACCTGCCGCCGCCGACGCCGCAGCCACCGCACGGTCCAGCTGTTCCGGTGAGGCCTGCAGGCCCTGTGCCACTGTTTCGCCGGGCCTGGCCGGGTTCACCGAGGACAGGACGGAACCGGTGCCTTCTTCCCATGTTCCGTTGATGTAATGCCGCAGTGCGGCGACTGGTGCAGAGTGCGTCAAGGGAGCTCCTGGTGTGGGACGGCGGTGAGGCTGAGAGTGGGATTCGCGGGCGGTTAGCGGAAAGCGGGGATGCCGGTGAGTTTCTGCCCGAGGATGAGGGTGTGCACTTCATCGGTGCCCTCGTACGTGCGCACCGACTCCAGGTTGTTGGCGTGGCGCAGCGGTGAGTAGTCCAGGGTGATGCCGTTGCCGCCGAGGATCGTCCGCGCTTCGCGGGCAATCGCGATCGCTTCCCGTACGTTGTTGAGCTTGCCCACGGAGATCTGGTGCGGCTGCAGGGTTCCGGCGTCCTTTAGCCGGCCCAGGTGCAGTGCCAGGAGGAATCCCTTGTTGATTTCCAGGGCCATGTCCACCAGCTTCTGCTGGGTCAGCTGGTACCCGGCCAGCGGCTTGTCGAACTGCAGCCGTTCCTTGGAGTAGGCCAGGGCGGCTTCGAAGGAATCGCGTGCGGCGCCCATGGAGCCCCAGATGATTCCGTAGCGGGCTTCGTTGAGGCAGGAGAAGGGACCGCGCAGGCCCTTGGCGCCGGGCAGGACTGCGTCAGCAGGCAGGCGCAGGTCTGTCAGTTCAATTTCACACTGGATGGAGGCACGCATCGAGAGCTTCGGTTCAATCGGAGTAGCGGCAAAACCCGGAGTATCGGTGGGCACAACAAAGCCGCGGACGCCGTCGTCGGTCTGCGCCCAGATGACGGCGACGGCGGCAACGTTGGCCAGCCCGATCCACCGTTTGGTGCCGTTGAGCACCCAGTCATCCCCGTCCCGGCGGGCGAAAGTCTTCATGGAGGACGGGTCGGATCCGGCCGTGGGTTCCGTGAGCCCAAAGCAGCCAATGAGTTCACCGGCTGCCATCCCCGGAAGCCACCGGGTCTTCTGCTCCTCCGAGCCCCACTTGGAAATGGCGCTCATCGCCAGCGACCCCTGCACGGAAACGAAGGTCCGCAGACCGGAGTCACCGGCCTCCAGCTCGGCTCCCGCCAGGCCGTATTCAACTGCGGAACCGCCAGCGCAGCCGTAGCCGTGCAGGTGCATGCCCAGGAGGCCGAGCTTGCCCATTTCGGGAACAATCTCCAGCGGAAAATGGGCGTCCTCGTACCAGCGGGCAATGTTCGGGCGGATCTGATCATTGACGAAACCGCGCACCCGGGCTCGCAGTTCCAGCTCCGCCGGGGTAAGGAGGGAGTCGAAGTTGATGAGGTCGGCGGGTTCCAGGGCTGCTTCGGCGGATTCCTGGGCGGCAAGGGCGGACATGATGCTCCATCTCTGTAGGGCGTTAAGGTTGTGCTGCGGGACCGGCCCGTCCCAGCGGGCCGGGTGAATCAGGAAATGCCGGCGGCGGGTGCGGCGGAGGAAGCCCCCTGCAGGATGGCTGTGCGGAGGACCTCCAGCCCGTCGCGCAGCAGCTCGCCGCTGATCACCAGGGGCGGCAGGAGGCGGATGACGTTTCCGTAGGTACCGCACGTCAGGGTCAGGACGCCCTCGGCGTGGCAGGCCGCAGAGATGCTGCGGGCCAAATCCGGACGCGGTTCGAGGGTTTCGGGATCGGCGAACTCCAGGGCCAGCATGGCTCCCCGGCCGCGGAACTGGGCGACGGCGCCGACCTCTTCCACCAGCGGTTCCAGCAGTTCACGGGCTGCAGCTTCAATGGACCTGGCGTTGGCCAGCAGGGTTCCGTCTTCGAATTCTTCAAAGACTGCCAGGGCGGCTTCGCAGGCCAGCGGGTTGCCGGCGTAGGTGCCGCCAAGTCCGCCGGTATGCACGGCGTTCATCAAGTCTGTCCGTCCCGTGACGGCGGACAGCGGCAGGCCCCCGGCCAGCGCCTTGGCGCTGAGGGTGATGTCACCGGCCACGCCTTCATACTCGCTGGCATACAGCGTGCCGGTGCGGCCCATGCCGGCCTGGATCTCGTCCATGACCAGGATGATTCCGTGCCGCTCGGCGATCTTTCGCAGTCCGGCCAGGAAACCGGGTGCCGGAACAATGAACCCGCCCTCACCCTGGATGGGCTCGATGACCATGGCAGCGAAGGTTTCCGGACCGCTTTCGGCCAGAGTCTGTTCGACGGCGGCCAGTGCAGCTGCCGCGTCCCCGGCCCCGGAGCCCGCGGAGGGGCGCAGGGGGTTGGCCGAGGACGCCCGGATTACCTCGCCGGGCAGCGGGCCGAAGTTGAGCCGGTACGGGTTGACCTTGGCGGTCATGGCCATGGTCAGCAGGCTGCGCCCGTGGTAGGCCTCATCGAAAACCAGCACGTTCGGCCGGCCGGTTGCTGCGCGGGCTATCTTGACGGCGTTTTCCACTGCCTCGGCCCCGGTGGAGAACAGGGCGGTCCGCTTGTCGAAATCGCCGGGTGTGTGTTCGTTGAGCCAGCGGCATACCTGGGTGAACGAGTCATATTCGGTAACCATGAAACAGGTGTGGGTGAACTTTTCCAGCTGCGCAGCCACCCGCTGCCGGACCCGCGGGTTGGCGGCGCCCACGCTGGTCACGGCAATTCCGGAGGCAAAGTCGATGAACCGGTTGCCGTCCACATCCTGGAGGATCCCGCCGTCGGCCCGGTCAATAAACACCGGCAAGGTGACGCCGAACCCGGCGCTGACGTGGGCCTCGCGTTCCTGGTGCAGCGCCAGGGAAAGTGGGCCCGGCACCTCCGTTGCCAAGTGCCTGGACTGGGGAACGGGTGCGGCTGCGGAGTCAAAAGTCATCTCGGTCATGCGCACACGCTACGGAGCAATGCGACGTGCGTCATTGAACGTTTGAGCCAATTTAGGCCGTCGTACTGGATGATTTGTCTATGGTCTCCCTCACTGAACTCAGCAATGCCCTGGGCCCCCACCTCGTCTTCCACTCCGGACGGCAACAGCCGAACCGGCAGCTTACCGGCGTCCATGTGTCCGAGTTGGAGGACCCAACGCCGTATCTGGAGGGAGGAGAACTGCTGCTAACCACCGGCATGCCGCTGGTTCGCAACGATGCCGCTGCCGGCGAGTATGTGGCACGGCTTCGGGACAAGGGCATTTTGGCCCTTGGCCTGGGTTTGGGTCCCTGGCTGGAGGAGGTGCCTGTCATGGTGGCCGAGGTCTGCGCAGCAGCGGGCATCGACCTGCTGACTGTTCCCGACGGAGTGCCGTTCCAGAACGTCTCGCGGGCGTACTGGCGGTTGTCTGCCCGAAGCGGCCAGGCGGACCTCATGGGCAGCCTGGGCACCCAGACGGCCCTCGCCCAGGCGGCGATGCGCCCGGATGCCACCACCGCCGTCGTCCGCGGCCTGGCGCAGGCGCTGGGCGGCTGGGCCGCGTATCTGCCCGCCGATTCAGGCCCGTCAACCTTTTGGCCGGCCAGCGCCGAAGGGTACATTCCCCCGCTGCGCGCCGAGACCCTCCGGCTCAACCGGTCCGGAACGCACTCTGCGGCTACTTTTGAAATCCACGGGCAAGCCGTTGTGGAGTATTCCATCGGCACCAGCGGACGCATCCACGGCTTCCTCGCGGTGGGCCCGGGACGCACACTGACGGCTGCGGACCGCCAGGTGATCCTGACCGTCTGCACGCTGCTCGCTCTCAAGGCACGGCAGCGGGAGGTGGTCTCCGGCGCCTCAGCGACGCTGGGAGCTGCCGTGGCCAAGCTCGTCCTCCACGGACACACTGAGGCGGCGCGCATCCTCGCTGAAGACGTGGGGCTGCAGGAGCTGCCCGGCCGGGTGCGCGTGCTGGGACTTACGGTCCGGGGAGGCGAGAACCAGGGAACGCTGATTCGGGCCGCTTCCGTCCTGGTTCCCGACGCCGGACTGCCTCCTCTCCCGGACTATTCGGCCACCTGCCTGCTGCGCCACGAGGAGGAATCGGCCCTGTATCTGGTACTTCCGGACTCCGATATGGCGGCTGCGGGGCGGGAACCGGAACCAGCCGGTTCAACCGCGGCGCATCCGCACCTGGCCGGAGCCCTCAGCGAGCCGGTGCCGCTGGGAGAAGCGGCGTCGGTGATGCCGGCCGTGCGGCGGGCACTGCGGCAGGCACCGCCGGGATCGCTGGTGGGGACCGGAAGTGACAGCAATACCCGGGCGCGTGAATGGGTGAAGATTCTGCAGGGCCACCCGCGGTCGGACCTGGTGGGCACGGTGACCGAGTATCTGCGCCATCGCGGCCACTGGGAGAACGCCTCCCGCAGCTTGGGAGTGCACCGCAACTCACTGCGGCACCGCATCAGCCTTGCTTCCTCGCTGCTCGATGCGGACCTGGATGATCCCGATGTCTTTGCACCTCTGTGGATGGAACTGCGGCATTACGAAAGATGATCGGAAGGCTGCTTCGCCGTCTCTTCGGCGCGCAGCCAGGCGAGCACGCTGTCCGTGTGCTCGCCCAGCCGGGGCGGGGCCTGGACGCGCGGTGCCAGCGGCGGCTCCCAGACAGCGGGGTGCCGCATCTGCCGCCCGCTCACTGCCCCGGAGGCGTCCCGGACCTCGATGGTGGGTTCCAGTCCCAGTGACTCGGCGTAGGCAATGCCGTCATCGATGCCGGCCACCCTGCCGGCGGGTACGCCCGCTCCGGTCAGCCGTTCCTGCCACCGCTCGGCAGGGGCCGCGGCCAGCAGCTCCTCCAGCAGCGGCACCAGTACCTCCCGGTGCTGCACACGGGCACTGTTTGTAGTAAAACGCCCGTCGGCTGCGAGGTCCGGCGCTCCCAGCTCCCGGGCCAGGCGGCGGAACTGGGCGTCATTGCCGCAGGCGACGGCAAGCGGTCCGTCAGCGCATTCAAGGAGCTGGTACGGGACGATCGACGGGTGGGCGTTGCCCATTCCGGCCGGGACCACTCCGGCCCCCAGGAAGGCCTGCCCCTGATTCGCCAGGGCTCCCTGCAGACTGGAGAGCAGATTAAGCTGGACGTGGCTGCCGTGCCCGGTCGCGCGGCGGGCCTGAAGGGCGGCCAGCACGGCAATGGCGGCGTCCTTGGCCGTCAGCACGTCCACCAGGGCCACGCCGGCCTTGTACGGGGCGCCGTCGGCCTCCCCGGTGATGCTCATCAGTCCGCCAAGAGCCTGGACGATGAAGTCATATCCGGGAAGGTCCCGCCCGCCGGCAGTTCCGAAGCCGGAGATGGAGGCATAGACCAGCCCCGGATTCGCAGTGCTGAGCTCGGCGTAGCCCAGGCCTAGCCTGTCCAGTCCCCCGGGTTTGAAGTTCTCCACCAGAACGTCTGCACGCAGTGCCAGTTCCCGCGCCGCCTGCAGGTCGTCCGGGTTGCTGAGGTCCAGGCACACGGACTCCTTGTTCCGGTTCACCGATTCAAAATACGTTGAGCCCGTTTCGGACCAGGGCGGCCCCCAGCTGCGGGTGTCATCACCGGCGCCCGGGCGTTCCACCTTCACCACCCGGGCGCCGAGGTCCGCCAGCGTCATGGTGCACAGCGGACCTGCCAGCACGCGGGAGAAATCCGCAACAAGGATCCCGTCAAGCGGCCGCTGGCCAGCGGCCTCCGCTGCGCTGCCCGCCGCTGATCCGCCGGGTCCCTCCGGCGATGCTGAATTCACCATGCGTATGCTCCCCTGTTCCCCGGCGGACCGTCTTCAGGGATTTTCCCCTGTGTTCCCGGTCATGCCGGACGGTGCACCCAGCTTAGACAAGGCCCGGACAGGCGTTTTGGACGAATTATCCTTCCCCGGGGCGCTCTGCACACCGGGCACGGCGCACCGGTCCGGCGCAACACCGATGCTGCGGGACCGGCGGGGAACTGCGGGAAAAAGAAAAACCCCCGGAAAACCGGGGGTTTTTGTCTGTAGCGGTGGGGAGGCTCGATCTCCCGACCTCACGATTATGAGTCGTGCGCTCTAACCAACTGAGCTACACCGCCACTAAATGAGGAAAGCCCGCGTCCCTAAATTGGCCTCTGCATAACAAACAGCCTTAGCAACACGGACCCTCTCATTCAGAGCCCCGACCGGGAATCGATCCCGGGACCTCCATCTTACCAAGATGGCGCTCTACCACTGAGCTATCGGGGCAACGAGTAAATACTCTACCAGCACTTTTGGAGAACATGAAATCGGCCAAAAACCGCCCGAATAAAGTGATCCAGGCCACTGCGGAAGGGAGGCGAATCCCGCCCCTTTCCCTCACGGAACCGGTGCAGCAAAGCAGGGCGTGCCCCCATTTATCAGTATGCTTAGAACTCGAGAAAGCAGGCATAGGTGACAGATTCGCCGCAGCACCCGAACGGTGCCCTTCTGGGCGGCCGCTACCGTTTGGAGAAACAAATCGGTGCCGGTTCCATGGGCACTGTTTACCGCGCCAGGGATGAGTTTTTGGGCCGCGACGTAGCCGTCAAACTGGTACGGACCTCCGCCGCCACACCCCACGAACAGCAGCAGGCGGATGCCGAGGCGAAAATCCTGGCCCGGCTCAACCACCACAGCCTGGTTACCCTGCTCGACGCCGGAACCCGCCTGTACACCCCCGAAATCCAGCAGGTGTACCTTGTCATGGAACTGGTGCAGGGTGCCGATCTGCGGCTCCGCCTCCAGGACGGTCCGCTCTGCCCGCGGAAGGTGGCGCAGCTCGGCTACGACCTTGCACTGGGTCTGGATTACATCCACGGTGCGCACGTGGTGCACCGGGACGTCAAACCGGCCAACATCATGCTCTTTGACTACCGCGGTGACGACGCCCGCATCCGTGCGAAACTCACGGATTTCGGTGTGGCTCTGATTGCGCGGGAACCCCAGCCGCAGCACGGAACATTTACGGGCACCGCCGCGTATATGAGCCCCGAGCAGGCCCGCGGCGAAGCAGTGGGCACCGAATCGGACATCTATTCGCTGGGCCTGGTCCTCCTGCAATGCCTTACCGGCGTCCCCGCATATCCGGGACCCGCCCTGGAAAGTGCCGTGGCACGCCTTCTGCGGCCTCCTGCCATCCCCGAGGACCTTGAGACAGGGTTCCGGAGGCTCCTGACAGCCATGACGGCTCTGGAGCCCCGCAGCAGGCCGTCCGCCCACGAGGTTTCACTGGCCCTGTTTGAACTCGCAGTGGCTCCGCGCGCACGCCACCGGATGAATCCGCCGCTGATTCCCGCGTATGAATCCGAACGGATGGAAGCGGTGCACCGCTACAACCTGCTGGACACTCCCCCGGACGGCACTTTTGACCGCATCACCGCGCTGGCTGCCCGGCTGTTTTCCGTCCCCGTGGCCATTGTGTCGGTGGTGGATACGGACCGGATCTGGTTCAAATCCCATTATGGAACGGACGTCCGGCAGATCGGGCGGGACCCGGGCCTGTGCGCCTCGGCAATCCTGCAGGACGACGCGTGGGTTGTCTCCGATGCCCGGGTTGATCCGCGGACGCTGGTCAACCCCCTGGTGGCCGGCGACTTTGGGCTGCAGTTCTACGCCGGCGTGCCGCTGCAGACCCGGGACGGGTACAACCTGGGCACCCTGTGCGTCCTGGACCGGGAGCCGCGGGAATTCACCGGCGATGAGGTCCGGACGCTGGAGGACCTTGCCGCAATCGTCATGAATGACCTGGAAATGCGCCTGGCGAATCAGCGGATGCCGGCTGCCTGACCCGTCGGAGCTTGGAACGCCCTCCGCTGAAAAGGCGTCCCGCACAGAAAAGGCACCCCCGATGATTCGGGGGTGCCTTTCCTATGGCTGCTTAGTCGCGGAAACGCGGTGCGCGGGTACCGGCCGGCTTGAAGCCGCCGCGGTCGCCGTCGCGCTTCTTGAAGCCGCCGCGGTCGCTGCCGCTGCGGTCACCGAAGCTGCGCTCGCCGTCGCGCTTCTTGAAATCCTTCTTGTAGCCGCCGCGGTCACCGCGGTCATTGAAGCCGCCGCTTTCACGGTCGCGGTTCGGCTTGCGGCCGTTGTCCAGCTCGAGGTGAATCAGCTCGCCGCCGATCCGGGTGCGGGACAGGGCGCGCAGCTGGTCCTGGCTGAGGTCCGCCGGGAGCTCTACAAGCGTATGGTCGGCGCGGATGTCGATGCCGCCGATCTGGGCGGAAGACAGGCCGCCTTCGTTGGCAATGGCGCCAACGATGGAGCCGGGCATGACGCGCTGGCGGCGGCCGACGGCGATGCGGTACGTTGCATTGCCTTCGGTCAGCGGGCGTGTCGGGCCGCGGGATCCGTTGCCGTCATTGCGTCCTTCGGAGCGCTCGCGCTGGCGGGCCGGAGCCTGCGGAATTTCTTCCATCAGCAGCGGGCGGCCGCCCTGGGCCATGACAGCCAGCGCAGCAGCAACTTCTTCGGCGGTGACGTCGTGGTCAGCGATGTAGGTGGTGACCAGGTCGCGGAACACCGAGACGTCTTCGGACGCCAGGGTTTCGGTGATCTGCTCGGAGAACTTCGCCAGGCGCTTGTTGTTCACGATGTCGATGCTCGGAAGCTGCATGTGCTCAACGGGCTGGCGGGTGGCCTTCTCGATGGCCCGCAGCAGGTACTTCTCACGCGGGGTCATGAAGAGGATCGCGTCGCCGGTGCGTCCTGCGCGGCCCGTACGGCCGATGCGGTGGACGTAGGACTCCGTGTCGTGCGGGATGTCGTAGTTGATGACATGGCTGATGCGCTCGACGTCAAGGCCGCGGGCCGCGACGTCGGTGGCAACCAGGATGTCGATCTTGCCGCTGCGCAGGGCCTCGACGGTGCGCTCGCGCTGCTGCTGCGGGATGTCACCGTTGATTGCTGCAGCCTGGTAGCCGCGGGCCTTGAGCTTGTCAGCCAGGTCCTCGGTGGCCATCTTGGTGCGGACGAAGGCGATAACGCCGTCGTAGTCTTCGCTCTCCAGGATGCGGGTCATGGCGTCCAGCTTGTGCGGGCCCATGACCTGCACGTAGCGCTGGCGGGTGTTCGCACCGGTGGTGGTCTTGGACTTGACCGTGATTTCCGCCGGGTTGTTCAGGTACTTCTTGGCGATCTTGCGGATGGCGCCCGGCATGGTGGCGGAGAACAGTGCCACCTGCTTGTCGGCGGGGGTGGTTGCCAGGATCTGCTCGACATCTTCGGCGAAGCCCATGCGGAGCATTTCGTCGGCCTCGTCCAGCACCAGGTACTGCAGGTTGGACAGGTCCAGGGAACCCTTGGAGATGTGGTCGATGACGCGTCCCGGGGTACCGACAACAACCTGGGCGCCGCGGCGCAGGCCGGCCAGCTGGGGGCCGTAAGCGGAGCCGCCGTAGACGGGCAGGACGGTAAAGCCGTCCATGTGCTTGGCGTAGGAAGCGAAGGCCTCGGCGGACTGCAGGGCCAGTTCGCGTGTCGGCGCCAGCACCAGGATCTGGGTGTCCTTGGTGGCGGGCAGGCCGGCCATCAGGGACAGGGCGGGAACGGCAAACGCGGCAGTCTTGCCGGTACCGGTCTGCGCCAGGCCGACGACGTCGCGGCCTTCAAGCAGAAGGGGAATGGTGGCTGCCTGGATGGGGGACGGCTTTTCGTAGCCGACGTCAACCAGGGCCTGCAGCACGCGGGGATCAAGACCGAGATCGGTGAAGAGAACCTGCTTCTCTTCAGCTGCTTCGGGAGCGGCGGTTGCTGCGGTGTCAGTGTTTTCTACAGTGTCAAGCAAAAGAATTAATCCTCATTCATTGGGACCGCGCGGCCGGTATAGGCCGCAGGACGTAAGTCCGGCGCTGTTGCAATCCCATGGCAGGACTTTCCGTCACAGCTGTAGGCCAATTTCACTGGATTGTGAGGCGTGGCCGGTGTGACGATTTCTTTGCCGGCGCTCCCAAAAGATGAATCTGCCCGCATTCGAGAATGCGGGCCCCAACACAACGTACCAAACGGTCAGAAACCGCAGGAAAATAAGGGAATACCGGAGTGGGGGATGTTTCAAGTGTACGGCATACCGGGGGCGGCCCGTCCACAGTTGCCGGTGAGCTTGGGCACACGGGCCCGTCATCCGCAGTTTCCTCCGGCTTCCCGGGGCGCCCGCTTCCCTGGTTTTGCAGTGTCTCTGCAGGTGTGCGGCGGGGTTTGTGGTTTATGTGAAGGACACCGCGGTTTCCCGGGACTGCCGCGTTTTCAGGGTGTGCAGGACTTTCCTGATTTCCGGGGACAGTACCAGTCCCCCGGCAGACTCCGCCTCCGTCAGCAGTGCGGCCTGGGTTGGACTCAGCCCGCGGAAAACGTCGCCGGAAGTCACGCCGTGTTCCGGCCGCCGGAGAACGGTCACCGGGTCTCCCGCGCTGATGGTCCCGTTGCGGACAACACTCAGGTAGGTTCCCGTCCGGGCGGCCGCCGTAAACCGCTTCACCCAGCCTGGCTGCTTCATCCGCTGGGCAAAATTCCGGCAGGGCGTGCGCGGACAGGTCACTTCCAGGACGGTCCGGTCCCCGATCTGCCACCGTTCACCGATGACGGCCTCGGATACCGGAAGGCCCGCGAGCCGCAGGTTTTCACCAAAGAGCCCCGGAGGAATGTCTCTGCCCAGTTCGCCTGCCCAGTAGTCGGCGTCGTCCTGCGAATAGGCGTACACGGCCTTGGACTCCCCGCCGTGGTGTTTACGGCTGGCCTGGATGTCCCCGGTCAAACCCAGGCCGTGAACTTTCACGGGCCCGGCGGCGGGACGCTTGTCGATTGCCGTTACACCGGTGGAGTCGGTGGTGGGCAGCAGCTCGTGGACGCGGCACACGGCCAGCAGGGTTCCCGGGGTCATGCCGATGATTCTACGAGGCAGGTTTGTGTTCCGCACGGTGTGTGAGGTGCGTCGGGTGTGGAGCTTTCGCCCGTATCCCGCCCGCCACTGCGCCGAGAGTGCAGGTCACCCCGCAATAGGCCGTTCGGAACGTCACTTTCTCTGCTTTCGACTGCTCGAATCAGCACGACGTCGACACTGGGCAGGGACGCATCGCTGCCCACACCTGCTCAATTGTTCCTGCACAGTTCGCTATGAGGCGCGACGGCCCGCACGAAGTCCACCAGGCCGGCCTGTCAGCGTGCAACCAGGTTCAGCGGTGCAACCGTCGATGCATGCGCAACGCTTCAAGTCTCCCTCCCGCTTTGACCAGACGCTCCTTTGCCCTGCCTGAATCCGACGCCTGCGGGGTTTCCCGCGGAAGAACCCGGGCCCGTGACCTCACAACCCTGAGCCGCGGGGTCCGTGCTCCGGCCGGAGTCGAGCAGACTCTCCTTCAACAGGTGCACCCGCATCTTGTTCTCCTCCCGGATGCTGTGGCCAGCGATGAGACTGCTGCGATGCTCCACGGGATGCCGCTGCCTCCTTGGCTGCAGAGCGGGGACATGCTGCACCTCACCCGGCCCGCCGCAAGCGCCGCAATACGCCGGAACGGAATTCACGGCCATCGGCGCAGCCTCCGGGCGACGGAGGTTGTCCGGGTTGGCGGTTTACCCGTCACCAGCATCGCCCGTACATGGGTTGACATGGCGGGACAGCTGGGTATCGAGGATTTGGTTGTGGCCGCGGACTGGATGGTCAGCGAGCACCGCCGGGACTTCGGTGATCCGCGCGTCGCCAAAGTCCCCCTCGCTGAGCTGCACGCGTATACGTCTTCTCTTCGCGGCACTCGTTACCTGCGGCGGCTCGAAGAAGCGCTGGAGCTGACACGCGTCGGAGTCGATTCTCCGCCGGAAACCCGTCTCAGGCTCATGATGATGCGCGAGCACCTGCCGGAGTTCAGCGTGAACTGCCGAATAGACCCGGCCCGGACGCACCGCCCTGTGTGGACCGATTTGGGCAGCAGTGAGTATCGGGTCTGTGTCGAGTACGACGGCCTGCATCATCTGACACCGGAGCAGCAGGCGCTGGACAACGAACGCGACGCCCTCACCGCGCTGGCTGGATGGCGCCAAATAAAAGTCAACCGGCTGCAGCTGCGCCGCGGCTCCGCAGTCGTTGTGGATCCGATCCGCAGGGCTCTTCGCGACAACGGCTGGCGCGGCTAACGTTCGACCGGACAGACGCTGCCGCTTTGAGCCATCGACTGTGCCGACGACGTGTGAACGACGCGCGGAAAGCCGCGCTAACGGGACACTCGATGGGGCCAAGGGACAGGCGGGGCAGCCCAGGGGGAGGGGATGGAAAG
>NZ_JASDDG010000023.1 GCF_030407495.1 Arthrobacter sp. APC 3897 | reverse complement strand
ACCACCGCCCACCAAGCCCCGCCGAGTGTAGAGACGCCGTCATTCACCCCCGCCGACTGTAGAGACGCCGTCGGAAACCGCACTCCACAACGGCACGAACGGGACGCTCGACGGGCGGTAACGGCAGGAGCTGTGCATTCGTGGGGGCGAACACTCCACTAAAAAACCCGCCGTCCGGCAACCGGAGGGCGGGTTGTTCAGCGGCCGAAGCCGGTCAGCGCGTTAGACGCCGGCGTAGCTGTGGAGACCGGCGAAGAACATGTTCACGATGGTGAAGTTGAAGACCACGCACAGGTAGCCGACAATCGACAGCCACGCGGCGCGGGTTCCGGTCCAGCCGCGGGTGGCCCGGGCGTGCAGGTAGCCGGCGTAGACAACCCAGATTACGAAGGTCCAGACTTCCTTGGTGTCCCAGCCCCAGTACCGGCCCCAGGCCTGCTCGGCCCAGACGGACCCTGCCATGAGAGTGAACGTCCACAGCACGAAGGCCACGGCGTTGATGCGGTAGGCGAAGTTCTCCAGGGCCTGGGCGGACGGAACAATGCGCAGGAACGCGAGCTTGGAAGTGCCGCCCGCTCGGATCTTGGACTCACGGTCAGCCTGCAGCAGCTGCAGCACGGACATGGCAAACGTCAGGGTGAACATCGCGGAAGCAATAACGGCCACGGACACATGGATGATGAGCCAGTAGCTCTGCAGGGCCGGGATCAGGTGGGCCACCGGCGTCGGGAAGCCGATCGTGGCCACCATCATCATGATGATGATCAGTCCGAGTACAAAGGTGCCGAGGAAGCGCAGGTCGCGCTTGAGCAGGACCAGCAGGAACACGATGGCCACCACAAGGGCGCCGGTGGTGCAGAACTCGTACATGTTGCCCCACGGCACCCGGTGGGCGGCGAGCCCGCGGGTCACCACGGCGGCTGCGTGGATCAGGGCGCCGAGAACAGTCAGTGCGACGCCGACGCGGGCGGCGTTGCGGCGCCGGCCGACGTATCCCATCGAGTCATCGGCGGTCTGTGCGACCGCGCCGCTGCCGGCCGCTGTGCCGCCGGCATCCCAGCCGCGCACGTTGCCGTCCGCCAGGTAGGTGTCGGAGCCGGAGCGGCCCGAGCGGGCAGATGCGCCGGCGTAGGCAGGCGCCGCAGCGCCGGCGTTCCGCTCACTGATCTTTGATTCCACCGCATGGATGGTTTTGCTGCTCTTGGCGAGGTCCCAGGTGAAGGCAAGGAACGCAGCCGTATAGGCGAACGCCGCCAACAGCATGAACAGCTCGCTGTACTCAGCGAGGGCGTAGTCAATAGAGGGCATTAGGAGTCCTTACCTGTTTCCTTCTTCTGCGCGGCTTTGCTGTCCGCAGATACTCCGGGTTCTTCGACCCGGTCTGTCTTGTGCTGTCCGGCGTCCGGAGCAGATGTTTCCCCCGCGCCATTGTCCTCTACTGCTGCTGCGCCCGCCAGCCACTGCTTCTCCAGCAGTTGGCGGACGGCGGCCGCCTCGGCGGACAGGCGCTGGTCCTCGCCCCGGGCCAGGAGCCCGTATTCGACCATGATCCGCCCGTCGGTGTTGGTGCCGGTACGGATCCAGACACGGCGCCGGGCCAGGAACAGCGAGGCGGCGAGGCCCGCGAGGGAAACCGTGGCAAAGACCAGCACCCAGACCTTGGCCGGATCGTAGTGGATGTCCAGGGCTGCATAGCGCTTGATGCTGTCGAAGCTGATGGAACCCTTGCCTTCGGGAAGCTCATAGGTCTCGCCCACGCCCAGGACAATGCCTCCGGCGTCAAGGTTGCGGCTGTTGATTTCGGTGAGGTCCTCGGTGTCCAGGACGTACACGTTGCTGGGCACACCGTCATCCAGACCGAGATCCCCGTAGTAGGCGTTCAGGTTCAGCTGGGGATTGATCGGATCGGGGTCTCCGGAATAGGAGACGTCCTGCTCATCGAGCATGGCCGTGGGAAGGAAGAAGCCCACAAAACCGAGCTGGTCCGGCTTGGCGTCCGGAGCCTTGATCACCATCAGGGAGGTGTACATGCCGTCACTGGGAACGGACACCACCGGACCCTGCAGCGCAATGTTTCCCTCGCCGTCGCGCACCGTCACGACGGGCGCATAACCGTTGCCGACAAGGTAGACCCGGCTGCCGCCGATGGTCAGCGGAGCGTTGACCTTGAGCGTTTCGGTGTGCTCTGCGGCATCCGGGCTTTCCTTCACCGTCATATCGGCCTGGAAGTCCAGCGGCTGGCCGTAGTGGGTGGGCGATTCGCGGTCGAACCGGACACTGAATTTGTCCAGCGTCAGCGCGTACGGCGCCAGCTGCTGCTCGGTGAAGCTGGTGCCCGGGGTGAACGAGTCATATCCCACCAGCGTGTTGACGAAGGATTCGCCCTCCACCACCACTTTTTGACCGCTGTAGCCGAAGAGCCCGCCAATGGCGATGCAGACCAGCACCCCGATCATGGCTGTGTGGAACACCAAGTTGCCGATTTCTTTCCCGAAACCGCGTTCGGCTCCCACAGAGGGCCGGTCGGTATCCAGGTCCCGGACATCCACGCGGTAGCCGCGCTTGCGCAGCAGCTGCGCAGCTTCCTGCGCGGCCGACGAGGCGGTCAGGCCCGACGACGCCGGCACGGCCAGCGTGCCGTACTCCGGCAGCCGGGACAGCCGCTTGGGGGTGCGCGGCGGCTTGGAGCGCATGGCACGGTAGTGTGCCTTGGCCCGCGGGATGACGCAGCCGATCAGGGAGATGAACAGCAGCAGGTAGATGGCTGAGAACCAGACGGAGGAGTACACGTCGAAGAGCTGCAGCCGGTCCAGCCAGGGCCCGGTGTCCGGGTTGTCCTTCAGGTACTGGGTAACGACGGCAGGGTTGGCCGGCCGCTGCGGAAACAGCGATCCGGGTACTGCCGCCACGGCCAGCAGCAGCAGCAGGAACAGCGCCGTGCGCATGCTGGTGAGTTGGGTCCACGCCCAGCGGATCATGCCCAGCGGCCCCAGGGACGGCAGCTGGACGTCCCCCTCTGTTCCCTTGCCGCGCGGGCCCTTGCGGCCGCCCTTGCCGGGCACGGCGGAGGAACGTGCGCCGTTTTTCTCGGCTTCGGTCAAAACATCCGGTTCGCGCTTCAACTGGCTCTCATGGTTCTTTGAAGGGGGTTGGTACGGGACATGAACTCTGGCAGTCCTTGGTCTTGTGTCAGCGGGAATGTCATCAGCATCAGATCGGCAGGGTCACACTATCCAACCAACCTTGGAGATTGTTGATCCAGATGTTCCAGACGCCTGTGATCATCAGGACACCGAGGGCAATCAGCATTCCGCCGCCGAAACGTTGCAGTGTGAGCCGGTGGCGGCGGAAGACGCTGAGGGCTCCCATGCCGCGGCGGAATCCGAGGGCGATCAGCAGGAACGGCAGGCCCAGCCCCAGGCAGTAGATGAAGGTCAGGAACGCACCCTTGGCGGCTGTGGCATCGTCCCCGGAGAAGGACAGCAGCTGTACGGCAGAAAGGGTGGGTCCGAGGCACGGAGCCCACCCGAGCCCAAAGGTAATGCCCAGCAGCGGCGCTCCCCACAGCCCCGCCGGCGGGCGGGCGGTGATTTTCCGGTCCCGCTGGAACCAGCTCAGGCCGCCCATAAAGACAATGCCCAGGACAATGATGGCTGCGCCGAGAACCTGCGGGATCCAGGCCTGATCCGCGCCGCGCAGCCAGCCTCCCAGCTGGCCCACGCCCGCGCCGATGATGACAAAGACGGCTGAGAAACCCAGGACAAACAGTCCGATTCCCACCAGCATCCGGCCGCGGCGCTGCTTCTGCAGGTCAACGCCGGTCAAACCGGTGACGTACCCCAGGTAGCCGGGAACCAGCGGCAGGACGCACGGGGACAGGAAGGATACGAGGCCGGCCAGTGCTGCCACGGGAATGGCCAGCAGCATGGACCCGTTCAGGATGGTCTCGGCGAAAACATTGGCGGCAGGCAGTGCGGCAGGCACGCCGGCGGTGAGCATGGAGGCAAGCATGCCGGTTAGGCTGCCAGCGCGTCGGAAATCAGGGCTTTGAGGGTGCCCTTGTCCGCCAGGCCGAGGATGCGGGCCGCTACGCGGCCTTCACGGTCCAGGACCAGCGTGGTGGGAACGGCCGACGGCGGCACGAACTGCGTCATGGCCAGCAGTATCCCGCCGTCCTTGTCCTGGAAGCTGGGGTACGGAATGTTGAACGAACGCTCAAAGGCTTCCGCGGTGTTGCGTTCATCCCGAATATTCACGCCGTAGAAGCGTGCTCCGTCGGGTTCGAACGTGTCGTGGAGTTCCACCAGATCAGGGGCTTCCTTGCGGCACGGAGCACACGCCGCGTACCAGAAGTTCAGCACTACCACACTGCCGGCAAAATCTGCGGACGAAAGGGCGGTGCCGTCAAACAGGGTGCCCTCCAGCTGCACGGGCGCACCGCGCTGGTCCGAGGCATATTCGGTGACCGATCCGTCACCTGCGATGTAATTCTTGTTGTCCCCCGCCTTGGCCTGGGCGGCCAGCGGATCTTCCACTGCGCAGCCCGATGCTGCTGCCACTGCGGGCACGCCGAGGGCCAGACCGGCGCCGAGCTTCAGGAAGGAGCGGCGGCGCATGGCATCCGTCCGGGGGGTGCTCTGGGGGTTCTTCAACTATTTCCAGCTTTCATCGCGGCAGGGGGGCCACTTCTACAACGCGTAGTAATTCTATTATGCTCCCGGGATGTTCGCTGCACCGGGAAGAAGGTCTGCGGAGGGCTCGGCATACCGGACACCAATGAGCGTGTCGCCGTCGAAATCCAGGGATGTTACCGAGGTGAGCGTGCACTCGCGGTTCCGCGGATCATGCCAGAGCCTGCGCCCTTCGGCGGACAGCCGGGTGACCCAGATGGGCAGCTGGTGACTGACCAGCACGGCTTCGGCCCGGTCTCCGGCAAGCTCGGTGGCACGCAGCCGGGCATCGGTGACCGCCGCCATAACCCGCTCAGCCTGGGCGGCATACGGTTCTCCCCAGGACGGCCTGAAGGGGTTGTACATCAGCGGCCAGTATTTCGGGTTGCGCAGCCGGCTGGTAACACCGGAAAGCCCCTCAAATTTGTTGGTGGCTTCCAGGATGCGCTCGTCAGTGGCGATCTCCAGGCCCAGGGAAGCCGCGATGGGAGCGGCGGTTTCCTGTGCGCGCGTCAGCGGCGAGGCCACGAGGTGAACCAGCTTGGCGCCGTCGTTCTTTTGTTCCTCAAAGTAACCGGCCACGCGGCGTGCCATCTGCTGACCCAGCTCTGACAAGTGGAACTCCGGCAGGCGCCCGTATAGGACTCCGTTGGGATTGAAAACTTCTCCATGGCGGACGAGGTGGATCGAGGCACGCGACATGTTCCCTAGTTTCGCAGAGAGAGTCCGCAGGACTAAATTCGTCACAACACTTGAAGCTTGAACTAAAGCATGCAATAGTAGATGCAAATGCATGAACGTGCAGCGGGGAACCTCCCCGATACCTACCAGCATCAGGAGAACACCATGATCCCCAGCGGACTCACCACCGGCACCTGGACCCTCGACGGCTCGCACAGCGAGATCGGTTTCACTGTCCGCCACGCCGGCATCAGCAAGGTGCGCGGCAACTTCGATGACGTCAACGCCGTCATGGAGATTGGCCCCTCCCTCGAGGACTCCACCATCAACGCCGTCATCAAGTCCTCCTCCTTCAACTCCAACGACGCCAACCGCGACGCCCACGTCAAGGGCCCCGACTTCTTCGACGTCGAGGAATTCCCTGAGCTGACCTTCGCCGTTACCGGCATCGAAGGCTCCGGAGAAACCTACCGGGTGTCCGGCGACCTGACCATCAAGGACACCACCCGTCCGGTGGTCCTGGACACCGAGTTCAACGGCGTGGCCGTGGATCCCTTCGGCGCCACCCGTGCCGGATTCTCCGGTTCCACCGTCATCAGCCGCAAGGACTTCGGCCTGACCTGGAATGCCGCCCTGGAAACCGGCGGCGTCCTCGTCGGTGACAAGGTCACCATCAGCGTTGACGCAGCGTTTGTGGCCGCAGCCTGATTACGCGCTCATCCCGGTCCGGCGGACCGTAACGTGACACCCCTGCCCCGCGGGCAGGGGTGTCACGTTGTTTATGCCCCGGGATAGGCTGGAACGGAACTGATTGCTGTTCCCTGAGCATTCCTTCCAGGAAGCAGTACCCCCGCACCAACGAGCAAGCAGGCGGCGATGAGTACTCCACCGAATAATCCGGATCCCCGCGATCCGTTCGTTCCACCACATTCCGGCCCGGCGGATGACCAGCCCAAGTACGGACAGCGGCTGCCCGAGCAGCCCCCGTACGGGCAGGACCAGCAGTACCCTGCCTACGGCCAGCCGGGATCTCCCCAGCAGCAGGGCCAGCACTCCTCCCCCTACGGCCAGCCCTATGGACAGCAGCCGTACGGGCAGCCCTACGGACAGCCGCAAAGCCCCTACGGCTACCAGGCGCCGCAGCCTTCCGGCTACGCGTACCCGGGATCCGGCGGTCCCGTTCCGGGCGCCAAGGGTCCGGCCCCCAGGGAAGTCATGACCGGCTTCTGGCTCATCATCGCCGCCGGAATCGTCACCTTTCTGTCCACGATCATCGCGGTCCTCTCCACCGCCGAGGATCCGCTCGCCACGCTCCCCCCTGCGGACCGCCAGGCCATGGAGGACGCCGGTGTCACAGCGGAGCTGATGCGGAGTTCATTCGTGACTGTCGGCGTGGTGGTGGCCGTGATCGCCTTGCTCATCTACGTTCTGCTGGCCGTCCTGATCCGCAAGGGCAAGAACTGGGCACGGATTATTGCCACGGTATTCGCGGCCTTGTCCGCCGTCGGCCTGCTCCTTTCGCTGGTGACCGGGCTCGCCTTCGCATCCCCGATGAATCTGCTCAACATGCTGGGCTCACTGGCCGGAATCGCCGGCGTCGTCATGCTGTACCGCCCTGCGTCCCAGCCGTACTTCCGCACGCAGCCGCGTTTCGGACCGTACTGACAGACCTCCGCACCAGCCGCTCGCAAAGCGGTACGCACCAAAAAAGCCGGGCCGTTCCCACGGACCGGCTTTTTTGGTCCCGGGGCCTCCCGGAGCGGGTGTGCAGTGGTCACAACAGAGGGGAAGCCGGGTAGCGTTTGATCTCCCGCCGGGATGGGCAATCCCGTCCCGGCGCGGAGAGCGTATCCCTTTTGACGAAGGCGGCACCCGCGATGAGTTCCCTTCCCGCTTCCCCCAATCCGCAAAGAACCCGTGTTTTGGCCCTGGGCACCAAGCTCAAAAGCATGGTCACTGTCCGCATCCGCACTTCGCGTTCCAATCTCAAGGAACCGGGCAGCGACCCGGCAGCCGGGCTCCCGCCCGCTGAGAAGCGTCCTTCGCCGGCTTCCACTCCCAGAGAGCTGGCCGGCGTGGTGGTCCCGGATGTTCCCGCCGCCCAACCCGCGCCGGCTTTGCCCGCCCGAATTCCCTACGGCGAGTGGAAGGGGCCGCGTCCACGTGCTGTCCGGGTCGCCTATGTGCTGATCCTGCTGGCGGGCTGCATCAGCCTCGTCAGCGGCGTACAAGCCAGCCGGGTGCCGGTCACCGAGCTCCCGCCCGTAGTTGCACAACTGGGAGAGCTGGGTGTGGACACCCGCGAATACGCAGCCGTCCTGCAGTTTGTGACCTTGGCCGTCACGCTTGTGGTCTTCGGCCTCTATCTGCTGTTCGCATCCATGATTCGGGAAGGGCGGAACTGGGCACGCATCGGAGCCTCGGTCCTGGTTGCCTCGGCGCTGGTCGGGACCGTCCTGAACGACGTGGTTCCGCAAACCGCTGCCCTGCTGGTGGCGGCCCTGGGCCTGGCCCTGCTGTACCGGAGGGACTGCGCCAGATACTTCAGGCCCCGGCGGAGCCAGTACCTGGGCGAGTCCTGACCGGGAAGGACGGCGCCGGCGGCAGGACTACGTAGCCAGCCGGGCCCGGGCCTGCGCCGCTATGTCCGAGGCCTCGGCCCGCTGGGCGTGGTACGCCAGAATCTGGAGTTCGGTGGCCATGTCCACCTTGCGCAGCTGAACGTGGTCCGGCACCTGGAGCACCACGGGCGCGAAGCTCAGGATGCTGGTGATGCCGCTTGCGATGACGCCGTCACACAGCTCCTGGGCCACCTCGGCGGGAACGGAGAGCACCGCCATGTTGGCACGCGTGCGGTGAACCACGGCTTCCAAATCCTTGACGGGGCTCACCCGCAGCCAGCCTATTTCCTGCCCGATGACCATTTGATCGGTATCGAACAGGGCCACCACTTCGAAGCCGCGGGATCCGAACCCCGGATAGCCTGCCAGCGCCTTGCCGAGGTTTCCCGCACCAATGATGGCAACCCGCCAGTTGCGGGTCAGCCCCAGCGCAGCCGAGATCTGGTCGCTCAGGTAGGAGACTTCGTATCCCACGCCGCGGGTTCCGTAGGACCCAAGGTAGGACAGGTCCTTGCGCAGTTTGGGAGAGTTGACTCCCGCCGCTGCCGCCAGTTCGTCGGAGGAAACGCGCTCCACGCCTTCAGCCAGCAGTGTGCCCAGCGCACGCAGATAAATGGTGAGCCGGGCAAGGGAGGCAGGCGGAATGTGCCGGTGGAGAACTTCTCCTGCCGGTGCTGGTTCCTCAGAATTGCTCACAAAGTCTCTATCCGTTGTTGGATATCCACTCTATGCCCGGTCGGAGTCCGGACGAAGCCAGGGCCATCCCGCTTCCAGGAGCCGGCGGATCCTCGCCTCGTCAAGCTGCCAAAAGTCCCGCTGCACGCCGTCGATCATCAGCACGGGAATCTCCTCGCCGAACCGGGACGTCAGATCCGCGTCGCCTTCAATGGACTGTTCGCGCCAGTCAATGGACAGATCCTTGCCGATTCGCTCAAGCACCCGGCGGGCGTCGGCACACAGATGGCATCCCGGGCGGGTGAGCAGAAGCAGATCCGGAGCGTCCTGTGAAGAAGTCATACTTCTAAATTAGCCGCTCCGTCCATTTCTGCTGCCGCATTTGGTCACAGGCCGTTCAGCGCAACTTTTTGCGTAGACTCGGGGTATGCCCAGAACCACCGCAGTACGAGCCGTCGAGCCCCTGACAGCTGCGGTCAAACCTGGTGAGGCTGCCTTCTTCGACGTCGACAACACGCTCATGCGCGGAGCAAGCCTTTTCCATGTGGGGCGCAAAATGTACCAGCGCAGGGTCTTCACGCTTCGTGAAGCGTTCGGGTTTGCCCGCAAGCAGCTTCGGTTCATGCTGCAGGGCGAGAATCTCAAGGATGTCCATTCAGTGCGCGACGCCGCGCTGACGCTGGCCACCGGACTGGCAGCCTCGGATATCCGCATCCTGGGCGAAGAAGTCTATGACGAGATGATCGAATCCAAGATCTGGCCGGGAACCCGCGCCCTCACCGAGCAGCATATGAAATCCGGCCGGCCGGTCTGGCTCGTCACCGGCACCCCTGTGGAGGTGGCCTCCGTGATTGCTGACCGGCTGCACCTGACCGGGGCGCTGGGAACGGTGAGCGAGATCGACGACGGCCTCTACACCGGGCGGCTGGTGGGTGAGTTCCTCCACGGCCCGGCCAAAGCCGAAGGCGTGCGGGTCCTTGCGGAAAAGGAAAACCTGGATTTGCAGCAATGCTGGGCATACAGCGATTCCTACAACGACGTTCCGCTGCTCAGCATCGTGGGACACCCCGTGGCCATCAACCCCGATGCCCGGCTGCGCCGCCACGCCAGGGACCGCAACTGGCCCATCTATGACTTCCGGTCCGGCCGGCGCGCCGCAACCCTCGGGCTCAAAGGCGCCACGGTGGCGGGAGGCGCCTATGGTCTGTGGCGCGGTTTTTCCTGGGTCCGTTCCCGCTAGTCTTTTCCGCACCGGCACGGATGTTTGGGTTAAATGACAAACCCGCCGGCCCAAGGGGCGGCGGGTTTGTCCAGGAAAGATCCTGGTTACTTCTTATTGCGGCGCTGGTGGCGGGTCTTGCGAAGCAGCTTGCGGTGCTTCTTCTTTGCCATACGCTTGCGGCGCTTCTTAATTACTGAACCCACAGAGTCCTCACAAACTTGAAATAGTCAGACGCCGGCTCCAACGCTTCGGCACCGTTGGCACCCGGGCGTCGACACCGGCAGATAATTGCCACGGTGTAAAACGTTCTTTAACAGGGTACCGCCTCGCCGCGGTATCCAGCGACAGTGCTACGCGGTGTCCGTTCGAGGGTCAGCCACGGCATTTTTCAGCACCTGCTGCACCGCTGATTCGGGCACCCGGTAGGAGCGGCCGAAACGGACAGCCGGCAGCTCGCCGGAGTGCACCAGCCGGTACACGGTCATTTTGGACACACGCATGACGTCAGCGACTTCTGACACGGTCAGAAACCGAACGTCCGAGAAATTGCCCTCGTCTGCCATACGCCTACTGTTCCTTTGCTGATGTGCAGCAACCGCGCTGCACGGCAGGTAAGTCCTCAGACGCGGATGCCTGCCAGGGAATGCTGTCCGGTCTTCCACTCTAATGTCTCCGGTCACCCCAGAGAAGCTGAACAGAGCATCTTGCCCTCCGGGCCGTGCTTTCGGCCGGACGCACTTTTCGCTCAGATCACACCCTGGGCGAGCATGGCATCCGCCACCCGGACAAAACCGTTGATGTTCGCCCCCACCACGTAGTTTCCGGGTGAGCCGTACTTCTCTGCCGTCTGCGCACAGTTGTCGTGGATGTTGACCATGATCTCCGTCAGCCGGCGTTCGGTGTGCTCAAAGGACCAGGAATCGCGGCTGGCGTTCTGCTGCATTTCCAGCGCCGAGGTGGCTACGCCGCCGGCGTTGGCAGCCTTGCCGGGGCCAAACAGCACGCCGGCTTCCTGGAAGATCTCAATGGCCCCCGGCGTGCAGGGCATGTTGGCACCCTCGGCCACTGCCAGGATTCCGGATTTTACCAGAGTCCGGGCGTCATCGGCGTTCAGTTCATTCTGCGTGGCGCAGGGCAGCGCCACGGTGGCTCCGGCGTCCCAGATGGAGCCGCCGGGAACATAGGTTGCCGAGCTGCCGCGGCGCTTGGCATAGTCCGTCATCCGGCCGCGCTCCACCTCTTTCACTTCACGCAGCAGGGACACATCAATGCCTGATTCATCCACCACGTAACCCTGGGAATCCGAACAGGCAATGACATTTGCCCCCAGTGACTGGGCTTTGGCGATGGCGTTGATGGCCACGTTGCCGGAGCCGGAGACAATAACGCGCTGGCCTTCCAGGCTCAGGCCGCGGGTCTTGAGCATTTCCTCGACAAACAGCACCACGCCAAAGCCGGTGGCCTCGGGCCGTACCAGCGAGCCTCCCCAGCTGATGCCCTTGCCGGTCAGCACGCCGGACTCGTAACGGTTGGTGATGCGCTTGTACTGGCCGAACAGGTAGCCGATTTCTCGGCCGCCCACCCCGATGTCGCCCGCCGGGACGTCCGTGTACTCGCCGATGTGGCGGTACAGCTCGGTCATAAAGGACTGGCAGAAGCGCATGACTTCCGCATCCGATTTGCCGCGCGGGTCAAAATCGGATCCGCCCTTGCCGCCGCCGATGGGCATACCGGTCAGGGCGTTCTTGAAAATCTGCTCGAAACCGAGGAACTTCACGATGCCGAGATAGACCGAGGGGTGGAACCGCAGGCCGCCCTTGAACGGGCCGAGCGCCGAGTTGAACTCCACGCGGAATCCCCGGTTGATCTGTACGTGGCCTTTGTCATCGACCCAGGGAACACGGAAAATAATCTGGCGTTCCGGTTCACAGATGCGTTCCAGGATGGCGGCGTCCCGGAACTCGGGATGCTTCCGAAGCACCGGCTCCAGACTGTCGAAGACTTCGACTACCGCCTGATGGAATTCGGTTTCGCCCGGATTGCGGCGAAAGACTTCATTCCGGACGCTGATCAGTGTTGGATCCATGGTGTGATGCTCCTTAGCGTATTTCCCCTTCTACGCTAGCGTTTGCGCGCCGTGCCTGCGATGTGTGACGGCAAAAGTGGAGCTAAGAGCGGCGGCGCCGGAACTTCGGGAACTGCCCCAGCAGGTCTGCGGCGCGTTCGGCGGCCCTGCCCACAGTGCGTCCCAGATGGGGCGCGAGGGCCGGATCCACGCCTGCAGGGGCCCCCTCGGCACTTCCCGGCTCCAGCGCGGCGGCTGAGGCCGCCGCTGCGGAACGGGGGTCCGATGCCGACGGCCGGCCCGTGAACAGCGGCCTTCCCTGCCGTGAGGGCGCCGCCGCTGCCGTCCCCGCGGTGATGGATGCCAACCGGGGGTCGGCCGTGGATGCCGCGGAGAGCGAGGGCAGGTCAAAAGCGCGCAGCCACAGCACAATCTCCTCCATTGGAGCCGTCTGCAGGGAGTAATAGCGCTTTTGCCCCTCGGCCCGCATGCTGACCAGACCGGCCTCGCGGAGAACCTTCAGGTGCTTTGACACCGTGGGCTGGCTGACTTCCAGCTCCTCCACGAGAGTGCCTACGGATTTGTCTCCGCTGCGCAGCGCTCCCAGCAGTTCACGGCGGGTGCCTTCCGCAATGACCGCAAAAACATCATCGATGACCATGCCACCCACTTTATCCGTTCCCCCGGCAAAGCCGGGTTTTGGGCGGCCCGGACAGGTTCGTTCCCCGTCCCGGCCGCGCTGTTAATCAAACCAGGGATCGAGTCCGTGCAGCGGAAAGACCTCTTTGCGGGTAGCCATCACGGTGCGGTCGATCTCATCATTGGGGTCGTAGCCGACTTCCCAGGACCGCCACCAGAGTTCAACTCCGTCACCCATCATCGGCGGGGAGTCTTCTCCGTAGCGTTCCTTCACATACTTCCGCCACTGTTCGGGAACCGGTGTGTTGCAGCGGATCCTGCCGTTGGCTGCCACCGACATCAGCAGGCTCCAGGAGCGGGGAACCACGGACACCACGTTGTAGCCGCCCCCGCCCGTGGCGATCCATCTGCCCCCGCAGACGGTGTTGGCAAGGTCCGCAATGGTGAGGGCCGCCTGCCGCTGTGTTTCAACGCTGAGCCGGAGATTGGTCAGCGGATCATGGAGGTGGCTGTCGCAGCCGTGCTGGCTGACGATCACCTCCGGTTCAAAGGCGGCCGCAAGCTGCGGAACGACGGCGTGGAACGCGCGCAGCCAGCCGGCGTCGGAAGTTCGGGCCGGGAGCGCAACATTGACCGCGGTTCCTTCCGCGCCCGGTCCGCCCGTCTCATTGGCGAATCCGGTGCCGGGGAAAAGCGTCAGCCCCGTCTCATGCAGGGAAATGGTCATCACCCGCGGATCATTCCAGAAGATGCTCTGGGTTCCGTCGCCGTGGTGGGCGTCAACGTCGATATACAGGACCCTGCTGACACCGTTGTCCAGCAGACGGGCAATGGCGGCCGCGGCGTCGTTGTAAATGCAGAAGCCCGAGGCCCGGCCGGCGGCGGCGTGGTGCATGCCCCCGCCAAAATTCACCGCGTGCAGCACCTCGCCGGACAAGACGGCGTCCGCAGCTGCCAGCGAGCCGCCCACCAGCCGTGCGCTGGCCTCGTGGATACCGGCAAAGACAGGGTTGTCTTCGGTTCCCAGCCCGAATTTCTCGCTGGTTGCTGCGGGATCCTCACTGACGGCACGGACCCCGGCAATGTAATCGGCGCTGTGGACGGAGCCCAGCTCAGCGTCACTGGCAACATACGGCTGGCCCACGGACACGCCCGGCAGGTCGAAAATCCCCAGCTCACGGGCAAGCCTGGCGGTGAGATCCAGTCGCAGCGGACTCATGGGGTGGCTCGCGCCAAAGTTATAAGCCAACATGGACTCGTGCCAGATAATGCGGGTCGGCATGACCGGAAGACTCAGTCCGCGGTTGATCATGCTGAACAGGCTACGCGATGTGCGCGATACTTGGAGTTTGTACGCGGCGGGAGCCTCCCGGGCCGCTGCTTCAGCACCGCATCGGTGGTGTACTACTGTTGAGCACCGCGCGCCCAACCTGTAACCACCTGTCACCAAGGAAACAAGCACAAATATGGCAACCATCCGGCAGCACCGGGAGCCCCGGGAAGGCCTGCGGCAGCTTCGGCAACTGCGCCCCTCCAAAGTGTTCTCCAGCCTGCGTGACTTCGTGGATGCACTCGCCGCCGGATCACCGGCCCGGCTGGCCCTGATCGTCTTCGCCCTGGTCATCCTGGTGTTCACCGGCCTGCTGTCGTTGCCCGCGTCCTCAAGCAGCGGCCAGGTCACCCCTCTGCACGATGCCCTCTTTACCGCGGTATCCGCCGTCTGCGTCACGGGGCTCACCGTGGTTTCAACCGCCACGCACTGGTCCGGTTTTGGCCAGGTCCTGATCCTGATAGCCATCCAGGCGGGCGGTTTGGGCATCCTGACCATGGCCTCCCTGCTGGCTCTGGCCGTTAACCGGCGGCTCGGAGTGCGCGGAAAGCTGATTGCGCAGGAAGGCATGAACACCGGGCGGCTGGGCGAAGTTGGTTCGCTGCTGCGCATCGTCGTCAGCACCACCGTGGTGATCGAGCTGATCCTGGCACTGGTCATGGCACCTCGGTTCATGATCCTGGGTGAATCCGCAGGCCAGGCCATCTGGCATGCAGTGTTCTACTCAGTGTCCGCGTTTAACAACGCCGGCTTCACGCCGCATTCGGACGGGCTGGTGCCCTATGACGAGGACCTGTGGATCCTGATTCCCCTGATGGTCGGGGTTTTCCTGGGCAGCCTCGGCTTCCCGGTCATCATGGTCCTGCTGCAGTCCAAGCTGCACATTCGCCAGTGGAACCTCCACACCAAGCTCACCCTGCTGGTCACCGGCATCCTGCTGGTGGGCGGCAGCATTTTGTGGGGGGCCTTCGAATGGTTCAACACCCGCACCATCGGGGACATGAATGTGGCGGACCGGATTCTGCATTCGGTCTTTGCCTCCGTCATGACCCGGTCCGGCGGCTTCAGCCTGGTGGACATGTCTGATCTGGATGCCAGCACACTGCTGATCACTGACATGCTGATGTTTGCCGGCGGCGGGTCCGCGTCCACCGCGGGCGGCATCAAAGTGACCACCCTGGCCGTCATCTTCCTTGCCATCGTGGCGGAGGCCCGGGGTGATTCCGATGTCCGGGCGTTTGGCCGCACCATCGCCTACAGCGCCATGCGGGTGGCCATCTCAGTGGTTATCCTCGGCGCCACCATGGTGGCCGTTTCCACGGTTGCTCTGCTGGCCATCACACAGGAGACACTGCAGCCGGTGCTCTTTGAGGTGATTTCCGCGTTTGCCACCTGCGGGCTGAGTATTGGACTGAGCGAAGTGCTGCCGCCGGAAGGGAAGTACCTGCTGTCCGCCCTCATGTTCGCCGGCCGCGTGGGTACGATCACTCTGGCCGCAGCGCTGGCCATCCGGCAGCGCAGCACGCTTTACCACTACCCCGAAGAAAGGCCGATCATTGGCTGACAGACCAGCTCATAATGCTCCGGTTCTGGTCATTGGACTGGGACGTTTTGGCTCCGCCACCGCCGAACAGCTGGTCAAGCAGGGCCGCGAGGTTCTGGCCATTGAGCGGGATCCCGCCCTGGTCCAGAAGGCCTCGGGCATCCTCACCCATGTGGTCCAGGCCGATGCCACCAACATTGACGCCCTCAAGCAGCTGGGCGCGCAGGACTTTTCCTCCGCCGTCGTGGGCGTGGGTACCTCCATCGAATCCAGCGTGCTGATCACCGTGAACCTGGTGGACCTGGGCATCGAGCACCTCTGGGTCAAGGCCATCACCTCCGCGCACGGCAAGATCCTCACCCGGATCGGCGCCAACCACGTCATTTATCCGGAGGCCGACGCCGGCCGGCGCGCCGCCCACCTGGTGGGCGGGCGGATGCTGGACTTCATCGAGTTCGACGACGACTTTGCGATCGTGAAAATGTACCCGCCCCGTGAAACCCAGGGCTTCACCCTCGGCGAGTCCAACGTGCGGTCCAAATACGGAGTAACCGTGGTGGGCGTGAAGTCCCCGGGCGAGGACTTCACCTATGCCCGCGCGGACACCAGGGTTTCCTCCCGTGACATGCTCATCGTCTCCGGCCACGTGGATCTGCTCGAACGGTTCGCCGCCCGGCCCTAGCGCGGCGTCCGCCCGGGCGGAGGCTGAGGCGGCGCCCGGGCGTTACTTCCCGGCCGAGAGTTCGGCAGTGATTTCTGCTGCCCGCTCCGCTGCCGCCCGCGCTCCCCGGGCGATGACTCCGGGAAGGTCCTCCTCGTCGAAGGTCCGGATGGCAGCTTCGGTGGTGCCGTTGGGGCTGGTCACGCCGCGGCGCAGGGCAGCGGCATCGGCGCCGGGCTCGGCGAGCATGTAGCCGGCACCGGCAACGGTGTCCCGCGCCAGGACCGTTGAAAGCTCAGGGTCCAGGCCCAGTTCCACGCCGGCACGGGCCATGGCCTCGGCCAGGTAGAAGGCATAGGCGGGGCCTGATCCGCTGACCGCGGACACAGCATCCACCTGGTCTTCGGGAACCTGCACCACGCGGCCGGTGGCTGACAGCAGCTCGGCGGCCAGCGCCATGGTTGCCTCGGTGGCACTGCTTCCGGCCGAGATGGAGACCACGCCGCGCCCCACCTTCGAAGGGGTGTTGGGCATGGACCTGATGACCGGCTGGCCGGCTGGAAGACCGGCCTCCAGCATCTGCAGCGACACCGCGGCCGCCACGCTGATCACCACGGCGCCGGCCGGCAGAGCGGAAGAAATCTCCTCCAGCAGTGCCGCAACGCCCACGGGTTTGACCCCAATGATGACGACGTCGGCGCCGGCCACGGCGGTGCGGTTGGCTTCGGCGTCCTCATTGTTGGCCAGCACGTTGATCCCGTGGCGTTCGCGCAGCTCGGCCGCCCGCTCGGGGCGCCGCACGGTGGCCGTCACCTGGGCGGCCGGCAGCCCGCCGGCGAGGATTCCGCTCAGGATGGCTTCATTCATTGAGCCGCAGCCCAGAAAGGTCAGGTGGGTATCTCCGGTATCCATGTTCCCGATTCTGTCACGGCGCCGCGCGCTGCCATGTTTCCGTGACACGGGTTGCGGAGTGGCGGGCTACTCCGAAACCTGTCCCAGGTTCATCCGCGCAAAGTCCAGCGTCTGCTTCAGCTGGTCCTCCCGCTCCCCCGCTCCCTTGGCCTTCCGGGTGCTCACTTCGATGGCCACGACGCCGTCATAACCGGTTTCGCTTAGGAGCTGCAGGGCTTCGGCGCAGCGCTGCGTTCCCTCTCCGGGAAGCATATGTTCGTCGCGGCCGTTGGGCGTACCGTCCGTGAGGTGCACATGGTGCAGCCGGGAACCGAGCTTGCGCAGTTCCTCGTAGGAGTCCATGCCGGCGATGGCCGCGTGGGAGAAGTCCCAGGTGACGTGCTCGTACGGTTCCGGAATGGGGTTCCAGTGCGGCAGGTAGGCTTTGGCTTCGCGCCCTCGGACCCGCCACGGATACATGTTCTCCACGGCAATGGTGACACCGTACTGCTCGGCAATGTGCCGCACGCCCTCGGCGAAGTTCTCGGCATAACCGGACTGCCAGCGGAACGGAGGATGGGCCACCACCGTGGTGGCTCCAACCTCCGCGGCCATGGCGGCGGAGAGCTCAATCTTGGTCCAGGCCTTGCCCCACACCTGCTGGGTGAGCAGCAGCGTGGGCGCGTGAATGGCCAGGATGGGCTGCGAATAACGCTCGCTGAGGCTGTTCAGGATTTGCGGGTTCTGGCTGTCGCTGTTTCCCGTCACCATGATTTCCACCCCGTCATAGCCCAGGTCGTGGGCGATGGCGAAGGTGTCGTGCACGGACAGCGGATAGACGGAAGCGCTGGAGAGGGCCACGGGGATGACCTGGGCGCTGCTCTCCTCCGCCGGTGGTGTCTGGGGTGAAGAAGGCATTCAGCTGGACTTTCCGTAGATGAGGCTGCGTCCGGCTCCTGAGCCGGACTCCATGACTTGGGGGATGCTCTCCGTTTGCGGAGTGTCGGGCAGAGGTCCGTCCGCTTCAAAGCGGAGAGTGTCGAAACGCTGCAGGATCAGGCCTTCCCGCAGGGCCCACGGGCAGATCTCCAGCACCGGCAGGTCGAAGGCCTCCATGGCTGCATGGGCGGTCATGGCACCTGCCAGCACCTGGGCGGCACGGACCGGGGATACCCCGCCGAGATTGCTGCGGTCATCGATGCTCATGGTCTCCAGCCGTTTGGTCCATAATCCCAAGTCTGTGCGCTGCAGCTGCCGACGCACAAAGGGACCCGCCGCGGAGGGCGCGGCACCGGCAATCCGGGCCAGCGACCGGAAGGTCTTGGACGTGCCAACGGCAAGGTCAGGCCTGCCCTGGGGTTCGAATTCCGCGGCAGCATCACGGACCGCACTGCGGATGTGCTTGCGCAGCTTCTTGATGCTCTTGGCGGTGGGCGGGTCACCCGTCAGCCAGTCCCGGGTCAGGCGGCCGGCTCCCAGCGGGAGGGAGAGGGCGGTTTCGGGCAGCTCATCGGGTCCCTGCGCCATCTCAAAGGACCCGCCGCCAATGTCCAGGTCCAGCAGCGTTCCGGCGCCCCATCCATACCACCGGCGGACAGCCAGGAAGGTCAGGGATGCTTCCTCGGGACCGCTGAGTTCGCGCAGGTGCACGCCGCTTTCGGCCTCAACCCGGGCCAGCACCGCCGCGCCGTTGGCGGCCTCCCGGATGGCCGAGGTACAGAACGCCAGCAGGTCCTGGGCACGGTGCCGGCGGGCAAAGTCTCCGGCCTCGGCTACGAAATTGATCAGCTCGCGCTGGCCCGTTTCGGTGATGGCGCCGTCGTCGTCCAGGTGCGCGATCAGTGACAGCGGACGCTTGTGGGAGGCAAACGGCACCGGCCGCGCACCAGGGTGCGCGTCCACCAGGAGGAGGTGGACGGTGTTGGAGCCGATGTCGAGCACGCCTAGTCGCATAACCCTATTATCCGCTTCAGCGCATCAGGCCTGTAACGCAGCCGCCGCGCGGCGGCTGCGTTACAGGCCTGAGCATTCTTCGCGGTCTACTTCTTCGCTGTTGCGCGCTTGCGGGCAGCCGGCTTGCGGGCGGCGGGCTTCTTGGCCGGACCCTTTTCGCGCTTTTCCGCCAGCAGGTCAATGGCCTGCTCCCGGGTCAGCTCTTCAATGGCCGTGGACCGCGGCACCGTGATGTTGGTGATGCCGTCGGTGATGTACGGACCGAACCGGCCGTCCTTGACCACAATCGGCTTCTCCGAGACGGGGTCCGTGCCGAACTCCGCCAGCGGAGCCGCCGCCTGCCGGCCGCCGCGCTGCTTGGGCTGGGAGTAGATCTCCAGCGCCTGTTCCAGCGTGATGGTGAAAATCTCCTCTTCGGAACCGATGGAGCGCGAATCCGTGCCCTTCTTCAGGTACGGCCCGAAGCGTCCGTTCTGCACGGTGATCTCGTTGCCCTCGGCGTCGGTGCCCAGCACGCGCGGAAGATTCATCAGCTTCAGTGCTTCCTCAAGCGTGACGGTGTCCACGCTCATGGACTTGAACAGCGAACCGGTGCGCGGTTTCTGCTTCACGGGCTTCTTCGGCGGCTTGGGCTTGCCGTTCTTGTAATACTCCACCGGCTGGTTCGCCAGTTCCTCGGCGGTCGGCTCGGGGATGAGCTCAATGACGTACGGGCCGTAGCGGCCGTTGCGGGCCACGATGGTACGTCCGGTTTCCGGATCCTCGCCCAGGACACGCTCTTCCGGTCCGGCGGTCTCCATCAGCTCGATCGCCTTTTCGGCGGTCAGCTCATCCGGTGCCAGGTCCTCGGGGACGTTGGCACGCTCCGGCTCGGTGCCCTCCGGCGCGTCCGCAGGCAGCGGACGTTCCAGGTACGGGCCAAACTTGCCGACCCGGAGCACAATGCCCGGGGCAATCTCGATCGAGTTGATCGCCTTGGCATCGATCTCACCGAGATCGTTGACGATGGTGTGCAGGCCGGTGTCCACGCGGTCACCGTAGTAGAACTGGTTCAGCCATTCCACGCGCCCGGCTTCGCCGCGGGCAATCCGGTCCAGGTCTTCTTCCAGCTCGGCGGTGAAGTCATAGTCCACGTAGTCCGTGAAGTGCTCTTCGAGCAGGCGGACCACCGAGAAGGCAATCCAGCTCGGCACCAGCGCCTGGCCGCGGTTAGTGACGTAGCCGCGGTCCATGATCGTGGAAATGGTCGCGGCGTAGGTGGACGGGCGGCCGATGCCCAGTTCCTCGAGCACCTTCACCAGGGACGCCTCGGTGTAGCGCGGCGGCGGCGAGGTTTCGTGCCCGACGGCGTTCAGCTCGGCTGCGGTGAGCACGTCGTCGGCCTTCAGGACCGGAAGGCGTGCACCATCAGTGCCGTCGGCGTCGTCGTCGCGGACCGCATCGCGGCCCTCTTCGTAGGCGGCCATGAAGCCGCGGAACGTGATGACGGTCCCGGAAGCGGAGAACTCGGCGTCCCGCCCGTCGGAAGCTACAGCACCGAGACGGACGGATGCCGTGGAGCCCTTGGCATCGGCCATCTGCGAGGCGACAGTGCGCTTCCAGATCAGTTCGTAGAGCTTGAATTCGTCGCCCCGCAGAGAGGAGGCAACCTGTGCCGGGGTCCGGAAGGAGTCACCGGCGGGACGGATGGCCTCGTGGGCTTCCTGCGCGTTCTTGGACTTGCCCTTGTACACGCGGCGGGCTTCGGGTACGTATTCGGGGCCGTACAGCTCGGAGGCCTGGCGGCGGGCGGCGTTGATGGCCTGGTCCGAGAGCGCCGGGGAATCCGTACGCATATAGGTGATGTAGCCGTTTTCATACAGGCGCTGCGCCACCTGCATGGTCACCTTGGAGGAGTAGCGCAGCTTGCGGCCGGCCTCCTGCTGCAGGGTGGACGTGGTGAACGGCGCGGCCGGACGGCGGGTGTACGGCTTGGTGTCCACGGAGCGGACAGTGAACGACGACGATTCCAGGTTGGCGGCCAGCGAGGTGGCTGCCGCTTCGTCCAGATGGGCCACGGACTTGGCCTTGAGCTCGCCCAGGTCAGTGAAGTCCTTGCCGGTGGCCACGCGGGCGCCGTCCACGGACACCAGCTTGGCCTTGAAGGATTCAGCAGCACCGGTGGCGAAGGTTCCCAGCAGGTCCCAGTAGGACGCCGGGCGGAAGGCCATGCGTTCGCGTTCGCGCTCCACGACCAGGCGGGTGGCCACGGACTGCACGCGGCCGGCGGACAGGCCGCGGGCAACCTTGCGCCACAGCACCGGGGAGATCTCGTACCCGTAAAGGCGGTCAAGGATGCGGCGGGTTTCCTGGGCATCGACCATGGCGACATCGACGTCGCGCATTTCCAGCAGTGCGCGCTGGATGGCTTCCTTGGTGATTTCCGGGAAGGTCAGGCGGTGAACGGGGACCTTGGGCTTGAGCACCTGGAGCAGGTGCCAGGCAATGGCTTCGCCTTCGCGGTCACCGTCAGTTGCGAGGTAGAGCTCGTCGGCGTCCTTCAGGGCAGCCTTGAGCTCGGCAACCTTCTTCTTCTTGTCGGTGGACACCACGTAGTACGGCTCGAAGTCCTTATCCAGGTCCACGGCAAACTTGCCGACGGCCGTCTTCTTCAACTCGGCCGGCAGGTCGGAGGGCTGCGGCAGGTCCCGGATATGTCCCATGGACGCCGTCACCTCGAAACCCTCGCCGAGATACCCGGCGATGGTCTTGCCCTTGGCCGGAGACTCGACAATTACAAGCTTCTTCTTGCCGGTCTTCTTGTCCGTCGCCTTAACTGGCACTGTTCTCCTACGTACGAAGGTGGTTCTCAAGGTATGGGTTGTTGTGTCCGGGCTTTGCTGCCTGGCCCGGTTCATCCTCAGACAGTATGCGGGATGCCCCAGCACTAGGGTAGCCGCATTGAATGGGAGTTATTGACGAGACTACCGAAAAGCCGGAGGTGCTGCTCCGGGCCTCAATCGGCTGCCGGCACCAGGAATCCGTCCAGCACCAGGTTGCGGACCTCGGCCTCCAGCCCGGCGGCAAACTCCGGCTCCGGACGCTCCAGCAGCACTGCAAGCGCCCCGATAATCTGTCCCACGGACAGTTCTCCGTCACTGGCGGAGACAAAGCCGGTCAGCTCCGTGCTCATCAAATTGGTGCGCCGCAGCCCCGCTCCCTGGCGCAGCAGGATGACACCGGGATGCTCGGCCCCCGGCCGTGCGTGGCGTTCCTCCGTCACGTCGTCGGCCACCTCCAGGTGCGCGTCCGCCAGCGAGGAATGCGCGGCCAGCCAGTCAAAGCGCTCGACGGCGGCGCCAAGGTGCGGCCCAACGGGCTGTTCCAGCGGATGCGTGATTTCCTCAAAGCGCCGCAGCGGGACGGCGTCCGGGACCAACCGGCGGCGCAGGAAGATGGATCCGAAGCCGATGGCTTCCACCCTCCGGGAGGCGAAATCCTCGAGGTAAGCAGCATAGGAGGCCAAGTATTCGGCGCGGTTTCGATTCTCTGCTGCGTCGCGCAGCCACATTTCCGCGTATTCGGCGGGCGCCAGGGTTTCACGCTGAATGACCCAGGCGTCGGTGTCCGCCGGCAGCCAGGACTCGATCCGTTCAGGCCAGTTCGGGGACCCGTTTTCCTGCGTTTCCGGGGACTCACTGTAGGGAAGATCACTGTCCTGTATCTCCCAGTTACCCAGCATTTGTGCCGTTCCGCCGGGAACCAGCACATCCTGCAGGGTGCGGACCAGCGTGGCCACGATCTCGTCGCCGGCCAGGCCGCCGTCGCGGTACGTGAAACGGTCCCGGGGGTCCTCAGTCCGCGGGCGGGGAGTAATGACAAACGGCGGATTGGAAACCACCAGGTCAAACTGTTCTCCGGCCACCGGCTCCAGCAGGCTGCCCACGCGCAGCGAGACCCGGTCCGCCAGGCGCCCGGGGTCCAGATCCAGGACGTCCGCATTCAGCAGCAGGTTAAAACGGGTGAAGGCGAGCGCCCGTTCCGATATATCCGTTGCCGTGACATGACGGGAGTGACGGAGGAGGTGGAACGCCTGGATCCCGCAGCCCGTTCCCAGGTCCAGGGCGCGTTCCACCGGGCGGCGGACGGTCAGCTGGGCAAGGCTCAGCGAGGCCTGCCCGATGCCCAGCACGTGGTCGTGACGGAGTACCCCTGGCCGTTGGTGGGCGCCCAGGTCGCTGGCCACCCAGAGGTCTGCGCTGTCTTCGTCATCGTCTATTTCATACGGGCGGAGGTCAACCGCGGCGCGGACCCCACCGCTCGGCACGGGTTCGACCAGTCCGAGGGCAAGCAGCCCGCGGGTGCCGGTGCGGGGCAGGGCGGCGTCCAGTGCTGCCGCGGCCGCGTCTTCTCCGGCAAGCCACAGCTGAATCAGGGCGGACACCGGAGCCGGACTCGCTGTGGCCGCCTCTTCACGGCAGCGCAGGATCGCGGGCACCAGCTGGTCCCGGCCCAGGGCCGCCGCAGCGGATTCCCCCAGGAAATCCGCCACTCCGTCCACGGTGTAGCGGGCAGCCGCCAAGTCCATGGCAAGGCCCTGAAGCAGTGGCAGGTCGGAACTCTGGGGTGCATCCGGGACACCGGCGAAATCAGTCACCTCTCCAGTTTATGGCTGGCGGCCGCGGCTTCCGCGCAGGTGCTCCGGGACGCTGCTCCGGTTAGGCCCCCTGCAGGGCAGCCGTTTCCGAACCGGCCGGCTCCGCTGCGATGCCCGCCGCGAGGGACTGCCTGCCGGCAGCGTGCCGTGCCGCCAGATATCCGAAAACCGCGGCCGGGGCTATGGTGGCGCCCGCCCCGGGATAGGTGCGGCCCATGACCGAGGCAGTGGTGTTTCCGGCTGCGTACAGGCCCTGGATCACCGAACCGTCTTCACGGAGCACCCGCGCGTCCGGATCCGTGACCAGTCCTCCTTTGGTGCCCAGGTCCCCGGGGTAAAGGCGGACCGCGGTGAACGGCCCTTTCTCGAGGGCTCCCAGGTTGGGGTTGGGCTTCACCCCGGGATCACCGTAGTAGTTGTCATAGGCAGTGCTGCCCCGGCCGAAATCCTCGTCTACCCCGGTCCGCGCAAATCCGTTGAACCGCTGCACCGTAGCCGCCAGGCCTGCCGCCGGAACACCCATCTTGTCCGCCAGCTCCTCCACCGTGCCGGCCTG
The DNA here is from genome assembly GCF_030407495.1 of Arthrobacter sp. APC 3897. GTDB lineage: Bacteria > Actinomycetota > Actinomycetes > Actinomycetales > Micrococcaceae > Arthrobacter_B. Next base: position 48,777 of record NZ_JASDDG010000023.1, on the reverse strand, counting down.
CAGCAGCAGCCCCTCGGCAACCCACTTTTTCTTTCCGGCCATGATGGCCGAGAACAAATAGCGCCGCCGGTGCCGCGCCTCCATCACCAGCCAGGACGGGTTGGCCGTCACTGTCTCATTGCGTTCGAGCATGTGGTGCCCAAAGTCGACATAGGACTCGGATTCGTTGAGGTACCGCTGCCCCGAGGCATCCACCACCAGCGAGTGCGGCATGGAACGCTCGGCGAGTGAGAACGCGACGCCGCCGCCCGGGGCCACCGTGGACGGTCCCCACCACGCGTCGTCCATCAGCGCGAGGGCTCCGCCGCGCTGGGCCACCAGGTCAATGACATCGCCCCGGTCACCCTCCGGCGCGGAGGAGTACTCCTGCTCCAGCCCGTGGTATTTTTTCCGCCACTGTGCATTGCGGGCAAATCCGCCGGCTCCCAGCACTACTGCCTTCCGGGTCCGGATCCGAATGCTGCGCCCGCGGCGGGTGACGACGGCGCCCACCACGGCGCCGTCGTCATCCTGGATCAGATCGGTCAGCGGCGAGGACAGCCACACCGGTGTCTGCTGCTGGCGCACGATGTGCATGAGGGAGCAGGACAGGGCGCCGCCCAACCCGTAAAGCCGTTTGCCGCGGGCCAGCCCGCCCAGGGTCCGGAAAACAAAACGGGCTCCGCGGATGAACCCGCCGGGTGTGGACCAGGCCCGCGACAGCTCCCAGACATCGTCAGTCATCAGCGGCACAGGAATGCCGGATTTGGCGGCCCGGGACTGCTTGAACCAGGCGCCAAGCAGTTTCGTGTCAAACGGGCGGACTTCCAGAGAACGGCCGATCATGCCGCCGGGTTTGTCGGGATAGTAGTCCGGATAGTCCTTGGACCGCATCCACTGCACGCCCAGTGCGCCGAGCAGGGTGACTACGTCCGGAACTGCGGTCAGGAATGCCAGCTTGCGCTCACGGGAGGACACCGGGCCAACATCATCGATCACCGTCTCCATATAAGTAAGGGCCTTGTCGGTGCTGTCCGAAACACCTGCCTTCCTCATCAGCGGATTGTTGGGCATCCACAGTCCCCCGCCCGAAACGGCGGTGGTGCCGCCCCACACGTCGGTGCTTTCCACCATGAGGACGTCCAGCCCGTCCTCCGCCGCGGTGACTGCGGCAGTAAGGGCAGCCGCCCCGGTGCCGACCACCAGGACATCCACGATCCTGTCCCACTCTTCATTCACCGGCGGCGCCGGATCCTTCGTGGTGTCCGTCCGCCTGCTCTGCTCCTGCGTCATGGCCTGCTCCCCTGTGGGTCCGCGTGCCCCGGACGTCAGTGTCAGGGGTGCGGGACATGCTACCCGACGACGTTTCGATGGAAAGGAGTAATCGGGACGGTAAGACCAACCAAGCAAAGTGTTGCCTACATCACATTTGTGAATTAGAGTCCAGTTTCAGTTCAGGTTTGAATACATGCACCGAGCGCCTTCCCGGCGCGGCACGGTGCGCTATGACATTGGAGTCCCCAGATGGCGTTTGCCCTCACCGAAGAGCACTCGGACCTTAGCGCCGTTGCAGCCGATTTCGCCCGGCGCTTCGCCGACACGCACGTCACCCGTGAACAGCTTGATGCCTACGGCGCGGGCGAACCGGCACCTTTCTGGGATGACCTCGTCGCCAACGGGCTGCACGCGCTGCATATCGGCGAAGAGCACGGCGGACAGGGCGGATCGGTGGCTGACACGGCCATTGTGGTGGAGGAATTTGCCCGCCGCCTGGTGCCCGGCGCCTACCTCTCAACGGTGCTCGCCAGTGCGGCCGTCGCGGCGTCCGGTGACTGCAAAGCGTCAGCCAACGGCCTGGCCTCCTTCGCGGAAGGCGCGCGCGGCGCCCTCGTCCCTGCGTCCGCAATCACCGGTACTGCCGCGGCCGGGGGCGGCTGGGTCCTGGAGGGAACTGCCCGGGTGCTTTCCCTCCAGTCAGCTGACCTTCTGGTGATTGGCTTCAACGACGGCGCAACCACCCGGTTTGCCCTGCTCGATGCCCGCGGCGCCGGTATCAGCCGCACGGTCCAGGCCTGCACGGATCTGACCCGTGACGCCGGGATCCTCGAACTCTCCTCCGTGGCCGTGGGTTCCGATGCCATCCTGGAAGGCCTCGGAGCAACCCGTGTGGAAACCCTGCAGGCCTGCCTGCTCGCCGTGGAAGCAGCGGGCGTGACCCGCTGGGCTGTGGAAGCCGCCACCGAATATGCCAAGCTGCGCGAACAGTTCGGTTCGGCCATCGGCTCCTTCCAGGCCGTCAAGCACAAGTGCGCCAACCTGCTCATCACAGCCGAGCTGGCCGCGGCGGCAGCCTGGTCCGCCGTCGTGTCCCTGGAGCAGGATGAAGACCAGCAGAAGCTCGCTGCCGGCGCCGCAGTTCAGGCGGCGGTCACGCCGTCGGCGGAGGCGGTCACGGAAGCCGTGACCATCTTCGGCGGAATCGGCTTCACCTGGGAACATGATGCCCACCTGTACTGGCGGCGGGCCATGACGCTGGCCGCCCTGGTGCCGGCCCTGAACGACGCAGGCGCGTCGCTGGGCCGCGCCGCCCTGGTCCGGGACCGCCGCATTGACATTGAACTGCCCGATGAGGATCCTGCCTTCCGCGCCCGGATCGGCCAGCTGCTTGACCATGCCCGGACGCTGGCTAATGAGCATGACGGCGGGCGCTGGTATTCCCGCGGATCGCAGCGGACTTTCCTCGCCGAAGAGGGACTCGCCGCCCCGCACTGGCCTGCACCCTACGGAATGGGAGCCACCCCCGCCCAGCAGGTGGTCATTTCCCAGGAGTACGCCCGCCGCGGGATGACACAGCCTTCCTCAGTGATCGGCGAATGGGCGATGCCCACGGTGCTGGCCTACGGCAGTGAGGAAATCAAGGAACAGTTTGCGCTGCCCACCCTGCGCGGTGAGCTGATCTGGTGCCAGCTCTTCTCCGAACCCGGTGCAGGGTCCGACCTCGCCGGGCTGAGCACCCGGGCAGTGAGGGTGGACGGCGGCTGGGAGCTGCGGGGACAAAAAGTCTGGACGTCCGGCGCCCATGAGGCTGACTGGGGCATCTGCCTGGCCCGCACCGACACCGAGGTGCCCAAACACAAGGGACTGAGCTACTTCCTCGTTGATATGCGAAGCGCCGGCGTGGATGTCCGGCCCCTGAAACAGTCCACCGGTGACGCCGAGTTCAACGAAGTGTTCCTGGACTCCGTCTTCGTGCCCGACGCCTACCTGCTGGGGGAACCCGGCCAGGGCTGGCGCATCACCGCCATGACGCTGCAGAACGAGCGGACCCAGATTTCCTCGGGTGTTTCAGTGGGTACCGAGGACGCGCTGCGGTCCATGATCACCCAGGGCACCTATGCCGGCCGCGAGCACGAGGCACTGTCCTCCCTGGGCAGGATTGCAGCGTTCAGCTCGGCCATCGGCGCCCTGAACCTGCGCGAGACCCTCCGCCAGGTCAACGGCATGGCACCCGGCGCCGGGTCTTCGCTGGCGAAGGTTGCACACGCCCGGCTCACCAGGGAGGCCGCTTCCCACGTCCTGGCCCTGGCCGGCCCCGGAGCGCTCTTCGCCCAGGCTCCCGGTGAGGCAGTGACCGGCCAGCTTTCCGTTCCGCAGGTGCTGATCGGCGGCGGAACGGTGGAAATCCAGCTCAATGTCATCGCTGAACGCATTCTTGGTCTTCCCCGCGGCTGATCCGCAAACAGCAGGATCCGCCGCTCCACCCAACGCAGTGAACCCTCAACCAAGTTTCACCGGAAGGAACCGTTTCGCATGACAACGTTGACGAGCGAGACCGACAGCCCGCGCACCCTGGATCCCGCCCGCCTGCGGGAACTCCTGGAGCCCAAATCCATTGTGATTATCGGCGCCAACACCCGATCCACCTGGTCACACTTCACCTACAGCAACCTGGTCTCAGGCGGGTTCGAGGGCGAGCTTTACCTGGTCAACCGCCGGGGCGAGGACTGCCACGGCCAGGCATCCTTTGCCACGATTGCCGACCTTCCTGAAACACCGGATCTGGCGATTGTCCTGACCGGAACGGATTCCCTGGCCACCATCCTGGAGGAGGCCCGGGTCAAGGGCATCCGCAACCTGATCATGCTCGCTTCAGGGCTGGGAGAGGCCGGAGCCGAGGGCGCCGCCCTGCAGGCCAGCCTGGTGGAGCGGGCACGGGCAGCGGACCAGCTGATCCTGGGACCGAACAACCTGGGGTTCCTCAACACTCATTCAAAGGTTGCCGCCTTCAGCCACATGACCCAGATGCCAATGATCCGCGGCGGGGTGGGAGTTGCCACTCAGTCCGGTGCACTGGCCATCTACCTGCTGCCCTACATGGCGTCGCGCGGCGTCGGCTGCTCCACAGCCGTAACCGTGGGAAACGAAGCCATGATCTCCGCCATCGACGTCATGAGCCTGCTGGTGGACGACGAAAACACCAAGGTCATCGCGGCCTATCTGGAACAAATTTCCGATCCTGCACAGTTCCTCGACGTGGCCGCCCGTGCCCGCGCCGCCGGCAAGCCGATTGTCATTTTCAAGGCCGGACGCAGCGAAGCCTCGGCGCGGGTGGCCGCAGCGCACACCGGTTCACTGGTGGGCGACGACACCGTCATTGATGCAGCCTGCCGCCAGCACGGAGTCATCCGGGTGGAAGGCATCGAGGACCTTGTGGCCACTGCCGGCCTCATCGAGGCCTACGGGGCCCTGCCCGGACCGCGCATGGGCGTTGTCACCGGTTCCGGTGCCATGTGCGCGCTCGTAGCAGACAAGGCCGACGGCGCCGGCCTGGAGCTTCCCGCTCCGCACCCCGACACCGTACAGGGGCTGCATGACGCAGGCCTTCCAGTCTTCTCCACCGTGAACAACCCGATGGACACCACCGGATACGTGTCAATTGACCCGAGCATCCTCACCAAGGCTGCCCAGTGCTTCATCGATGACCCGAACTATGACTTCGTGGTGGTCAACGGCTCCTGGCCCGTCAACCAGGCCATGGCGGACATGAGCCGGGCCACGCAGGATGAGATGCTCCGCCAGCTCACGTCCTCCCCCAAACCCGTCATTGCCATGAGCTTCCTGCCCACCGAGGTGACCGAGTTTGGCCGGGCCTTTGCCGCGGAGCACGGTTTCCCGCATGCCTCCGACTCGTTTGACCGCGGCATCACCGCCGCTGCCCGCTCCGCCTGGTGGGGACAGCGGGCCGCTGAACTGGCGGCCGACGGCGAACCGCCGGCCGCGGCCCCCATCACCAAACCGGCCGGTGCGGAATCCTGGACCGAGGTTGAGAGCGGAGAGTTCCTCCGCAGCCACGGTGTGCCCTACGTGCCCGCCGTTGTCGCCTCCTCGGCGGAGGAAGCCGTGGCTGCCGCAGAAGACCTGGGCTACCCGGTGGTACTGAAGATTGCGTCGGAGGACATCGCGCACAAGACCGAGGTGGGCGGTGTCCGGCTGATGCTCGCTGATGCAGACGCCGTGGCCGGGGCCTATCGGCACATCCGTGCTTCCGTTGCCGAACTGGCGCCGGAAGCCCGGGTACAGGGCGTTGCGGTATCTCCGATGCGTCCTGCCGGCACCGAAATGCTGGTGGGCGTGGTCCGTGACCCCCGCTGGGGGCTCGTGCTCGCTGTCGGCTTTGGCGGCGTCATGGTGGAACTGCTCAAGGACTCCGCGGTGCGCCTGCTGCCGGTGGGCCCGGCCGAGATCCGGCGCATGCTCGAATCCCTCAAGGGCATCGAGCTGCTGACCGGGTTCCGCGGCGGTGAAGCAACGGACCTTGATGAGCTGGCCGAGGCCATTTTCAAGATCGCCCAGGTAGCCGTGGGGCTCGGTGAGGAACTTGAGGAACTTGAAATCAATCCCCTCCGGGTATCCGGCAACCAGATCGAGGCGCTGGATGCGCTGATCCGCTGGAAGGACCAGTAAACGGTGAGCCACAACTCAGGGTTCCGGGAGGCGGTGATAACGTTGCAATTTCCGTGGGAATTCAGCCGGGAGGCAAGTGATGGTGCGTCAGCTAACGCGCGAAGCTATGGACCTTCCGGCCTACCAGATGGAGCGCAGGCAGCGGATTCTCGATGCTGCGAAAAACCTGCTCCGCAGCAACGACTACGAGTCAATCCAAATCCGCGATGTGGCCTCCGAAGCGAACGTGGCACTCGGAACCCTGTACCGGTATTTTTCCTCGAAGGAACACCTGTACGCGACGGTGGTGTACGACTGGAGCGTGCCGTTCGGGGCAGCGGACGAGGCCGTGCCGGACAGCCTGGGCACCATCGAACGGGTCACCCGGCGCCTGCAGCAGGCCCTGAGCGCCTTCCAGAGAAGGCCGAATTTCTATCAGACCATCCTGATGCTGCGCACCTCCTCCGATCCGAACGTCCGCGACTTGATGCAGCAGCTGGTGCTGCTGCTCGAGGAACCGTTCCGTGCCGATTTCTCGACACTGTCCCGGGACGAGGCCGCGGACATCACGGCCATGGTCTGGGCCGTCCTCATGGACATGGTGGGCCGGCTGCTGGCCGGCGTTCAAACGCTGGAGGACGCCAACCGGGTCCTCGCCCGCTTTGTGGAAATGATCGGGCTGCGGCTGGACCAGGTCGAAGCGGGACGCCCCTAGCCTGCACGGGCGGGGTGTCTCCGTGAGCGCCCACGAGCTGGACCACGTCGCCTTTGCCGTGCCGGGTTGGCGGATGGCCGGGGAAATGCTGCACCGGGAGCTTGGCGCCCGTTTTGCCGGCGGATTCAGCCTCCCGGCGTTCAACCCTTGCCAGGTTGCCCTCGCTGAAGACATGCGGCTGGAGCTGCTGGAACCCGGCAGCTCTTCCACGTCCTTCATTGCACGGTTCCTCGCCGAAAACGCAGGGAACGCGGCCCCCCACCACATCACCTTCAAGGTGCGGGACATCTCCGCGGCAATTGCGGGGGCACAGGGGGCCGGAATCGAGCCGATCCTGGTCAACACCGATCATCCGCTCTGGCAGGAAGCCTTTTTGCATCCCCGGGACACCGGGCTCGGGTTTCTGACGCAGATGGTCCAGACGTCCGAAGCGCTCGAGAACCTGGCAGATGCCAACGAGCTCACCGCGGACCGTCCCTGGGCGGAAGGCCACTGCACTCCCGCCCGGCTGCCCGTTGTCTTCGGGCAGGTCGCTGACCTGCAGCGTGCGGAGCATGTGCTCGTCAATGTCCTCGGCGCAGACAGGCACGGGCTGCCCGGACTTCCTGCCGGCGAACCGGCGGCCGCCGTGTTCCGGTGGTCGGACGGCGCGGACCTGATCCTGCAGGAGCTTGCCGCCGGCGCCGGAAACCCGGGCCTCAAAGCCCTGGGCATTACCGCTGGGGACGAGCCCTGGGCCGGACCGGATTCCCCCGGGCTGCTGGAAACGCTCGGTGCCGGCTCCTTTTACCCCGAACTGGGCATCAGAATCTCGCCGCTGCGACTTCCCGTCCCGGCCGGTCCCGGCTAACCGTCCGCACCGGGCCGGCCCCCGTCGTACATCCGGCCCCTGCACCCGCCCGGGTGCACCAGAACACTTTCGTATACCAGCAATGAGGAGAACAAACGTATGGGACTTCGTGGAGAAGCCGCAATCCTGGGCTATTTTGAGCTGCCGCCGGAGCGCAAGCTGAAGCGTGAGAAGACCTTCAACCTGGAACAGTGGGCGCGGCTCTCCAAGGCTGCACTGGATGACGCCGGGCTGGACGCCACCGACGTCAACGGCATCGTCACGCCGATGATCGGGGAGGCGGACATGTTTGTGCCCTCCACCATCACGGAGTACCTCGGCATCAACGCCAACTTTGCCGAGATAGTGGACCTCGGGGGCGCGGGTTCCGCGGCCGGAGTGTGGCGGGCCGCTGCGGCTGTGGAACTGGGACTGTGCGACGCCGTACTGGTCACCTTCCCGGGCACCCACGATGTGCCGACCGATGCCCGCCGTCCGTTCGAAATGACGGACAAGATGTACTTCGGCGCCTCATCCAACGCCTTCGGGTCCCCGCAGGCAGAATTTGAGATCCCGTACGGAAACCTGGGGCAGAACGGCCCCTACGGGCAGATTGCCAAACGGTACGGCCATGAGTTCGGTTACGACGAGCGGGCCATGGCCAAAATTGCCGTGGACCAGCGCACCAACGCCTGCGCCACGCCCGGCGCCGTTTTCCACGGCCAGCCCATCACTATTGAGGACGTGCTCGCATCATCCATGGTGGCGGACCCGCTGCACATGCTCGAAATCGTGATGCCATGCCAGGGCGGTGCCGCCGTGGTGATTGGCAACAGGGATCTCGCTGCCAAGTCCAAGAACCGCCCGGTATGGATCAAGGGCTTCGGAGAACGGGTTCCCTACAAGACACCGACCTATGCGCGGGACCTGATGCATTCGCCGATGATCCACGCAGCCGATCAGGCGTTTGGCATGGCAGGCATTGCACGCAGCGACGTGGACATGGTCTCCATTTACGACTGCTATTCCATCACCGTGCTGATGAGCCTGGAGGATGCCGGCTTCACCGAGAAGGGCAAGGGCATGCAGTTCGTGAACGAGCATGATCTGACCTTCCGCGGAGACTTCCCGATGAACACCGCCGGCGGGCAGCTTTCCTTCGGGCAGGCCGGCATTGCCGGCGGTATGCACCACGTGATCGACGGCGCACGCCAGATCATGGGCCGTGCCGGTGAAGCACAGGTGACCGACTGCAACCGGGCGTTCGTGACCGGCAACGGCGGCATCATGAGCGAGCAAACGGCACTGATTCTCGAAGGCAACTAGGAGTACACACCATGAGCACCTCATACACTCTTCCGGACCTGCAGCGTCCCATGCCGGTCCCGACGCCCCTGACGAAGCCGTTCTGGGATGCCCTGGCCGAACACCGCATCCGCATCCAGTACTCGCCTTCGCTGGGCGAGTACATCTTCTACCCCCGTCCCCTGGCCCCGGGCACCCTCGCCGATGATTTGGAATGGCGGGAAATATCCGGAGCCGGAACCCTGTACACCTACACGGTCTCCACCCGTCCGGTGGCACCGCACTTCGCGAAGGAAGGCGCCCTGGTGCTCGCGGTGGTGCAGTGGGACGAAGGGCCCAGGTTTTCCACCGAACTCGTCAACGTGGCCCACGAAGACATTGAGGTGGGTATGCGGGTTAAGCCCGTTTTCTGCGATTACCCCGAAGCGGGAATCACCATGCTGCGCTACGAACCGGAGAACTGAAGATGACCGTCAGCACCGATTTTGTCCTGCCTCCCGTCACGCTGCGTATTGGCAGCGAAGCACGCAGCACTGGCGGCGGAACGCACACCCACATCAACCCCGCCACCGGCGAAGCCCAGGCACAGGTCCCGCTGGCAAGTGCAGCGGACATTGACGACGCCGTCAATGCCGCCCACGCAGCCTTCGCGGTCTGGCGGGCAACCCCTGCCGGAACCCGCGCCAAGGCGCTGCTCAAGCTGGCGCAGCTGGTCGAGGACCGCACTGAGGACTTCGTCAATCTCGCCATTGCCGACAACGGCATTGCCCGTTCCAACGCCTATCCCACGGTTTCCGCGGCGGTGGAATGGATCCGCTACTACGGCGGCTGGGCTGACAAGCTTCCGCTGGGCCGGATCACCTCCGTGGCCGGTGCGGGCGGCTCCTTCGGCCATACCCTGCGCCAGCCCTACGGCGTGATCGGTGCCATCATCACCTGGAACGCTCCGCTGATGTCCCTGGCCATGAAGGTTCCGGCTGCATTGGCCGCCGGAAACACCGTGGTGGTCAAACCGAGCGAGCTGACACCCTTCACCTCCATGCTCTTTGCCGATCTGGTCACCGAAGCAGGCATCCCCGAGGGCGTGTTCAACGTGGTTCCCGGCGGGGCTGAGGCAGGTTCGGCCCTGGTGGAGCACCGGCTGGTCAAGAAGGTGACCTTCACGGGCGGCCCCGAAACCGCACGGAAGATCACCGCGGCCTGTGCACAGACCTTCAAGCCGGTGATCCTGGAGCTCGGCGGCAAATCCGCCAACCTCATCTTCGCTGACGCCGACCTTCAGGCCGCCGCCATGCACTCTACCTTCCTGGCTTTCGGCATCATGAGCGGACAGGCCTGCGCCCTGCCTACCCGGCTGCTGGTCCAGGACTCCATTTACGACTCCTTCGTGGCAACCATCGGCGCCATCGCAGCATCCTTCAAGACCGGTAACCCGCAGGAGCCGGACACGATCTGCGGTCCGGTCATCAACGAAGCTGCCATCGAGCGGATTCACTCGATGGTCACCAAGGCCCAGGAAGACGGTGCCCGGCTGGTTACCGGCGGGCAGCGGCTTGCCGAGGACCTCGCTGACGGTTTTTTCTATCCGCCCACGGTCCTCGCTGACGTGGACCCGGCCAGCGAGCTGGCGCAGAAGGAAGTCTTTGGACCGGTCCTGGCCATCACCCGTTTCAGCGACGAAGCGGAGGCCATTGCCCTGGCCAACAGCACCGATTACGGGCTTTCCGGCTACGTGTGGACCGGCGATGCCCGCCGTGCCGTCCGCGTGACCGAGGCGCTTGAAACCGGTGAAGTAACCGTCAACGGCGCCCCCAACGCTGTGGCTGAACGCCCCTTCGGCGGCATCGGCCACTCCGGCATGGGCAATGAAGGCGGCCTGGAAGGACTCGAAGAGTTCTTCTGGACCAAGTCCGTCGCCTACGGCAACGGGTAACCCCGAATACAGCACCACCGCACCACTGCGCCACCGCACCACCTTTCCAGAAGATCGTCTGCTCCACCGCCGGCGGATACTCTCATCCGCCGGCGCCGCCGCATTCCTTTTCCCTCACGAAAGGCAGGACACCGATGTCCTCCACCACCCGCGCCCTAAAGCGCCCAGGTTTTGCAGCAGTAGTTACCGTCCTGGTTCTGGCTGAGATTATTTCGGCCTTCGAACTGTCCATGATGTATGTCATGCTCCCCACCCTGATCCGGGACTTCCAGGTGGACGCCAACACCGTGGCCTGGGTTGTCACCGCGTATCTGCTGGTTTCGGCCTCTGCCGCAGTGCTGGGCGGGCGCTTCGGTGACCTCTACGGGCGGCGCAAGGTCATGGTGATTGTCCTGGTCATCGCCGCGATTGGTTCGCTGATCTCCCTGCTCGGCGGCTCGCTGGGCATGATCATCTTCGGCCGTGCCATTCAGGGCGTAGCCGGCGCGGTCCTGGGCCTGGCCTTCGGCCTGGCCCGTGAACACCTCGATGGAAAGCGCGTACCCGTCGGTATTTCCATGATCGGCGCCTCGGCCCTCATCGCCGGTGCCGGCGGCTCCATGATCGCCGGCTTCATGATTGATCTCTTCTCCTGGCACGGAATCTTCGTCTTCGCCGCTGTCCTCGCGGCCATTGCCGCCGTCGCCATCCAGCTCATTATTCCGCGCGATACCAACGCCGCCACCACGGAGAAGCCCGATTACCTGGGCGCCGTCCTGCTGCCCATCGCCGTCAGCGCCCTCCTGCTGGGACTCTCCAGCAGCTCCAAGGCCGGCTTCCTGTCGGTGGAGTTCCTGGGCCTGATGGGCCTGGGGGCTGCCACGGCCGCCGTCTGGGCCTGGTGGGAACTGCGGGTGGAATCCCCGATCGTGAACCTGCGGATGTTCAAGAACCGCCAGATCGCCCTGGCCATGACTGCCACCGTCTTCGCCGCCGTCGGCCCCCTGGGCGGCGTGTCCGTTCCCTCGCAGATGATCATGCAGTCCCCCACCGCGATGGGATACGGGCTTGGCTTTACGCCCACCGAATCGGGCGTCATCATCTGCCTCACCGCGCTTGTTGGCTTCGCCCTCTCACCGGTTGGCGGAAAGTTGTCTTTCCGGTACGGGGCACGGATCGTGTTCATTGCCGGGCTGGTGCTGATGGCCCTGGTGCTTCCCATCATCCTGCTCACCTATGGCAGCGTGGCCATGTACATCGTGGCAATGAGCCTGAACGGCATCGGCATCTCCCTCACCTACGGGGCCCTGCCGAACCTGCTCGTTGAGGTGGTTCCGGAAACCCACACCTCCGAAACCGCAGGAACCAACACCATGATCCGCAATGTCGGCCAGTCCGCCGCCATTGCCATCGGCGCCTTCATCCTTGCCAAGAACACGGACCCGGCTACCCAGGCCATCTCCCAGCAGGGCATCAGCGCAGCACTGCTCCTGGTCCTGGCCTTTGCCGTGCTCTCCGTGATCATGGGACTGATGCTGAGCCGCAACCCCAAGCCGTGGGTTCCCGAGACGGTCGGTGAGCGCGATATCCGCCGCGGCACCGCCGCCAATCCCGAAGACGTGGTTTCAGCCACCGCCTAGGCAGCAGCCGGCGAAACACACCGCAGCCGGCATGCGCCACGCCATTATGTGCGGCGCATGCCGGCCCTTTGCTTTTCTCTCCCATCCCGAAAGGCGGGACCCGTATGTCCTTCCCCGCGAGCACGCTCAAGCGTCCAGGCTTTACTGCGGTTGTCCTGGTCCTGGTGCTGGCCGAAATTGTGTCGGCCTTTGAACTGTCCATGATGTACGTAACGCTGCCCACCCTGATGCGGGACTTTCAGGTGGACGCCAACACGGTGGCCTGGGTGGTCACGGCCTTTCTGCTGGTTTCAGCGTCCGCCGGTGTCCTGGGCGGACGCTTCGGGGACCTGTACGGCCGGCGGAAGGTCATGGTCATTGCCCTGGCCATCGCCGCTGTCGGCTCAGTCATCTCCCTGCTCGGCGGATCCCTTGGCATGATCATCCTGGGCCGGGCCATCCAGGGCGTGACAGGCGCAGTGCTGGGCCTGGCCTTCGGGCTGGCCCGCGAGCATCTGGACGAGAAGCGCGTCCCCGTTGGCATCTCCATGGTGGGGGCCTCGGCGCTCATCGCCGGCGGAGGGGGAGCCTTGATCGCCGGATTCATGATTGATGCCTTCTCCTGGCACGGCATCTTTATTTTCGCTGCCGTCGTCTCCGTCCTGGCCGCAGCGGGCATCCAGTGGGTAATCCCCCGGGACACCGTGCTGCCCGGCAGGGAAAAACCGGATTATCTGGGCGCGCTGCTGCTGCCCGTCGCCGTGTCTGCGATTTTGCTGGCGTTCTCCGGCGCATCCAAAACCGGCTTTGCATCGGCCCAGTTCATCGCCCTGATCAGCATCGGGACCGCCGCCACCGCGGTGTGGGCGTGGTGGGAGCTGCGGGTGGAATCCCCCATCGTGAACCTTCGGATGTTCAAGAACCGCCAAATTGCGCTGGCCATGACCGCCACCGTGCTCGCCGCCGTCGGCCCACTGGGCGGAGGCAATGTTCCTGCGCAGCTCATCATGCAGTCCCCCGCCTCGTCGGGATACGGGCTTGGTCTTTCCCCCACCGGTGCCGGCGTCCTGATCAGCTCCACTCTGCTGGTGGGCTACCTCTTCTCACCGCTGGGCGGCAAGCTGGCTTTCCGGTACGGCGCCCGCACAGTCTTCATCATTGGCCTGGCGGTGGTCGCTTTGGTCATTCCCATCATCCTGCTGACCTATGGCAGCGTGCTGATGTTCATCATTGCCATGGTCCTGAACAGCACCGGGATATCGCTTGCCTACGGCGCGCTGCCGAACCTGCTCATCGAAGTGGTCCCGGAAACCCACACTTCGGAAACCGCCGGCACCAACACCATGATCCGCAACATCGGCCAGTCCGCTGCCGTTGCCATTGGCGCGTACATCCTGGCCAGCCACACCGACCCGGCCACCGCGGCAGTTGCACAGGAAGGCATCAGCTCAGCGTTCATCTTCGTATTCATCTTCGCTGCCCTGTCAGTGGCGGTGGCCCTGATGCTGCGCCGTGCGCCGGCCCGGTGGATTCCGGAGACCCCCGCCGAGCGGAACATCCGCCGGGGTACCGTGGCCCGCCCGGAGGACGTCCTGCCGGCGGCAAACTGAAAATTAGAACCCCGTTATAGCATTACTGCAAGTGATCCGCGCCATACTATCTGCGCATTATCCCGCCGGGACCGGGTCCCGTCGTCTCATGAGAGGGACAGCCATGACGATCCACCGTCAGAACATTGGAAAAGTCAGTGAGGGGGCTCCGGTCTCCTGGGAGTCAAAGGACGCGCTCCTGTACGCGCTGAGCGTGGGTGCCGGCGCCCGCGACCAGACGGCGAATCTCGCCTTCACCACGGAAAACTCCCGGGGAATCGACCAGAGCGTACTGCCCACCTTCGCCGTGCTGCTGGGCGGATCAGGCGGCTCCATGGATGAACTCGGGGACTTCAAGCTCTCCCAGATCCTGCACGGCGGACAAACAGTGACACTGCACCGCACCTTGGCCCCGTCCGGAACCGTGATTCCGCGCAGCTTCATGAGCGGCGCCTGGGACAAGGGCAAGAATGCCGTGGTGGAGCTGACCACTCATCTGCTCGATGCCGAGACCCGGGAGCTCACAGCCACCTCGGTGACCTCCATGATTATCCGCGGAGAGGGCGGCTTCGGGTCCGAGCCGGCGCCGCATGACGGATGGGAACTGCCCGACCGCCCGGCAGATCTTGTGGACGTGCAAAAGACCTCCCCTGACCAGGCCCTGCTCTACCGGCTCAACGGAGACCGCAACCCGCTGCATTCGGACCCGGCGATGGCCGCCATGATCGGCTTTGAGAAGCCCATCCTGCATGGCCTGTGCACCATGGGATTCGCCGGCCGTGCCCTCCTGGAAGGCATGCTTGGGTCCGACGTTGAAGCGTTCGGCTCAGTGAGCGTCCGTTTTGCCGCACCGGTAATTCCCGGCGACGAGCTGACCACCAGCATGTGGCGGACCGAAACCGGTGCTGTTTTCCAGACAAGGGTGGGGGACACCGTGGTCCTGGACCGCGGCACCTGCCTCCGCCGCGATGCACTGCCGGCCGGTGAAAGCCTGATGTCCGAACCGGCTACCGCCTAGCAACGCTGCCCGACGGCGTTGCAGGCGGCCCGGCGAAGCCGTTTCTACTCGATGCAGCCGTCCGGGCAGCGCAGGGTGGACGGGTCCGAGGCGCACTCTGCGCAGTACAGAGTGAGCTTGCGGCAGGAGGGGTTGGAACAGTTCTCGAACTTGCTGGTGGGAGCCTCGCAGCGCACGCACTTGCCGATGGTGGCGGCATCCTCGGTGAATTCCATGTGCATCCGCTTGTCGAAGACGTAGAGCGAGCCTTCCCACAGGCCCTTGTCTCCGTAGGCTTCGCCGTACCGGACAATCCCGCCCTGCATCTGGTAAACCTCTTTGAAGCCGCGGTTGACCATCAGGGAGGACAGCACCTCGCAGCGGATGCCGCCGGTGCAGTAGGTCACCACGGGCTTGTCCTTGAGGTCGTCATACTTGCCGGAGTCCAGCTCGGCGATGAAGTCATGCGTGGTGGCGACGTCGGGAACAACGGCCCCCTTGAACCTGCCGATCTGTGCTTCGAAGGCATTCCGGCCGTCGAAAAAGACCACCTCTTCGCCGTCGGCCTTCTTTTCCTCCACCAGCTGGTGCAGCTCTTCGGGCCGCAGATGGGTGCCTCCGCCCACCACGCCGTTCTCATCAACCTTCAGCTCTCCGGGGGCACCGAAGCTGACGATCTCCCGGCGGACCTTGACGCTCAGCCGCGGGAAGTCCTCCGCGCCGCCCTCGGAGTACTTGATGTCCATCTTCTTGAAAGCCGGATACTCGCGGGTAGCCTTCACATACGCCTTCACGGCGTCGAGCTCACCGCCCACGGTTCCGTTGATGCCGTCGGGAGAGATCAGGATCCGGCCGCGCAGTCCCAGCTTCTCGCAGAGGGCACGCTGCCAGAGGCGCACGGCCTCCGGATCGGAAAGGGGCGTAAAGGCGTAATACAGTGCAATTCGGTTCAAGGCCACTCATTAAGGGTAGACCGGCGCAGGACCCCGATTTTCATCAGCGCACATACCTTTCACCTGCCGCCCCCGTTAGTGTTCATTCATGAGCCTGCTGGACGATGATTTGCTGGAGACCTGGGTGAGCGGCTGGGCGCAGGCCCGCGGCTACCGGACCCGCCGGGAGGGCCGTTTTCCGGCAGCTTTCCTGCACGACAAAACGAACGACTGGGAGTACTTCGCGCTGGAACCCTCCCATGACGAATTTGCGGCACTGGCTTCTTCGGCGCGGAAGAGTCCCGGGCGGCTCTTCACCATCGTCACTGCACGCGTGAATGAAATCCACGGTGCCGCCCTGGTGTACGGGCTCAATGTCCGGTCCGCGAACGAGGTCTTCATGACACTGGATATGACGGGACAGGACATTGAAGACCCGCTGCCGCTGGATGGATTTGAATCCGAAACGGTGCGCGGGGGCACCGTGGGCACCGTTACCGTCACGGCGGGCGGCGAGCCGGCGGCCCGGGGCAGCGTGGCCATCGTGGATGGCTATGCAGTCTACGACCGGATTGTCACCGAGCCCGGGTTCCGCCGGCGCGGGCTGGGCAGCTACGTGACGCGGGCGCTCACCGCGGTGGCCATGGAACACGACGCCGATACAGGACTGCTGGTGGCCACGGCCGACGGGCTGGAACTCTACACCTACCTGGGCTGGGAAAACCTTGCCAGCGTGGTGATGTTTGAACCGCGGCTTTAGGCCAGCGCGGCCCGGGTTTGCGGCGGGCTGCGCCCGTTCAGCCTGAAGCTGAGCGGGCGCGTTTAACAGCCGCTGTCCGGACGGCCGGTGGGAGAATGGCACAGTGGCCTTACATGATTCCCTGATCCCCCTGCTCGGCTCCGGCGCCGACCCGGAACAGCTGGTCCATGTCCACGAAATCCCCGCCCGCCAGGCCGTTCCCGTTCCGTGGCCGGACTGGGCACACCCCGACGTCGTCGCCGCCTACGCCAGGGTGGGCGTCCACGAACCATGGCGGCACCAGATTGAAGCGGCAGATTCCGCGCACTCCGGGCAGCACACGATCATCTCCACCGGCACCGCCTCCGGAAAATCCCTGGCCTATCTGCTGCCGGCCCTGGATGAAATTCACCGCACGGCACTGGATGACCGGGTCACGCTTGAGCCAACGGGATCGGTGGCCCTCTATCTGGCCCCCACCAAGGCCCTGGCCGCTGATCAGCTTTCCGCAGTGAATGCCCTGCAGCTTCCCACCGTGCGCGCTGAAACGTACGACGGCGACACCGACCCGGGTTCGCGGCGCTGGATCCGGGACCACGCCAACCTGGTGCTCGCGAATCCCGACATGCTCCACTTCGGCGTGCTGCCCAACCACACCTGGTGGGCCAGGTTCTTCCGCCGGCTGAAGTACGTCATCATCGATGAGGCCCACAGCTACCGCGGCGTATTCGGTTCCAACGTTGCCAACCTCATGCGCCGGCTGCGCCGGATCTGCCGCTACTACGGCGCCGATCCGGTGTTCATCGGTGCCTCCGCTACCTCGGCGGATCCGGCCGCTTCCTTTGGCAGGCTGATCGGTGGCGAGGTCACCGCCGTCACCCGCGACGCCTCTCCGCACGGCGCCACCACCGTGGCGCTCTGGGAGCCGCAGCTGACCGAGCTCAAGGGTGAGAACGGTGCGCGTTCCCGGCGAACCGTCATTGCCGAAACCTCGGACCTGCTGGCCAACCTGGTGGCTGCCCAGGTCCGGACCATTGCCTTTATCAAGTCCCGCAGGGGCGCCGAAACCATTGCCACAATTACCCGGCGGCTGCTGGATGAGGTGCATCCCTCGTTGCCGGACCGGGTGGCCGCGTACCGGTCCGGTTACCTCCCCGAGGAACGGCGCGAGTTGGAACGGCGGCTGCGCAGCGGCGAGCTGCTGGGAATTTCCAGTACCTCCGCCCTGGAACTCGGCATCGATGTGTCCGGGCTCGACGCCGTGCTGGTGGCCGGCTGGCCCGGCACCCGGGCGTCCCTGTTCCAGCAGATCGGGCGCGCCGGCCGCTCCGGCCAGGACGCACTGGCAGCCTTCGTGGCCAGCGACGACCCGCTGGACACGTATCTGGTGCACCATCCGGAGGCGATTTTCGATATCTCGGTGGAAGCGACCGTCTTTGATCCGTCCAACCCCTACGTGCTCGGGCCGCACCTCTGCGCCGCCGCCGCCGAAATCCCGCTGACCCCCGATGAGCGGGAGCTCTTTGGCCCCACGGCTGCCGGATTGCTGGACCAGCTGGTGGAGCAGGGCTATCTGCGCCGCCGTCCTTCGGGCTGGTTCTGGACCCATTCGGAAAGCGCCGCCGCCCTGGTAAACCTGCGGGCGGACGGCGGCGGGCCGATCAACATCGTGGAATCCGACACCGGAATGCTGCTGGGCACCATGGACTCCCCGCAGAGCCAGTACCAGGCCCACACCGGCGCCGTGTACGTGCATCAGGGCCAGACGTTCCTGGTGGACGAGCTCAATGAAGCGGACCACTGCGCCATGGTCACCCGCGGCAACCCCGAGTTCTACACCCAGGCCCGGGACGTCACCCAGATCCAGGTCCTTGAAACCGAACGGACCTCGCGCTGGGGCGAAATCCAGGTCTGCTTCGGCACCGTGAAGGTCACCACCCAGGTGGTCTCCTTCCAGCGCAAGGCCCTGATCTCCAATGAGATCCTCGGCGAAGAACCCCTGGACCTCGAAGCCAAGGAGCTCTTCACCAAAGCCGTGTGGTTTGTCATCGACGAGCATCTGCTCACCGGTGCCGGATTGATTCCCGCGGACTTTCCCGGTGCCCTGCACGCCGCCGAGCATGCCTCCATCGGAATGCTGCCGCTGATCGCCACCTCCGACCGCTGGGACATTGGCGGCGTTTCCACCGCACTGCACGCCGACACCGAGAAGCCCACCATCTTCGTGTACGACGGGCACCCGGGCGGTGCCGGCTTTGCGGAACGGGCCTATGAAGCCGCGGAGCTGTGGCTGACCGCCACCCGCGACGCCATCCGCGCCTGCGAGTGCGAGCGCGGCTGCCCCTCCTGCGTGCAGTCCCCGAAATGCGGCAATAAGAACAATCCGCTGTCCAAGGCCGGTGCGGTGACCCTGCTGCAGGTGCTGCTGGACAACGCCCGCAGCGGGGAATCCGCACCCGGCACCGTCGCTGCTCCGGCGCCGGCGGCAGCGGCTCCGGTCCGGCAGGCGGGCTAGGTCCGCAGCGCTCACGGCGGTACTCATGGCGGCGGTCCGGCACGGGCATGCCCGGTGGCGGGCTGCGGCAGCAGCGGGACGGGTACCCGGGTTTCCACCTGGACGGTCCGCTCCCCGGTGTCCACCGTGCACGCTGCCAGCACGGCGCCGTTGCGCCCGGCGACCTCCGCGGCCACCGCGCACGGCTCGCCGCTCCGAAGCTCACGAACCGTGTCGGCGGCCGCTAGTGCCGCCAGGTCCGCCGCGGTGGCCGCTCTGCTCGCGCCCACCGCGCTTTGCAGCAGCAACAGGACGGCTGCACACAGGATCAGCAGCAACAGTCCTGAACCCAGCACCAGAACCGTGCCCGCGCCCTGCTCGGTTTCCCCTCCTTCCCCGGCTGCAGCGGCCGATGGCACTTTTTCCACCCTAAGTTCATCCTTTCTTCTGGTATTGGTCCGGAGCTGCCCGGTGACCCGGCGGTGCGGTTCCTCCGGTTCGGTCAGCTCCCGGACGGCAGGGACTCCGGAAGCGCCGACGCAGAGCCGGTCAGCTCCAGCGGCAGCCGGTCCAGCAGCGGAGCCGCGACGGAGGTCCCGATTTCCACCCGCATCCACTCGCCGTCGGCCGTGACGGTGATCCGCGCACCGGGTCCTGCGATCCGCCGGGCGGCAGCCTCTGCCTCGTCGGCGTCTCCGCGCATGATCTCCCGCGCCGCCGCCCGCGCAGCTTCTTCCACCCGCAGTTGGGTGGCTCCCGCTGCCACTCCGGTCAGGACGGCAGCCAGGAGCAGCACGACGGCGGGCAGACCCACAGCCAGTTCGGCGGTAACCGCTCCGCGTGCCGGGGATTCCGGGAGATGCTTTCGCTCCATCCGTCACCCAAGGGTGAGTGCACTGCGGATCAGTCCCATGAGCAGGGACCGCACCTCCCCGCTGCCCAGGACGGCCACGAGCAGAGCGGCAAAGGCAACGGCCGCCAAGGTGGCAATCGCGTATTCTGCTGTTGCCATTCCCGCTTCACGGTCGTAGAAGCTTCTCCGGCGGCGCTCCGCCCGGTTTTGGGGAACCGGAGACGCGTTCTCCGGTGCTCGAGGGTAGAGCACAGTCACTGTTCCGGTTCCCCGGCCGCAGGGCTGATGCCCGGACGCCGGCGCCCCGGGACTATGCTCCGCTGAGACCCCGGGGGCGTCCGTCTGTACGTTCGACGCTCCGGTGTGCGGCGCTCCCTTGTGCGAATCATCGTTGTAGTTCCGGGCACGCCGGACGGTGGTCACGGATCTGCTTAGACCTGGCATGATTCCTCCTAATGTCATTGCTGCGGGTTGTAACTGTTCCGCTGTTGAGGCGGTGATTTGATCCTTTATCGGCCGTCGCATCGGAACCAGAGAGGATGCCGCCGTTCCGGACAACGCCTGCGGGCAAGACGGTTGTGGAGGATGCGCAGCCCCCGCTTCCTGCAGCCCTACGGAAGCGACGGCAGCAGGGAGAGCAGGAGCGGCACCACAGTCAGTGCCACGAATGCAGGCAGCGCACACAGCCCCAGCGGAACCACGAGCCTGACCCCCAAGGCTGCCGCACGGCGTTCCGCGTCGCGGGCCCTGCGCCGGCGTATCTGCGCCGCCTCCGCCACCAGGACTGCGGCCGACGGCGCTCCGGTGGTAGCTGCAAATCTTAGGGCTTCGCGTAGGTGGACTGCGGGCTCGGGGAGCCTGCTGCGCTCGGGTGCCGCCAGCTCCCATGCTGCCGCCCAGGGAGCACCCAGCTCCAGGGCAGCCTGCACCCTGGCTAGACACAATGAGGTTTCCGGTTCCACTACCTCCGCCAATATCGAAAGGGCGTGGAGCAGGGGCTGGCCTGCCTCCAGCATGGCTGCCGTCAGGTCCAGCATCAGTGCCGGATCCTCTATGCCCGGGCCGGCGCCCTTGTTATGCCGCTGTGTATTTTGCGGACCGGCCCCGTTCGGCGAGCCCGGTACCGGCGCAGTATTCCATCCCGGCAGCAGGAGCAGCGCAGCGGCGGCAGCAAGGAGTACTGCCACCAGGGTTCCGGCCATTACACGCCTGCTGCCTGACGCACGAGCGCACGTGACCAGAACCGTCCTGCCAGGGACAGGGCAACGCCTGCCGTCCCTGCCAACCAGCCAAGAG
Source organism: Arthrobacter sp. APC 3897 (assembly GCF_030407495.1). Classification (GTDB taxonomy): domain Bacteria; phylum Actinomycetota; class Actinomycetes; order Actinomycetales; family Micrococcaceae; genus Arthrobacter_B. The sequence continues at coordinate 27,575 of NZ_JASDDG010000023.1, read as the reverse complement.
GGCTGCCCAGCAATATGCCCACAGGATCTGCCCCCAGCAAATAGCCAAGGCCCAGCCCTCCCACCGGCAGCCAGGTCAGCAGCCGGACGGTTGCCTGAGGTCCGGCCATGGCGGTCTCCCGCGCCGCCTGGTTATCCATAGCACTCTCCAGCTGCGCGGCGTACCGGCTGAGGACACCGGCCAGGGGTGCACCGCTGCGTTCCGACACGCTGACGCATGCCGCAAGCCCGGTCCACAACCCTGCCGGGGATACAGCGGCACGATCCCCGCCCCGCCGTCGCATCTTCCCTGGCGTGCCGGCTTGTTCCTCCGCCGCGGCGCGGAAAACCGGCACCGGACTGAGCCCCAGGGACGCGGACTGCGCGGCGGCTTCCAACACCGGGAGCATCCGGGCAGACAGGGAACCAGCGGGGTCCTTGCCGGTTGCCGCCTGCAGAGCTGCTGCGTCGGCCCAGAGCTGGTGCGGAGCACGTCCGGCTGCCAGCAGACCGGTCAGCTGATGGATCAGCAGCGGCACCTCTTGCAGCGACGGATCCTTTGGGGACCGCAGGGAGTTCGAAACCAGCCGCCGCAGAAACGGGCGCCGCAGAGACCGGTTTGCTGCCTGCCCGGCACCCGGGACCGGGCGTCCGGGGAGAGGGCCCGGCTTCGGCGGAGTCCGGGAAGGGGACAGCAGTAAAAGCACCGACAGCACGAGCAGCCCGGTAACCCACAAACCGGTCATGAAACGGAAATCTCCGTGGCCCGGTCACCCTCCCGGGCGGGTTGCTGCCCGTCGGGGCACGACGCCGTTTCCTCCGTTGAAGCGCCGATCCGGTGCTGAAGCGGGGCCCATCCTTCACCGTGCCGCCCTGCGCTGTCCGCCGGAAGCAGCGGCCGCAGCGCCGGCACCGCCAGCAGCCGGCCGTCAGGCGATGCCGTGATCACGGCAATCTCAGCAACCCGGCGGCCGGAGTCACCGCGGGCCAGGTGCACCACCACATCCAGGGCACTGGCAGTCTGCAGGGTGACCGCAGTGCTGCTCATTCCGGCGAGCGCCCCGAGAGCTGCCAGCCGGGCAGGAACGCTGGCCGCCGAATTAGCATGGATGGTACCGCCGGCACCGTCGTGACCGGTGTTCATGGCAGCCAGAAGTTCCCGGACCTCCGCGCCGCGGCATTCCCCCACGATCAACCGGTCCGGCCGCATCCGCAGGGCCTGGCGCACCAGTTCGGCCTGATCCACCGAGCCTGCCCCCTCAACGTTGCCGTGCCGGCTCTGCAGGCCCACAACATGCGGATGCCGGGGATCCAGCTCTGCGGCGTCTTCCACCAGCACCAGCCGTTCATGCGGCTGACTCAACGACAGCAGGGTGGAGAGCAGCGTGGTCTTCCCAGTGCCGGTAGCCCCGCTGATCAGGAAGTTCAACCGGGACGCGATGATCCGCCGGAGCACTGCGGCACTCTCTGGATCTATGGTTCCGCCGGCCTGCAGTTCCTCCATGGTGAAGGTCAGCGTGCGCCGGATGCGGATGGAGAGCAGCGTGGAACCGGTGGATACCGGACGCAGCACCGCGTGGACCCGGTAACCGCGCAGCTGCACGTCCACGCAGGGATTGGAGTCATCCAGCCGCCGTCCGCCGGCAGCGATCAGGCGGGCGGCGAGTCCCTGCACCTCGGCGTCGGATTCGAACCGCAGCCCGGTCAGTTCCAGCCCGTGCCCGCTGTCCACCCATACCCGGTCCGGACCGTTCACGAGGATGTCGCTGATGCCCGGAAGCAACGCCAGTTCCTGCAGCGGGCCGAGGCCCTGCAGTTCCGCCTGCACCCGGTCAACGGCACGCAGTGCGCCCTCGGCACCGAGCAGCCGCCCGCTGGAGTGCACGGCGGCCGCCAAACGGGCCGCAGTGACGGGTTCACCGTCATCCAGCATCCTCCGGCGAACTTCCCGGACCATCGGTGAATCGCCGGGCGGGGACACCGGATGGTCCGGGGGGAGGCCATGGGCGGCGCGGCGCCCGGTGGGGCCGCTCATGACGGGGACCTTTGCATGAGGGCAGCGGATTGAGGCAATTCGGCGGCAAACTGTTCCACCAGCTGTCCGGTCACCCGCCGGATGCTGCGGCTTCTGCCGCGCTGCAGCAGGAGGCCCCGCGCCTCGGCGTGTTCCAGCCGCCGGGCAGCGGGCAGGTACCCGGCCAGGGGCAACCCGGCGGCGTCAGCTGCACGGGCGTCGTCCAGCCCGTCACCCAGCGGCCCGCGGACAACTGCTGCTTTGGGTACGGCGCTGCCCAGGCTCCGGCTGAGCATCCGGGCCGCGAGTACGGGCCGCAGCCGTCCCGGAACCACCACCAGCAGTGCGTCGCAGGAGAGCAGCAACTGGCCGGGCGAATGTCGTGCACAGTCCACAATGGTGAAGGCAAAGGCCGCACGGGCTGCTTCCATGACCGCCCGGATGCTTTCCTCTGCGGGAGCCTCAGCCGGAGACTGCCTTCCCGGATACCCCGGCCCGTCCTCACCGTCGCCGGCAGCGGAATCCGCGGAACCGCCGGCGAGCAGCGCAAACCCCGACACCTGCGGCAGCGCAGAGATAAGCTGCACAGGATTCAACGCGCCGCGCACTTCCGCCAGATCAGGCCAGCGCACTCCGGGAACTTCACCGCTTCCCAGGCTGGCGTCCAGTCCGCCGCCGAGGGGATCGCCGTCCACCAACAGAGTTTCCAACCGGTGTTCGGCGGCTTCCTGTGCCAGCCAGCACGAGAGGGTGGATGCCCCGGCGCCGCCGCTGCCGCCCACTACGCCCAGCACAAAACCCGAACTGTGTTCCCGCCTGCGGCCGAGATATTCTGCCAGCCAGCCTGAAGCCGCCGGAAGCACTGCTACACGGGCGGCCTCGAGCCGGGCCGCCTGCCTCCACAAATCCGTGTCCTGTTCGAACCCCACCAGGATGGTTTCCGCCCGTCGGCGCCCGTGCCTGTCCGGCGGCATGCGGCGCCCGGTGCCCATACCCGCCAGGTCACTGCCCAGCAGCACCACCTCGGGGTTTCGCTGGAACGCATCCGGGGCATCCGGCACTACTTCCAACTCCACCCCTGCTGCCGCGGCTATCCTGGCGACCTCATCCTGGAGCCGCTGGGATGAAGTGACCAGGATGACCGATGCCGAGGTGCTTGGAGCCGGGGCTGCCGAATGCCCCGGGTCATCCTCTGCACGCAGGCTAAACCGACCCGGCGCCCGCATCTTCTCTGCCGGGATCGTTGCCCGCGGCCGGCGGCTCTTTCGGGCCCCGGATGACGGCACCCACAACTGTTCTTCGCTCATGTCCCAAGAGTTGCCCGGCCGCGGCAGGAGGACAGCGGGCCCCAGCGCTGCTGGGGACAAGCGGAGGTTGCCATCAGGGTGTGGAGGAACGGTGTGGAGGAGCAGCGTGGATGCACAGGGCCCGCAGCCCGCATGGGAGGATGAAGGGGCTGCATCAGCGGTGAATACAGACGTGAAACAGGGAGCTCAGCCGGACGTGACATACCTCCGCATCAATGGCGTGGACCTCTATGCCGAAGTTGCCGGCGACGGCGTCCCGGTCCTCCTGCTCCACGGCGGTTTTTGCTCCCTGGAAGCGATGCGGGAGCTCTCCGATTCCCTGGTCCCGGACTATCGGGTGCATGCCTTCGAGCGTCCCGGCCACGGCCGCTCCGCCGACATTGACGGCGAATACAGCTACGCCCGCGGACTCGCCGACACCATCGCGTACCTCGACAGCCAGAATCTCGAAGCAGTCCATGTCATCGGTTACAGCGACGGAGCCATCCTTGGCCTGCTCCTGGCCATGGAGCAGGCGGACCGGGTCCGTTCGCTGACCGCTGTCAGTGCCAATCTGGATCCCTCGGCCTTCAGCGCCGCGGAGGAGCACAAGCAGCTCGTCCTTATCCCTGCGCGGCCTGATCCTGCGCCGGTGCCCGACACCGGCGCGGATGCCGGCACCGGCACCCTTCCGGCGGCCAAGCCCGACGTCGAACGCCTGCATTACGAACGGCTCTCCCCCGACGGACCGGGGCATGCCGACGTCGTCCTCGATAAGCTGTTCCGCCTCTGGACCACTGAGCCGAACATTGACCCGGCAGACCTCGCCCGCATCACTGCTCCGGCCCTCATCATGGCCGGGGACCGCGACTCGATTCGGCCGGACCACACGCTCCTGATCGCAGCGTCCATTCCGGGCGCCCGGCTGTGCATTGTGCCGGGTGCATCGCACGGGCTGCTGGCCGAGCACCCGGAGCTGATCAGCACCGTAATCCGCGGTTTCCTGCCCCGGCCGGCATCCTAAACCGGCTGCACCTAGCGTGAACGGCGCAGCAGCCAGATGAAATAGGGTGCACCGATCAGCGCGATCATCAGCCCGGCGGGAATGGAAGCGGGGGCGATGAGCGTGCGGCCGAGCGTATCCGCAACGCAGACGAGCAGCGCCCCGAGCAGCATGGACACGGGGATGAGGCGCCCGTGCCGGGCCCCGATAAGTGCCCGGGCAAGATGCGGAGCCACCAGTCCGACAAAGCCCACCGCTCCAACGGCCACCACGCTCAGTGATGCGAGAACAGCCGCGACGGACAGCACCCCGAGCCGCGTCCGTTCCAGCCGCACGCCCAGGATGCGCGGGGTGTCCTCATCCACTGCGAGGAGGTCCAGCTGGCGCCGCATGCCGAACAGCAGCGGCACGGCGACGGCGAGCGCAACCGCCACCGGGACGACGTCGGGCAGCGTTCGTCCGTACGTTGTGCCGGAGAGCCAGGTGAGGATCCTCGGTGTGTTCCAGGGGTCCGCGCGCAGCAGGAAGAAGGTTGTCAGGGCGCTCAGCCCGTAACCGCAGCCAATGCCGATCAGGACAAACCTGTCCGGTAGGAACCCGCCGCGCCAGGTCAGAAGGGCAATCAGGCCGAACGTGGCCAGTCCCGTCGCCACCGCTGTGAGGATCAGGAGCGGCCGCCCGCCGCCGAACATGGTGACGACTATGACGGCGCCGAGCCCCGCCCCGGCGGTGATGCCGAGGATGCCGGGTTCGGCGAGCGGATTACGCACCGTGCCCTGCACCACGCAGCCCGCCAGGGCGAGCGCGGCGCCGGACAGCAGAGCCGCCAGGACACGCGGCATCCGGTCATCGAGGGCACGCCCAATAAGGTCCGGCGCCATGCCGTTCAGCCAGAGGGCAACATCTCCGGTGCGCAGCCACAGGCTGCCGGCCAGCAGTCCCGCCACAGCCGCGGCTGCCAGCAGCACCCCGGCAACGGTCAGCACGAGCACGAAGCGGCGGCGGGTGCGCAGCCCGCCGCGCGCCTGCGGAGGCTGGCGCACCGGGCCGGAATCCCGCAGCCGCAGGGCGAGAATCACGATGACCACCGCACCCAGCAGCGCGGTGGGGATGCCGGTGGGAATCGACGAAGCGCCTTCTGCACCGAGGAGGGCCCGCAGCGTCGCGTCTGCCAGCAGGATCAGGAGGGCACCGAGGAGACCGGACACGGGGATGAGGAAAACGTGGCGGGTCAGCACCGGAAACCGGCCGGCAAGCAGCCGCGCAAGCACCGGTGCTCCCAGGCCAACAAAGGCGATCGGTCCGGCAAGCGTCACGGAGACGGCCGTCAGCACTACGGCGGCAACAACTGCGGCGGTCCGGGTTGAACGGAGCGGCACGCCGAGTGAAGACGCGGTGTCGTCGCCGAGGCCGAGCACGTCCAGCCGCCGGGCCAGCAGCAGGGCACCTGCGAGCGCGGCAATGATGACCGGTGCTGCACGCACGGACGCATCGAGGTTCAGCTGTGCAAGGGATCCGCTGCCCCAGGCAAACAGACCTGTGGTGTTCTCCTTGAAGAGGATCAGGAGCATCGCGGTGGCCGCGTCCAGGGCCATGGCCGTTGCGGACCCGGCGAGGATGAGCCGTGTGGTTCCCGAGCCGGCGGATGTCCCGGCCAGCCCCAGCACCAGCGCGGCAGCGGCCAGCCCGCCCGCAAACGCGACCCCGCCGGATGCCCACAGCGGAACAGCCAGGCCAAAGGCGGCGACGGCGGTGAGCCCAAAGTAGGAACCGGCGGTGACCGCGAGTGTGTCCGGCGACGCGAGGGTGTTCCGGGAGATCGACTGCAGCAGCGCTCCGGCAACCCCCAGTGCGAAACCGACCCCCACCCCGGCGAGCAGGCGCGGCAGGCGGGAACCGGTCAGGATGTCGCTGACCGGCACGCCGCCAATCTCCTCCCGGGCACCGCCGGCCAGGCGCACCAGGTCCAGCATGCCAACACCGGAAGTGCCCTGGGTCAGGTGCCACATGCCCGCAAGAACGACGGCGGCGAGCAGGGCGGCCAATACGGCAGCCCCGCCCGCCCGTGCGCCCGCTCCGGCGCTCACTCGTGCGCGGAGACCGGCGTCCGGGACCGGATCGTGTCCCGTGCGGGGCGGTGCTGTCCGGGTGGAACGGCTCAACCCTGGTCGGTAATGATGTCGACGTACGCGTCGATGGCCTGCTGGTTGGACAGCGGGCCGCCGGCGCCCCAGACGCCGGCCGGGAATGCGTGCGCGCGGCCTTCCTTCACGGCAGGAAGGGAAGTCCAGATGGGGCTCTTCTCAAACTCGCTGACGTACCCGTCGGCGCCCTCGTCGGCGGAGTAGAAGAAGGTGGCGTTGCCGACGGCGGTGAGGCCCTCGATGTCCGTCTGGCCCAGGCCGTAGGAGGGATCGACGCCGCCGCTGCCGTAGGAGGCATCAATCTCATCCGTCCAGGCCGCGGTGAGGCCAAGCTCCTCGCCCAGTGCCGTGAAGAGAGCACCTTCGCCGTACGGGCGGATCACCACGTTGCCGCCTTCCATCCATCCGTCGAAGAAGAGGAAATCGGTGGTGGGCAGGTCAACGGCCTGGACCTTGTCCTTGGCCGCCGCCAGGTGTGCGTCAAAGTCCCCCAGCACGTTGGCGGCGCGGTCGGTGCGGCCGGTCGCTTCGGCGATCATGGTGAAGACGTTCTTCATGTTGCCAATCGGGTCCGCTCCGTCAGCTCCAACAGTGGCGAGTACGGGAACGCCGCGTTCCTCCAGCTGGGCGATGAGTTCGTCGTCGGCGCTGTACGCCTCGACGATGATCAGATCGGGGTCCGCCGCGTAGAGTGCGTCCATGTCGGGCTCGCCGCGGGTGCCGATGTCCACAACGCCCTCGGGCAGGGTTTCGGCGCTGACGTACGTTCCGTAACCCTCGGCGTCGGAGACAGCCACAGGTGTTACGCACAGGGTGAGCGCGTCCTCGATCTGCTGCCACTCCAGCACGGCGATGCGCTCGGCAGGCTTGTCGAGCTCCACCGTGCGGCCAACGCCGTCGGTCATTGAGACCGCACCGGTGGAAGTAGTGGTGGTGTCGGCGGCGCAGCTCTCGGACGTTGCGGAGGCCACATCGGCGGCTTCGCTGACTTCGGTGGTGCCGCAGGCGCTGAGGGCAAGCGCAGCAACGGCGAGTGAAGCCGCTGTGCGTGCGAAGGTGCGGGAACGGATCATGGGAGGTCCTCTCGGATGGTGCCCCGTGGCGGAGCAGGAACGTGGGTTGTGCGGTTGGCATGGCGTCCAACGGGGTCTATGCGCAGATGGTTGGTGCGCGGGTCGAGGGTGACCTCCACGGAGAGTTCATAGACCTCGCTGATGTTCGCGGCGGTCAGGACCTCGAGCGGGCTGCCGGCGGCATGGATGCGGCCGTTTGAGAGCAGGAGCAGGTGATCCGCAATCCGCGCGGCGTGGTCCAGGTCGTGAAGCACGATGCCGACGGCAACGCCGTGGTCATCCACGAGGTCGCGAACCAGATCGAGGGTTTCGATCTGGTAGCGGAGGTCAAGATGGTTGGTGGGTTCGTCCAAGAGGACGACGCCGGTCTCCTGCGCTACGCACGCGGCGAGCCAGACGCGCTGAACTTCGCCGCCGGAGAGTTCCCCGACCGGCCGCTGCGCCATGTCCCTGACTCCGGTGGCGCGCAGGGCACGGTCCACTGCACTGCGGTCCGCGGCGGAAAGCCCGGCGAATCTGCGACGGTACGGGTGCCGGCCGAAGGCAACCACCTCGCTCACCGTCAACCCCTGGGGAGCCGGCCGGGACTGGGCGAACAACGTGACCTCACGCGCAAACTCCCGCGCGCTGAGCAGGGACGCTTCGCCTTCCGGCCGGTCAACTCCGGCACCCAGTTTTATGGTTCCGCCGTCGATGCGGTGCAGCCGGGCCAGGGAGCGCAGCAGGGTCGATTTCCCGCTGCCGTTCGGACCCACGAGCGCGGTGACCCGGCCGGGTTCCAGCGTCAGCGAAACGCCCCGGACCACGGGTGAACTGCCGTAGCGGAGCACCAGGTTCTCCCCGCGCATTGCCGGAGGCATGGGGCGCTGGTCTTGCACTGTGGACATATGGAACCTGAATCGTCGCGGGGCCAGAAGCGGAAGGGCAGCGAACCACGAGCGTTGAAAGACCACGCGAGTTAGGGTTGCCATACCTAATATAAACGATGTTGGTGTGACGAATGTAATGCGGTGTGACGCCTGTTCTTATTCGTCATGTTGGGCGGACCCGGGCACGGCCGGCCGGCAGGGAGAATGGAACCATGCATGTTGTCCTCACCGCCGCCGGGCCGGGCGAAGCCGCCGGGTCTTTGCTGCTGCAGGAGACCGACGACGCCGGCCGGCCGGGGGCTGCTCCCGCCGTCGTCGTCCCGGCGCAGCTGGCCGCCGCGGTGCGGCATTATGAGGACCGGCCGCAGAACGTCCGCTGGGTTTTCGGCAGCACGCGGGACATCTATCCCCGGCTGCTGGAGGCCGGCATCACCGTGGAGCGCAGCCATGACCTGGCCCTGGTCCGTGGGATCCTGCGGTTTTCCGAAGCCGTCCCGCCGTCCCCTTACCTCGAGAAGCTGCGCACCGAATCGGCCGGCGAGGACGCAGACCAGCTGCCCCGCCAGCTGCTGCCGGTGCAGGCCGCACCGAACCAAAGCTCCCTGTTCGAAGAGTTTGAGGGCTTCGATCCGCTGGCCGGCAAACGCGGGCCGTCCCTCGAGGACCAGGTGTCCGAGCTTCAGGATCAGCTGGCCGCCGTTGCCGGTTCCGCATCACCCCGCCGGCTGACGCTGCTGCTGGCGGCCGAATCCGCGGGCGGCCTGATTGCCGTGGAAATGGAGCATGCCGGCCTGCCCTGGCGCCGTGACATCCATGAAGCCATGCTGGAGACCGAACTGGGGCCGCGCCCGCCGGAGGGACAGCGGCCGCTGCGGCTGGAACAGCTCGCCGCCGAACTGCGGGACAAGCTGGGCAACCCCGGTTTCAATCCCGATTCCCCGCAGGAGCTGCTGCGTGCCCTGCACCGGGCCGGCATAGAGGTGAAGACCACCCGCTCCTGGGAACTGCAGCAGCATGAGCACCCCGCCATTGCGCCGCTGCTGGAATACAAGCGGCTCTCCCGGCTGCTGAGCGCCAACGGCTGGACCTGGCTGGATGCCTGGGTGGACGGCGGCAGGTTCCGCCCCGAATACGTGGTGGGCGGGGTGGTTTCCGGACGCTGGGCTTCGCGCGGCGGCGGAGCCCTCCAGATTCCCAAGTACGTGCGCGACGCAGTGCGGCCGGATCCGGGCTTCCGGCTGATTGTCGCCGATGCCGCGCAGCTGGAGCCCCGCGTGCTGGCCGCGCTGGGCCGGGACAACGCGCTGGCTGCAGCGGCCCGCGGGAAGGACCTGTACCAGGGCATTGCGGACCAGAACTTCAACGGGGACCGGGCCCTGGCCAAGATGGCGATGCTCGGGGCCATGTACGGAGCGACCTCGGGCGAGGCCGGACGGCTCATGCCTGCCCTGACCCGGTCCTATCCACAGGCCATCGACGTGGTGGAGCGCGGCGCCCGGGCCGGAGAGTCCGGCAAGGTGGTCAGCAGCCACCTGGGCCGCAGCTCGCCGCCGGTCTCCGAACGCTGGCTGCGCGCCCAGCAAACCGCGTCCGCCGAAGAGCAGCGCCGCGCCGACAATCTGGCCCGCTCACAGGGCCGGTTCACCCGCAACTTTGTGGTGCAGTCCACGGCGGCGGAGTGGGCGCTGTGCTGGCTGGCGGAAATACGACGGCGGCTGCGGGCGGCGTCGGGCTCCTCGCCGGCCGGGCAGCTGGTGTTTTTTCTGCACGACGAAGTGATGCTCCACGTGCCCGCAGACCGGGCAGAGGAGGTCAGCGCCCTGGTTACTGACGCCGCGGCGGCGGCCACCCGCCTGCTGTTTGGCCGGATCCCGCTGGAATTCCCGGTGGTGGCCGTAACCGTGGACTCCTACGCCGAGGCCAAGTAACGCTTCTCCCGCAGCGGCGCTGCAGCAGGCGGCGGGAACCAGCGGACCACGATAAGTGCGTAGGCGAGTGTAAAAGCCAGCGAAAACGGCAGGGCAGCCAGCGGCAGGTCGGTGGCATTGAGGTCCCCGAGGCCGGCGGCACCCAGCGCGAATACTCCCACGTTGTTGATGACGTGCAGCGCAATGGCCGCTTCCAGCCCGCCGGTGCGCCAGGTGATCCAGCCGGCGGCAAGGGCAAAGGCGGCAATATCAATCTGTCCCGCCGGTCCATAACCGTGGCCCAGGACAAACAGGGGAACCGGCAGCAGGATCGCGAAGGCAGGATGGCGCAGCCAGGATCCGATGCCCTGCATCAGCAGCCCGCGGAACACGTATTCCTCGGCGGTTGCCTGCACCGGCACCAGTGCCAGGACCACAAGCAGCAGAAGCCACTCGTTGCCTGAAGATCCGCCGCCTTCCGCTGCTCCGCCGCTGGCTCCCAGAGACTTCGGCACCAGCAGGCTCAGGGCGTTCACGGTTACGAACAGGCCGGCGGCCAGGCCCAGCGGCCTGGGAAAACACCGCCAGCGCAGCCGCCCGGCGACTGAGGAGAGTGTTCCTGCGGAACGTCTGCCGCCCCACCGCACGCCGAGCGCCGCCGCGGGCCACAGCAGGCAAACCCCTCCGAACAGAACGGCGAGCTGCCCAGGGTCGCCAAGATCCGACTCTGCGGACAGGGCACGGTCCACAGTGCCGGCAACTCCCGGCACAAAGATTCCCGCCACCGCCAGTGCACCCGCCGCCAGCAGTGTGAGCATCAGGAACAGGACAACCGTCAACACTGCGGTGGTCAGCGGGTGCCACCACCGGTAGCCGGGCTGGGACCGGGGCAGCCGGTGAAAGGGATAGGCGGGAGCGGCGGCAGGATGGTCAGCTGAGAAAGTCATCCTTGAAGCCTGCCCGCTCAGGGTTCCCGTCCGCTTCGGCCATTCGGCTCCCGCCGTCCGGCCACACGGCGAAAAAGACTTCATGCTTTTGGCTAATTGTCCTCCGGCAGGCCGCTCACTAGGATTCCTAGAATGCCGCTCCCGACTCAACGCCCCAGCACATGGAAGACGGCCGGCATTACCGCGGCCGCCGCAGTTGTAGGGTTCCTGGTTTTCCTCGTTGTCCGCGGCGCAGCGCTGCCGCCCGATGACGCCGATCCGCTGCCTTTCGCAGGACTGATGTTCCTGGACTTCTTCCTGGGCCTCACCGCCGTCGGGCTCCTCCCCCTGGCCCTGCGCCGGGCGCCGGTGGGTGCCGGACTTGCCATCATTGCTCTGAGCGGACTCTCCACTCTGGCATTCCCCGCGGCCTGCCTGTGCATTGTCCGCATCGCGGCTCTGCGGCGTCCGCGCCTCCTGGCCGTCACCGCGCTTGTCTTTATCGCAGCGGTGGCGGCCGACCTCGCCGTCAACCCGGCCAACCGCGCCGAGGACTACGGTTGGATCCTTCTGACAGCGCTGGCCATGCTCGCCGTCCTGGTGCTGATCGGGCTGAACCGCGGCGCCAAGAAAGCACTTATCGTGTCCCTGCATCAGGAGGCGGACAGCGCCCGCCGGGAACAGGATGCTCGGGCGGATCAGGCCCGGCTGGCCGAGCGCACCCGGATCGCCCGGGAGATGCACGACACCCTGGCGCACCGCCTGAGCCTGATCAGCATGCACGCCGGCGCCCTGGAGTACCGCACCGATCTGGATCCGGAGACCATCCGGTCCACGGCCGGTGTCCTCCGGGAGACCGCTGCCAAAGCCGCGTCGGAGCTGCGGCAGGTCCTGACCGTTCTTCGTGAGGAGCCGGAGGCCGCCGCGCCCCAGCCCACCATCTCCTCCATTCCGGCGCTCGTGGAATCAGCCCGGGCCGCCGGCACCGACATCACGCTGAGCATCGAACCGGCGCTGCTGGCAGCGGGAACGGATGGTCCTGCCGAGGCCGCCTCCCGGCATCTGTACCGGGTGGCACAGGAGGGCATCACCAACGCCCAAAAACATGCGCCCGGCCATCCCGTGGCCGTGTCCCTCAGGGGTGCACCCGGGGAGGGCATCACCGTGACGGTCAGCAATCCGGTTTCCGGATCCAGGCCTGCTTCATCTGAGGGACTTGGCCTGATTGGACTGGCTGAGCGTGCCCGGCTTTCCGGCGGCTCCTTTGTGTCGGGTGCTCAACGCGGGGTCTACACCACCGCCGTGCAGGTTCCCTGGTGAGCGCCGTGCCTATCAAGGTCCTGATTGTGGACGATGAACCCCTCATCCGCGCAGGGCTCCGGCTCATCCTCGACGGAGTGCCGGATATTTCCATCATCGGTGAAGCGGACGACGGCGACACCGCTGTTCCGCTTGCCGCCGAGCTGTCGCCCGACGTCGTCCTCATGGACATCCGGATGCCGCGCCTCAGCGGCATCGCCGCCACGGAACGCATCACTGCGGCTCCGGAGCCGCCCCGGGTGATCGTCCTGACGTCCTTCGACACTGATGATTTCATCCTGTCCGCGCTGCGTGCCGGTGCCAGCGGATTCCTGCTCAAGGACACACCTCCGGCAGACGTGGTCTCGGCTGTCAGGGCGGCAGCCGGCGACAACCTGCGCTTCTCCCCCGGCGTCCTGAAACGGATCGTTGCGGCCGCAGCGGCCTCATCCGGCGGCTCAACGGAGCCCGCCTCATCAGAGCCCGCCTCGCAGCACAATCCGCTGGCGGTCCTCAGCGAGCGCGAACACCTCATTGCCCAATCCGTTGCCCGGGGGCTGACCAACGCCGAAATCAGCGCTGAACTCTATGTCAGCATTGCCACGGTCAAAACCCACATCGCCAATGCCTTCACGAAGCTGAACGTCACCAACCGTGTCCAGCTGGCCGTGACTGTCCTCGAATCACCTTCGCCGTCCCGGCCTCCTGCTGCAGAAAGGACCGGTTAGGCCTAAGTGCTTCCGGTTGAACGCCGCCGTGCTGTTTACAGAGCCGGAATGATCTCCCGGCTTTCGTCCCACGGCAGGGTCCAGCCCAGTTCCTCCAGCACCCCGTTGAGGATGATTCCGGTGAAACCCCACACCAGGACACCGTTCACGAGGAACGCCGGTGAGCGGTGCCTGCTCCGGCCGTGGCTCATCACCGCGGTACGCCGGTTTTCGGGGTTCAGCAGGTCCGCCACCGGCACCCGGAACACGGACGCAGACTCGCCGTAGTCCACCACGTCCACCGGAGTGGGCCGGTCCCACCAGCCCAACACAGGGGTGACCAGGAAGTTGCTGACCGGCAGACCCACCTCCGGCAAGGTGCCCAGAACAACGACGCCGTCCGGGTCCAGTCCCGTTTCCTCCTGCGCTTCACGCAGGGCAGCATCCACCGGGCCGGAATCCGCCGGGTCCACGGATCCGCCGGGGAAAGCCACCTGGCCGGGATGGTCATTCAGGGTGGCTGCCCGTTCCACCAGCAGCACGTCCAATTCTTCCGGAACACCGGCTGAACGGAAGTCCGAGGGTTTGTCGTCCAGGTTGCCGAAGAGGATCAGCACCGCGGCACGGCGGGCCGTGGCCGGATCCACGCTGCGCCGCAACAGCTCCAGATTCGCATCGAAGCTGGTGCTGCGGGCCGAGGCCGAAACGCCCAGCTCCTTCAGATCAGCGTAGGCGCTCATGCTTCGAGTCCGTAGCCTGCGGCGCGCAGCTGGGCGCGGGTTTCCGCGGCCATCATCCGGGCATGCAGTTCTTCGCGGCCCGGAGCCAGCTCATACTTCAGCAGCTTTTTCGCCTTTACCGGATCCGTTTCGCCCTCGCCGTAGGACGGGCACAGCGCGGCCACGGCGCAGGCGCCGCAGGCGGGGTTTTTGGCGTGGCAGACCCGCCGGCCGTGGAAGACCACCCGGTTGGACAGGGGCGTCCAGTCCTTGGGTTCAAACAACTCGGCGACATCTTCCTCGACCTTTACGGGGTCCTTCGCCGTCGTCCAACCGAACCGGCGGGACAGCCGGCCAAAGTGCGTGTCGACCGTGATTCCGGGGATGCCGAAGGCGTTGCCGAGCACCACGTTGGCCGTCTTCCGGCCCACTCCCGGCAGCGTAACGAGCTCTTCCAGCTTGTCCGGCACCTCGCCGTCGTATTCGTCCACCAGCCGGGTGGAGAGGGCCTTGATGCTGGCGGCCTTGGCGCGGAAGAACCCGGTGGGCCGGATCAGCTCCTGCAGCTCCGCCTCATCCGCCTCGGCCAGCGCCCTGGCATCCGGATAACGGGCAAAGAGCTTCGGAGTCACGGCGTTGACCCGGATATCCGTGGTTTGGGCGGACAGAACGGTGGCCACCAGCAGCTCAAACGCGTTGGTGAAATCCAGTTCCGCCACGGCGTAGGGATACAGCTCCCCCAGCATCCGGTTGATTTTCCGGGCCCTGCGTTTCAGTGCCAGCAGGGAGGAATCGCTCCCGGTTGCCTTTGCCACGTGGTTGGTGTCCTTCTGTTGCGCTGCGGCGGGTGATGGAGGTTTCCGGGCTACTCGCCGGAATCCTCACCAACGCGCTCAATGTTGCTCAGGTCCCGCAGCACGCCGATGCGGCCGGTGCGCTTGTCCTGGACCAGGAATTCGGTGCCGCGGTCTTCAAGACCCAGTTCCCAGTCGCCGGGATGGAACATGAACAGCGGCAGTCCGGTGCGTTCGTCCACGATCTGGCGCGGGGTTCCCACGGCAAACCAGAAGGCTTCCACCACGTTTTCGGACTCTTCACGGGTGGCACTGATGGATTCATTGCCCGACGACGGCACCTGGGCCGATGCCTGTGTGGCGGGTGCAGCGTCCTCGGACTTTGCCCGAACCACGGGGTTGACCGTGGTGGCCGCGAGGGCGTCCCCGTTGCCCGGCGCCGGTGCGGGGGTGTGTGACGCAGCGGGAGCCTGCGACCCTGCAGGGGCCTGCGACCCTGCAGGGGCCTGCGATGCTGCCGCCTGAGCCGAAGCCGGGGCCTGGTCCGAACCGGGACCCTGAGCCGAAGCTGCCGCCGCGGAAGTTGCGGCGTTCCGGCCGGCGGCGGATTCCGTCGGGGCCGGGTTGGCGGGTGCTGCGTCCGACGCGGCGGCCCCGGAACCGGCGGCTGCAGCATCTGCCGGGACGCCGTCGACGGCGGGGGCACCGGCGTCGGGGGCATCAGCGTTGGGGGTTAGCCCGTCGTTAGCCTTGCGGCCAAACAATCCGGCCGGGGCCAGCTTGCCCATGCCCTTGCCCATTCCTGCGAAGCGGGATTCTGCGGGCTCGGCACTGTTGTCGGCGTTCTTACCGGCTTCGGGAACAGCCGCGGCGGCTGCGTTCCCCTCGGATGCGGTCCCCTCAGATGCGGGCTTGGCCGGACGGCGGCGCAGCCGGACCGCGTCGCGGGCCATGACGTGGGCCGGCGCCTCGGGGCGCTCACCGAATTCGCGGGAGAAAGGCGGGATGTGCGGTGCGAGCGTAGTGGAAACCACCAGGCCCAGGGCTCCAATGAGGGTAACCAGGGCGGCAATCGAGAACACGCTGACCACCTGCAGGAAGAAGAAGGCCACCGCCAGAACCGCTACAACGGAACCAAACTGGTCCACGGAGAGCGAGCCAACGCGGTATTTCAGTTCGGGGGCCATCCGGCGGGCGGCAAAGAGCCCGGCGACGAGCAGCGGCAGGATGATGCCGATCCCGAGGAAGAACAACGGGGTCAGCGGGGACCAGAAAGTGGCTTCGAGGCCGAAGGCAAAGCTCCAGGGCAGCAGGGAACCAATCAGCATCAGGAGGACGGCCCCCCCGACCACTGTGTCGCGCAGGCCAAACGGACCAAGGACTGCAGTCCGGGCGTTGTCCTCGCCGGCGGAGGAAACCTCCGACGGTGCCGGAGTCTCCGTCGCCGTTCGGGCGTCGTTCTCAACGGGGGGCTGGTTCATTCGTTTCTCCATTCGCGGCCGCCGTCTGCGGGCCGCGGAACATCTGCTGTCCGCGGCAGGACGAGCCGCCTGCAGGGGTGAAAAGCGGTTGCTTCTCTGCACAGCCTAGTCAACGCCGGCACCGCAGACTAGCCGAACTGCCGCGGCGACACAGGCCGTGATCTACCGCTCACCGCACAAATACCCCCGTTGCCGGGCGTGGATGTGACGGTTGACACACGGGCGGCCGATCGGCGTTAGGGTAATGGCAACGCTACGGCAGCCCCTCGATCCGGGCTGGACCGTGGGCGACAGCTAAGCGAAAGGGTTCATGATGTCTGAACAGTCCCCCGTCAAGCAGCAAGGCGACGCACTGGAGAACCTGCTCCATGAGCGCCGCAGTTTTCCGCCCAGCGCGGATTTCGCCGCGGGCGCGGTTGCCCGGCAATCGGTCTATGACGAAGCGGCAGCCGAAGGTCCCGAGTTCTGGGCCCGCCAGGCCCGCAGCCTCCTGACCTGGGACGAAGACTTCACCGAAACCCTGGACTGGTCCGACGCCCCCTTTGCCAAGTGGTTCGGCGGCGGAAAAATCAACGCGGCCTACAACGCCCTGGACCGGCATGTGGAAGAGGGACGCGGAGACCGCGTGGCCATCTACTTCGAGGGCGAGCCCGGCGACACCCGCACCTACACCTATGCCGAGCTCACCGAAGAGGTTAAGAAAGCCGCAAACGCCTTCGAATCCCTGGGCGTCTCCAAGGGCGACCGGGTGGCCGTATATCTGCCGATGATCCCGGAAGCAGTCATCACCATGCTCGCCTGTGCCCGCATCGGTGCGGTGCACTCGGTGGTCTTCGGCGGGTTCTCCGCCGATGCCCTGCGCAGCCGGATCGACGACGCCGAGGCCAAGCTCGTCGTTACCGCGGACGGATCCTACCGCCGGGGGAAGCCCAGCCTGCTCAAGCCGGCAGTGGACGAGTCCCTGGTGAAGGAGGGGCACACCGTCACCAGCGTCGTCGTGGTCAAGCGCAACGGCGAGCCGGTTGAGTGGACCGAGGGCCGGGATCTCTGGTGGGACGACGTCGTCGGCACCGCGAGCGCCGAGCACACCGCCGCGGGACATGATTCCGAACACCCGCTGTTCATCCTGTACACCTCCGGCACCACGGGCAAGCCCAAGGGCATCCTGCACACCACAGGCGGCTACCTGGCGCAGACCGCCTTTACACACCTGAACACCTTCGATTTGAAGCCCGAGACGGATGTCTACTGGTGCACCGCGGACATTGGCTGGGTCACCGGGCATTCCTACGTCACCTACGCACCGCTGATCAACGGCGCCACGCAGCTCATCTATGAGGGCACCCCGGATACCCCGCACCAGGGCCGATGGTGGGAGCTGGTGGAGAAGTACAAGGTTTCCATCCTCTACACCGCACCCACCGCCATCCGCACCTGCATGAAGTGGGGCCGCGACATTCCCGGAAAGTTCAATCTGGACTCCATCCGAGTCCTGGGGTCCGTGGGCGAGCCCATCAACCCCGAGGCCTGGATGTGGTACCGCACCGTCATCGGCGGCAACGGCGGCAAAAAGGAGGTCCCGGCCCCCATTGTGGACACCTGGTGGCAGACCGAAACCGGTGCGCACATGATTGCACCGATGCCCGGCGTGACCGCCACAAAGCCCGGTTCCGCTCAGGTGGCGGTCCCCGGCATTTCCATCGACGTGGTGGATGAGATGGGCGAATCGGTGCCCAACGGCTCCGGCGGCTTCCTGGTGGTCAAGGAGCCGTGGCCGGCCATGCTCCGCGGAATCTGGGGCGATCCGGAACGTTTCAAGGCAACCTACTGGTCGCGGTTCGACAACATGTACTTCGCGGGAGACGGCGCCAAGAAGGACGAGGACGGCGATATCTGGCTGCTCGGCCGGGTGGACGACGTCATGAACGTGTCAGGACACCGGCTCTCCACCACGGAGATTGAGTCCGCACTGGTGAGCCATCCCTCGGTGGCGGAAGCCGCCGTCGTCGGTGCGTCCGACGAGACCACGGGCGAGGCGGTGGTTGCGTTCGTGATCCTGCGCGGCAGTGCCAAGGACGACGACGACATTGTGACCACCCTGCGCAACCACGTGGGCAAGGAAATTGGTCCCATTGCCAAGCCGCGGCACATCCTGGTGGTGCCGGAGCTGCCCAAGACCCGTTCCGGCAAGATCATGCGCCGCCTGCTGAAGGACGTGGCCGAGGGCCGTGAGGCCGGGGATTCCAGCACGCTGGCGGACAACACCGTGATGCAGCAGATCGCGGAGTCGATGCGGAAGTAGTCTCCGGCACCGAAACACCAGCTCAACCAAAAGGTGCACGCCCCCGGACCGGGGCGTGCACCTTTTGTGTGTTCGGGGACGCGGCTGTCCCGCCACGGCTGTTAGGCCGTGGTGACGTCCAGTTCCACGTCAATGTTGCCGCGGGTCGCATTGGAGTAGGGGCAGACCTGGTGAGCGGCGTCCACCAGCTTTTCGGCCGTGGCCTGGTCCACGCCGGACATTTCCACATGGAGGGCAACGCCCAGCTTGAAGCCGACTTCCTGCTTGTGGATGCTCACGTCGGCGGTGATGGCGGCATCGGCGATCGGAGCCTTTTCAGCGCGCGCAATCATCTTGAGGGCGGACAGGAAGCAGGCGGCATAGCCGGCGGCGAAGAGCTGCTCCGGGTTGGTGCCGTCGCCGGAGCCGCCCATCTCCGTGGGAGTGGCCAGGTTGACCTTCAGCTGGCCGTCGCTGGTCTGGGCTTCTCCGTTGCGGCCGTCTCCGGACGCGGTGGCAACTGCGGTGTACAAAGCGCTCATGGCAACTCCTCTGGGTCGGGGGTATCAGGTAGACTAACTAGTACGTCTACTTGGACCCCAAGTAAACGCGCCTTCGCCGCAAACCGCAACCCCGGGAGGACCCATGGCCGCCACTGCGCCGGTGCGCACCCGCATCCTGGATGCCGCCGCCCTGCTCTTCTACACCGAAGGCATCCGTGCCGTGAGCGCGGACCGGATTATCGCTGCGGCGGAAACCACCAAAGTGACGTTCTACCGCTATTTCCGCACCAAGGAAGAGCTGGTGGTGGCGTACCTGCAGGGACAGTCGGAGCGGACCCGTGAAGCCGCCGCGGCGCTGAGCCCCGACCCCTGCACCGGACTGCTGGAACTGGCGGAGGTCATGGGCGCGCAGGCCTGCATTCCCGGCTTCCGCGGCTGCCCGTTCATCAATGCCGCCGCAGAGTATCCGGACCCCGCCTCCCCGGTCCGTGCCGTGGTCCTTGATCACAGGCAGTGGCTGCACGCCGAGGTCCGCAGCAGGGTGGCGCAGCTGGGAGCCGCGGACCCGGATGCCCTGGCGGATCAGCTGCTGATGCTGCGCGACGGCGCCATGGTCCACGGTTATGTGGCGGACCCCGCGGGAGTCTCAGCAGCGCTGCTCAGCGGCGGACGCGCCCTGCTCGGCAGCCTCGTGCGCTAGGCGGAGCCTGCTGCAGTTCCAGCTTCCCCAGTGACCCGGCGGGTGAGATGGAACTCATTGAGTTGGCACCACCGGGCACGGGGTAGCAGAATCAGTGCTCGTGTCCACTTCCAGCACTTCCTCCCCGCTGTCCACTCCCGTTTCCTCCGGATTGCCGGACCCGACGCCGCAATCCCGCCGCATGGCACGCAAGGTCGCCGGAGCGTCGTTTGTCGGAACAGCCCTGGAGTCCTACGACTTCTACGTTTTTGGCACCGCAGCTGCCCTGATCCTGAACCGGATCTTCTTTCCGGAGGTCGATCCGCTGATCGGCACGCTGCTGTCCTTCCTGTCCCTGGGCATCGGTTTCATTGCCCGCCCGCTCGGCGCCGTCATTTTTGGTCATCTTGGCGACCGCATCGGCCGCAAGAAATCCCTCATTTGGACCATCGTCCTGATGGGCACGGCCACCGGGATCATCGGCCTGCTGCCGGATTACAACGCCATCGGCATCTGGGCCCCGGCACTGCTGGTCACGCTGCGGCTGCTCCAGGGCCTGGCCGTGGGCGGTGAGTGGGGCGGAGCCGTGCTGATTGCCACCGAACACGCTGAACCCCGCAAACGGGCCCTGTACGCAGCAATCCCGCAGATCGGCTCCCCCGTGGGAACCATCATGGTGACCGGGATCTTCCTGCTGCTGACCAGCGTCCCGCAGGAAACCATGGAAGCCGGCCTGTGGCGGGTTCCGTTCCTGCTGGCTTTCCCCTTCATGGCCATTGCCCTGTACCTGCGGTTTGCCATCGAGGAAACCCCCGTCTTCAAGGATGTTGCCGGCCACCGCGCCGTTCCCCGCGTTCCGGTCCTGGACGTGCTGAAGACCCAGCGGCTGGCAGTCCTGGTTGCCACGTCAGCGTCCCTGCTGGGCATCGGCTCCTACTTCCTGATGACCACCTACACCCAGGCCTACGGAACCGAACAGCTGGGCCTGTCCGGCACCACCGTGCTCAATGCGGCACTGGTGGGCTCGGTCCTGCAGCTGGCCACCATCCCGGCGTTCGGCTGGCTGGCCACCAAGATCGGTTCGGCCCGCATGGTTGCCGCCGGTGCCTTCGCCACCCTGCTGATTTCCTTCCCCCTGTACTGGCTCATCAGCACCGCGGACCAGACCACGTATATCCTCACCATCCTCATCGGCGGGATTGCCCCGACCGCCGCGTGGGCGGCCCTGGGCGGATTGATGGCTGATCTTTTCCCGGCCCGCACCGGTTTCACCGCCCTGTCCCTGGCCTACAGCTTCGCCGGGATCCTGGCCGGCTTCGCTCCGGCCGCAACGCAGGCGTTCGCCAAGGCAACGGACAGCGCGTGGTGGCATCCCGGCGTCGTGCTGGCGCTGATGTCCGTGGTGACCATTGCCGGCGCCCTGGCGGCGGGACGCATGACGCGCCGCCAGGATGAGGCCGCGGCGCAGGCGCAGGTTGGCGCATAGTTAAGCCATGACAGTCTCCCGCACCCGCAACCTGCTGATCCTCAACGGCCCCAACCTGAACCTGCTGGGCACCCGTGAACCCGGAATCTACGGCACCACAACGCTCGACGACGTGGAGGCCCTGGCGCTGGACGCCGCGGAATCCCACGGCTGGACCGCGGACTGCATCCAGTCCAACCATGAGGGCGACCTGATCGATGCGATCCACGGAGCCCCCGGGCTGGCTGACGGGATCATCATCAACCCGGCGGCGTACAGCCACACGTCAGTTGCCATCCCGGATGCGCTGTCCGGTGTGGGGCTGCCCGTGGTTGAGGTCCATCTGAGCAACATTCACCGGCGGGAGGAATTCCGGCACCACTCCTACGTCTCAGCGGTGGCGGACGCTGTGATCTGCGGTGCCGGAATTGCCGGATACAAGCTGGCTGTGGATTACCTGGCCGCGCGGCTGGACGGAGAAGCGCAGGCGTAAGCCGGCTCCCGGTCCTTTACTCGCCGGAGATGCACTGTCCGGGAGAGACCGGTGCGGAGTACCCGGCGGCGGCCTCCGCCACCGGCCCAACCTCGCTCAGGGACAGCGCATAGCCGATCGGCTGGTCGCCGGTGGTCTTGGCGAAGATGACGCCGGCCAGCTGGCCGTCGATGTCCAGCAGCGGCCCGCCCGAGTTGCCCTGCTGCACGTTCGCGGCGAGGGTGTAGACCTCCAGCACCTCGGGGTCGGATCCGTAGATGTTACGCACCGAGACGTCGGAGAGCCGTTCCACGTTCGCCGCCTGCAGCCGGAACGGACCGCCGGCCGGGTACCCGGCAAACGCCGCGGTGGTGCCGTTGGGAAGGACATCGCCCACCGGAATGGGCGCGGCGTCGAGGTTGTCCACTGCCAGCACGGCCAGGTCACGGGCGCTGTCGAAATAGACCACCTCCCCCGGCAGCGCCCCGCCGCCGGGGACCTGCACCACCGGCCGGGACACCCCTGCCACCACGTGGGCGTTGGTGATCACGCGGTCATCGGCGACCACGAAACCCGAGCCCGTCTGGTTCTGCCCGCACTGATAGGCCGTTCCCGTGATCTTCACGACAGACTCCGACGACTTCTGCAGTGCTGCAGAGGACAGCGCCTCATCGGGAGCCACCACCGTGTCCGGGGCGGCGCTGTCCAGGATGGTGGGCAGGCCTTCCGCGAGTGTGAAGGAACGCACCTCTGCAGTCCAGGTTTTTACCCGGTCAGGAGTGGCCTCCTCGATGCCGTTCAGCACTTTCGAGGAGGTAATCTGCTGCGACAGGAAGGGCACACCGAGCGTGTTGACGCTGAAAGCGAGCACGGACATCACCAGGGCTGAGACGGCCAGGTTCACGCCCCCGCCCAGCAGCCGGTCCAGGAAACGCAGCGGCGGGAAGTTCATCCAGCGCCGGATGGATCCGCCCAGCGCAGCGCCGGCGGCATGCCCGCCCAGGACCAGCACCACAATGGTGGCGATGACGGCGGTCAGGCGCCAGCCGTCGTCGGGCACCCATTGGGTGACCATCGGTATCGCGAAGAACGCCGCCACGGCTCCGGCCACAAAGCCGACAATGCCGCCCAGCGTCACCACAAGACCGTTCCTTAGCCCTGCGAGGAGGTAAAACAGCAGCGCCAAAAGCAGGATGATGTCTAGCAGTGAAAATCCGAGCACAAACAGCTCCAAGCGCAGTCTAGGGGGTGTTCCGGGGACTCTTCGAGACTGTCCCTGCCTCCCGAGTTTAGCGGCCCAAACTGAAGACTCCGTCCGCGCCGGACCCGGTAGGGCAGTGCGCAGGGGCGTCCTTTTTATCATCCGTGGGCGAACAAAGCTATTACAGGTGTCACATGGGGCCGTAGTGCGAGAAGATAATGAAAGGGACAACTATTTACAGGAGATTTCATGGATATCGAGGTACTGCGCCGTGCGCCACTGTTCGCCTCATTGGGAGACGACGTCTTCGCAGCTCTGACCGACGAGTTGACTGAGGTTGACCTTTCGCGCGGGGCATCAGTCTTCCGCGAAGGTGACCAGGGCGACCAGCTGTATTTCATCGTGTCCGGAAAGATCAAGCTGGGCCGGTCGGCACCGGACGGCCGTGAGAACCTGCTGGCCATCCTCGGCCCGGGCGAGCTCTTCGGCGAAATGGCACTGTTTGATCCGAGTCCGCGCAACGCAACCGCCACCGCCGTGTCCGAAACGCGTCTGGCCGGACTGCGGCACGACAACCTGAAGGCACTGCTGGAAACGCGCCCCGAGGTGTCCGTCCAGCTGCTGCAGGCCCTGGCCCGCCGGCTGCGCCGCACCAACGAGTCTCTTGCGGACCTCGTCTTCTCGGACGTTCCCGGCCGCGTTGCCAAGGCACTGCTGGATCTGGCGGACCGCTTCGGCCGCCCTGCCACTGACGGCATCCTGGTGGCTCACGAGTTGACGCAGGAGGAACTGGCCCAGCTGGTTGGCGCTTCACGTGAAACGGTGAACAAGGCTCTGGCCGAGTTCGTCCAGCGCGGCTGGCTGCGTCTGGAAGCCCGCGCCGTCGTCATCTTGGACGTACAGCGCCTGCGCCAGCGCTCACGCTAGGTCTTTCCCGACCGTAAGACAGCAAACGACGGCGCCGCTCCCCTGTACCGGGGGCGGCGCCGTCGTTTGTGTTTAGTTTGACGATGTCCGGGGACCAGTTTCCGTGCCTGCGTCAGCGCCCGTGCTGGGCGGAGCCTTCCCCGGCGCCGCTGAGTGCAACGGACAGCCAGTAACCGCCGTCGGCTTCCACCAGCTCGGGCCGAAAGACGGCTGCCGGGCGGCGGGAGGCAAGGTACGCAATGCAGCCGCGGGCGCCGGCCAGCTTCTCCAGCACCAGTTCCACCGGGGGCACCGTCAGTTCAGACAGTGTGAGTCCGGTGGTGTCCGGGAGCCCGATCTCATCGCCCAGGGCGGTGGTGTTCCGGGCTGCGATCTCCTCCGCAGCGGGCCGCCACTGTCCCCAGCTGCCCTTGCCCTCCAGCAGCGAGGCTCCCTGCCCCATCGGCTGGACAACCGCGAAGTAGCGGGTGTCGAACCGGCGCAGCGCAAAATCAGCCGTCTGCCAGTTGGCCAGCGGCCGGAGCAGATCGGTGCGCAGGCCCAGTCCCCGGCGGGTGAGGAGCTCCGGAAACGACTTGTCTCCGGCTGCCAGCGCCACCCGGGCGGACATCCAGTCCGGACCCCGGTTAGCCTCCAGCAGCGTTGATTCGTCCGGCCCGGCCAACAGGATGCCGGTTTCCTCGAACAGTTCACGGATGGCTGCCACCACGTGCCTGCGGGCCAGCCTGGGATCGTCAATGCCCAGCGACTTGGCCCAGGCGGCCGGTGCGGGACCGAACCATGTGACGGCGTCGTCGTCTTCCGGGTCGATGCTGCCGCCGGGAAACGCGACCCGGCCCAGCGGCGATTCGCCGCGCCGGTACGCAAGATAGGTCTCGGCGCCGCGCGGCGAGTCCCGCACCAGCACCACTGAGGACGCCAGGCGGGGCTTGCGCGGTGCACGGTCACCGTGTTCAAGCCAGCTTTCCGCGGCTCCCCGAAGATACGGGGGAACCGGGAAAAGCCGTACAGATGGATTAGGCAAATTCAGCGATCACTTCTACTTCGACGGGGGAATCCAGCGGCAGCACGGCCACCCCGACGGCGGAGCGGGCATGCGCGCCCGCCTCGCCGAAGACCTTCCCCAGCAGTTCTGATGCACCGTTGATGACGGTTGGCTGCCCGGTAAAGGACGGATCCGATGCCACGAAGCCCACCACCTTCACGATGCGGCTGATGCGGTCCAGATCTCCGATCTGGGCCTTGATGGCAGCCAGCGCGTTGACGGCGCAGGTTGCGGCGTACCCCGCGGCGTCCTCGGCAGACACCCCGGCTCCAACTTTGCCGGCTGCGGGCAACACGCCGGACACGAAAGGCAACTGCCCGGAGGTGTAGACGTAGTTCCCGGTGACGACGGCGGGGACATAAGCGGCCACAGGCGCTGCGACGCCGGGCAGCTCAATGCCCAGTTCCGCCAGCCTGCGCTCAACGGCGGAGACCGCCCCGTTCAGCTCCGTCACTGCGATTTCTCGCGTTTCATGTACGCCACGGCACCCGTTCCGTTGGGTGCGGGCGTGATCTGGACGAGTTCCCAGCCTTCTTCGCCGTGCATGTTAAGGACAGCTCCCGGTGTGTGAAGAGGAAGCGGCGTGATGAAATATTCCCATTTGCTCATAATCCAAAGACTAACCCGTGCTTGTAGACTGATGCGCATGGCAGCTCGCAAATCTCCGTTCTTTGATACGGCTACCACCCTCGGCCAGATCGTCGCCTTCTTCGGCGTCAGCGCGCTGTGTGGTGTTTTGGCCGCGGGTCTTCTGGTTCCCGCCGCCGCCGCCGCGGGAACAGCCGCGTCCGGTTCCATCCAGTTCTTTGACGATCTCCCGTCGGAACTGCAGGCCGGCGCGCTGGCCGAGCCGTCCAAAATCTACGCCAATGACGGCTCGCTCATTGCCACCATGTATGAGGAGAACCGCCAGCCGATCAAGCTGGACCAGGTTTCCCCCACCATGATCGACGCGATGCTTGCCATTGAGGATGACCGCTTCTACGAACACGGCGGCGTGGACGTCCAGGGCGTCATCGGAGCCCTGGCCTCCAACCTCACGTCCGGAACCAACCGCGGCGCGTCCACCATCACGCAGCAGTATGTGAACAGCGTGATCATTGACACCAATCTGCAGAACAAGCAGGAAGTGGTGCTGTCCGGCAGCAAGGACTACGGGGACAAGCTGCGTGAGATGAAGCTGGCCATTGCCGTGGAAAAGCAGCTGTCCAAGGATGAGATTCTGGAGGGCTACTTCAACATTGTGCCCTTCAGCGGTACCACCTTCGGCGTCCAGGCCGCATCAAAGTACTTCTTCAACGTGGATGCCTCGGAGCTGAACATCCCGCAGGCAGCCCTGCTGGCCGGCGTCGTCAACGGCCCGTCCGTCTACAGCCCCACCGGCAATCCCGAGCTCGCCATGCAGCGGCGCAACATCGTCATCCGCGCCATGCTTGACAAGGGCCGCATCACGCAGGAAGAGCACGACGCCGCTGTTGCCACGGATCTGGGACTGGACATCACACCGGTCCCCAGCAACTGCACCGGCGCCGTCCAGGCACCCTACTTCTGCGACTACGTCATGCATCTGGTTCTCAATGATGAGAGGTACGGTGCCACCTCGGAGGACCGGCAGAAGCTGCTCTACCGGGGCGGCCTGAGCATCAAGACCACCCTTGACCCGGAAATTCAGAATGCCGCACAGACGGCCATCAACGAAACCGCCAACCCCGACACCACGGACCCCGAGATTGGCCATTCGATGGTGTCGATGGAACCGCGCACCGGCAAGATCCTTTCCATGGCGCAGAACACGCGCTATTCGCCGGAACAGGGTGCCGGCAACTCCGTCATCAACTTCAACGTTGACCTGAATCAGGACGGCGACCCGAACAAGCCGCTGGGCGGCATGGGCGGGTTCCAGCCCGGATCAACGTACAAGCCCTTCACCGTGGCCGCCTGGCTGGATGCCGGCAAGACCCTCAACACCACGCTGAACGGCAGCAAGCGCACCTATCCGGCCGGATACACCTGGAACGCCAGCTGTCTGCCGGGTGGACGCTACGGCATCCCGGAACCCTGGACCCCGATCAACTACGGTGACACCAACTACAAGACCACCACCGTCATCGACGGTCTGGCGAACTCCCTGAACACCATCACCATGGCGGAGATCAACCAGCTGGACCTGTGCAAGTTCCAGGAAATGGCGTTTGCCTCCGGCATCCACAACGGCAAGAGCTCCGAGGGCAAGAATGAGATGCTCGGCGTCAACCCGCCGTCGTCCTTCGGCGGCGGCGGCGACGCTTCGCCGCTGTCCATGGCCACCGGCTTTGCCACGTTTGCAGCCGAAGGACTGAAATGCGAGCCGCGCGCCCTGGAATCGGTCACGGCAGCGGACGGACGGGAGTTCGAGGTACCCGGCCAGGACTGCACGCAGGTCATGAAGAAGGAAGTTGCCCAGGGCGTCAACGCAGCTACCCAGCAGGTAATGACTAAGGGTTCCGGATACTACCTGCAGAACGGCAAGCCGATAGCAGGCAAGACCGGTACCAATGACTTCCGCTCCCAGACCTGGTTCATGGGCTACAGCACCGGCATGGTCACGGCTTCCTGGCTCGGCAACCATGTCTGGGGAAACGCGCGCGGCTCGATGGAAGGCAAGCAGATCGGCGGACAGGTCTACCCGGAGATTGACGGCTCCAAGATTGCCGGCCCGTCCTGGAAGAACTTCATTGACCGGATTCCGGGCCAGTACGAGGCCAACCCGTTCACCCCGCCGCCGGCCTCAATCATGGGCAACGTAACAGCGCCGCCCCGGCC
>NZ_JASDDG010000022.1 GCF_030407495.1 Arthrobacter sp. APC 3897 | reverse complement strand
CACGCAACCGCCTGTCCCGCCACCGGGCGGGCGATGGGGTCCGGGACAGGCGGTTGCGTGCGGCCAGCGGGGCAAACCGGGAATCCACGGCGGGCGCATCCACCGGGGCGGGCCCATCCACCCTGGCGGTCGCATCCACCGCGGAGGGCCCATCAACCATGGAGGGCCGATCAGCCGGTACGGCAGCTTCAGCAGCGGGTTGGGCAGGACCGGAAGGGGCTTTTGGGGCCAGATGGGCTTCCAGGGAGGCGGTCCGGGCAGCGGTTTTCCTATGATTCCCGGAACAGCCGCGGCTGCGGCCTCGGCATGCATCCGCATTTCCTGATCAGCGGCGGCATACCCGGCCACCGCCGCCTTCACTGATTGCACGGCCCGGCCGGAGCCGGCCACAGCGGAAGCGAGGTCACGAAGGAGTGTTTCAGCCGCATACTGGGCGAGGGCGCGGCCCACCGGACTGGAAGCAAGCGAAGAGACGACTGTGTCCACGCTGTCCTGAAGGTCTGAAGCGAGGGAAGCCAGGGGCGCCAGCTCCGCTTCCGTGTCCTGCAGGACAGCGAGGACTGCCGCGGTGTCAATGGCGTAAGCGACCACGAGTTCCCCTTCCGATGCCCGGCGGCCGGCCGGTCAGCTCAATCTAACCGGTCCGGTTAACCGCGGATATGGAAGGGTCCCGCCTGTGGAAAACCTTGGGAGCTAGTGGCCGAAGACGTCTGAATCGGTCACGGCAGCATCAGTTTCCAGCTGGTCCAGCGCCGACATCTCCGAGCTGTCCAGCTCAAAGTCGAAGATGTCCAGGTTCTCAGCCATCCGCTCCGGGTTGGCTGATTTGGGAATGGTGACGATGCCGGACTGGATATCCCAGCGCAGCACCACCTGTGCCGGTGTCTTGCCGTATTTGGCTGCAAGGGTGCCCAGCAGGGAATCCTCCAACAGCCGGCTGCCCTTGCCCAGCGGACTCCATGCCTCGGTCACCGTTCCGAGCCTGGCATTGGCCTCCCTGATATCCCTGCGCGGACGGTAGGGATCGAGCTGGATTTGGTTCACGTCCGGGACCAGCCCGGCATCGGCCAGCTTCTGCAGATGGGCGGGCTTGAAGTTGGAGACACCTACGGCTTTGACCAGGCCATCCTTCTGGGCGGCCCGCATGCCGCGGAACGCGTCCACATAGGTGTCCTGTGCGGGATTGGGCCAGTGAATCAACAGCAGATCCACGTAATCCGTTCCCAGCCGCTGGAGTGCCGCCTCCACGGCCCGTCGAACACCGTCGAAACTGTGCCATTCCTTGTTGAATTTCGTCGTGATGAAGGCTTCGGCGCGGTCCAGGCCGCTGCGGCGCAGGCCCTCGCCCACACCCGTCTCGTTGCGGTAGTTCTCGGCGGTGTCAAAATGCCGGTAGCCCAGACCGATGGCGGCTTCCACGGCATCAGCCGCTTCGGCATTGTCCAGGGGCCAGGTTCCCAGCCCGATCTGGGGGATAAGGGCGCCGCTGCGCAGCGGAAGGACGGGCACTGAAGTAGTCATGGGGGAAGCCTAGGCCACCCCGGTGCCGAACAGCATGCCCAGCAGGTACGTGGCGCCGGCCGCGCCCAGGCCGATCGCCAGCTGACGCAGGCCCCGCTTCATCGGTGACGCACCGGAGAGCAGACCCACCACGCCGCCGGTGATGAGCAGGGCCAGGCCCACGAGGACGCAGGACATGACCACGGCGGCCAGCCCGGTGAGCCCAAAGATATAAGGCAGGACCGGGATGATGGCACCGGAAGCGAAGAAGCAGAAGCTGGAGGTGGCCGCCCCAAGTCCCGTGCCTACCGTCTCGTGCTCGTCCACGCCTTCAACGGCGGCTTCCGGGTTCAGCGAGAAGCTCGGGTCGCAGTCGCAGGTGTACAAACCCATCCGCTCGGCCGCACGGTGCTCAGCAGCCTCGGGGGACATGCCCCGTGCCCGGTAGACCAGCACCAGCTCGTTGGCATCAATATCCAGGGACTTCGCGGCAGCCAGCGTGATCTGGGTGGGGCGGGACGCTTCAAGGAGCTCGCGCTGGGAACGAACTGAGACGTATTCACCCGCTCCCATGGAGAGCGCACCGGCCAGCAGTCCGGCCAGGCCGCTGAACAGGATGAAGCCGCTGGACACACCTGTGGCGCCAATGCCCATCACCAGGGCGAGGTTGGATACCAGCCCGTCATTGGCGCCAAACACTGCGGCACGGAAATTGCCGGAGAGCCTGTTTCGTCCCCGGGTGGCCAACCCCCGCACCACTTCCTCATGGATTTGTTCATCGGCGGCCATGGCACTGGTGGCACTGGGATCCTGTGCATAGGGGGAGCGGCCTTCGGCACGCTGCGCCAGCGCGAGGACAAAGACCGAGCCAAAACGGCGGGCCAGGAACCCGAGCAGCCGGTTGCGCAGGGACGCGCGGGTCCTTCGGTTGGCTTCTTCACCCAGCAGTTCGCGCCAGTGGGCTTCATGGCGCCCTTCGGCCTCGGCCAGGGCCAGCAGAATGTCGCGTTCTTCGCCGCTGCGGCGTTCGGCGAGGTAGCGGTAGGTGTCTGCTTCAGCGCGTTCGTCGGCCAGGTATTGCCGCCAGCGTCTCAGATCGGACGACGACGGCGGCGCCGGCTGGTGCGGGCGTTCGGCTTCTGGGTGGGTGTTCAACACTGCTCCTGGTACTTGGACCGGAGTATTGGGAAAGGCTCCGGTCAGCTGATGGCGAAACTGACCGAAGGTCTCGCTCGCCCGTGCGTTGAACACAGTGGGTGGTATGCCGGGCCGCATGGCGGCCAGTGTGTCGACAGACCTCGGCTTCTTCCGCGGATCCGGTGAACATCGAGGCCAGCGGATAATCAATAACCGCTGCCGGAGTTCACTACTATGGATTCTGCGGGAGGGCCGGAGCTACTCCCCTTCGACCTATCAGTGTAGCGGAGAACTAAGTGCAACCCGAGGAAGACAGGATGCAGGCAGCAGCAGACAAGGGTGCCCAAACCGGCGGGCCTGGAGCGGAGGCTCCCCGCTCAGAGGATAAAGTCGGACACGTGACTACTCATACACCACCGCCCCCTGCCGAACACTCACGGCCTTGGACGCGCCACTACGGTGCAGGGGTTCCTGCGGACCTGACCCTGCCGGAGGGGTCCCTGGTGGACATGGTGGAGCAGTCCATCCGGAAATACGGTTCCAAAACCGCCCTGGAATTCTTCGGAGCAACTACCAGTTACCAAGCCCTCGGCGAACAAATCCGCTGTGCCGCCTCCGGACTTAAGAAGCTGGGCGTGAAGCAGGGCGACCGGGTGGCGCTGGTGCTGCCCAACTGCCCCCAGCACATCGTGGCGTTCTATGCGGTCCTGCGGCTGGGCGCCGTCGTCGTGGAGCACAACCCGCTGTACACCGACCGGGAACTGCGGCACCAGTTTGAGGATCACGGAGCAACAGTGGCCGTGGCCTGGGACAAGGCGGTGGACCGGCTGCAGGCGCTGCCCGCAGACATTCCGCTGCGCAGCATCGTGTCGGTGAACCTGATCGACAGCATGCCGCTGAAGAATCGGCTGGCCCTTAAACTTCCCGTTCCGGCGGCACGCAAGGCCCGGAGCGCCCTGACCGTCTCCAAGGCACCGAAGAGCGGAGCCCGGCAGGTCATCGCGTGGAAGAAGCTGCTGGACAACCGCCCGCTCAGGCGCCGGCATCCGAGGCCCGAGGCATCGGATCTTGCCGCGATCCAGTACACCAGCGGCACCACGGCCGCACCCAAGGGCGCCA
The DNA here is from genome assembly GCF_030407495.1 of Arthrobacter sp. APC 3897. GTDB lineage: Bacteria > Actinomycetota > Actinomycetes > Actinomycetales > Micrococcaceae > Arthrobacter_B. Next base: position 71,112 of record NZ_JASDDG010000022.1, on the reverse strand, counting down.
TGCTCACCCATGCCAACCTGATGGCCAACGCTGCGCAGGGGCGGGCCTGGGTGCCGGGGCTGCGGCCGGGCAAAGAAACGTTCTACGCCGTCCTGCCGATGTTCCATGCCTACGGACTCACCCTGTGCCTCACCTTTGCGATGAGCCTGGGCGCCAAGCTTGTCTTGTTCCCCAAGTTCGACGTGGATTTGGTGCTGAACGCAGCGAAGAAGTCACCGCCCACTTTCCTGCCGGCCGTTCCGCCGATCTATGACCGCATTGCGGCCGGAGCCAAGGAAAAGGGAGTCTCCCTGCAGGGCGTGCGCTTCGCCATTTCCGGCGCCATGAACCTGCCGGTCTCCACGGTGAAGGCTTGGGAGGAAGCCACCGGCGGGTATCTGATCGAGGGGTACGGGCTGACCGAAACGTCACCGGTGGCCCTCGGCAATCCGATGGGCCCCACCCGGAAGCCCGGAACCGTGGGCGTGCCCTTCCCGCTGACCGACATCCGTGTGGTGGATCCGGAAAATCCCGCCGTGGACCGCGTCCCGGGCCAGGAGGGTGAACTCCTGATCCGGGGTCCACAGGTGTTCCAGGGTTACTGGAACAAGCCGGCGGAAACCCAGGCGGTCCTGCTGGAGGGCGGCTGGTTCCGCACCGGTGACATTGTCTCCGTGGATGAGGACCATTTCGTCACGATCCGCGACCGGATCAAGGAATTGATCATTACGGGCGGGTTCAACGTCTCACCCTCCGAGGTGGAGGAAGCGCTGAAGCGCCACGACAGCATTGCCGACGCCGCCGTCGTCGGCATCGGCAGGCCCGGCGGGGGAGAGGACGTGGTAGCCGCCGTCGTCCTTAAAGAAGATGCGCATTTCCAGCCCGAAGATCTGCGCGACTATGTCCGCAGGGAACTGGCAGCCTACAAGGTGCCCCGCCGGATCGTTCAGATTCCTGACCTGCCGCGCTCACTGATCGGCAAGGTGCTGCGCCGGCACGTGCGGGACAGCCTGACCGATCCCGCGCCCCCGTCCGGGGACCCGACTGCACAGTAGCGGCAACACCCGAGTAATTCCTTCACCGGTTCCGCCAACAGGAAGACCAAGACATGCCCAGAATACCGTCCACCCTGCAGCGCGGACAGTCTCAGAACTCGCCCCGGGGATATTGGAGCGGCTCGCTGGGCCATGCCGGCCAGCGCTCGGCGCAGATCCTGCTGGTCCTCCTGCTGGCGGCCGTGGCGGTTTACGGACTGCTGCAGATCACCCTGGTGGTCATTCCGGTGCTGCTCGCACTGATCCTGGCTGCGGCAATTGCACCGTTCGTGAACTGGCTGCGGCGCAAGGGGTGGCCGAGCGCCCTTGCCACCGGAGTGTCCTTCCTGCTCCTGCTCATCGTGTTCGGCGGACTCATCACCGGCATCGTTTTCGCCATCCGCAGTGAATGGAGCTCGCTGGTGGACCAGGCCGTGGACGGCTTCAACAAGCTGTACGAGTTCATCCAGGACAGCCCCATCCCGCACGACGCCGCCACCATCGAAAACGCCCGTGACGCCGCCATCGGCTTTGCCACCAGTTCCACGGTGGGCAACGGCGCCCTGGCCGGCATTGGCGCGGCCACCAACTTCATCACCGGGTTCCTCCTGATGGCAGTGGTGCTGTTCTACTTCCTCAAGGACGGGGACAAGATCTGGGCGTTTGTTCTGCGCTGGTTCCACGGGGAACGGCTGGAGAAGGCGCGGCTGTCCGGTACGCGGGCCATGGAAGTCCTGGGCGGATATGTCCGGGGAACCGCCATTGTGGCGGCTGTGGACTCGATCTGCATCGGTGCGGCCCTGTTCATCCTGCAGGTCCCGCTGGCCCTGCCGCTGTCCGTGATCGTTTTTGTCGGCTCGTTCATCCCACTGGTGGGCGCCACCGCGGCCGGCGTACTGGCGGCCCTGATTGCGCTGGTGGCCAACGGCCCGGTGGTGGCGCTGATCGTGGTCATCGTGATCATTGCGGTGAACCAGATCGAGGGCAACTTCCTGCAGCCGGTGGTGATGGGCCGCACCCTGAGCATCCACGCCCTGGTGATCCTGCTGGCGCTGACGGCCGGTACCATCCTGGCCGGCATCGTGGGCGCCATCCTCTCCGTTCCCATCGCCGCAGTCTCCTGGGCGATCATCAAAGTCTGGATCGGAGAGGACGACGGTAATCCGGAAGAAGACCCCGAACTCCCCGAGCCGGAAGAAGCAGACTCCGCCGGCGCGGCTGCCCGGGACTGATTTACAGCCCGGGCGAACCGTGGAACCTCCGGCGCCTCAGGCCACCGGTGCGGTCTCGGCGCCGGTATCGCTCCAGCGGCCGGCCACCCGATCCTCCCACGCCCGCATCACGCCGTCGTCAGTGCGCGGTGTGAGCAGGGAACCGGCCACATAGGCGGCGGCGGAGGCCAGCAGCCCGAAGTAGATGGGTTCGTTGGCGTAGATGCCGTCGTACTGCTGTTCTGCGGTGATTTCCAGGAAGGCCATGGTTCCCAGCGTGACCACGGTGCCCGCAGCCATGGACAGTGCCGCGCCGAAGCCGGTGCCCCGCTTCCAGGTGAGCCCGCCGAGGATGCTCACCAGGAGGCCGCCCACCAGGATGTCATAGGAAATGGTCAGGGCAGCCACCACGTCCTGAACGGCGATGGCCAGGCCAATGGCCGCCAGTCCCAGCCCCAGTACCCAGGCGCGGTTCTTCGACACCTCATGCTCGGGGTTGCCGCTGGTTTCAGTGTTGGCGTCCGCGCCGCGTCCGCGGATCCAACCGGTGACAAAGGGGACAACGTCGGCGCGGGCCACGGTTGCGGCGGCAATGAGCGCGCCGGAGGCCGTGGACATCATGGCAGCGACCGCCGCCGCGAGCACCAGGCCGCCCAGTCCCACCGGCAGGATGCTCATGGCAACATCTGCGTAGACATCGTCCTTGGAAGCCACGGCAGGCAGGACCACGCTGGCGGCCATGCCGATCACCGCTCCCGCTACGCCGTACAGGATGCAGTAGATCCCCGCGGCGGTGCCGCCCCACTGGGCGATCAGCGGCGTGCGCGCGGTGAAGACCCGCTGCCAGATGTCCTGCCCGATCAGCAGGCCCAGGGTGTAAACCACAAAATACGTCACGATGCTCTGAGCGCCGATGCCGGTCACGCTGAAGAACTCGGCACCCACACGCTCCCGGATACCGTCCAGGCCGCCGGCCGCGTTCAGGGTAAAGGGCAGCATCAGGGCAAAGACGCCTACGGTCTTAATAATGAACTGGACCATATCGGCCAGGGTGATGGACCACATTCCGCCGATGGTGGAGTAGATCAGCACCACTGCGCCGCCCACGGCGATGGCCGCCCACCGCTCCCAGCCGAAGAGCACAACGAAGATGGTTGCATAGGCCCCCGTCGACGTCGCGCACAGCATGAGCGTGTAGGCGAGCATCACGAGGGAGGAGACCTGGGTGGACCTGACCCCGTAGCGCAGGGTGAGCATCTGCGAGACCGTGTAAATCTTCAGTTTTTGCAGCGTGGAGGCAAAAAGCAGGCTCAGGAGCAGCACCCCGGCGCCGATGGCCACCACCAGCCACATACCCGAGATCCCGTAGGTGTAGCCCAGGCCAACTCCGCCTACGGTGGAGGCTCCGCCCAGTACGACGGCGGCCATGGTGCCGGTGTAGAAAACCGGGCCCAAACGGCGGCCTGCCACCAGATAGTCGCTGACATTCTTGGTCCGGGACTTTCCCCACCAGCCAAAAGCCAGCATGCCCGCAAGGTAGACCACCACGATGATGGTGTTTAGGTGCTCCATGAAAATCCTGCCGTTGCGCCGGACTCGGCGGCGAAATGCCCCCGAGTAAACTTATGTTGTCCCGTAGGCTAATTCAGCGCGGTGCCACCGTCAATGATTTGGCGGCTTGTTAAGCGGGTGCGGCCGGGCCGGGACGGAGCGCCCGGCCGCACTCGATATGCTCGGAGCAGGGAACCGGCGGGTATGCCGCCGGAAACAAATGAGAGGACGTTCTCCGTCATGAAGGCCTTGCCAGTAGAGCCCTCCAATGCGCCGGTGGCCATCGGACCGAGGATCCGCCTGGCACGGCAGGCCCGCCGGATGACCATTGAGCAGGTGGCCGGCGCCACGGGTCTCACGAAGGGGTTCCTCAGCAGGGTGGAGCGGGACCTGACATCGCCGTCGGTGGCCTCCCTGCTCACGCTGTGCCAGGTGCTCTCGATTTCCATCGGGGACCTGTTTACGGCACCGGCAACGGAGCTGACGCGCTGGCGCGATGCGCCGTCAGTGAATTTGGGCGGCACCGGAATCACGGAACGGCTGGTGACGCCCCGTGCCGAACGCCGGGTTCAAGTCATCCGCGCCGTCATTGAGCCCAGGGGTTCCGGTGAGACGGAGCTCTATTCCGTGGATTGTGACGTGGAGGTACTCCATGTGGCGCGCGGGCGTTTTGTGCTGGAGTTCGCCGGAGAAACCATGGATCTCTGCGAAGGGGACACCGTCACCTTTCCGGGCCAGGAGCCGCACTCATGGCGCAATCCGGCAGATGAAGAGGCCGTGGTGCTGTGGACGCTGGTCAGCCCGTCGGCGAGCTGACCCGGACGGGCTAGACGGGCTAGGCGGGCTAGACGGCGGCCGGGCTGCCGGCAGCCGGAGTGGTCAGGCGCTCCAGATACTCCACTGCGCCCGTGATGTCCGTTCCCTGGGAGCGGAAACCGATATGTCCGTCCGGGCGCACCACCAGGATCTCCGGACGCCGGACGCTGAGTCCAAGCCGTTCGAAGGCCAGCCCGCTCACGTCCTGGATTTCCGAAGGATCCGCCGCTGCCAGCCGGCTGCCTACACTCAGGCGCTGGACGCTGAGCCACGGGGAGAGCTGTCCGAGGGCGTCGTGGAGCCGCAGCTGGGTGTCTGCGGGCCACCCCGGGCCGGAAAGGAGGACATGGAACCCCGGCGTGGAGAGAATGTCGTGCAGGCGCCGCTCGCGCCCCTGTTCCAGGACTACGGCGTCAGGCATCCGGTCCCCGGCCTTGGGCCCGGTTGTCAGGAATGCGGGAAGGCGGCTGTCTCCGGTGTCCACCATGTGGCTGCCCCGGTACCGGGTGTCCAGCTGGGAGACCGTACGGAACAACCGAGAACGCAGCGCCTTGGACCCGGAGGCCCTGGGGGCAACGGCAGGCAGGATCTTGGTGCGGGGAAGCTTCAGTAGCCCGTTCCTGGAGGAGGCCAGCCGGAAAATGCGGTCAGTGAACTGCAGGACGGCTTTGCCAACGGGGCGCCGTTCCGCGTCGTAGCTGTCCACCAGCTCTTCGGAGGCGAGGCCGCGTGCGCCCAGAGCCAGCTTCCAGCCCAGGTTCAGGGCGTCCTGGATGCCGGTGTTCATGCCCTGTGCGGCAACAGGGGAGTGGACATGGGCGGCGTCTCCGGCAAGAAAGACGCAGCCGTTCTGGAAGTATTCAGCCATCCGGTGGGAGAGAGTGAAATCGCTGATCCACTGCGGGTCCCGGAGGGTTAGTGCTCCGCCCGAGAACTTGTCAGCGGTTTTCTGCAGGGACTCCAGAGTTGCCTGCGCCGGGTCGCCGTCCTCCTTCATGGCGATCAGGCGCCACGTTGCGGGGCGGCCCAGCGGGAACAGGAACATGAAGCCGTCCTCATTGAGGTAAGCGTGCATGTGTTCAGCTTCCGCGCCGTCAACTTCGAGATCAGCCAGCACATAGGTGCCGGGATAGCTGCTGCCGCGCCAGTCCATGCCTGCCTTGGCGCGAACCGTGCTGTGCGCGCCGTCCGCACCAACCAAGTAGCGGGCCCGGATGCGTTCGATGCCGCGGTCCAGGCGCTGGACCTTGGCTTCCACTCCGGCAAACGGATCATCCGGGTCCAGGAACTGAATATCCTGCAGCTCAACACCGCGTTCCACTCTGACTCCGCGGCCGGACAGGTGGGCGGCAAGAGCGTGTTCGGTCTCCGCCTGGGAGAGGAACAGCAGGTGCTGGAATTCGGAGTCCTCAATCCCTGCGTCTGACAGGTCTACGGGAAGGGTCTGATCCGGCAGATGGAGGTGGATCCCGCGCGCAGGATGGCCCGCTGCCGTCAGCGTGGTGCTAATCCCGAAAGGCCTAAGGGCTTCCAGGGTCCGCGGCTGCAGTGCGAGCGCACGCGACTCTTCCGAGCGCGTGAGGCTGCGGTCAATAATGCGAAAGCTCGTCCCGAAGCCCGCCAATTGGGCCGCCAAGGCCAGCCCGGTTGGGCCTGCGCCCACGATCAGGACATCGACGTCGTAGTTACTGTCCGCACTGTGCTTTTGAGCCGCCATAGGAACAGCCTAGTCTTGACGGCGGCCCACGTTCCACTTTAGCCTCATGGGAAACACTTGATGCCTAACAGGCAACGCGTTCGAACCACCGGAGGTCGGCGGATCGGGTGCGGGGCCGGGGGCCGGTCGAACTTCGGCGGGCCGGATTTGGAGAAACAGCATGCAGAACCCGCCTCGGATCACTGCCAACGGCAATCTCGGACCTGTGGATGCGGCTCTGGTGCCGCGTTATGCCGGGCCTGCCACCTATGCGCGCCTGCCCAGGCTGGACCAGGTCCAGCACGCTGATGTGGCCGTGGTGGGAGTGCCTTTTGACACCGGTGTCTCCTACCGGCCGGGAGCCCGCTTCGGTGCCGGCCATGTCCGGGAAGCCTCCAGGCTCCTGCGGCCGTACAACCCGGCACTGGATGCCTCGCCGTTCGAAAACCTGCAGGTGGCCGATGCCGGAGACATGGCGGTCAACCCCTTCAATATCAATGAAGCCATCGAGTCCATCCAGGCAAACGCGCTGGATCTGACCGCCGGCGGTTCCAAGCTCCTCACTCTGGGCGGAGACCATACGATTGCCCTCCCGCTGCTGCGTGCAGCGACGGAGCGTGCAGGCCAGCCCGTGGCGCTGCTGCACTTCGATGCGCACCTGGACACCTGGGACAGTTACTTTGGTGCTGAATACACGCACGGAACTCCGTTCCGCCGGGCGGTGGAGGAAGGCATCCTCGACACCGAAGCCATTTCGCACGTCGGGACCCGCGGTCCGCTGTACGGCAAGCGGGACCTGGAGGATGACCGCCGCTTCGGTTTCGGCATCGTGACGTCTTCGGATGTTTTTCGCCAGGGAGTGGATGAAGTGGTGGCGAAGCTGCGGGACCGGATCGGCAACCGTCCGCTGTACATTTCAGTGGACATCGATGTGCTGGACCCGGCCCACGCGCCCGGGACCGGCACCCCCGAAGCCGGCGGAATGACCAGCCGCGAACTGTTGGAAATCCTGCGCGGCCTGCGGGGCATGAACCTGGTGGGCGCCGACGTCGTTGAAGTTGCCCCCGCGTACGACCATGCCGACATCACGGCAGTGGCTGCCTCCCATGTCGCCTATGACCTGATTACCCTCATGGGACTCTCGTCATGAGCGGGACGGAGCAGGGCTCAGCACCCGGGACAGTGCCCCACGTTCGCGATGAGGAAATCCCGAACACGGTGCTGTCCGAGGACGCCGCCCTGCACGGCGGCACGTCGCCGAAGCGCAACGGCGGAGACCTGGTGGTGGAAACTCTTTCCGCCCTCGGTGCCACCACCGTCTTTGGCATCCCCGGGCAGCATGCGCTGGGGCTGTTCGATGCCCTGTCCCGTTCCAATCTCCGTTTTGTGTCCTCGCGGGTGGAGAACAACTCGGCTTTTGCCGCCGATGGTTTCTCACGCGCCACCGGTGAGGTGGGTGTTGTCTTCCTGTCCACCGGTCCCGGAGCCCTGACGGCGCTCGCCGGACTGCAGGAGGCATATGCCACCGGTGTGCCCATGGTGGTGGTGGCCAGCCAGATTCCCCTAGAGGGGCTCGGTGCCCGCCGCCGCGGCATGCTCCACCAGCTCGATGACCAGAAGGCTTCGGCCGCCAACGTCACCAAGAGCCAGCGGCTCATCCAGCACGCTTCAGGCATCCCCTCGGCCATCCAGGACGCCTGGACGGAGGCCATCTCCTCGCCCATGGGGCCGGTATGGCTGGAGATACCCCAGAACGTCCTGCTGAACCCCGTGCTGGTACCCGCAGTTGAAGATGCGCTGGCGGAGCCCTTTGACAATCCGCCGCGGACCGAGCTGGTGAAGGAAGCGGTGCGGTGGCTTGCCGCTGCGGAACGTCCGGCGATCATTGCCGGCGGCGGAACCCGGCGGGGCAGGGCTGAGGCTGATCTGCTGGCCCTGGCGGAGAAACTGCGCGCGCCGGTGATCTGCACTCCCGGCGGCAACGGAGCGTTCCCCTGGAACCATGCGCTCTCCCTCCAGTCCTGGATTGAAGACCGCCACACCACCGATGTCCTGGAAGACGCCGATGTTCTCGTTGTCGTCGGCTCGTCGCTGGGCGAGGTCACATCCAACTACTTCACGCTGCAGCCGCGCGGCCGCATCATCCAGATCGACGCCGAGCCGCGGGTGCTGGAATCCAACCGGCCGGCCCTGGGGATCCGCGCCGATGCCGGGCAGGCGCTCGCGGCCCTGGATGAAGCACTCGGAGCCTTCCTCGCCGTGTCCCCGCGGAACCCGTCGGACTGGCACGGCCAAACTCCGGAATACGTGGTGGCCCGCACCCTCTCCCTGGTTGCTGAGCGCCTGGAGGGACAGGACCTGGGGATGGAACGGAAGTTCATGGCTGACATCCGGGCAGCAGTTCCCGCTTCCATGCAGACGTATTGGGACATGACCATCGCCGCATACTGGGCGTGGAGCTGCTGGGACGCCAAGTCCGGCCAGTTTCATTCCGCCCAGGGCGCCGGCGGCCTGGGGTACGGCTACCCCGGAGCCATCGGCGGCGCCGTTGGACTGGGCGAGCGGGTCCTGGCAGTCTCCGGCGACGGCTCGGCCATGTATTCCATCGCGGAACTCGCCACCGCCCGGCAGCATAATCTGCCCGTCACCTGGCTGATTGTCGACGACGGCGGCTACGGCATCCTGCGCGAATACATGGTTGAAGCGTTCGGCAAGGCCACCGCCACCGAACTGGCCGGCCCCGACTTTGTGAAGCTGGCCGAGTCCTTCGGCGTTCCGGCACGCCGGACAGCGCCCGACGGCGTGCGGGAGGCGCTGGCGGAAGCGCTCGCCGGCGACGGACCCAACGTGGTGGTGGTTGAAGCGACCATCGGGCTTTTCGCTCCGACCCACCTGGCGGATTAATCCACCTGACGGACTGTCCCACCTGACGGACTGACATCCCGTGGGTTGCCCTTTGCCCCCTCCCGGAGGGCAACCCGGCGTCACCTGCCGCATACCATGCTGCGTGAAGGACGGCCGCAGCGGACCCTGTCCATTTAGTTCGTTGACTGAAGCAATCAACAGTCGTATTGTTGCCTGAGGCAAACAACAATCTGTTCCAGACAGGCATTCCGTGGCAGTTAACCAGCAATCAGCTGAAGAATTAATCACGCTCATTTTCCGGCTCCAGCGCCAGCTTCGCTGCGTCGCGCAAATAAGCCCCGACCCGCGAAGCCCGGGCACCGCACTGCACGGAGTCATGCGGATCATTGGCGACCACGGAGAGATCCGGGCTACCGAGCTGGCGGAGAAACTCGGCATCGGAACGGCCGGACTCAGCCGTCACCTCTCCGAACTGGCGACCATGGGCTACGTCTGCCGCCGGCCCCACCCCGATGACGGCCGGGCCCATCTCATCAGTCTGACTCCGGCCGGAACCCAGGCAGTCTCGGATGAGATGCACCGCCGGGCAGCACTGCTTCAGGACATGCTTGAGCACTGGACCGATGAAGAAGCACTCTCTGCCAGTGAATCCCTGACCAAGCTCACGGAGAGCCTGCACACAGCCATCCGCGCAATGAAGCCGGGTACCGTCCAACCGCCCATCCCGGCAGGAGAAAAAACTAAGTGACAGAGCCGCAAAGAACCACCACCGCTGAAAACCCGGCGTCCGCCTCCGGGAAAACCCGCAGGAACGGCAAGCCGGCCCGCCAGGACCACGTTCCCGGGGAGATGAGCCACCGGCAGATCCTGCAGGCACTGACCGGTCTGCTGGCTGCACTGTTCACGGCCATGCTGAGCACCACGATTGTGGCCAACGCGCTGCCAACCATCATGGCGGACCTGGACGGGACCCAGACGGACTTCGCCTGGGTGGTCACGGCGGCACTGCTGGCCAACGCCGTCTCCACCCCAATCTGGGGCAAGCTGGCTGACCTGTTCAGCAAGAAGCTGCTGGTCCAGCTGAGCATCATTGTTTTCGTGATTGGATCGGTCATCGCGGGCCTGGCGGACAACATGACCGTCCTGCTGACCGCCCGTGTGGTTCAGGGCCTGGGCATGGGTGGCCTGACCGCCCTGGTGCAGGCTGTTATCGGCTCCATCATTCCGCCGCGTGAACGCGGCCGGTACTCCGGCTACATGGGCGCGGTGATGGCCGTAGCCACGGCGGGCGGTCCGCTGCTGGGCGGTTTCATTGTGGACAGCCCGCTGGGCTGGCGGTGGACCTTCTTCCTGTGCGTGCCGCTGGCGGTAGTGGCGCTGTTCCTGCTCCAGATCACGCTTCGCCTGCCGCACACCCGCCGCAGGGTCAGCATTGACTGGCTCGGTTCAATCCTGCTGACCGCCGGTGTCTCACTGCTTTTGATCTGGGTGTCGTTCGCCGGAAAGCCCGGATACTACGAGTGGATGTCCTGGCAGACCGCAGCCATGGTGGGCGGCGCCGTCGTACTCCTGGCTCTGCTGGTCCTGGTGGAATCCAAGGTCCGCGAACCCATCATCCCGCTGAAGATCATCCGCCAGCGCACCACGGCACTGTCCATCGTTGCTTCGGTGGCCGTGGGGATCGCGATGTTCGGTTCCACCACCTTCCTGGGCCAGTACTTCCAGATCGCCCGCGGATTCAGCCCCACCGAAGCCGGGCTGCTGATGCTGCCGATGATTGCGGGCAACCTGGCCGGTTCCGTGGGATCCGGCCAGTTGATCAGCCGGTTCGGCAAGTGGAAGCGTTTCCTGATTGCCGGCACGATCATGGTCATTGCCGGTGCAGGCCTGGCCGGAACCATGGACCACGAGACCGACATGCTGCTGGTCAGCGTGTACATCTTTGTCCTTGGCCTGGGCATGGGGCTGCTGATGCAGAATTTGGTGCTGGCTGTGCAGAACACGGTCCGGGTCTCCGAAGTCGGCTCGGCCAGCGCCTCCATCGCGTTCTTCCGCACTGTCGGCGGCGCCGTTGGCGTTTCCGTCCTGGGCGCCGTGATGTCCAGTTCCGTGAGCAGCCGGGCGGCTGACGGCCTGCGTGCCGCCAACATTCCGGTGTCCGACGGCGGTGCCGGTGACTCGCTGGACATCGGCAGCATGCCGGCAGCTGTTCAGGGCATCTTCCGCGCCGCCTATGGTGACGCGACGGCCACCATCTTCCAGATTGCCGCCGTCATTTCAGTGGTGGCGCTAATCGCCGTGCTCCTGATCAAGGAGCAGGTGCTGCGCCGCACGCTGGACATCACCCCCGCTTCCACCCCCAAGGCGCAGCCAAACCCGGATCTGACCGGAGGATCGGAAAGCCTCGGTGCCGGAACGAAGCCCGGCGTCCCGACCGGGTCCGGGCCCCGCTCTACTGCATCGTAAACCGGCGCGCCACCAGGTTGCCTGCAGCGGGGGAGCGCAGGACCCTGGCCAGTCCGGCGTTCCGGGCGGCCAGCAGGGCAGGGTCCAGCGGACGGCCCAGGGCCATGTTCAGCCGGGCCTGTGCGGAAGCTACCCGGGCGGCCCGGCGGCGCTGCCTTTCGTAGGCCGCCAGGGAGGCCCCGACGTCGTGCCCGTCCACCGAGGCGGCGATGATGGGGGCGAGCGCCGCCGCATCCAGCCAGCCGAGGTTCATGCCCTGGCCGCCAATGGGACTGACCTCATGGGCCGCGTCGCCAATAAGAACCGTGCGTCCCCGCACCAGGTCCCGGACCAGGCCGGTGCGCACGGCAAAGGCGCTGAGCATGGTGTTGGACGCCGGGTCCGGGCTGACGCCGGTGCGCTCTTTCACCATGGCGGCCAAATCCGCTGCGGTGGCGCCGGTCAGCAGCTGACCGGTGTGGGCAACCCAGCGGCGGATTCCGTCCGGCAGCGGGAAGGACTCCACGATGCCGCCGGACTCCAGATACAGTACGGCGGTGCTGCCGTCTGGTGTTCCGTCAGCGAAGTCTCCCATCAGGTAGCTGTCCCGCAGGGCCCGGGTCCGGCAGGGGGTCCCAAGCAGCCGGCGAACCCCGGACCGCGCACCGTCAGCCGCCACAACAATCCGGGCGGAAAGTTCCAGATCCTCTGACGGGCCCGGCGCGCCGGAGTGGCCGGGAACGCCGGTCCTGACGCCGCTGATCCGGACCCGGCCGCCGTCGTCGTGCAGTTGCGTGACCCTGACTCCGCGCACCAGGGCATGGGAATCCAGCTCCTTGAGGCGCGCCTCCAAAATGGCTTCAGTGCGCAGCTGCGGGAGCGTCAGTACATAGGGGAACCGCTCGGAAGCAGCCGCGAAATCCAAGGCAGCCACATAGCGGCCGCTGCTGCGGGCTTCGCCGCGGCGGACCTGCACGCCTTCGCCGGTGATTTTTCCGGCAACGCCGGCACCGGCCAGGGCCTCCAGCGACGGGGGATGGATGCCGATGGCGCGCGAATGCGCTGAGCGCTCCAGCCGCTGTTCCACAACCTGCACACTCACACCGGCCTGTGCCAGCAGCACGGCCAGGAAAACGCCAACGGGCCCGCCGCCCACCACGGCCACATCAGTTTCGGGGCGCGGAAGGCCGACGGCGCCCGGGGACTGCGCCTGCGCCGTCACGGCTGCTTCCCGGCCGGGGAATGCATGAGCAGGTTTTGCCACGGCCGGTGCTGGATGCAGTTCCAGCCGGGCGGGGCGGCCGATGCCAGTTCGTCCGCCGTGTAGCTGCGCCGGATGGAGGTCAGTCCGTCCCGGCGGATAAAGCTGCCGGGGAAGAACGGCAGGGTGCCGGCCGAGAAAAGAGCGTAACCCCAGCGGCTGCGTTCAATGTCGCTGTGCAGGCTGAGCCGGCTGCCCAGCTGTTCCGAGTCTGCCAGCAGGGTCCGGAACTGCTCGTCGGTGAGGTGGTGCAGGACGTGGTTGGAGATGACGGCGTCATACGTCCTGCCTTCTGCGACCAGTTCGGAACTGAACGCCTGCCGGAACGCCAAACCAGGCATGGGCGGCTGGGACGAGGCGAAGGCATGAGCCCGCTCATCCGGGTCGATTCCCGTGATCTCCAGCCGCAGGCCGTCGCGGCGGGCCCACCGGGCCAGCATCCGGGGAACATCCCCGCCGCCGGAACCGATGTCCAGCAGTGTATTGACCCGACCGGCGTCGAAGGAAGGACGCAGGTACCGCACGTAGTTGCGCCGCCAGCCGGAGACCACGGTGTTGATCAGCCAAAACTGGGCATAGGTCCGCTGCAGTTTGACCGGATCACACTCGGAGCGGTCCATTTCTTCCACGGCATCCGTGTTCCGCTCGGTGAGGGACCGCAGATGCGGCGGGGTGAACCGCCGCATCAACGGTCCCTGGGCCAGGGAACCCGCGGAGACTCCGGTCCTCACACGCCTGCCGGAGCGGGAACAGCCGGGTTTGCCGGGTCCTGTTCCGCAGCGGTTCCTTCAGCTCCGGTTCCTTCAGCCCTGGTGCCTTCTGCCGCACTGTCCGCCGCGGCGGGGGTGACCGGACCGCCAACGCGGGTAAACAGACCGGTTTCCACCGTCAGCCCGGGGCCGAAAGCCATGGAACAGATGCGCTCATTTCCGCCGCGGAAGGGCTGGTCCATGATGTGCTTGAGCACAAACATGACCGTGGCACTGGACATGTTGCCCCAGTTCCGCAGGGTTTCGCGGGCTGGAACCAGCTGCTCTTCGGTCAGGTCGAGTTTGGCCTCCACCTTGTCCAGGATGCTGCGGCCGCCCGGATGTATGGCCCAATGCTCGATGTCGCGGTAGGCCTGTCCGGCAAGGGCGGGGTCATGGGCCAGCAGCGGTTCCAATGCGCCCACAATGTGGTCATCAATGATGTGCGGGACGTAGGTCCCCAGCACCATTTCAAATCCTTCGTCGCCGATATTCCAGGCCATGGATTCCTCGCCCACCGGAGTGAGGATGGTTTCGAAATGATCCAGCTGGATACCCGGAGCATTACCCGGCAGGTCACGGGCGGTAATAACGGCTGCGGCTGCGCCGTCCGCAAAAAGGGAAGATCCCATGATGGTGTCCGGATCATTGGACGTGCGTACATGCAGGGAACAGAGCTCGGCGCTGACAACCAGCACCACGGCATTTGGATCCGCATCGCAGAATGCCTTTGCTGACCGCATCGCAGGAAATGCTGCGTAACAACCCATGAAACCCAGATGCGAGCGCTGCACTGACGGATTCAGGCCAAGCGCCCGGACCACCTTGTAATCAGGTCCGGGATTGAAGAATCCGGTGCAGGAAACCGTAATGACATGGGTGATGTCTTCCGGACCGATGCCGTTGCAGGCATCAACGGCTTTTCGGGCGGATTCAATGAAAAGTTTCGTGGCCTCGACGGCAAAAATGTCATTCCGGGTTTTGGTGCTGGGGCTGAGCATATGGCCGGAAGCGGCATCAAAGAACTGCGGGTTATCGGAGCGGCTTGAGAGGGAGAGTTCCGTGAGGGCGGTGCGCCGGGTATCGATGGCGGCGGAGTTGAAACATGTGGTTACCAGCCGTTGCCCAAGCCGGGTGAGGCCGGGCTGGGCGGCAAAGACGTCACGTGCTTCGTTTTGTACCAGCACGGTGGGAGGGACAGCAATTTCCAGTGATCTGAGGGTGACCGTCATAGTCCATTCTTAGGGGAATGTTGCGCAGGACACAATCCGGGGTCAACAGGTTGCCCTCTGGAGGGGATTGAGTGTGCGGCCGAATACGGCCATACTCAGTGGACCGCCGGCCGGATCGGCAAGGGGCCTGGCGGTAAATGTCAACGAAGACATGGTCAGGAGCACCCCAATGAGCACTGAAATTCCCCGGCAGCGTGAGGCCGGGCAGGGCGGTTTCCCCCGCAGAGCGGGCAAAGAGCCCGCCCCGGAGGGATTGAAGAAGGTTGTTGCAGCCTCCATGGCAGGCACCGTGGTGGAGTGGTATGAGTTCTTCCTTTACGCCGCCGCCTCCACCCTCGTTTTCGCAAGGCTCTTTTTTCCCAATGCCGAAACGGAACTTGACGGCATCATCGCCGCCTTCGTGACCTACGCCGTCGGCTTCGTGGCCCGGCCAATCGGCGGAATTGTCTTCGGGCATTTCGGGGACAAATTCGGGCGCAAGAAACTGCTTCAGCTGAGCATCATTCTGGTGGGCACCTCGACGTTCCTGATGGGTTGCCTGCCCGGTTTTGACCAGCTGGGCTACTGGGCCCCGGCCATGCTGGTGACCCTGCGCTTTATCCAGGGGTTCGCCGTCGGCGGTGAATGGGGCGGCGCCGTTCTTCTGGTGGCAGAGCACAGCCCCAACAAATCGCGCGGATTCTGGTCCAGCTGGCCCCAGTCCGCGGTTCCCATGGGCAATCTGCTGGCCACCGGAGTGCTGTTCACGCTGTCCGCCACGCTCTCCGAGGATGCGTTCCTGGGCTGGGGCTGGCGTGTGGCGTTCTGGCTCTCGGCAGTCATCGTGCTGGTGGGCTATTACATCCGGACCAAGGTCAGCGACGCCCCCATCTTCCTGGAAGCACAGAAGGAAGTTGAGGAGGAGGCTAAAGGCTACGGAGTTGTTGAGGTCTTCAAGCGCTACCCGCGCGGTGTCTTTACTGCCATGGGCCTGCGCTTCGCCGAGAACATTCTGTACTACCTCGTGGTGACCTTCTCCATCACGTATCTGCGGCTGGTCGTGGAAGTGGATACCTCGCGGATCCTCCTGCTGCTGCTGGTGGCGCATTTCATCCATTTCTGCGCGGTCCCCGTGGTTGGACGGATGTCGGACCGGTTTGGCCGGCGCCCGGTCTATCTCGCCGGGGCCGTGCTGGGCGCCACCTGGGGATTCTTTGCGTTCCCCATGATGGATACGGCGGATGACCTGGTGATCCTGGCGGCGGTCACCATTGGCCTGCTGTTCCATGCCCTGATGTACGCGGGGCAGCCGGCCATCATGGCGGAGATGTTCCCGACCCGGATGCGGTATTCCGGTGTCTCGCTGGGGTACCAGGTGACGTCAATTGTTGCGGGTTCCTTGGCTCCGATCATCGCCACAGCTCTGCTGGAACGGTATGACTCCTCCACCCCGGTGGCCGTCTATTTGCTGTGCGCCTGCGCCGTTACCGCTTTTTCAGTGGTGATGCTGCGCGAAACCAACGGCATCTCCCTGCAGGACGTTGATGCCGCCGATGCCCGGGGCACAGCGGATCTGCTGGCTGCATCCAAGACCAAAGCGGCCGGGAACGGTCGCCGCAAATAAGCGGTTCCTCCGGGTGCTCCTGAACGCACCGGATCCTCATCAACAATCTGAAGCCGGCATCAGCACCCTGCAGGTGCCGGATCAACAAAGGAGCTTACAAATGGCTGCAGTGGGATGGATTGGACTCGGAAACATGGGCGGCTACATGTCGGCCAATATGGTGGCGGCCGGGCACACGGTCCGCGGCTATGACCTGAACCCCGCAGCGGTTGCCGCTGCCGGGAACCGCGGCGTGGAAACAGTGGACAGCATCGCCGATGCGGTGGCCGGCGCCGACGTCGTCTTCACCATGCTGCCCAAGGGGGAGCACTCCCGGTCCGTTTATCTGGGCGGGGACGGGGTGCTGGCTCATGCTGACACCGGCACGCTGCTGGTCGACTCCTCCACCATCGATATTGAATCGGCCCAGGCGCTGCACGACGCCGCCGCTGCCGCCGGCTTCCGCTTTGTGGACGCCCCGGTCTCGGGCGGGATCAGCGGTGCCGAAGCCGGGACGCTGACCTTCATGGTGGGAGGTGAACCCGGTCCGGTGCAGGAGGCGGCAGCCTTTATTGAGCCGATGGCCGGAAACGTCATCCCCACCGGCGGGGCCACCACCGGCCAGGCGGCAAAAATCTGCAACAACCTGATGCTGTTCATAAACCTGGCGGCGACCTCCGAGGGGGCCGTCCTGGCTGACCGGCTCGGCTTGGACAAACAGGTGTTCTGGGACATCGCCTCCGTGTCCTCGGGCGACAGCTGGGCGCTGCGCACCTGGTACCCCATGCCCGGCGTGGTGGCATCGGCTGCGTCCAACAACGGCTTTGCCCCCACCTTCACGGCGGAGCTGGCCAATAAGGACATCAACCTGGCGATCGCCGCCGCCCGGGACACCGGAACGCCGCTGGAGATCGGTGAGCATGTCCAGCAGCTTTTCCAGCGGCTGGTGGACGCCGGACATGCCGGTAAGGATTGTTCCATGATCGTGTCCCTGGTGGACGGCAGCCTGGCCGGGGCGGACGGACCCGGGGCACAGGCACAGGTCTCTTCCGGCGGCAGGAGCTAAACACGGGATCTAAACACAGGATCTAAACGCAGACGGGACTGCGCTGCGGGCGGGCGGACATGTACCACTGCCGGCACAGCAGGAAAATGAGCGCAATTTCCACCACGCCGCCGCCGTAGTACAGGATGAGGGCACCCGACTGGCCGTCCGCAGCCGGTACCCCCGGCGGCGGATCGGCGTACAGCGTTTTGGCCAGGATGTTGTGGGCGGCGGCCGAGAGGATGAGGGCGGCAGCGCGCAGCCGGAAACCGGCACGGTGCGGCATTGGATCCCGGCCCACCAGGGATGCGGTGTACAGGTATCCCGCCGAGAAAAGGTGGAATGTCACCAGCCAGTGGACCGGAGCGGATTCATGCATGGCTGTGAAGAGCCCGGTCCGGAACATCAGCACCATCCCTCCGATGTTGAGGACGGCGGCAGTCACGGGGAAGGTCAGGAAACGCAGCGGACGGCTGCGGAGCGCGCGGGACAGCCGTCGAGCCGGCACAACATCGAGGCTGCGCAGCGCAAGCGAGACAGGACGTGAGAGCACTAGGAGCGCAGGTCCCAGCATGCCGGCCAGCAGATGGGTGATGCCCAGGACGGCGAATTCTTCATGGCTGCGGGTCGCCAGCGGATCCAGGACAGTGGCCAGGACGGCCCCGGTGCCCGCGGTAAACAGCACGGCGCGGTACAGCGGCCATGCTCCGGAGCGGGAGGAGAGGGTGCCGGCCCAATAAGCGGCAACGGCCGCGGCGGCGGGAACCAGAAACAGCAGTTCGGCCCCAAACCCGCCGGCCTGGTGCTGATGCATCCCTACGCTCCGGCGCGGCTGCCGGCGGGCTCTGCGTCACGGGTCCGGTACAGCAGGACCGCCCCGGCGAGAATCATGGCGGCCGCGCTCAGGTTCCACAGCAGGTCATAGGGCAGCAGCGGGACGTTGTAGCGGATCTGGTGCAGTTCCATGAGCTTGTGCTGGACGGTGCCGTCATACAGCTGGAACGCGCCGGTTCCCAGCAGGACAGCTCCCGTCCACCGGGCGGGCAGCAGGACGGCGCGGCGGCGAAGATCAGCGAACAGGAACAAACCGGCCACCACGGCGAACCAGCCGAAGGCATGGAACAGTCCATCCGAGAAGAGCCCGACGGCGGTGGTGGACTTGTCGTAAAAGTGGTGCCACTGCAGCAGCTGGTGAAACACCACCTAGTCCACGAACGCAGCGATGCCGATGCCTACCAGCACTCCGGACAGGACGTTGCGGCGGCGGGGTTGGACAGGAGCTTTGGCAGGGGTGCTCATCTAAGCGAAGATATCACCGGCAAAGAGAACGACGCCGGGGCAGGGCCGCCGCCGCTGGCGTCCGGAGCCGGGCTGAACCACTATGGCTGTTATGTGGATGGGCATGATCGAGTTCGACCTGCTGCTGGGCGACGTGCACTCGCTCAAGGGCAAACGGTCCGTGATCCGGCCGATTCTGGCCGAGGTACGGCGCAAATTTGAGGTCTCTGCTGCCGAGACAGGCCGGCTGGATCTGCACCGGCGGGCCGAACTCGGCGCGGGGCTCGTCGCTGCGGACGCCGGGCATATTGCTGAGGTGCTTGACGCCGTTGAGCGGTTAGTGGCGGCCCGGCCCGAAGTGGAACTGCTCAGCGCACGACGCCGGGTGTTCCGTTCCGGGGACTGGTAGCGGCGGGGGCGACACACGACACCAAAGCTGAAACTGGGTTTCAGTTCATCTCCGGGTTAGGGTGCACAAACAGCATGCTGCAGGTAGCCGCGGTGCGCTGATGGAAACCACTCACAAAATCTCGGGAGACGGCACATGGCACTACCGGTACCAGCACGGAAGTTCACGGCACAGGACACCACTGTGGATCTGCTCATCATCGGCTCAGGAACCGGAATGGCCGCAGGCCTGGCGGCAGCCGAGCAGGGGTCGTCGGTGCTGATCGTGGAAAAGACAGCCACAGTGGGCGGATCTACGGCCCGCTCCGGCGGAGCGTTTTGGATTCCCAACAACCCGGTGCTCGATGCCGCCGGAGCCCGGGACACACCGGAGCGCGCCGCGGCCTACGTGGACGCCGTTGTGGGCGGCACCTCGTCCCGGGAGCGCTGGCAGGCCTTCCTGGACAACGGAGTTGCCACCGTGGAAATGCTGCAGCGCACCACGCCCATGAAGTTCCTGTGGGATAAGGAGTACTCGGACTACCACCCGGAGGAACCCGGAGGTTCAGCGGCGGGGCGCAGCTGTGAATGCAAGCCCTTTGACGTGAACACCCTTGGCGAGGAACGGGGCAGGCTCCGTGGCGGCACCATGGAGTCCTCCCTGCCCATGGCCATCACGGGTAAGGACTACCGCTGGCTCAACCTGATTTCCAAAGTGCCCGTCAAAGGTCTGGCCACCGCGGTAACACGCGTGGCGCAGGGAGTTGGCGGCCGCGTGCTGAAGCGCGACTACGTGGCCGGCGGACAGGCGCTCGCCGCCGGGTTGTACGCCGGGGTACTCGGTGCGGGCATCCCGGTCTGGACGGACACCTCCCTGGTGCGCCTCGTCACCGAAGACGGCAGGGTCACCGGAGCCGTGCTGGAACAGGACGGACGCGAGGTTACGGTTACCGCGCGTCAGGGTGTGGTCCTCGCCGCGGGCGGGTTTGACCATGACATGGCCATGCGCCACAAGCACCAGTCCGAATCATTGGAAGCCTGGAGCTTCGGCAGCGAGGGAAATACCGGAGATGCCATCAAGGCCGCCGCGGAAATCGGCGCCGGCACAGCCTTGATGGACCAGTCCTGGTGGTTCCCGGCCGTTGCGCCGCTGCCGGGGCGGGCGCCGTCGGTCATGCTGGCCGAGCGGTCCCTCCCCGGATCCTTCATTGTGGACGGCAGCGGAAACCGCTTCGTCAACGAGGCCCAGGACTACATGTCCTTTGGGCAGTGCGTCCTGGAGCGTGAACAGCAGGGAAACCCGGTGGGGACCATGTGGATGGTGTTCGACCAGGAGTACCGCAACAGCTACATCCTGGCCGGAAGCCTCTTTCCCCGGATGGCGCTGCCGGAGAAATGGTACAAGGAAGGCATTGCCGCCAAGGCGGGCAGCCTGACGGAACTGGCCCGGGAGATCGGAGTACCGGAGGAGGCCTTCACGGGAACGGCAACCCGCTTCAATGAACTGGCCGGTGCCGGGGTGGACGAGGACTTCCACCGGGGCTCCAGCGCCTACGACCGGTACTACGGTGACCCGACGGTGCGGCCCAACCCGAACCTGCGTCCCCTCTCCGGAGACGTGTACTACGCCGTCAAAGTTGTCCTGAGTGATTTGGGCACCTGCGGCGGGCTGACGGCGGATGCGCGGGGACGCGTTCTGGCTGAAGACGGAACAGCCGTGGACGGCCTCTATGCCATCGGAAACACCGCAGCGAATGTTTTCGGCAAGAGCTATCCGGGCGCCGGGGCAACCATCGGCCAGGGCCTGGTATACGGCTACATTGTGGCCCGGGATGCCGCGGAACACCGGGCAGGCAGCTCGGCGGCAACGACAGTGACGAAGGAGAGCTAAACAACCCGCACCCTTGCCGGGTCTCTCGACTATCGATAGATTAGCCCTGAGAAACAGTAAAGGGAGAGGATTCATGGGCAAGCTGACCATACTGGCGTTGCGCATTGTGCTGGCCGTGGTCTTCGCCGGTACCGTGTTTGTGCAGACAGTCATGGTGCCCCTGCTGGCAGCCGATCTGGCGGAAGCGGGCCCGGGCGCAGACGCTGTCCGGGTCCCCGTCGTCGTTCTGATCGTCCTGGGCCTGATCTGCGTGCAGATCATCCTGGTCTGCGTCTGGTGCCTGCTGACGATGGTGCGGAAGGGAACGGTGTTTTCGCGGGTGGCCTTCGGCTACGTCGACGTCGTGATCGGTGCCGTAGGCACGGGTGCCCTGCTGATGTTCGGCTTGGGAGCGGTCCTGGCCCCGGGGGAAGGGGTTGCCCCCGGCATTGTGCTGCTTATCGGAGGAACAGGTACGGCGGTTGCCGGGGTTGCGTTGATCGTCCTGGTGCTGCGGATGCTGCTGGCGCGTGCAGTGGCCACCGATGTTGAGGCAGCTGCATTGCGCAGTGAACTCGGCGGGGTGATTTGATGCCCATTATCGTGGACATCGATGTCATGCTGGCGAAACGGAAAATGCCGGTGGGAGTCCTGGCCGAACGCATCGGCATTACCCCCGCCAACCTCGCCGTCCTCAAGAACGGCCGCGCAAAAGCGGTGCGCTTCACCACGCTGGCCGCCCTGTGTGAGGCGCTGGATTGCCAGCCCGGCGACTTACTCCGCTGGGAACCCGACAGGGAAAATCCGGTGGCTGACCGGGCCGCACCGGTTCCCCTGCACGGGAACAGTTGACCAATCCCGCAGGTGGTAGGGAACAATTGGGCGGGTGAGTCTTCTCCCGGAACAGCCCAAGAAACCAGCAACCCCGCTCTCCTCGCCGGAGCGCTCCGCAGCCCGGTCCGGCTCAGCGGCCCACCGGACTGACGACCGGATCTGCGCCCGGATCGCGGAGGAACTGAAGGCAGCCCCCTGGCAGGTGCGTGCCGCCGTCGACCTGCTGGACAGCGGCGCCACGGTCCCGTTTATTGCCCGGTACCGGAAAGAGGCCACCGGAAGCCTGGACGACGCCCAGCTGCGCGAACTCGACGAGCGGCTGCGGTACCTGCGGGAGCTGGAGGACCGGCGGCAGGCCGTCCGGGAGGCCATTGACGGGCAGGGCAAGCTGACTGCGGAGCTTCGGACGGCCATCGACGCTGCCGACACCAAGTCCCGGCTCGAGGACATCTACCTGCCGTACAAAACCAAGCGCCGCACCAAGGCACAGATGGCCCGGGAAGCCGGATTGGAACCGCTCGCCCGGGCGCTGCTGGCCAACCCGACACTGAACCCTGAACGGACCGCCGCCGGTTATATGAATGACGCCGTGCCCAACCCCGCGGAAGCGCTCGCGGGAGCGCGGG
Source organism: Arthrobacter sp. APC 3897 (assembly GCF_030407495.1). GTDB lineage: Bacteria > Actinomycetota > Actinomycetes > Actinomycetales > Micrococcaceae > Arthrobacter_B. Next base: position 48,651 of record NZ_JASDDG010000022.1, on the reverse strand, counting down.
CGATCCTGATTGAACAGGCGGGCCAGGACGCCGATCTGCTCACCAGCCAGCGGGAACGGCTGTGGAAGCAGGGGCGGATGCGCTCACAGGTCAAGAAGGGCAAGGAAGATGAAGGCCGGAAGTTCGCCGACTACTTCGCGTATACCGGCTCGCCTTCCGCCATGCCCTCCCACCGGGTGCTGGCGCTGTTCCGGGGCGAAAAAGAAGGCATCCTGGAATTGGAACTGGCGGAGGCCGACCCGGCCGACACCGCTGCGCTGGCGGCAGCCAGGCACAAATTTGAGCGGTCAGTAGCCGTGAGCCTGGGCATCGCGGACCGTGGCCGGCCGGCCGACGCCTGGCTGCAGCAGACCGTGCAGCTGGCGTGGCGGCGTATCCTGGCCAAGCTCTCAGCAGACCTTCGCGTTCGGCTGTTCACTGCTGCCGAGGCCGAAGCGGTCCGGGTCTTCGCAGCGAACCTGCGCGATGTCCTGCTCGCCGCCCCGGCAGGAAGCCGTCCAACGCTCGGGCTGGACCCGGGGCTGCGCACAGGCGTGAAAGCAGCGGTGGTGGACGGCACCGGGCAGCCGGTGGCCACCGACACCATCTATCCGCATGCCCCGGCCCGCAAATGGGATGAAGCCCTTTCCCGGCTCGCCGAGCTGGTGAAGAAGCATTCAGTGGAGCTGATTGCGATCGGCAACGGCACTGCGTCGCGGGAAACTGACAAGCTGGCCACCGAACTCATCCGATTGCTGCCCGGTTCCGGTCTGCAAAAGCTCGTGGTGTCGGAAGCGGGTGCCTCCGTGTATTCGGCCTCCGCCCTTGCCTCGGCTGAGCTGCCGGGGATGGATGTTTCCCTGCGCGGTGCCGTGTCCATTGCCCGCCGGCTCCAGGATCCGCTGGCTGAACTGGTGAAAATCGATCCGAAGTCGATTGGGGTGGGCCAGTACCAGCACGATGTCAGTGCGGCCAAGCTGGAGCGTTCCCTGGACGCCGTGATCGAGGACTGCGTCACGGCCGTGGGGGTGGACGTGAACACGGCTTCACCGGCGCTGCTGACCCGGGTGGCCGGCGTTGGGCCGATGCTCAGCGAAAACATTGTGGCCTACCGGAACGAATTCGGTCCGTTCGCCCGCCGTGCGGACCTGAAGAAAGTGCCGCGGCTGGGCGCAAAGGCCTTTGAGCAGTGTGCCGGCTTCCTGCGGGTCACCGCGGGAAGTGAACCGCTGGATGCCTCCAGCGTGCATCCGGAGTCCTACGGCCTCGCCCGCCGGATCCTCGCCGCCGCCGGGAGCACTATGGGTCCGGCGGGAGCGTCACTGGAGAACCTGACCCCGTCTGCTTTCGTGGATGACACAGTTGGGCTCCCCACAATCCTGGATATTGTGGCTGAGCTCCGCAAGCCGGGCCGCGATCCGCGTCCGGAATTCCGGACGGCTGCTTTCTCCGACGGCGTGGAGAAGATTTCCGACCTCCGTCCGGGCATGGTGCTGGACGGTGTGGTGACCAATGTGGCGGCGTTCGGCGCCTTCGTGGACGTAGGAGTTCATCAGGACGGGCTGGTGCACATTTCTGCGATGTCCTCCACCTTCATCTCTGATCCCCACGACGTCGTGAAATCAGGACAGATAGTCAAGGTCAAAGTGCTGGAAGCCGATCCGGAGCGCAAACGCATCTCGCTGACGCTGCGCCTGGACGACGACCCCGCTGCCCCGTCCCGGGGTCCCAAGATGCCGCGGGAACGCGCGGTGAAAACCCGCCCTGAGCCGGGATCCGGCGACGGCGGCAAGGGTTCCTCGCCGCAGCGGACCGGAAAAGCGGGTGCTCCCGCCCGCGGAACCACCCGCCGTCCCGCGGCTCCGGCGCCGGCGCAGGGCCCGATGGCTGATGCGCTGCGCCGGGCCGGACTGGCCTAGCCGTCCGAAGACTCAGGTTCGGCCAGGGCTTCCTCGGGATCCGTGCCGCTGCCGGCCGCCGGATCCTCAGGAACTTTGCCGGAATGGCCGGCCGGAACCGTTCCGCCGGGCGAGGTGCCCTGCGCGTCACGGATGTTTCCGGCCGGGCGTCCGGACTGCCCGGGCCGCTGCGGATCACCCGCGGGCTCAGGCTGCGGTGCGCTGGGTCCCAGCGGATCTTCCTCGGCGTTGGCAGGGCCGGTGGGTTCGGTGGTCATTCGGACGTCCTTTCGATCGGCATCTCGGCCGTGTTTGCGGGGGAGGGAAAGCAGGGCCGTCAGGCCGCAGTCAGCGTGCCGCCAATTTGCCGAGCATCGAGCTCTCCAGGTTTTCCAGGAGCTGACGCGGGTTCTCCCAGATTTCGGTGGCCCCGGCGTCGCGCAGTTCCGCTTCACCGGTGCCGCCGCACAGCAGCCCAATCGTGGGGATCTCCAGCTCTGCCGCAGCTTTGACATCCCAGACCGAGTCGCCAACGAAGATCGTCTCTCCGGCGGTCAGGGACGAATTGTCCAGGGCCGACTGCAGGATATCGGGTGAAGGCTTTGAATTCTCGGCGTCGGCTGAGGAAGTGGCGGCGGTGATCGCGGAATCGGCGTCAATGACGGTGCGCAGGACTTCCAGCTCCGGTCCTGAGGCTGATGAGGCCAGCACAATGGTCAAGTCCCTGTCCGCACAGGCCAGCAGCAGCTCCCGGGCACCGTCGAAAGAGCGCAGCGCCGGCCACCAGGTGGAGAAAATTGCTCCGTGGGTGGCGTCCAGCTTTTCGTCCTGGTCCTTGTCCCGATCCTCGCCCAGGAGATGCTCAACCAGCTTGTCGCCGCCCATCCCGATGGCCCGGTGCACGGAAGACATTGGAACGTCCAGGTCCATGCGGCGGAAGGCCTGCCACCAGGCAACGGCGTGCAGATAGTTCGAATCAACCAGGGTTCCGTCGACGTCGAAAAGAACGCCGCGCCTGGCGGTGCTGTTGTGGGCCATGTCTGTCCTGTCTGCGAGTGGATGGCGGAGGTGCCTGGTTCATCACGGGTTTGTGAGGTTTGAGTCTAACGATTTGAGGTGCCGCGCGGGCCGAGGAAAGTCACGAGCTGGTCTGTGAGGGCATTCCGGTCCTTCAACTCACACTCCCACACGGTGAGTGATTCCCATCCCGCTGCCGCGAGGGAATCCAGTGCTGCCGAGTCACGCAGCGCCGTCCTGCGCCGCTTCTCAGCCCAGAACTCGCTGTTGCTCTGAGGTGCACGCGTGCCCGCGGCACAACTGTGCAGGTGCCAGAAACAGCCGTTCACGAAAATGACCTTGCGCCGGGCGGCAAATACCAGATCGGGTTTACCCGGCAGCAGCTTTCCTCCTGCCGCGCCGTGCAGGCGGAAGCGGTAACCGGCGGCGTGGAGAAGGCGCCGAACCAAAAGCTCGGGTTTGGTGTTCTTGCTTCGGATGCGGGACATGTTCCGGCTGCGCTGTTGGGCGGTGACGGTATCGGCCATGGTTCAAGTCTAGGCAGCCGTCCGTCCGCAGCTTCCTTCCCGAATCCGGCGTCCGGGAGCAGGTACGGCGCAGGGCCCTAGCCACCGCCCGCCGGCTCGGCCTAGGTTGGCTGATAGATCAGAAAACATGAAGGGTTGGCCGATGGCTTCGATTCGAATCCTTGGTACGGGCGGCACGATCGCGTCGCGGAGCACAGGTCCGGGCGGGTTGATCGCCAAGGACCATGCGGAGGACCTGATCCGCACGCTGTCCCGCCGTCACACGGTTACTGTGCGGAACGTGATGGTCAGCGGGAGTTACCAGCTGCAGCTGTCCGATCTGCGGCTCATCGCCCAGGCTGCGCGCAACGCCGTGATGGACTCCACCGTGGACGGCGTCGTCATTACCCATGGAATCGACACCATGGAAGAGACGGCGTTCCTGCTGGACCTGGTCCACAGCTCACCCAAGCCTGTGGTGTTTACCGGTGCCAGCCGTCCCGCGGACAGCCCTGCTCCTGACGGTCCGGAGAACCTGGAGCAGGCAGTGGAGGCCGCAGCTTCCCCGGAGCTAAGGGGGACGGGCGTGCTGGTTTCCTTCGCCGGGAAGATTCGTTCAGCCCGGGGACTCTTCCTGGCCAGTACAACGGCAGCCGACCCGTATGCCGGAGGCACCGAGGTGGCACATTTCATCGGGGACAGCCTGCACGTCACCGCCAGGCCGCTTCGGCCGTCACCGCTTCGCATGCCCGGCGAGGAGTTCGACCGGACCCGCGTCAGCATTGTGGACTGTTCGCTTGGGACGGACACCGATCTGTTCTCCTATGCGGTCCACACCGGTGCAGCCGCCGTTGTCCTGGCCGGTACCGGGACGGGGAATGCCGGTCCCGGATTCGTGGAAGCGGTTCAGGACGCAGTCCGCTCGGGGTGCTTTGTGGTACTGAGCTCACGGGTTCCCCACGGTCCCGTGATCCCAACGTACGGTGACGGCGGAGGGGTGGACCTGGTGCGGGCCGGAGCAATTCCTTCAGGTGACCTCAAGCCGCCGCAGGCACGGATTCTTGCCGCTCTGCTGACATCCCAGCCGGCAACACCGGAGCAGATCCACCGTGTCCTGACGGCTGCTCCAGGCAGGCAGGGCGGGCAATCCGGATAACGAAACGGTTACGGCTGGGCGTACAGCGGGCAAAAGGTTCCAGAGTTCATAAGTTGGCTTACTATTGATGGCACAGATATACCCCTTACAAGGAGGTAAGAGATGTCGGGCTACTTCAAGCTGGTAGACGCCCATGACGGTGCGTTTCGGATCAAACTCATTTCCGGTGACGGCGCGCTGATGGCGGTGTCGGCCATGTTTCCCACCAAACAGGCAGCCGTTGCGGGAATCGAGCTGCTGCGCGAGATCGCCGGCACCGGCCCGATCGTAGATCAAAGCCACGGCGCAGACGTTCTAGGCGATGCCAGCCGTGAGAACGGACGCGCCAAGGCGTCCTGAGAGATACCGCTCGGATGAGCAGTCCCCATCCGCAGTCCCGACCCGCAGACCACCTTTAAACAGACGAAAGCCGAAGAGACCAAAGCTAAAGGCCCGGAGTCCCAAGGTTGGGACTCCGGGCCTTTGGATGCGCCGCCGTCACTTCGTATCATCATCTCCTTCGGCAGCCTCTTGGCTGTGCTGACGCGGTTCAGCGGATCCTTCGGCTGACGAGTCTCCCTCGGACGGAGCTTCGTTGTGGGTGCGGTCCCGGTCATCGCCGGATACGGAATGTTCCTTTTCAGCCATGTCTATCTCCAGTCGGGTTGGGTGCATGCAGGCTCCTCAGATGAGCCGCCCGTACGGTTCAGTCTAGGAAGCGGTGTCCCGGGCAGTAAGGGGCAACCGCTAAGTTGCTGTGCCGGTTTAAGAAGCGCTCCGGACCGTCACCCACCCCGCCGTTATCGGCCCTAGCCAGAGGCCTCATCTGCCGGTACCGTGAACCGGATGCAGCCAAGCACAGACGCGGACGTCATAGTTGTCGGGGCCGGCTTGGCGGGGCTCACGGCCGCCGCCGAGCTGGTTGACGCCGGCCGCTCCGTCATCCTGGTGGAACAGGAAGGCGAGGCCAGCCTCGGCGGCCAGGCCTGGTGGTCCTTCGGCGGACTCTTCATGGTGGATACGCCCGAACAGCGGCGGCTGCGGGTGCGTGATTCGGTGGAACTGGCATGGCAGGACTGGCTCGGAACAGCAGGCTTTGACCGGCCGGACGATTACTGGCCGCGCCGCTGGGCCGAATCCTACGTCCACTTCGCGGCGGGAGAGAAACGTGCGTGGCTGCATCAGATGGGGCACCGCATCTTTCCGGTGGTGGGGTGGGCGGAACGCGGCGGGTACGGGGCGGCCGGCCCGGGTAACTCGGTGCCGCGGTTCCACATCACCTGGGGAACGGGCCCGGGCATCACCGCACCCTTTGAGGCGAAGGTGTGCGACGGTGTCGCCAGGGGACTGGTGCGGCTGGCCTTCCGCCACCGGATGGAGGAACTGACCGTGAGCAACGGGGTGGTCACCGGGGTGCGCGGCGGTGTGCTGGAGCCGACGACGGCGGTCCGCGGCGCTTCGACCAGCCGCGTCCGGCTGGCGGACTTCGAGTTCACGGCCGGCGCCGTCGTCGTTACCACCGGAGGAATCGGCGGAGACCATGCCCTGGTGCGGGCGGCCTGGCCGCAGCGGCTGGGAAGCCCGCCGGAAACGATGCTCAGCGGGGTGCCCGAACATGTTGACGGACGCGGGATCACCGCCAGTGCCGCCGCCGGGGGCCGGGTGATCAATCCGGACCGGATGTGGCACTACGTGGAGGGCATCCGGAACTGGGACCCGGTGTGGGCCAACCACGGGATCCGGATTCTGCCCGGTCCGTCCCCGCTCTGGCTGGACGCCGCCGGCAACCGGCTTCCCGTGCCCCTGTTTCCCGGCTTCGATACGCTCGGCACGCTGGAGCATCTGCGCGGCACGGGCCAGGACTACAGCTGGTTCATCCTCAACAAGGCGATCATCCGGAAGGAATTCGCACTGTCCGGGTCCGAGCAGAATCCGGACCTCACGGGCAAATCCGTGCGTGATGTGCTGGGCCGTGCCACGGCCGGGGTGCCCGGCCCGGTGCAAAAGTTCCTGGACCACGGCGAGGACTTCATCAGCGCCGGCTCGGTGGAAGAACTGGTAGCGGGCATGAACGCGCTGGCGAAGAACTCAACTAACGGCGCTGCGCCGGTCCTGTCCGCCGAGGCGATCCGCAGCGAGCTGGAAGCCCGGGACCGGGAGATCGCCAATCCTTTCAGCAAGGACAGCCAAGTGACCGCCATCCGAGGAGCACGCAATTATTTGGGGGACCGGCTCATTAGAACGGCAGCTCCGCATCCGATTCTGGATCCCAGGGACGGCCCGCTCATTGCCGTCCGGCTCTCGGTACTGACCCGCAAGACACTGGGCGGACTGGAAACCGATTTGGACTCCCGCGTGCTGGGGCTGGACGGAACACCGGTGCCCGGCCTTTTTGCCGCCGGTGAGGCGGCCGGCTTTGGCGGCGGCGGAATGCACGGTTACCGGTCCCTGGAAGGAACCTTCCTGGGCGGCTGCCTGTTCAGCGGCCGGGCAGCAGGCAGGGCCGCCGCCCGGTAATCATCACCTCGGCGGCCGTCAGATGGTCCGCGGCAGCGGGACGTACCGGGCTCCTCCCTGGCCGACCCAGCCGTAGGTGTAACCCACGCTGACCCCGGGCTGCGGACCCTGCCCGTCCGTCAGCAGTTCGGGATCGGCAAAATCGCTGCTGTCGGAATTGCTGCCGTCCGGATCAGTGCCGGCAGCATTCCCGGTACCGGCGCCGAGCAGGCTCCGAGTCAAGGCCTCCCCCTGGCCCATGAGTTCCCGAACGGTGGCCGCCAAATGCTCGTCACCGGGCGACTCGCCGGCATCCACGGCAACCAGCACGGCCCGCCGGATCAACTCCCGTGCGAAAGATGCGGTGGCGCCCTCGGATTGGTTGGCGGCGGACTGCAGGGCAGCGTCGGAAAACACTCCGGCCGGGGCGTAGAGTTCCAGCAGCCGCACCCGGTTGCCGGCGTCGGGCAGCGGAATTTCGACGGCGAGGTCCACCCTGCCGGGCCGCTGCACAAGAGCCCGTTCCAGGGCTTCGGCGCGGTTGGTGGTCATGAGGAACACGACGTCGGCATCCGCATCAAGCCCGTCCAGGGCATCAAGGACTTCAAAGAGCAGCGGCTGGGGGCCGTTGCCCATGTTTCGGTCCTCGGCAACCAGGTCAATGTCCTCGAGAATCACCATGGACGGTGCCATGGCACGGGCCAGCCGGGCGGCTTCTCCCACCGCGTGCAGCGAGCTCCCGGCCAGCAGTACCGCCGTCGTGCCCTCGCCGGCGCTCAGCAGGTGGCGGACGGTGTGGGTTTTACCGGTGCCGGGCGGGCCGTAGAGCAGGACTCCGCGCTTGAGGTGCTGGCCGTGGTCGCGGAGCGCTTCCCGGTTGGCGGCAATGCCCAGGACATGCCGGCCCACGCGGTCCAGCACGCCGTCGGGCAGGATGACTTCGTCGGCGGGCAGTGAGGGGCGGGGCAGGAACGTGACGCCGGCGCCCTGTTGGCCGTAAGGGTCATAGGCGAAGGACACCACCTGTCCGCGCAGAATGCTGTTGGTCCGCAGATCTTCCTGGACGGCCGCCAGGAAGCCGGCTGCCGCTTCCCGGTCCGGGGCCAGCACTGCAATGTCGGTTCCGTTGCGTCCATACTGCGGATTGGCGCCGCGCTGCAGCACAGCCACCGGAACCCCGGCATAAGCAAAGAGCCGCAATCCCAGTGCCAGCACTTCGCGGGTGCTGTCCGGACCGACGGCGAGATTCACGAAATCGGGTTGGCCCACGGGCACGGGACCATACTCCTGCTGAACGAGGTCGGAAAGGGACTGGTGATGACGCTGCTGCCCGCCTCCCACACCGATGAGCTGTGCCTGCGGATCCTGACCGGCGATCTTTTCGACGGCGATGTCCAGGTCCGCGAAGCGGTGGACCGGAAAGTCCTGGGCCAGGATCGGGAGTTCGGCTGCCGGCATACCCAAATGGGAGGTGAGCACATCCAGCAGACGGATGCGCCCCTGAGCATCATCGCGGTGCGCTTGCGCCAACTCGATGGCACGGTTGAAGTTGCGAAGGAATTCCCCCAGTTTTTCGTCCATGCGGCCAGAGCCTAGCAGCAGACGACGACGGCGCCTCCCAAGGGGGGAGGCGCCGTCGTCGTTGCGCGGAAGCGGGTATTAACCCGCCAGCTCAGTCAGTGCGGAGTAGGAGGACTGCGCACCCTCGCGGGTGGCGGCCAGCGCACCGGCCCGGGCCGCGAAGGCGGCCGCGTCCGCCAGCGAATCTCCGGCAGCAAGCCGTGCCGCGGTGGCCGCGGTGAAGGCGTCCCCGCAGCCGGTGGTGTCCACCGCGGTGACGCGTGTGGGTGCCACGGCGATAATGCGGTCAGCTCCCTGTGCCGTGCCGTCCAGCACCACGGCGCCGTCTCCGCCGAGCGTGATGATGGTGCGCCGCACGCCGAGCTGTCCCAGGGCAGCGATGACCGCTTCCCAGTCGGCGGCGGGGTCCGTGAGGCCGGTGACCAGCGCCGCTTCGTGGGTGTTGAGCAGCAGGACGTCAGTGAGCGCCAGCAGTTCGGCCGGGACTTCCCGGTACGGGGAAAGATTCAGCAGAACCTGCGCACCGGCGTCATGTCCTGCACGTGCCGCGGCGGTAACCGCGTCAAGCGGAACCTCCAGGCTCAGCGTCAGCACGGCGGCGCCGTCGAACAGATCCGCCGGCAGCTCGGCACCGGCGACGGTGCCGTTGGCACCCGGGGAGACGATAATCGTGTTTTCCCCGGCGGCATCCACCACGATCATGGCCGTTCCAGTGGCCGTGTCCGCGCGGCGCAGGACGCGGGAGGCATCAACGCCCGCGGCAGCCGCAGCCTTGAGCAGCAGATCCCCGTGGCCGTCGGCGCCCACTGCACCGAACAGTCGAACATCGGCGCCCAGGATGGCCGCTGCGGCAGCCTGGTTTGCGCTCTTTCCGCCCGGGACAATGACCAGTTCCGAGCCGTTGAGGGTTTCCCCGGGCTGCGGGAAACGGTCGGTGCGGACAGTCAGGTCAGCATTGAGCGACCCTACAACTACAACTTTTCCTGCGGACATGCGGGACGTTCTCCTTTGGAGCGGATCAGGCGGGTGAAACGGACTGTGATTACCGGAGGGTTTTCTCAGCGGTTTCCACTTCGGCGTCGGCCGGCTTGGGGATCAGGAAGGACGTGGCCAGGGCCAGCACCAAAATGATCAGGCCGGCGATGAGGCCGCCGTAGTAACCCTCAGTTCCGGATCCGTCCGCAGCCGTGGTGGCAGTCTTTACAGCGTAGATCACGGCGAAGCTGAGCCCGGCACCCAGGTTGAACGCGCCGGCGTTCAGGCCCGGCAGGAAGCCGGGATTCTCCTTGGGGGAGAGCACAATGCCCAGGCCGTTGAGCATGATGTTGCCGATGCCGGCGTAGGTGACGCCCACCAGCACCGAGACGCCCAGCAGTCCCAGCTTGGAATCGCTGCCGACGATCAGGAGCATCAGGGCCAGTGCAATCACGGAACCGATCATGCCGATCCGCAGCATCTTGCCGTAGCCCCAGGTCGCGGCCAGGCGGCCCGCGATCGGTCCCATCACCAGTCCGGCAATGGCATACGGGGTCAGCGTCCACCAGGCGGAATCTTCAGCGCCCAGGCCAAAGCCGACGACGCCGTCCTGTGCCAGGGCGGGGATGATGCCGTTCATGACGGCAAAGACACCGGTCATGGTGAGCAGCGTGGTCAGCAGCAGCGCCCAGGTGGAACGCTGCTTCAGCAGATAGGTGGCCACCAGCGGCTGTTCCGTGCGGTTCTCAACCTTCCAGAACACCACGAAGGCAATGACGGAGATGAAGGTCAGCCCAATGACCAGCGGCCAATTGGCGGCAGCCAGTTTCCCCGCCTCGTTGAAGGCGGTCAGCAGGGCGCCCACCGAGATGACCAGGGGAACCACGCCCACCCAGTCCATCTTTTCTTTCTTCTCGGCACGGGATTCCGGAGCCAGGAACATTAGGAGCGCGGTGGCTACGGCACCCACGGCAGCCATGGCCCAGAACACCGATGCGAAGCCGTGGTTTTCGGCCAGGTAGCCGCCGGCAATTGCGTCAACACCGGCGATGCCGCCGTTGACTGCCGTAATAACACCCATCAGGGTGCCGTAAAGCTTGGCGTCGCGGATTTCCACGCGCAGCATGATCAGGGTCAGCGGCACCACGGGGCCGGAAACACCCTGGATCAGGCGGGCGATGAACAGGACCTCGATGCTGGGTGCCAGGGCGGCCACCACGGAGCCGATGGTGAGGACCACCAGCATGCCGCCCAGGACCTTCTTGCGGCCGATGATGTCACCGAGCCGGGGAAGGAACAGGGAGAAGAGAGCTGCCGCGGTGAAGAACGCCGTCTGGGTCAGGCCCACCGCAGCGGAGGTGGTGTTCAGCTCTTCTTCGATCCGCACAAGGGCGGGGGAAAGCATGGAAGCGTTCAGCTGGAAAGCCACACAGGCCGCCAGCAGTGCCGTCATCAGGGCTGCAACGTTGACGCGGCGCCGGGTTGCAGCGCTCACAGGTCTACCTCGCCGATGCGCTCCAGGGAGTCCACCACCAGGTCCCAGAACTTCTGGTGGTCCAGGTCAACAGCGACGGAGGTGGTGCAGTCGTCGGGAGCCGGTGCCCGGAAATCCGCCACCGTCATGCCCAGGGTCAGGGTGCCGGTCAGTTCCACATCCAGCGGAACACGCCGGGTGGTCATGACGGAGGGATCGATGACGTAGGCGACGGCGCAGGGGTCATGGACAGGCGGGAAGTCAAAGCCCTGGGCGTCCTTGTACGTCTGGCCGAAGAACTCCAGGAGTTCCCCAACAAACTTGGCCGGCTTGGTCCCCACCGCGGCGATGCGGTTGGCAACTTCATCAGTGGCCAGGGCCTGGTGTGTGAGGTCCAGGCCAACCATCGTCAGCGGCCACTTTTCATTGAAGACAATGTGCGCGGCTTCGGGGTCAATCTTGATATTGAACTCGGCGACTGCCGACCAGTTGCCCACATGGTATCCGCCGCCCATGAGGACAACTTCCTTCACCCGCCCGGCGATGCGCGGTTCCTTGCGGACAGCCAGCGCAATGTTGGTCAGTCCGCCGGTGGGCACCAGTGTGACGGTCCCGGGCTCATGGGCCATCACGGTGTCAATGATCAGGTCAACAGCGTGCCGCGGATCCAGTTCGATGGCGGGCTCGGGCAGTTCGGGGCCGTCCATGCCGGATTCACCGTGGATGTCCGGAGCATTTTCGATGGTGCGGACCAGGGGCCGGTCACAACCTGCGGCAAAGGGGACGCCTGTGATATTTGCGACACGGGCTATAGCCAGCGCGTTGCGTGTCACTTTCTCCAGAGTCTGGTTTCCGACGACGGTGGTCACCGCCAGAAGATCGATCTCCGGGCTGCCGTGTGCCAGCAGCAGGGCGACCGCATCATCATGGCCGGGATCGCAGTCCAGGATGATTTTGTGGGGCATTGCTTCTCCGCTTCGTTGAGGTTCTTGCTGGGGGACCGGGAGTCCCCGTGTGCAGTGCCCTGCCCCGGCGGTCCGTTGAGCAGGCGCAGCGAAGCGGTGCGGACGGGAGCCGTGGCGGAGTGCGGCGCGCTGTTGAACGGGATCGGGCGGTGGCCGGACAGCCATTCGAAGGGCAGCACTTTCCCCGGGAAGGAGGGGGCACTGCATTAAAGATAGCGGCGTTTTTTGACCGCTATTTCCTGCCGCTGCAGCCCGCTCCCGCCTCCGCCTCCGCCGATTTGCCTGTGGTCGGGACAGGCCCTAATCTTTGCCCTGCAGCTGCCGTCGGAGGGTGGGGCCGACGTCGGCGGGCTGGTGGGTGCCTGCGGCTTCAGCAGGGGCGGTGCCGGTTTCCCCTGCGGCAGGTTTCGGGATCAGGAACGACGAGGCAAGTGCCAGGACCAAGATGACCAGGCCGGCAATGATGCCGCCGTAGTAGCCCCCGGTGCCGGATCCGTCCGGAGCCGTGGCGGCGGTTTTGGCCGCGTAAATCACGGCGAAGCTCAGGCCTGCGCCGAGGTTGAACGCACCGGCGTTCAGGCCCGGCAGGAAACCCGGGTTCTCCTTGGGGGACAGCAGCACGCCCATGCCGCTGAGCATGACGTTGCCGATGCCGGCGTACGTGATGCCGATCAGCACCGAGACGCCCAGCAGTCCCAGCCTGGAATCGCCGCCAACAACCGGAAGCATCAGGACCAGGGCCAGGACGGAACCGGCCGTACCGATCCGCAGCACCTTCGCATAGCCCCAGCTGCCGGCAAGACGGCCGGCGAAGGGGCCAATCACCAGACCGGCAAGGGCATAGGGAGTGATGGTCCACCAGGCGGAATCCTCTGCCCCCATGCCGAACCCGATGACGCCGTCCTGGGCCAGGGCGGGGATGATGCCGTTCATGACGGCGAAGACACCGGTCATGGTCAGTACGGTGGTCAGCAGGAGGGCCCAGGTGGAGCGCTGCTTGAGCAACCGGGTGGCTATCAGCGGTTCTTCGGTGCGGTTCTCCACCTTCCAGAACACGGTGAAGGCAACTCCGGAAAGAACGATCAGTCCCGCCACGAGGGGCCAGTTGGCGCTGGCCAGTTTGCCGGCCTCATTGAAGGCGGTGAGCAGGGTTCCCACCGAGATCACCAGGGGAACAACCCCTGCCCAGTCCATCTTTGCCTTGGTGGGGGCGGAGGATTCCGGAACCACCAGAATGACCAGGGCGGCGGCAAGGACGCCCACGGCGGCCATGGTCCAAAAAATGGAGGCGAAGCCGTAGTTCTGTGCCAGAAAACCGCCGGCGATGGCGTCGACACCGGCAATGCCGCCGTTGACCGCGGCGATGACGCCCATCAGGGTTCCGTAGAGCTTTGGTTCACGGACTTCGACCCGGAGCATAATCATGGACAGCGCCACCGTGGGTCCGGACACGCCCTGGATCAGCCGGGCGAGGAACAGCAGTTCGACGCTGGGAGCCAGGGCGGCAAGCACGGAGCCGAGGGTCAGGACCACCAGCATTCCGCCCAGAACCTTTTTGCGGCCGATGATGTCACCCAACCGCGGCAGGAACAGGGAGAAGAGCGCGGCTGCGGTGAAGAACGCTGTCTGGGTCAGAGCGACGGCCGCCGAGGTGGTGTTCAGCTCTTTTTCGATGGTGAACAGTGCGGGGGAAAGCATGGAGGCGTTCAGCTGGAATGCCATGCAGGCGGTCAGCAGCGCCGTCATCAGCGCAGCAACGTTGACACGGCGTTTGGTTGTTTCACTCACAGGCGTATTACGTCAATTCATTTCGGGGATCTATGTCCGGGGGCAGAGCTTTCGAACCCGGCACTGTAATCAACGATATCTGCGTTCGGACCGCCGCTTTGAGGCGGACGGCCGGATGCGGCCCCGGCACGGAATAACGGCGGAGCGTCTCAGGTTGGAGAAACCAGAACTAAAATAGATGCAAACGCATGAAAACCTGAGGAGGATGCCGGTATGGCGGATCGCAGAATCGTAGTAGTGACGGCGGGATTGGGTGTTCCTTCGTCCAGCCGGATGCTTGCCGACCAGCTGGGGGAGGCCGCACGCCAGGCACTGGAAACTTCCGGCGGCTCCGCCGCAGTGAGCACGTTTGAACTCCGTGAGTACGCCGTGGACATCGCCAACAACATGGTGGCAGGCTACGCGCCGCCTGAGTTGGAAGCGCTCATCAACGAGGTGGTGGCCGCAGACGCGCTGGTGGCAGTGACACCCGTCTTCACTGCGTCCATGAGCGGACTGTTCAAATCATTCTTCGACGTGATCGAAAACACCGCTTTGGAGGGGAAGCCTGTCATCCTGGGAGCCACCGGCGGCAGCGCCAGGCATTCTTTGGTGCTCGACTTCGCAATGCGGCCCATGTTCAGCTATCTGCGGGCCAAGCCCACGCCCACCGCGGTCTACGCGGCGCCGGAGGACTGGGGCTCAGCGGGCGCCGCCGGATCCGGTCCCGCCGGCACCAATGCACTGGACGCCCGGGTACGCCGTGCGGCCTCGGAGCTTGCTGCACTCTTGGGAACCGAGGGAACTGAGGGAACCTCGGGAGCACCGGGAACGCCGCAGCCTGCACAGCGGCCGGATCCCATGGCATCGCTGCCCTTTGAACAGCTGCTGGCCCAAACCCGCCGGGGCTAAGGCGGAGCTAAGCAGGGCTAAGGCTGTGTTCCACCAGAGCCAGCACGCGGGCCGGGCTGGCGGTACCGCCGGTAATCTTCAGAGGCGCCACCACGATCAAAGCGCCGGTGGGCGGAACCTGGGCCAGGTTTTGCAGCAGGGTGACGCCGTACTTGTTGTTGCCCAGCAGGTAATAATGCACGGGGAAGGGCGGATCGAAGGCTCCGGCGTTGCCGGCATCGATGCCGACAGTCTCCACCCCCAGTCCGGCGATTCCCGTCTCCTCACCCAGCCACTTGGCACACTCGGCGGAGATCCCCGGTGTGTGGGAGCCGCCGTCGTCGATGTTGAGGAAAGCGTCAGCGTCCCCGGCAAACTTGTCCCACCCGGTGCGCAGGAGGAGCCAGCCGCCGTCGGGCAGGGCTCCGTGCTCTGCTTCCCACGCCTTGACGTGATCAATCTCAAGCACAAAATCGGGATCCTGCGCTGCCTGGGCGCTGAAGTCCAGGACTACGGCGGGAGCCACCAGGCGCGTGAGCGGGAGCTGTGAAACGTCGTCGCCGTCCCGGCCGGAAATCCAGTGCGCGGGCGCATCCACATGGGTGCCGATGTGCTCGCCGGTGTGGATGTTGTTGTGCTTCCAGAACGGACCGGAGTCGTCGAAGGCGCTGACCGCTTCCAGGCTGAAATCGATGAGGTTGACGAACGGAGCGGGCAGCTTCAGGGTGGGGGTGGCGCTGCTCAGCGGAGCCGTCAGGTCCACGATTTCCAGCGTGCCGCCGGCAACGGCGTCCAGCAGGGTGGTGATCAAACCGGAATCAGTGCGGTTGAGGCTCATATCGGTTCCTGTCCAGGCGGGGAGGCTTTGCCTGATACTAGCGGTGCCTCCGCAGTGACGTGTCATAACGACGTCACATGGGCCGCAACATGTCGGCGGTGCGGTTGGTGCCCCTGCCGCCGGGACCTATTGTTCAGGGTATGGATGCTCCGAATATTGCAGCGCTCGTAGGCCGTACACTGGCCAGGCTTGGGGCGGGACACGTCTTTGGCGTAGTGGGCAGCGGCAACTTCCACCTCACCAACGCCCTGCGGGAGAACGGAGTGCCGTTCACGGCAGCGAGGCACGAAGGCGGAGCTGCCACCATGGCGGATGCGTACGCCAGAATGTCCGGCCGGGTGGCGGTGCTGACCACTCACCAGGGCTGCGGCCTGAGCAATGCGGCCACCGGAATCGGTGAAGCGGCCAAGTCCCGGACTCCTCTGATCGTGCTCACCGCGGACACCGCCCCGTCCGCCGTGCGCTCCAACTTCCGGATCGACCAGGACGGGCTCGCGCGCAGCATGGGCGCGGTTGCGGAGCGGATCCACTCTGCCGACAGCGCGCTGGCTGACACCGTCCGGGCCTACCGCACAGCTGTCAACGAACGCCGCACCGTGGTCCTGAGCGTTCCGCTGGACGTTCAAACCGCTCCGGCCCCGCCTAGTGCGGCGCCGGCCGCCCGGCCGATGGCGCCGGCAGGCAGGATGCGCCCCGACCCGGTCCTGGTGCGTGGGCTGGCCGACCTGCTGGCCACCGCCCGCCGCCCGGTGTTTGTGGCCGGGCGGGGAGCCCGTTCCGCCGGAGAACAAATAGCAGCGCTTGCCGCCCACTCCGGTGCACTGCTGGCAACTTCGGCCGTGGCCAGCGGACTGTTCAACGGAGAGGACTTCAACCTGGGCATCTCCGGCGGTTTCTCGACCCCGGAAACCGCGGACCTCATCCGCGGCGCGGATCTCATTATTGGCTGGGGCTGCACCTTGAACATGTGGACCATGCGGCACGGCTCCCTGATAGGTCCGGAGACCGCCGTCGTCCAGGTGGACGTGGAGGATTCCGCGCTGGGCGCCAACCGCGAAATTCACCTGGGCGTGCTCGGCGACTGCGCTGCCACCGCGGCCGATGTGCTGGAGCAGCTGAAGGCCGCTGCCCCGGAACCGGCACCAAAATACCGCACAACGGAAACGCTGCAGCGGATTAGAGCCGGTTCCCGCTGGCAGGACGTGCCGGTGACCGATGCTTCCACGGCGGACCGGATAGATCCGCGGGTCCTGAGCCTGGCACTGGATGAGCTGCTGCCGGCTGAGCGGCTGGTATCCGTGGATTCGGGCAACTTCATGGGTTACCCGTCCACCCACTTGTCCGTTCCGGACGAGTTTGGTTTCTGCTTTACCCAGGCCTTTCAGTCGATTGGCCTCGGTCTGTCCACCGCAATTGGCGCCGCTTTGGCCCGTCCCGACCGGCTTCCGGTCCTTGGCGCCGGCGATGGCGGGTTCCTGATGGGAATCTCCGAACTGGAAACCGCGGTGCGGCTGCGCCTGCCACTGGTGGCGGTCATCTACAACGATGCCGGGTACGGTGCCGAGGTGCACCACTTCGCTCCGGAGTCCGGGGAAGACGGCTCAGACAAGGATGCGGGGATGGACCTGGCTACCGTAACGTTCCCGGAAACTGACATTGCGGCCATTGCCCGCGGCTACGGAGCTGCGGGAATTACCGTGCGCCGCCGTGCCGATCTGGACGCGGTGAAGGACTGGCTGGCCGGTCCGCGGAACGCCCCCTTGGTCATCGATGCCAAGATTGCCTCCGACGGCGGCGCCTGGTGGCTGGCGGAAGCGTTCCGCGGGCACTGATCGGGGACGGGCCGAGGATTGAAAGGGAAGGCCGGGCGGGCCAGCCTGTGCGTCAGTCCCTGATTTCCTCGCGGACCGGGAGCAGGCGGGGCAGGGGTCCTCCGGCAGACAAGGCCGGGAACCGGCAGCTGAACTCACCGCGGTAACCGAACAGAAAGCCAAAGACGGGGTTGTTACGGTGGGCCTGCCAAAGCTGTCCACGTACCGTCCACCAGGCTCCCCGCCGCGTTGCCCGGCCCGGAGCCTAACTTACGTTGCGGCAGGGTCCTCCACCGAACCGTCCCAGCCGAGATTCGTTGCCATCCGCTGCAGCACTGCAACCAAGGCGCTGTACTCCTCCTCGGACACGTTTTCCGTGAGTTGCTCACGGATGCGTTCGACGGCGCCGCGAAGGTTTTCCAGGCTTCGCCGGCCCAGATCGGTGAGCTGGTACTGGCCGTCGTCCAAGGACACCCACCCGCTTTCCCGCAGTTCCTCAATCAGCTCAGTCGACGTGATGCTGCCCTCAACCACCGGGAAGAAGGGTTTCAGGGCGTCGGACAGCTGCCGTCCGGAGGCGGGGCCGTCCGTCAGGAGGTTCATCATCTGCCATTGCCGCCGGGTGACGCCGTGCTCTTCGAAACTGGCACCAAAATGGTCATCAACCAGCTGGTCCACGAGCTTGAGCCAAAATCCGATGGGGCGTTCGTCAGTAGCCATCACCCCACTGTACAAACCAATCGGGGTCTGCGGAATGGCAAGCAGGGTCCGGTGAAACGGCGTCGGCGAGAGCGGCGATTACAGCTGCGCGCGCGTGCCGCACCGTGGACACGGGGCGGAGCGGGCAAGGTCCACACAGACCAGGCAGACCGGAAGGGTGCCGTTGTCGTCCCGAAGCGGACGGTTGGGCATGGTCTTTCCGCAATAGGGGACCGGGCGCTGTGCATGATGCATGGCCCGGCGCTTGCAGGGAGTGCAAAAAACGTGCACGAGTTCATCTTCATCCTTGGCGGTCACGTCCAAGGGGCGGATGAGGGTTGATGCCTGAGTGCTCATGGTCCTTTCCTGACAGCGGCACCGGGTGACCGGTTGAGGTGGTGCTTTCGGCAGCATCATAAGTCGCTTGCGGGGTGCCCGAACGGCGGGGGTGCAGGGCCCCGGTGAGCCGTCAATGCCCGTAAATACGCGGTTTCAGCGGGTCTTTTCGGGTGGCAGACGGCGGGGTCGGCGTGCCCAACTTCATAATTTCCGGACCGGCAGCTAGTCCAACAGGGAGCGGATGTCCTCGGCGGTGAGTGCGGAGCTGAACACCGCGTCATCGTCCATCACGGAGGTGAAGAGCTTGGCCTTCTGCTCCTTGAGCGCCATCACCTTTTCCTCGATGGTGCCGCGGGCGACCATCCGGTACACCATGACATTACGGGTCTGCCCGATCCGATGCGTGCGGTCCACTGCCTGCGACTCCGCTGCCGGGTTCCACCACGGGTCCAGGAGGAACACGTAGTCCGCTTCAGTGAGGTTCAGGCCGAACCCGCCGGCTTTGAGGCTGATGAGGAACACCGGAGCCTGACCGTCCTTGAAAGAGGCAATGACCTCACCGCGGTCCCGGGTGGAGCCGTCCAAATACGCGTAGGGGATACCGGCGGCTTCCAGCCGGGCTGCCGCCTTTTTCAGGAACGACGTGAACTGGCTGAAGATCAGGGCGCGGTGTCCCTCGGCGGTGACATCTTCGAGCTGTTCAAAGAGGGCATCGAGCTTGGCCGAGGGCACGCCGGCGTAGTCATCATCCACCAGCGACGCATCCAGGCTCAGCATCCGCAGCAGGGTCAGGGAGCGGAACACGATCATCCGGTTGCGGTCCAGATCCTTGATCAGCCCCATCAGCTTCTGGCGTTCCCGCTGCAGATGCATCTCGTAGATCTTGCGGTGCTTAGGGCTGAGCTCCACCTCCAGCACCTGTTCCTGCTTCTCAGGCAGATCCTTGGCCACGGCCTCCTTGGTGCGGCGCATCAGCAGCGGGCGGATCCTGCGCCGCAGCCTGGCCAGCAGCTTGGAGTCCTCACCGCGCTCAATGGGCCGCTGGTATTCCTCAATGAACTTCCGGGCCGAGGGAAACAATCCGGGTGCCACAATGGCGAACAGGCTCCACAGCTCCAGCAGGTTGTTCTCCATGGGGGTGCCGGTGATGGCTAGTTTGAACGGAGCGTTGAGGTCCCGGGCGCACTGGTGGGCCCGGGTGGTGCGGTTTTTGACGAACTGCGCCTCGTCCAGGATGAGCCCGTCCCACTCCAGGGCACGGTAGGAGGAAAAGTCGAGCCGGAACACCGCATAGGAGGTGATAACGACGTCGGCGTCCGCCGTGAGTTCGGCCAGCGGCACCTTGGACTTGGCGGTGGTGTCCGGAACGGCCACCGCACGAAGGCCCGGGGTGAAGCGTGCCGCCTCGGAGAGCCAGTTCGGTACCACCGAGGTGGGAGCCACCACCAGGAAGGGACGGCGCGGCTCCCCGCGCCGGGCATCCTGTTCCCGGGCGTGGGCCAGCAGCGCCAGCGTCTGCAGTGTCTTGCCCAAACCCATGTCATCGGCCAGGATTCCGCCCAGCCCGTGCTCCCACAGGAACGCCAGCCAGTTGAAGCCTTCAGCCTGATAGGGGCGGAGCTCTGCCTTCAGCCCGGCCGGCAGCGGTGCCTGTGCCACGGTATCCAGTTCCAGCAGCCCGGTAACCGAAGCACGCCAGGCCGCGGCCTGTTCGGTTTCCTCCGCCAGTTCCTCCAGCTCGGACCAGAGACCGGCCTGATACCGGCTGATGGTCATTTCACCGGTTTCCCACTCCTGCAGTCCCTCGGCTTCTTCCAGCAGGGCATGCAGCTGCGCAAATTCGGGACGGTCCAGCGAAAGGTAGGTGCGGTCAACCAGCAGGATCTTTGTTTTGCCCTGGGACAGCGCCTTGAAGACATCGGCAAAGGGCACGAGGCGGCCTTCGACAGTGATCATGATGCCCAGATCGAACCAGTCCCTGCGTTCGGTTTCCACCGTGGTGATCTTCAGCTCCGGCACGCTGGTGAGCTCGCGGTAGGCGGGGCGCTCGCCCATCACATCGACCCGGACGCCCTCAACCTTCTCAATTTTGGGGAGCAGGTACTCGGTGAATTCCGCTGTGTCGATGCCGGCATAGGACCGGCTGCGCGGAACCGATCCCAGGACTTTGCCGACGGCGGTGAGCAGCTCTGCTTCCGCCGCCACGTCCCGGTAACCGGCCGCCGGATCCGCCCGGGCGCCCAGCGGGATGCGGGTGAGGTCATGGCCCTGCCGGTATTCCCAGTCCCAGTCCAGAAACAGGGAATCGTCCGGCTGGAAGGAAGCCGTGAGCACCAGCAGGGGCGGAGAGATCTCCGGGAACTCGACGGACTCATCGCTGCTGGTGACCGGCAGCACCTGGCGAAGCTTGGGGTAGAACTTCTCCAGGAAGACCGGAGCATCCTCTTCGGGAATCATCACCGGGGCACCGTTCAGCAGCAGGCCCTTGTCCTGGTCCGTCAGCGGGCGCGCAGTTGGCGCCAGCGTGATGACGTTTTCCGGACTGCGCACATAAATGCCGTGCCCGGCAATCAGTCCGGCGGCATCAGTGGGGTAGGAGGCGCCGTCGATGTCCAGGACGGGCTGCAGCTGCAGCGGTGCGGCGGCGCTTGTTCCCCGGGACTCCCGGGCAGCGGAATCCTTGGCCGCCCGGACGTCCAGGGACAGCGCTGCCCGCTGTCCGAGCCGGACACTGGTGTCCTTTTTCGCGCCTACAAACTCCACGCCTATGCGCCGGGCTTCTTCCAGCAGCTGCCACAGCAGGGGGTTGGCGAAATCATCAAGGTAAAGCCAGGAGTCATTCTGGCCGAAGTAACTCACGCCGTTGGACCGGTGCAAAGCCGGAAACTGGGAAAACCAGCGGTGCTGCTCGGGATCCAGCTGCAGCCCGTACGTCTGATAGGCAATGTTGCTCCAGGCCAGATTGTTCTTGACCCAGTTGCCCTTGGCATTGCGGACCACGGGGCGGACGCCGAGCCGGAACGACGTCTTGCGGTGGGCGCTGCGGGGAGCCGGCGCACCCCAGCGGGCACTGACCCCTGCGTCTGACGTCCGGATTTCAAACTGAAGTGCCAGGGGAGTGGCCGATGCCCTGGCGCTCCCCGTAAGGGCATGGAGGTCCGCCTCAATGAGAGTCTGGAGCGATTCCTGCCAGGCCGGCACCGCCGGCGCGCCGGCGGCTGAAGGCCGGATGAATTCCTGCCGTGCCACCAAATGGTCGGTATTGCTTTGCAGCGCCACGGCGGCCACGTGCTTGCAGTCGAACCCGACCGGGCAACTGCAGTGGTTATCCAGCAGCCGGTAGTCGCCCTGCCGCTTTTCGCCCAGCTGAAGCATGGTCCGGTACGGCACGGAGGAATGTCCGCGAACCTTGGCACGGAGCACTTCGGCCTGCGGTTCCCAGGCCAGCTCAACGACGGCCCCGCCCTTGGCATAGGTTTGACCGCGTTGAAACGCAGCTCCGCCGACAACCCGGATGATGTCCGTGACGTCGATCAGAGGCGGTGAAGAAGGCATGTTTTTATCGTCTCACGCACCTCGGACACTTCCACGACCCGGCTCTTTGCACCGCTGAAATCGTCGCGGAGGGGGCTGCATCTTTCCGTACGGACCATCGAAGGGCGTATCTGCCGCATCTTCGAGAAGCTGGGCATCGGCAGGCGTGACGAACTGACGGCGGAGCTCCTGGGGGAGTAACCGGCAGGTAATTAACGGGCGGCGCCAGGCAGCTGAGGCAGGTAGAACCGGATAACGACCGGTAGCCGATACTCACCCGGCGAATACCCGCAGCTTCGTAGAGTGTCCGCAGTATCAAAGCTCAGCCGCCCGGCTGCGGACAGAACGCAGGTCTCAAAAGTGCCCTCACGCCCATCTTCCGGAACTGCCTGCCCCGATCGCCCCCTCTCCGTCGCGGTGATCGGGGCAGGATATTGGGGCCCTAACCTCGCGCGGAATTTCCATGCCAGCCCCGACTGGACACTGGCCGCCATCTGCGACCTGGATACGGACCGGGCCGCCCGCCTGGCCCAGGGCGTGGGCCAGGTGCCTGTCACGTCTTCCGTGGCAAGCCTGCTGCAAGATCCAGGGCTCGACGCCGTTGCTATCGCCACTCCGGCGCGAACCCACCATGCGCTGGCCACCGCAGCCCTGGCTGCCGGCAAAAACGTCCTGGTGGAAAAACCCCTGGCTGACTCCTTGGCGGGAGGGGAAGAGATGGTGCGGCTGGCCGGGTCCTCCGGGCTGGTCCTGATGGCAGACCACACCTACTGCTATACCCCGGCTGTCCTGAAGATCCGGGACCTGATCGCCCAGGGGGAGCTGGGGGAGATCCTGTTCATCGATTCAGTAAGGATCAACCTGGGCCTCATCCAGCCGGACGTTGACGTGTTCTGGGACCTGGCCCCGCATGACCTCTCCATCCTGGACTTTGTGCTTCCGGGAGGGCTGCGGCCGGTCCGTGTGTCGGCCCACGGTTCGGACCCGCTCGGGGCAGGAACCGCATGTGTAGGGCACCTGGTCATAGAACTGGAAGCCGGAGCCATGGCACATATCCACGTCAACTGGCTCAGCCCCACGAAGATCCGGCAGCTCGTAATCGGCGGCAGCAGGCGGACCCTGGTGTGGGATGACCTGAACCCGCAGCAGCGGCTCAGCATCTATGACCGGGGTGTGAACCTGGCCCGCACCGCAGGCCTGGAAGAACGTTCCCAGTCTCAGGTTTCCTACCGGCTGGGCGACACCTGGTCGCCCGCTCTGCCCGAACACGAGGCTCTGGCGGCCATGGTCACGGAATTCGCCGCCAGTATCCGCGCCGGCCGGCCCGCCCTGACCAGCGGCTCCGCCGGCGTCCGGGTCCTTGCCGTACTCGAAGCCGCGACCCTCAGCCAGGCCAGCGGCTCATCCGTTCCGCTGCGTCCCACTCTTGAACTGGAATCCGCCTCATGACACAGACTTATCCGATTCACGGGGCCGCAGTACTGGTAACCGGCGGCGCAGGAACCATTGGTTCGGAGATTGTTGACCAGCTGCTGGCCGCCGGTGCAGGGGAGGTACGGGTGCTGGACAACCTGGTCCGCGGCCGGCGTGCCAACCTGACCGACGCGCTCGCCGATTCCCGGGTGCACCTTTACGAAGCGGACATCCGCAGCCGTGACACAGTGCACGATCTCACCGCAGGGACAGACCTGGTGTTCCATCAGGCGGCCATCCGCATTACCCAGTGCGCCGAGGACCCGCGGCTCGCTCTTGAAGTGCTGGCGGACGGGACCTTCAATGTGCTCGAAGCGGCCGCAGCGCATCGCGTGCAGCGCGTCGTTGCCGCCTCGAGCGCTTCCGTGTACGGCCTGGCGGAGCAGTTCCCCACACCGGAATCCCACCACCTGCACCACAATGACACCTTCTACGGTGCGGCTAAAGCCTTCAACGAAGGGATGCTGCGCAGCGTCCATGCGATGCACGGTCTGGCCTACACGGGGCTGCGCTATTTCAACGTCTACGGTCCCCGGATGGACGTGCACGGCCTCTACACCGAGGTGCTGGTGCGCTGGATGGAGCGGATTGCGGACGGACTGCCGCCGCTGATCTTCGGTGACGGTGCCCAGACCATGGACTTCATTTACACCACTGACATTGCCCGTGCGAACCTCCTGGCAGCGGCCCAGGGAGAGCGGGTGGGAATCTACAACGTGGCCTCCGGCACGGAGACAAGCCTGCTTCAGCTCGCCGAGGCACTGCTCGCGGCAATGGACTCGGACCTCTCGGTGGAGTTCGGTCCGGAGCGCACCGTCAACGGGGTCAGCAGGCGGCTGGCAGACACTTCGGCGGCGGAGGCCGAGCTGGGATTCCGTGCGGAGGTTCCGCTGGCCAAGGGCCTGGCTGAACTGGTTCAGTGGTGGCTTCCGCTGCGGAATGAGATCGCAGCCGGCCGGCGGGGAGGTCAGGCATGAGCCGCATCAATGTGATGAAGCCCTGGCTGGGCGCAGAGGAGATTGCCGCGGTCACCGAGGTGATCTCTTCCGGCTGGATCGCCCAGGGACCGCGCACCGCCGAGTTCGAGTCCGCCTTTGCGGAACGGATGGAAGCCCCTCACGCGGTGGCGGCCTCCAGCTGCACCACCGCCCTGCACCTGGCACTGGTGGTGGCCGGCATCGGGCCGGAGGACGACGTCGTTGTTCCTTCCTTCTCTTTCATTGCCACCGCCAACGCACCCACTTATGTGGGGGCACGGCCGGTTTTCGCGGACGTGGACCCCGTGACCGGAAACCTGACCGCAGAGACCGTGCAGGCCGCCCTGACCCCGGCCACCCGCGCGGTGATAGCCGTGGACCAGGGCGGTGTGCCGGTGGAGCTGGCCCCACTGCGGGCGCTGTGCGATCCGCTGGGCATCACCGTACTGGAGGACGCAGCCTGCGCGGCCGGGTCCCGGTACGCCGGGCGTCCTGCAGGCGCCGGCGCGGAAATCGCAGCCTGGTCCTTCCATCCGCGGAAGATCCTCACCACGGGCGAGGGCGGAATGGTTACCACGCGGCGCAGGGACTGGGCGGAGAGGGCACGGACCCTGCGGGAACACGCTATGAGCCTCTCAGCGGCCGCACGCAGCGCCAGCGTTCTGGCCCCGGCCGAGTCCTACACGGAGGTGGGGTTCAACTACCGCATGACGGACCTCCAAGCAGCGGTGGGACTCATCCAGCTGCAGCGGCTCGACGCCGTGGTGCGGCGCCGGCGTGAACTGGCCGCTGCGTACAGCAAAGCCTTCGCAGACATGGAATTCCTGCGGCCGGTCGCCGATCCGCCGTGGGGTGAAACAAACTACCAGTCCTACTGGATTGAAGTGCTGCCGGGCTTCGGGACAGACCGCAACGGTGTATTGGCCGCACTGGCCGGGCAGGAGATCTCCGCACGCCGCGGCATCATGGCGTCCCATCTGGAGCCGGCGTACCGGAACCGTGACACTGGTACCGCCCGCCTGGAGGTAACCGAAAGGCTGAGCGCGAACACGCTGATCCTGCCGCTGTTCCACGAAATGACCGAATCCGAGCAGGCACGGGTGATCGAGGCCGTGGCCGGCAGCATCCGGGTGCATTGACCATGCCCACCCTGCTGCTGCTCGGCGCCGGCGGACTGGCGCGGGAAGTCCTGGCCTCCCTGCGGCAGACCCAGGAATACCGGATCTACGGTTTCCTGGATGATGACCGGGGGCTGCACGGCACCATGGTGGACGGTGTCCCGGTGCTGGGCGGCCTGGGCGGCGCGGCAAAGTATCCGCGCTGCAGCTTCCTGGCCTGTGCCGGGTCGGGCACCGTGCGCGCCGGCATGGTGCAGATCCTCGCCCGCGCAGGGGTCGGCGAAGAACGTTTCGCCACGTTCATTGCTCCGGGTGTTTCGCTGACCGGCAGCTGCACTGTGGGGGCAGGGAGCATCCTGCTGGCCGGTACCGTGCTCACAGCCGCGGTCACCGTGGGACGGCACGTCGCAGTTATGCCCAACTGCACACTGACGCACGACGACGTGGTGGAGGACTACGCAACGCTCACCGCCGGCGTCTGCCTGGGAGGCGGGGTGCGGGTGGGTGCCGGAGCTTACCTGGGCATGGCCGCAACCGTGCGGCAGGGGGTTCGGATCGGCGCCGGCACGGTGGTGGGCATGGGGTCGGCCGTGCTGCGTGACCTGCCCGGCGGTCAAACCTGGGCCGGTGTTCCGGCCCGGGAACTGAAGCGCCTGCAGACAACCCTGCCGGGGACCGTGCCGGCTGCGGCCACCGACGGTAAGGACCCGCGATGAAACCCCAGCCAGCCCTGAGAGTGCCGCTGGTGGACCTGGCCGCGCAGCACGCGGAAGTGGATGAGGAGATCCAGGCCGGGTTGAAGGAAGTCTTCGCGGAAACCGCGTTCATTGGCGGCCGCCACGTTGCCGGCTTTGAAACAGCCTACGGCCGGTGGCTGGGCAGCCCGCACTGTGTTGGCGTGGCCAACGGAACGGACGCGCTGGAACTCGCACTGCGGGCCTGCGGTGTGGAACCCGGCACGGAAGTGGTGCTGCCGGCCAACACCTTCATAGCCACCGCTGAGGCAGTCTCCCGGATCGGTGCTTTGCCGGTACTGGCAGACGTCGATCCCGTCCATCTGCTCATTGACCCGGCCGGTGCCGCCCAGGTAGCCGGGCCGAAAACCCGCGCGCTGATGCCCGTGCACCTCTTCGGACAGACCGCACCCGTGGAGGCGCTGGCCCCCGCAGCCGAGCGCTGGGGTGCGGCCATCGTGGAGGACGCTGCCCAGTCCCAGGGCGCGGAGCGGTTTGGGCGCAGGGCCGGCACTCTCGGGGACGCCGCCGGAACCAGTTTCTACCCGGGCAAGAACCTCGGTGCTGCCGGGGACGCCGGGGCGGTGCTGACCGCCCGGGAGGACATCGCCGCCAGGGTCCGGCTGCTGGCCGACCACGGCAGCAGGACCAAGTACCGGCATGAGGAGCCGGGCATGAATTCCCGGCTTGACGCGGTGCAGGCAGTGGTGCTCAGTGCCAAGCTGAAGCGCCTTGATGCCTGGAACGGGAGGCGCCGGGAAGCCGCGGCCCGATACGCCCGGCTGCTTGGCGGGCTGGACGGGCTGGTGCTGCCGGTCAGCGCTGAGGGCAATACGGATGTGTGGCACATCTACGGGATCCGGGTGCCCGCGCCCCAGCGGGACCGGGTGCTGCAGGTCCTGGCCGAGGCAGGAATCGGCGCCGGGGTCCACTATCCGGTTCCGGTGCACCTGACCGGCGCCTACTCACCTCTGGGCTACGGCCCCGGCGACTTTCCCGTGAGCGAGGACGCCGCCGAGCGGCTGGTCTCACTGCCGCTGCATCCGCACCTGCAGCCCTCCCAGCAGGAGTATGTGGCTGAAACCCTGGCACGGGCGCTGCGGTGACGGCGCCGTCGGAATCCGCCGGGCTGGCGGGCATCGGGAGCCGGGCTGCCCGCGGTGCCGTGTGGTCCGGTGCGAACGCGCTGATGATGAAACTGGCCGGTATCGCCGTCATGGTGGTTGTGGTGCGGCTGGTGACACCGCATGACTTTGGTGTGTTCGCCGCGGCGCTGGTGGTCCACGCAATCGTTTCCAGTTTCGGGGAACTGGGCCTCTCCTCCTGCGTGGCCCGGCGGGACCTGGATCCTGAGCGGGTCGCCTCAACCGTTGCCCTGCTGGCCCTGCTGAGTTCATCCCTGCTGGCCGGGGGCATGGCGCTCGCCGCGGAGCCGCTGGCGGGTGCGCTGGGTGCCCCGGAAGCGGCCGCGCCCATCCGCGTGCTGTCCATTGCCGTTGTGCTTGGCGGAGTGTTCACGGTTCCCGGCGCACTGCTGGTGCGCGAATTCCGGCAGGGAAAAGTGTTCCTGGCCTCCGCCATCGCCTTTGTACCCACCAACCTGGTGCTCATTCTGCTGGCCATGAACGGCGACGGTGCCATGGCCTTTGCCATCTCCCGGGTGGTGAGCCAGCTGGTCAGCGGGCTGGTGATGGCACTGAGCGTGGACCGGACCTACTGGCCGAAGCTGCGCCGCGCCCAGGTTGGGCCGGTGCTGCGGTTCGGGCTCCCGTTGGCGGGCGCCAACCTGCTGGGTTACAGCCTACTGAATGCGGACTACGCGATTATCGGTGCGTTCCTGGGCCCGGTAGAACTGGGCATCTACACGCTGGCCTTCACTGTGGCGTCCTGGTCCACCTCGGTCATGAGTTCCACCATCAACTCCGTGGCCATGCCCGCGTTCTCCGCGCTGGACGCCGAATCCGCTGAGCTGCGCGCTTTCCTTGCCCGCACCATGCGCCTGGTGGCGCTGATCGCTTTTCCGGTCACGGCCCTAACCATGGTGCTCGCCGGGGAACTCGTGGCCGTGCTCTACGGCAGCACCTGGGCAGCGGCTGCCCCGGTACTGCGGATCCTGGCCCTTTACGGAGGGGTGTTCGCGCTGTCCCTGCTGCTCTCCAACCTGCTGGTGGGGCAGGGCCGCGCCGGTGCGGTGTTCGGTGTCCAGGCCGTGTGGCTGGTGGTGCTGATCCCCGCGGTGGGCCTCAGCCTGCGCCCGTTTGGGCTTTCGGGAGCGGCCTGGGTACACGTAGCTGTCATCGCAGCGGCGGTGATGCCGCTTTACCTGTGTGCCGTCCGCACCACGGTTCCCGGCCCGGGCCGGCTGCTGGTGCGGGCATCCGGCCCGCCGGCAGCTGCCGCTGCAGCCGCCGCGCTGCTGGCTCTGGGCGCCGCCGCACTTGGCAGCTCAGACCTGGCCCGGCTGCTGCTGGGCGGGCTCACCGGGGGCAGCGCCTACCTGGTTTTCAGCGCCCCCATGCTGCGCCGGGTGCTGCCGGCAGCAGTCCGTGGAAAAGCCGGAACCCTGCTGGCTGCCTATGACCGGCTGGAAGGAACGCTGCTGCCCCGGCTGCGGCCCGCCAAGGAGAGCGCCATATGACCCCGTCGAACCGGCCACGGCTGCTCTTTTTCCGCTGGGCCAAGCCCGGGCTGCCGGGTTTCCTGAACCGGCACCTGGATGAGCACGTCCACACCCTGGGGCACTTCTTTGAGGTCCGGGTCATCGACACGGACTGCGACTACGCGGCTGAATGCGATGCCTTCACCCCGGACCTCTGCGTTTTCGAATCTGGTGTCTATGCCGGTGAACGGAGTATCCGGAATACCTCCAGCCGGCCGGATATCCCGAAGCTGGGTTTCCTGCACTCGGACCCCTATGACCTGGCGCGCGCCGTCTTCCTCTCCGATATGGACCGCTGGGGTGTCCAGGAGTTCTTCACCACGTCGACGGCGATGGCCGAGTACACCCCGGAAATCGCCGAACGGCTTTTTGTCTGGCCCAACTCAGTTGATCCCGCCGTCTTCCGCGCGTATCCGGTGGAGAAGAATATTCCCGTCCTGTTCACCGGAAGCCAGGAGCGCCACTATCCCTGGCGCAACGCCGTCGGGCGGGTGCTGTCCGCCAGCTTCGCCACCATGACCCTGCCGCACTACGGGTGGGGAAAGGGTGGCGGCCGCACCGTCTTTGGCGAAGACTATGCGCGTCTGCTCAGTGCCAGCATTTTTGTTCCGGCGTGCGGCAGCATGTCCCGAGACCTGGTGCGCAAGCACCTGGAGATTCCCGCTGCCGGGGCCTGCCTGGTCGCTGAAGATACCCCGGCGCTCGCAGCCTTCGGCTTTGTGGATATGGCGAACTGTGTGCTGGGCGAGGCCGAGGAACTCCCAGAGAAGCTGGATGCCCTGCTGGCCGATCCCGGCCGGCTGGCAGCCATAGTCCGCGCCGGCCAGGACTTGGTCCAGGAACGGCACGTGCAGGCCCGGCGCAGCCAGGTGCTGGAATGGCTGCAGCTGCAGGCCGTCCGCCGACCCGGTGAAGTAATAGCGCAGGCAGGGCCTGCCGGGAACCTGTTCCTGGCCACCGAAAACAGTCTCCCGGAGCCATTTACGGCAGGCGGGAGGGACAGGGAATTCCTGGCAGCCGGCTGGCAGCTGCTTGCGGAGGGTGAGCCCGGCGACGCCCGGCGGGAGTTTCTCAAGTGCCTGAACTATTACTTCATCCCGGAAGCCGTGGTGGGGGCGGTGTTCGCTGAGCTGGCTTCCGGCAACGCCGAAGCCGCGCGGGACTTCAGCACCCAGGCCCTGGTGGACACCTTCACGGACCGGGCAGCCCCGGACCCGGACCCGGTACTTTGGGCCACCCACCTGCGTGCGCTCCTTTGCGCCGGGGAACGCCGGCAGGCTGAGGCCGCGGCCCTGCAGTTCGGGAACCTGCAGCACAGCGAACTGGACCGGATGCGCCGGCTGCTGGGGGTGCCGATGAAGAACGACGGGCGGTTCCGTGCGTCGGTCTGCCCGGTTCCGGCCCGCACCCAGGAAGGGTGGGACACCGAACTGGCACAGCAGCTCACTGCCTGTGGGCAGCCGCTGGAGGGATTCTGTTTTGGGCACGGAACCTTGGCGGGAACGGAACCCGGCCAGGGGAGCAGGATGGTGCCGGTTGGAGCGGCCCGGCTACCGGAGGGCGCAACAGCGCTGCCGGGCCGGGCCCTGAGTTTCACGCGCCGTGCCCGGCAGCGCGTGCTGCGGCGAATCCGCTGGCGGCTGCGCACAGGAAAGGTACGGGCGCTGCGGATGGCGCTGTCCCCGCTGAAGCAGCGGGTGCTCACGGACGGGTTTTCCCGCTTCCTCACGGATGTCCTGCGACGGGAAGGGCTGGACTCTGCGCTGTTGTTCGGTGAACCGTCCGGCGGCCGCCTCCAGCGGGCGCTGCGGCAGGGCCTGGACCTGAATCCCTCGCGTCCGCCGCTCACCGTTGTGCCGCCCGGGGGGAAGTTCCCGGGCGCCGCGTCCGCCGCCTCATCCGGGGCCGGGCAGGAGAACAAGGCCCGTGAACGGACCGCCGTGTTCGTGGCCGATCCCGATGCCGCTGCAGAGGCACTGGAGTTTCTTTCCGGCTGCGCCCTGGTAGTCCTTGCAGACACCCTCTCACCGGCTGGCTGCTGGCTGCTGTCCGGGATTACTGCCGGCAGCGCGATGGTGCTGCTTGCCCACGACCCGGTACGTGGCACGGCCCTGTTCGGTGCTGCCGGGGGAAGGGGCAGCCAGCCGGCAGCGAAGGAGAACGCTGTGGCCCGGGCCGGGCGGAGCACGCCATGAGCGTGCATACCGGGAACCGGCACACCGGGCAGGCACCCGCCGCGGGCCACGGGGGAACCCTGATCTGGCTCGCCGGAACCCCGTGGACGGAAATCACCGGCACGGAAAAGCGGCTGGCCACGGCGCTGGCCAGGTGCCGGCCGGTGCTCTGGGTTGATCCGCCGGCCCTGGTCTTCGGCGTCCGGTCCACGGGCCTGCGCTCCGAGCTGCAGCAGGTTTCCCCTTCACTCACCCGGCTGACGGTCCCGGTGCCGCCCGGTGCCTGGCGTCCGCTGCTCGGCAGCGCCGCCGCCTGGCTGCTCCACCGTGCCGTGCGTGCCGCTTTCGCTGCGCCGGCCGGGGCTGCCGGCCCGCCGGGCGCCGTCATTGTCGCTGGACCGCTGGCACGGTTCCCGCGTGGACTGCGCGGGTCCAAGATACTTTTCGTGACCGATGATTGGTTGGCCGGTGCCCCGCTGATGGGACTGAACCGGAACCGGATCCGCCGCACACTGCTCCGAAACCTGGCCGAAGCGGACCTGGTGGCGGCCGTTACCCCGGACCTGGCCCGCCGGCTGCAGGAGCTGCGCCCCGGAACGCACGTGCTGCATCTGCCCAACGGCTGTGAGCCGCTGCCGGAGCCCCCGCAGACCGGGCCGCAGGCCGGACCGCGGCGCGGGGCGGTGCTGCTGGGCCAGCTCAATGAACGGCTGGACCTGGAAATCCTGGAGGCGGTGGCCGGCTCAGGGCTTGAACTGACTGTCGCCGGACCGCTGACCGCGCGGGACCCGGGCCTGCGCGCACGGCTGGATGCCTTCCTGGCACACGGGAACGTCCGCTGGTTGGGTGTGGTCCCCGCCGGGGACGTTCCGGCGCTCCTGGGAACGGCGGCTGCGGGCATCACGCCGTACGCGGATACGGAGTTCAACCGGTCCAGCTTTCCGCTGAAAACTCTGGACTATCTGGCTGCCGGGCTACCAGTGGTCGCCACAGACCTGCCCGCTGCCCGCTGGCTGGCCACCGGCCATGTGGTGCGCGAAAGCTCCCCGGAGGGTTTTGCCGCCGCCCTGAAACGCGTGCTCGGTGAGGTGCCGGAGCCGGCGCAGTACGAGGAACGGCAGCAGTTGGCCCGGTCCCACTCCTGGGATTCCCGCGCCCGGACCCTGCTGGAAGCGCTGGATGCCGCAGCACCGGACTGGTCCGGGGACCACTTCCTGATTACCCGTTTCAACCTGCCCACGCCCGGCCCCGAGTCCCTGGTCCGCGCCCGCGAAGGCTGGCTGCGGGAGCGGGCCGACCTGTTCGAACGCTACTGCCTACCCTCCGTCGCCGCGCAGTCCAACCCGCGGTTCCGCTGGCTGGTCTACTTCGATCCGGAGAGCCCCGGCTGGCTGCGCCGGCGGATCGCCGAATGGTCTGCCGGCGGGCTCTTCACCCCTGTGTTTCGGACCGCGGTGGAGCACAGCGCCCTCCTGGCAGACCTGCGTGGCCTGGTGCCGGAACCGGCGGCAGAGGTTATGACCACCAACCTGGACAACGACGACGGCGTGGCCGCGGACTTTGTTGACCGCCTTCAGCAGGCCGCGGCACTGACCCGCGGGCAGCGCACGGCGCTGTATTTGCCGCGCGGACTGATTCTCTCCGGCACCCGGCTGTTCGCGCGGACGGACCGCTCCAATGCGTTCTGTTCCGTGGCTGAGCCGTGGCAGGACGCTGCCACCTGCTGGGCGGACTGGCACACCCTGCTGGGCCGCAGCATGCGGGTGCGGCTGGTGGCCGGCCCGCCGGGCTGGCTCCAGGTGGTCCACTCCGGCAACGTCAGCAACCGGGTCCGCGGTTTCCGGGTGGATCCGGAGTCCTACCGGCAGCGGTTTCCCGGGCTGCTGCAGGCCGCGAAACCGCCGACCATAGCTGAACGCGCCCGGGAACTCCTGCTGGATACTCCGCGCCGTGCGGCTGTGGCCGGCATGCGGTCGGCCGCCAAAGGCGTGCTGCTCCGCCTGGTCGGAAAGGACGGCGTTGACCGCGTCAAGGAACGAATCGGTGCCCCGCGGCGCACTGCAGCGAGGGAGAATAAGTGACAACACCGCAAAGCCTGCTGGTGGTCCTCCGCCGCTGGTATCTGGTCCTTTCAGGGATAGTCATCACCGGCATTTTGTGCTGGGCCGCCAGCCAGGTTGTGCCGCCATCCTACGAGTCCCGCGGCAGCATGGTCCTTATGCCGCCGTCTGCAATCGTCGGCGACGACGGTAACCCCTACCTGCAGCTGGGCGGCATGAGCGAGGCCCTGGATGTGCTGGTACGGCAGGCGAACGCCCCGGAAATCAGGGACCAGGTGCTTGAGGAACACCCGTCTGCGACGTACACGATCGAACCGGACCGCAGCACCAGCGGATCAATCGTGGTGGTCCAGGCGACGGCGGAAACAGAAGAGGAGTCCCTGGCCCTGCTGGGCCGGGCGATGGAGACCCTTCCCGCTGTGCTGGCCCGGATGCAGGATGAAATCTCGGTGACCCCTCACCAGCGGATCAGCATCATCCCCGTGGTGGTGGATGCCGAGGCAGCACTCAACATGAAACAGGCACTGCAGGTCCTGGCCGTAGCCGTGGTCCTTGGGCTTGCCGGAACGTTCATGGTCACCGCACTGGCAGACGGGATGCTCCTTTCCCGCGTAAATGCGCCGCAGCCCCCCGGAACAGGCCCGGTCCCTGGAGGCGGCAGCGGCCCGCGGACCCGCGTAGGTCCCCGGGGCCGGCTGCGGCGCGGCCACACCCCGGAACGGGCAGAGCCGGCTCGACCGGTGCCGCCGGCAGCACCAGCGTCGGTGCCGGCCAGAACCGGCCGGCGAGGGACCTCACCGGATATGGCCGCCGGGGAACAGGCTCGGACGCGGTGACACCCGCCCAGCTCTTCGCCGTCCTGCGCCGCCGCTGGTACGTGCTGGCGGGCGGGCTTTGCTGCACCGGGCTGGCGTTCCTGGGCCTGGGCCAGTCCGCCCCGGTCTACGCAGCGCAGTCGGATTTTGTCTTCGTGGAGCCCGGGCATCCGGGGGAAGGCCGTTCCCTTACCGGCACCGAGCCGCAGACGCTGATTGACTTCACAGCCATTGTGGAGCGTAGAGTCCTCGCCGGGGCGGAGACTGCGAAACTCGCTTCCCCGACGGCCTCCCTGTTCGGCACCGGGATCCGGCAGGGAACTTCAATCAGCATGCTGGACACCGGCGGGCAGTGGCTTTCCTCTTTCAGCCGACCCGTCCTTTCAGTGCAGGTTGCCGCTCCGTCCCCGGAAGAAGTGAAAGCGGAAATGGACCGGGTCCTGCAACAGGTGCAGGCAGTGAGCGGCACGCTGCAGACCGACGCCGGCGCGCAGCCTGCTTCTCTGATTACGGTCGAACGCGCCCCCGAGGACCTCATCATCAGCTCGTTCGGCAAAACCCGCACGGGCGAGGCCAAGGCCCTCGCCGTACTGGGCTTGACCGGCTTCGGACTGTCCTGTGCCGCGGCCGCGGGAACCGACGCACTGGCCCGGCGTGGCTGGCCGCGGGGCAAACCGGCGCCTACGCAGGGCGGCCGTCACCGCAGTGAAGCCGCCGGGACGGTCCGGATCACGGGCGGAGGACCACTGTGGCGGCGCTAAGGGCCTACCCCGCGCCGGGAAACCGGGCGGGGGCGGACACCGCCCTGGCGTCGGATGTGGTGTTCTTCCTGACCGTCTACCTGGTCCTGACACTGGCACTTCCTTCCTACCTCACCATCACGGCGCTCGGGTCCCTCGGCAGGCCCTCCACGCTGTGGGGTTTGCTGGCCCTGTTCTGGTGGGGTTTTGAACGGCTGCGGAGAACCACCACGCTGCGATCCGGTTCCAGGGCGGTGCGGTGGTCGCTGCTGCTGTTTCTGGCAGCGGTGCTGCTGAGCTATGCGGTTTCCAACCTGCAGGGCATACCGCCAAATGAATCCTCGCCGGCAGACAGCGGCTTGCTGCGCGCGGCCGGCTGGGTGGGAATAGCGCTGCTGGCCAATGACGGGATTACCTCCATCCGGCGGTGGCAGGTGCTCCTGGGCAGGCTGATCCTGCTCGGCGGGCTGTCTGCCCTGCTGGGCCTGGCCCAGTTCGTGGCAGGGCAGAGCCTGCTGGAGTGGTTGACACTGCCCGGGTTCAGTGCCGAAAGCGGGCATTCGGCGTCCACCCGCGGCGACTTCATCCGCCCTGCCGGAATGTCCACGCAGCCGCTGGAGTACGCCGTGGTCCTTGCCATGACGCTGCCGCCGGCACTGAGTCTGGCCCTGACAGACAGGGGCCGCAGCACGGCGGCACGCTGGTGGCCTGCCCTGGCCCTGGCACTGATTGCGCTGCTCTCCGGTTCGCGGTCGGCATTCATCGGGGTTGCCGTTGGCCTGGCAGCGATGCTGCCCACTTGGTCTGCCGCGGTCCGGACGCGGATGCTGGCCGCCCTCGCGGCCCTGCTGGCGCTGCTGTATGTGAGTGTTCCAGGCATCGGGGGGACCATCCGCGGAATGTTCCAGAGCCTTGGCAGCGACTCCAGTTCCCTCTCCCGGACAGACAGCTACACCGCGGCAGTGGAGATCGCTTCCCGGAACCTGTTTTTTGGCCGCGGGTTCGGCACGTTCCTGCCGCAGTACAGGATCTTTGACAACGGATACCTGACAGCTCTCGTGGAAATCGGCATGGTGGGCCTGCTCCTGCTGGTCCTGGTCCTGGGAAGCGGGCTGTGGTGTGCGCTGCGCACCGCCCGGACCCGGCTTCCGGCCGGAAGCCGGGACCGGGCCCTGGGATCGGGTCTCGCTGCGGCGCTGCTCTCCGGCGCCGTCCTGCTGGCGTTCTTCGACGGCCTGAACTTCTCCAGCTCAGCGGCACTGCTTTTCCTGGCCGTGGGCCTCGCCGGCGCCTACCGCGGACTCCACCGACCGGCTCAGCCGGACACCCCGGCAAAAACCTGGGAGGAGCCGTGAAAGCCCAGTGCATCCGATGCGTCAGGAAGACGCCGGGCGCCGTTGTGCTGCTCCTGGCAGCAGCGCTCCTGGCTGCCTGCACCGCGGACGCTGAATCGTCCCCCAAACTCTCCCCTGCTGCTGCGGGAGAGCTGTCCCTGCCCCGTATTCCCTGGGAAGGCGGGCCCGAATACTGGTCCCGTTTCGCCAACGCGAGTGCCGGCGGGTGGACGGACCCCGGGTTCTTTCCGGTGGTGGCCTGGCACAACGGCATCAGCAGCGACGCCGAGGTGCAGTATGACAAGGCGCTGGGCATCAACACGTACATTGGGATGCCGCCGGAAACCCAGTTCAGCCTGTTCGAGGACAACCAGGTGTTCTGGATCGGGGACCGGCTCAATGAGTCCTTCGACCCGCAAAGTCCCAACTGGGCCGGCACTTTCCTGGATGACGAGGTGGACGGCCGGTTCAGCCCGCAGGACGGGGTGCGCCAGCTCGAGGCGCGCGCCCGCCAGGCACCTGCGGGCACCTTCAACCTGGCCAACTTCACCCAAATGGTGATCAGCACTGACCTTCCCGCTGCCGAGGCGGAGAACCTGGTCAACGGACCCACCGACGTCGTCTCCATGGACATGTACTGGTACACGGTGCCGCACTGTTCGCAGGAACCGTACCGCAGCCCCTACCTCGTGGATATCAGCCGGCCGGCGTGCCGGACCGCGTCCAGCTACGGGCGGGCCGTCC
Source organism: Arthrobacter sp. APC 3897 (assembly GCF_030407495.1). Classification (GTDB taxonomy): domain Bacteria; phylum Actinomycetota; class Actinomycetes; order Actinomycetales; family Micrococcaceae; genus Arthrobacter_B. The sequence goes on along the minus strand of NZ_JASDDG010000022.1, from coordinate 11,918 downwards.
AGGCCCTGCGAATGCGCGACGCCGCCGACGACTCGCTGCAGCAGATCTGGCATTTCGTGGAAAACCTGAACGGCGGACCCGCCGAGGGAACGTACTCCGGTTACGTGGAACCCGGTGAAGTGCAGGGAGCGGTGATGAGCGCGGTGATCAACGAAGCCCGCGGCATTCTCTACTTCAACCAGAGCTTCTCCGGGGACTGCCAGACATCCAACGTGTTCCGCACCTCCCAGATGGAACCGGACTTCTGCGGCCGCGGGCAGGTGGAGGCGGTACGTGAGGTCAATACCCGGATCCACGCGCTGGCACCGGTGATCAACACCCAGTCTTACGAGTATTCCTTCGGCGCCGGCCTGGACACCATGCTCAAGACCCACGACGGGCACGCGTATGTCTTTGCGATGGTTGAAGGCGGCACGGAGCCGGGGGAGCGGACATTCACGCTGCCTGAGGGAACGGCGTTGGGGGAGGTGGAAGTCCTGTTCGAAGACCGGGTCCTCGCCGCGGAAGCGGACGGCTCCTTCACGGACAGCTTCGAGCAGGAATACTCCTACCACCTCTACCGGGTTCCGCTGGACGGCTAGCGGCGGCGTGCCTACCCGGACCCGCAGCAGCAAAATAGGCATGCGGCCGGCAGCGGGCAGCCGGCTCCTACCGTGGAACTCCCGGAAACAGTGAGAACAGGTCCAGCTGATATGAACAGACCAGCACAGGCACACGCACAGCGCCGGAACCGTAGTGTCCGAACCGCACCGGTGCCGGCCAGCCTCCGCGGCATCCTAGGAAACCGCCTGCCGCGGAGGCAGGCCGGTGCGGCTGCTTTCATCCCGCTCCCAGCTGATTCCGGGTCCCGCCCCCGCTGCCAGCCGGCGGCCGGCCAGAGTGAACGCGGTGTAGACGGCGGCGTCGAAAGCGCTCCGCGGGCCGCGCACAGCGCCCAGGATTCCGGCAGCGCTGGCGAGCACCGTGCTGCCCAGCGCCCCCTGCTCGGCGTTGCCCCGGTAGGTGCGGCGGAGCACCGCCAGGAGACCGGGAACATCGCGTGGCAGGCGCACCAGCACCGGCGGGCAGCCCAGTACCTCTTTCTCCCCTTCCGCGAAGAACCGGTCCACCCAGAGGTCGTCGGCCACCACCGCCGGCAGCGCTCCCAGCCGCTGGCCGGCTTCGGCACTGAGTGCGTACGCTCCCGCTCCCCACAGCGATTTCTGCGCTCCGGGAAGATGCCGGCGCGCCCGGTAATAGGAACGGACCAGCAAACCCGCCCCCTCGACGTCGTAATCCACTGAAGGCCGCACGGCCAGGGAACCGGAGACCAGCGCCTCGAAGAGCACCTTTACCGTTTCCGGCCGCACCCGGATGTCCGCATCCAAATACAGCCGCGGCCAGTGGGACGCCGCAGCATTTCCGGCGTTGATCGCTGTGGTCTTGGATGCTTCGGGGAGTTCCAGCACCCGCACACCCGGCCGTGCCGAGGCTTCTGCGGCGGAGCGGTCCGTGCAGCCGTTGCAGACCACCAGCACTTCGGTCCCGGCCGCGACCACCGGAGCCAGCGCATCCAGGGTCGCTCCGATGACAGGCTCCTCGTTGTGGCACGGAATGATGATTGTGCCCCGCGGAAACTGCTCCGCCGGTGTTCCCTGACCTGCCGGCTCCCCGGACGTGCCACCCGTTGGGTTCGACGCCGGGTGCCGGGCGGCCGGGAGCGCTTTCCGTTTTCCGGGCAGCAGGAGTGCCTCTACCGCCCGCCGGTGCCCCGCGCCTCCGATCCGAAGTACCTCGGCAAGCAGCACCACGCTCCGGAAGCCTGCCGCATAGCCGCGGCCGCGGTGCAGTTGGGCATAACGCACCCGGTTCACCGCCATCAAGGCGGCCAGCTCCGGTGACTGCCCGGAACCACCGCGGCGGTGGATCATGGCTGCCGCCGGTTCAAACCACACCTTGGCACCTGTGCTGCGCGCCCGCCGGAAATAGTCCGTTTCCTCGGAGTAGAGGAAGAACGTCTCGTTCCAGCTGCCCAGCCTGCGGGCCAGCGGCATATCCACCAGCAGAGCCGCGCCCGTCGCCCAGTCCACCGGATGGGCATAGACGTAAGCTTCGGCGTCGTACTCGATCTCCGAAAGCCAGCCCGGGCGCTTCGCCAGCCGGCGCCCGGCCAGTGCGTCTCCCAGCGAGCGGAGGATGCCCGGCTCCCGGCGGAGCGATGGGTAGGTGGTGCCGTCCTCGTCGGCCAGCAGCGGCACCACTATGCCCGTCCCGGGTTGGCGCAGGCGCTGGAGCATGGCCTTGAGCGCGCCGCGGCAGACCCGCAGATCCGGATTCAGCACCAGCACGGCTCCGGCATCGCCAGCGTACCGGGCGGCGGCGTTGATGCCTCCGGCATAGCCGAGGTTCCCGCCGGTTTGCAGCACCCGTACGTCGGTGTGCAGTCCCAGTTCGGCGACGGTGGCGTCGGTGGAGGAGTTGTCCGCCACGACCACACGCAGGACCAGGTCGTCGGTCTCGGCACGCAGTGAACCAATCAGACCCGGGATGTCCGCGGCGTTGTTTCGGGTCACGGCCAGCACGCAGACGTCGGCAAACCCGTCCGCAGACGCGAAGTGCTGCGGTACCGGGGCGGGGGAGGGCACGGCAGGAGGCGGCACTTCACGCAGCGGCGCCCGCGGAGTTTCCCGGCCCGCGGGACGTTGCAGGCGCAGGTAGGCAGGCGGGCCCTGCACCAGGTACCGCCTGGCCAGGCGGCGTGGCTCCAGCGCCAGCCGCCAGGCCCACTCCAGGCCGTTGGCACTTACCAAGGCCGGTGCCCGGTGGATTCTCCCGGCCAGGAAATCCACCACCGCTCCGAAGGCCAGAAGTACTGAAGCGCCGGTGGCGGCACCGTGTTCGGCGATCCAAAGCTCCTGCCTCGGCTTGCCCAGTCCCACTATTAGTACGTCCACCTTGCTGCGGGCAATCCCGGCAGCGAGCGCCACGTTGGCACCGGGGTCCCCGAGGGCCTGCCTGTCCGGGGACCAGCAGCCGGCGACCCACAGCTTTGGACGTAGCTGGGTGAGCACCTGCAGGAGCCGTTCCTGGGTCTGGGGTGCACCGCCCAGGAAACCGACGCTCAGCGCGTGGTCTTCGCACCGATCCAGCAGGGGATTGATTAGGTCGCTGCCGGCCAGCCGCTGCCACTGCAGTTCGGTAAGGGCGCCGGCCCGGGCCGCGATGGGTGCCCCGTCCACCATGTTCAGCCACTGCACCGGCCCACTCTGGCCACAGCCATCCAGCGCGCCCATCCAGCGCCCGCCGGTACCGAAGTAATGCACATGGTCCAGGTTTATTGAGGCCACGGCCAGCGGCGGCCGGACCGCGCTGCGGGCGTGCCCCACTATGGTGTCCAGCGCCTGGTCGGAGGTCAGCAGGTCAACGGGCACGTCCGCGAGGACCAGGCGCTTTCTGCTGCTGCCGGAGACGGATCCGTTCGCGCCGGATACACGGGTGCCCGCTGTTCTTCCTTGCTTTGCCAACAGCTCTCCTCCGCCTTGTTGCTACTGGCAGTGAGAATAGGAGCGGGGAGTTGCAGCGGAGTAGGTATAGGTTACTGGTCTCTGGGCGGGTCCGTGCCGGTACCGCTGAGTAGTCTGCGAGCGCTTACGTGCGTATCGGCTCTGACCGGGGGAGATGCCGCGGCGGGGCAGCAGGGCTTTAGTCCGGCCGTTGTGGGTGGCTCTGCCTGGGCCCTGAATTTCGCGGGCTGATGGAGCCAGAGGGACAACCTTTTCGACGGCTCAACGCCACGGTACTGAACAACCGCCCCCACCCCTTGACTAACGGGCCACCGCGGCCTGCAGCCTAGGCCTGCTGAGCCCCCGCCTGGGCCGCGCGGCCCGGAACCGGTCCCAGCACGCCGTCCTCCAGCCGGAAGGCAGCGTTCGTGAGCGGGCAGGTCCATTCGCCCTTTCCGGCTCCGGGCACCAGGGGATGCCCAGCCGGACCCACCCAGCCCACCTGCCGCGCCGGTACCCCAGCGACGACGGCGTACGGGGGAACATCGCGCGTCACGACGGCGCCGGCGGCCACGGTGGCCCAGGCACCGATCCGGACCGGGGCGATGCACACGGCCCGGGCACCGATAGCGGCTCCCTCGTCCACCTGGACGCCCACGGGCTTCCAATCCTCGGCACCTTTCAGTGACCCGTCCGGGTTCACCGCCCGCGGATAGGTGTCGTTTGTGAAGACGGCGGCCGGACCCACAAAGACCCCGTTGCCTAGAACCGCCGGCTCATAGACCAGGGCGTGATTCTGGATTTTGCAGTTGTCACCAATCCGGACGCCCGGACCGATGTAGGCTCCGCGGCCAATGATGCACCGCTCGCCCACTACAGCGTCCTCGCGCACCTGGGCCAGGTGCCAGATACGGGTGCCGCTGCCTATCCGTGCCTCCGCGGCAACATCAGCCGTCGCCTCGACCATGTCCATTCCGGTGTCCTTCCATCCCGCACCCCGGTTGTCCGCTGTGCTGGGCAAACCCTACAGCCCGGGCAAGCGCACGGGTATCAGCGGTCCCCGCCAAGTAGTCGTGGAATCGGCGTGGTGGCTGCTCCGGGATCCAGTGATGCGCGTTGCTCCACCCCACAGCGCCACCGGGACGGCCCGCCAAACGGCGGACCGGCAGGTTCCCGGGAAACCGGCCCGCCGGCCGGAACCGCCGGCACCGCCGGCCTGCCTGCAGATACCGGTGCGGGTAGTCGACTTCAGGCAGCCACCCAGCCGCGGCTTGTGGGCCGCGCCGCGCGTGCCGGGGCGGTTCCTGCAAAGTCCGGTGATTCTCGCTAGCATCATGGATAACGCAGATCACAACGGCGTGATCTGCGTGTCCACGTGGGGGCGCCGGTGCCGGTGACAGTGATGTTCCGGGGCCACGGATGCCCGGGATCATCGGCCAGGAGCGTGGTGGTGCCGAAGCCGGTAATGGTGAAGGTGCCGGTGCTGCCGGTGGGAACAAGCGAGAGGCGTACGACGGCGGTGCCCTGGTCCGGAGGGATGGCCAGCTCCGATAACAGATCCAGAGCCGCCACCTCCTGCACCGCTTGCTCCAGGCAGTCCTGCTGGTTCAGCCGCTGGACGGTGGAATACGGATCGGACGCTGTGAATTCCTGTTCGTGCCCGTCGACGGTCAAGAGCACTGTGGCTGTGGCGACGGCTGTGGCCGATGCCGTGCCCGGTTTCGGCTCCCCGCCGCAGCGGGGAGCAGCCGCCAGCTTGGCGGGCAGGGCTGCAGTGCCGCCGGCGCGCAGTGTGCTGTTCCCGGAAGGCCCCGGAACCCAGCTGATGCTGTCCTCATAGAAAGGCGTGGTGAGAGCTGCTGCGGTAACTGATATCGGCGTTCGTCGTTCATGAGAACTGCCTCCGGGGCGGGTCAGCCCTTGGGACGCACCACAGGGAAACGGCCGCTGGGTTCTTCGTCTTCCTCGAAGTGGCTGGCGGCAGGGCCAACAATCAGCGGATCCGGTGCATGTGCCACCGAGGTGTCCTTGTTCGGATAATCCACGCTGTGCAGCACAAACCGCATGGCCTCAAGCCGGGCCCGTTTCTTGTCATTGGATTTCACCACGGTCCACGGGGCGTCACCGGTGTCGGTGTAGAAGAACATGGCTTCTTTGGCTTCGGTGTAGTCATCCCACTTGTCAAGGCTGGCAAGGTCTGTGGGAGAGAGCTTCCACTGTTTCACGGGGTCTGTTTCCCGGGCCGCAAACCGTGCCGCCTGCTCCGCCCGGCCCACGGAAAACCACAGTTTGCTGAGCAGCACCCCGGAGTTCACCAGCATTCGTTCCAGCTCCGGCACTTCCCGCATGAACTCCAGGTATTGGGCCGGCGTGCAGTAGCCCATCACCCGTTCCACGCCGGCACGGTTGTACCAGGACCGGTCCATCATGACGATTTCGCCGCCGCTGGGCAGTTTTGCCACATAGCGCTGAAAATACCACTGGGTGCGTTCGCTGTCCGTCGGTTTCTCGAGGGCCACAATCCGGGCACCGCGCGGATTCAGGTGTTCATTGAAACGCTTGATCGCCCCGCCCTTGCCTGCGGCGTCGCGGCCTTCAAAGATGATGAGCATTTTCTGACCGGTGTCCTTGACCCAAAGCTGCATCTTCAAGAGCTCTATCTGCAACGCACGCTTTTGCTTCTCGTAACTGCTCCGGGTCAACTTTTTGTCGTAGGGATAATTGTGCCGCCACGCGTCGTCGTCGGCATTGACCTTGATCTTTTTGGTTTTGATCTTCAACTCACGAAGCTCATCGAGCTCGTTTGCGTAATCCTCCGTCGCGGAGACGCGTTTTGTCTCATCCAAGAGCTCACCATCGGCAGCAGCGTCATGTTCGGGCAGCTGCTTGGTGGGCTTTTTGTCCTCTTCTTTGACGGTGGTCTTGTTCGTAGCCATGGATATCTCCTGCACGCAGACGGTGACTACGAATCTACGTCTCCGCAGCAGGTCAGGGAAGGGGTGCCGGCAGGGGATGCGCGAAGGGAGCTCCGGAAAGGCCGGACCTCCCTCAGATGCGTTCTCTCACAGGCGCTTACGCATTGTTCACCGGTTGAACGCGGTGTCGAAACGGTGCATGAATGCTGCCATCGCGTCACGTTTCACGGGGTTCAGCGGTCGGTACGTGCTGGTGCCGCTGCCGCCGGCCCAACCGGTGGAGATGCCCTTGGACGCCAGCCAGGATATCTCCGTGTAGAACCGGTTGGTTGGCGCGATGTCGGTGAACGGAGAGTTCGGCGGAACCGAGGTGTCCGGCGAACCGGCATAGCGGTACATGAAGGCGGCCATGGCGTCGCGGTTAACCGGTTGAAGGGGGCGGTACGTGCTGGTGCCGCTGCCTTCCACCCATCCGGTGGAGATTCCCTCCGCTGCCAGCCAGGAGATCTCCCGATAGAACGGGTTGCCGGTGGAGACATCGGCGAAGGGAGATACCCGCGGCGGCGTGAAGTCAGGGCTGCCGGCGAGCCGGTACATGAAGGCCGCCATTGCGTCCCGCTTCACAGGTTCCAGCGGCCGGTAGGTGCTGGTGCCGTCCGCTTCGGTCCACCCGGTGGAGATACCGGCCTCGGCCATCCACCGCATGTCGTCAGAGAACTGCATCGATTTCGGAACATCCGCGAACGGGGATGCCACGGCGGCTACGGCCGCGGAAATATTCAACAAACCGGGTCCGCAGCGCGGTGCGCAGCTGCCCGGCAGCTCCCGTGCCGTCTCCAGCAGGGTGGACTCCACCTGCCGGGATGTCAGCCCGGGGTCGGCGGACAGCAGGAGGGCTGCCGCACCGGAGACGTGGGGTGCGGCCATGGAGGTCCCCTGATAGTAGGTATAGCCCTCCTCCGCGGGAACCGAACGGCCGTTGTTGATCGTCGAGAGGATTCCGCCGCTGGAATCTCCCGAGGTATTTCCGCCCGGGGCCATCAGGTCCACCAGCGGGCCGAAGTTCGAGTACGGTGCGCGGGATCCGTTTCGGTCCGTGGCGCCCACTGCCAGCACGTTGTTGCAGTTGGCAGGCTGGCTCCGGTCAGCCGGGATGTTGTCATTGCCGGCGGCCGCCACAACCAGGGCCCCGCGCTCCGCAGCAAAGTCCACCGCCTTCTGCATCGCGGCGGAGCAGGTACTCACGCCGCCCAGGCTCAGGTTGATGACGCGGGCAGGCGTGGCGTTGAGGGGAACGCCGGGCAGCTGGCCGCCGGCAGCCCACATGATGCCGTCCGAAATGTCGGACATATATCCGCCGCAGGTTCCGAGTGCCCGCACCGGAAGGATTCGGGCGCCGGGCGCCACTCCGCTGATCCCGGTGCCGTTGTTGGCACTGGCCGCGACGATGCCGGAGACATGCGTTCCGTGCCAGGTGGAGGCACTGCCCACAGTCCTGCCGCAGGAGCCGTTCGCGTACCAGTCGCCCTCATCCCGGGGATCGGGGTCCCGCCCGTTGCCGTCACTGGCCACTGCCGGGTCTGAAATCAGGTCATAACCGGGAAGGATCTGTGCCTGAAGGTCCGTGTGCGCGGTGATGCCGGTATCCACCACAGCCACCACCTGCCCTTTTCCGGTGGACGAAGTCCACGCAGCCGCCGCATCCGCCCCGCCTCCCGAAGCCTGGAGGTTCCACTGCCGGGGATAGAGGGGGTCATTGGGGGCAGCGGCGGACGGGTACAGGAGAACGTCCGGTTCCACGTGTTCGACGTCGGGAACGGAAGCCAGGGCGCTGACGACGGCGGCGGTTTCTTCAGCGGTGAGGCCCGGGTCCACCTCCACCACGGTTCCGCCGCTGCCGGTTCGGCGGAGTTCGGTCACCCCGGCGCCCAGGGGACGGCCCGCGTCCACATAGGCCTGCTCACGGGTGCTGCTCGAAGCGGCTGCCCGTTCGTTGAACGTGACGATGAAACGGCTGGGCGGCGCAGCGTCACTGCTGCCGTGCGCCAAGGCCGGCGCGGACACCAGCGGACTGCTCAGCAGGAGCAGGGCGGCCGCACCCGTCACAGTGCGGAGCAGGCGGGAACAGGAAATCTTCACCAAGGGGCTACCTCTTCAAACGGGCCCGCCGGCGGCACATCAAACGGCGGGTGCATGGCTGACGCGGGTCAGCCGCGCACCTGAACTCTACCTGCAGGAATTATTGGCGCTGCAACAAGACTGATGAACGGAAAATTGAATCCAATCCGTCGTCCATAATTAATAGAGATGACTTCTTTACGCACCAAAGTTCTGGCCCTTGTCGCTTTACCTGCAATTCTGCTTGGTTCCTCTGCCTGCACTCCGCTGACGGACGCGGGGGCGGAAGCAAACGCAGGGTTCGGAGCCGGGGACGGCAGTTCATCGGTGCAGGAGGCAGCGTCCGGATCGGCGCTGGAACAGCTGGAAACCCTCCCGGTTAAGGGCCGTGCGCCGAAGACCGGCTATGACCGGGACCAGTTTGGGCCGTCCTGGGCCGACGTGGACCGCAACGGATGCGATACCCGCAATGACATCCTGGCCCGGGATCTCACCGCCGTGGTCTACAAGGACGGAACCAAGGAATGCGTAGTGGCATCCGGAACCTTCGCCGACCCCTATACGGGGACAACCATTAACTTTGTGCGGGGCAATGAAACCAGCACGGCCGTCCAGATTGACCACATTGTGGCGCTGTCCGATGCCTGGCAAAAAGGTGCCCAGCAGTTGACCGCTGAGGAACGGCGCCGGCTCGCGAATGACCCGTTGAACCTCATGGCCGCGGACGGTCCGGCCAACGGCGCCAAATCGGATTCCGACGCCGCCACCTGGCTGCCGGCCAACAAGGCCTTCCGCTGTGAATACGTGGCCCGCCAGGTTGCGGTCAAAGTCCGGTACGAATTGTGGGTAACCCAGGCGGAGCACGATGCCATCGCCGGTGTCCTCGACTCCTGCCCGGACCAGCCCGTCCCCGACGGAAGCCTGAGCTCCTCGGCGGCTGCGGAGGTTCCCGTGGCGGATGCCGGCGCCGTCCCGGTCTACGCCAACTGCGCAGCCGTCAAGGCTGCCGGTGCAGCACCCATCCGCCCCGGAGATCCGGGGTGGGAGCCGAAGTTTGACGGCGACGGCGACGGCGTGGGCTGCACTTCCTAGCCTGGAGTCCTTAGTCCGTGCTGCTGTCATGAAGGGTCAGCGCAGCGGTGACCAGCGCGAGGTGGGACAACCCCTGCGGAAAGTTCCCCAGAAAAGCGTGGTCTTCCTCCGCGATCATTTCGGTGTAGAGCCCAACATCGTTCGCCAGCGGCACCAGCTGGTCCATGAGCTCAACCGCTTCCTCCCGCCGGCCGACATGGGTCAGCGCGGATACCATCCAGAACGCGCATGCCACGAAGGTGCCTTCCTCCTTTTCCGCGCCGCTGTAGCGGTAGAGCAGGGGCCCGCGGCCCAGCTCGTCCCGCAGCGCATCGAGGGTTGCACTCATCCGCTCGCCGCGGTCGAAGCCGCTGATGGCATGGAGCAGGATGGAGGCATCCAGCTTGTCGGATCCCGGATACCAGACGTAGCTGCCGCGTTCCTCGGACCAGCAGTTCTCCCGCACCCACCCCTCGATCCGCTCCTTCTCCGCCCGCCACCGGTCTGAGGGACCGGGAACCTGCCCCAAATCGGCCAGATGCGAGGCGCAGCTGAGGGCATGCCAGCAGCCCAGCTTGGAGGTGGTGTAATGCTGCTCCTCAAACAGTTCCCACATTCCGGCGTCGCGCTTTTGCCAGGTGTCACAGGCGAGGTCCGCCAGATCAGCCAGCAGCCGCCCGGTTCCGGTGTCCAGGACGTGTCCGGCGTCGACGTAGAGCTGGACAATGTTGAACAGGTCCCCGAAAACTCCCATTTGCAGCTGGGATGCCGCGTTGTTGCCCCGGACCACCGGGCCGATGCCGCGCCAGCCGGGCAGGTCCAGCTCCTCGGCGCCGTCCGCCGGTTCTCCGTTCAGTGCGGTGAACACCTGCAGGTCCTTGCCCTGGCTGCGGATGCTCTTTAACATCCCCGCAACAGCGGCGTGCACTTCTTCCCGCAGGCCAAACCGGATCAGGGCGTTTAGCGTGTAGGCGGTGTCGCGGACCCAGGCGTAGCGGTAGTCCCAGTTCTTGCCGCCGTCCATGCTCTCCGGCAGCGACGTGGTGGCGGCAGCCGCCACCGCTCCGGAGGGGCTGTGGATCAGCAGCTTGAGCGCCAGCGCGCTGCGCTGCACCGCTTCCGCCCACGGCCCGTCATAGGAAAACTCCTTCATCCAGCTCTGCCAGTTGGCAATGGTGCGGTCGACGCCGGCATCCACAGTCTGCGGGTCCGGCAGCGCCAGGGGCTCGTTGTGGGTGGACACAATGGCCACCAGGTGCCGTGAGCCCGGGGTGGCAGCGAACGAGCCCGTAATGCTGCGCTCCGTAACCTGTTCAGCGCCGTGCTCGAAGCCGCGGACCCCGATGGTGGTCTGCAGGGCATGCAGCACCGGCCCGTGGGCGCTGTTCTCCACCCAGGGCGAGGCGGTACCGAAGCAATTGCCCGGTGCCACGGACCAGCGCATTCGGACGGTGCCGGTCAGCCCCTCAATCCGGCGCGCCAGCTCGCCCCACGGCAGCCGCCCGGCTACACCGGTGTTGAGGGAATCCGTGACGCGGACGCTTCCGGAGGCGGTGATGAAAGTGGTCGCCAGGACGTTCGTTCCGTCCACGTAGGCCCGTTCCACCGTGAACTCTTCCTCCGGACGCAGTTCGATCCGCCCGCCGTCGTCCGCGTCCAGCAGGGCGGCAAAGGAAGGAACCGAGTCTAGGTCCGGGGTGGGATACCAATCCACTGCACCGTCCCTGGCCACCAGCGCAACGGTGCGTCCGTCCCCTATCGCGGCGTACGAACGCAGGTCCGCATAACCGTTGGTGCGCTCGTTCGAAGGTGGATGAGTGGAGCTTTCGGCGGTCATCGAAGCCTTCCGTTGATCAGCGGGTCCGTAGCTCCAGCCTAAACCTGGCGGCCGGAACCGGAACGGCCGCCAGGACGGACCTTCAGCGCTCCGGCGCGCATGGAAACGGAATGTTTTCCCTGCGCACCGTATGAGGGCGCCTGGCAGAAGACAGTGGAGATTGCCATGGGCAGGCAGAACGAAACCGGAGCCACCATCCTCACCACAGAGCCGCCGGATACCGCCTACACCAACGAGTATGTGCAGAAGGCACCGGCGGAGCTGGAAGAGGAGGGCGTGGACACCAACGCTGCCGAATACCGGGCCGTGGAGGTCACCCTGGCCGAGGGCGGAAACCAGCCAACGCACCACAAACGGCCGGCAGCCTGCGCTGCCGGCCGTTTGTGGTGCCAGCGGCCCTGCATCGTGCCTGCTGAGGGCCGATTTGCGGGTGGGTGGAAACCTGTGTAAAGTCTTCTAAGTCGCCGCGGCCGGGAGTTGGAAAACATCCCGAGC
>NZ_JASDDG010000021.1 GCF_030407495.1 Arthrobacter sp. APC 3897 | reverse complement strand
GATCTCCGGCTGCAGGCAGCGCGGGCCGCGCTGGACGAGGCCGCCGCCCGGGTTGACGCCGGCGACGCTGAAGGTCGCGCGGGTGCCATCCTGGCGCAGCGGGTAAGAGGCATCGTCGCCGACGCCGCGGAAGAGGTCCTCGCGCTGGCGGACCACGGGCTGGGTCCCGGGCCGCTGGCACTGGATGAGGAGCATGCCCGCCGGACGGCCGACCTGCGCATCTATCTGCGCCAGCACCACGCGGAGCGTGACCATGCAGCACTGGGCCGGTCGCTGCTGCAGGGCGGAGTGTGCCCGTGGTGAGCTTCAATCATCTGGATGACTCCGTTCCCGAGGCTAACTGGGCTCCGGCGCTCCAGGGGCGCAGCCGGCTGGAGCTGGACCGGCTGATTCCACCGGGCAGCGGCCGCCTGGTGGTGCTGTCCGCACACCCCGACGATGAAACCCTGGGCGCCGGCGGCCTCATCGCCCTGCTCGCCGCCCGGGGCACCGCCGTCGACGTGGTGGTGGCAACGGCCGGGGAGGCCTCCCATCCGGAGTCGCCCACCCGTACCCCGGAGCAGCTGGCACATGTGCGTCGGGCGGAACTGCGCGACGCCGTCGCGCACCTTGCGCCCGAGGCCGCCGTGCATTTCCTGGAGCTGCCCGACGGCGGACTGGCCGGGCACCGGACCGAACTGGACGCCGCACTGGCCGCCATTGTGGGGCCCAACCCCAGGGACACCGTCCTGGTTGCTCCCTGGCGCAGCGACGGACACACCGACCATGACACCGCGGGGCAGGCAGCGGCCGCCCTTGCCCGGACCATGGGCCTTCCGCTGCTGGAATATCCGATTTGGCTGTGGCACTGGGGCCGGCCTGAAGACGTTCCGGACAACCTGCTGCTGCTGCCCCTCGGTGACGCTGCCGCCGCCAAGAAACGGGCGATGGAAACGCACGTCACCCAGGTGCGGCCCCTCTCACCGGCGCCGGGAGACGAAGCGCTGCTCAGCGCCGGAGTGCTGGCCCACTTCGAACGCAGCTTTGAGTCATTTGTGCTGTCCAGCCCGCGTCCGCCCCGCGAAGTCTTTGAGGACCTGTATCGCAGCAACTCCGATCCCTGGCACTTTGAAGACAGTTTCTATGAGCACCGCAAACGCGCGCTCTGCCTGGCCATGCTTCCGCGGCCGCATTTCTCCTCGGTCTTTGAGCCCGGATGTTCCATCGGGGTTTTCACCCGGGAACTGGCGGACCGCGCCGATGCCGTGCTGGCGACGGACATCAGCAACCGCGCACTCGAACTGGCCCGGCAGCGGCTGACCTCCGCCGCTCATGTGCGTCTGGAGCAGGGAGCCGTGCCGCAGGACTGGCCCCGGGGCCGCTATGACCTGGTGGTTGTCTCGGAGATCGGGTATTTCCTTCAGCACAGTGAACTGCAGGAACTGGCCGGGCACAGCGAAGCGTCCCTGACGGACGACGGCGTGATCCTGCTGTGCCACTGGCGTCATCCGAACGAGGGCTGGGAGCTGACCGGAGACCAGGTCCATGAGGCCTTCCGGGCACGGAACGGGCTGCGCGTGCTGGCAGAACACCGGGAGAAGGACTTCCGCATTGACGTGCTGGTCCGCACGGAGACGCAGTAGTCCATGCCTGCACCTGAACACCTCGCCGTCGTCATCCCTGCCCGCAACGAAGAGAAGCTGCTTCCGGCGTCCCTGGCCTCAGTGGCCACCGCAGCGCAGACGCTCCGGGAACAATACGGTATCCCCGCCACCGTCACGGTGGTGCTGGACTCCTGCACGGACGGATCGCTGAACGTGGTGACGGGCCTGCAGCCGGCCTGGGCCCCGGAGCTGGAGCTGAGCACCGTTGAAGGATCCTTCGGTCTGGTGGGCGCGGCGCGGGCCGCCGGCATCGACGCCCAGCCGCAGCGGCCCGGGCTCTGGATTGCCACCACCGACGCGGACACCGTGGTTCCCCGGGACTGGCTCGTCCGGCAGTGCCGACTTGCCGGCGCCGGCTACGGCTTGATCCTGGGCACCGTGGTGCCGGACGCAGCCGACCTCTCCGCACGGGAACTGGCCGTCTGGGAGCTCCAGCATGTCCTTGAGGAAGGCCACCCCTATATCCACGGGGCGAATCTGGGGTTTTCCGCGGCCGCCTACCGCCGGGCCGGAGGATTTGCACCACTGGAAGCCCACGAAGACGTGGACCTGGTGGCACGGATCAAAGCGACGGGCACCGCCTGGATTGCCACCGATGAAACCCGGGTCATTACGTCCGGGCGCCGGGACGGGCGGGCTCCGGAAGGCTTCTCCCGGTTTCTGAGCCAGCTCCTGGCGCGCTGAGGCACCTCAACGTCGCGGAGGAACTGGTCACCGGACGGAGGGATGGCTAGCGTTGGTCACATGGACGCTAACGAGATTCAGCACCGAATTTCCGAACTCGTGGAAAAGGAACAGGAGCTGCGGGATTCCCCTGCCGCGGACCATCCCGAAGACCGTCTGGAACAGCTGCGCCGGGTGGAGGAACAGCTGGACCAGTGCTGGGATCTGCTCCGTCAGCGCCGGGCCCGGCTGGACGCCGGCGAAAACCCCGACGATGCGGCAGTGCGGCCGGTAGGGGAAGTGGAAGGCTACCGCCAGTAGCTAGCTGGTGCGGGGCAGGACCTCGCGGGCAAGGGTTGCCATGCCCATGGTCCGGCGGAACGGACTGTTGCCCCGCACCGCCTCCAGCAGGGCCCAAAACGTCAGCGACCCCTTGCTGAGCGTGCCCATGAGTTCCCGGTACTTCGGTGTCAGAGCCATCATGGATGCGGCTCCGAAACCGGCCCACGCGAGAATGGGCAGGTTGGGAACTTCAAAAATTCGGATGCGGCCGTTGCGGTCCCGGAAAAAATTGGTCAGCGCCATGGTCTAAGCACCCTTCCTGGTCTTGGCCGGAGCCTTGCGTGCGGGTTTCTTGTCCGCCGGTTTGTCATCGTCCTTCTGCGTGCGGGAGGAGGAGCGGGTCCCGGAAGCGGAGGATTTTGAGCCGGACCCGGATGCTTTCCTGCCGCGGTTCTTTTCCACGCTTCGCCGCAGGGCTTCCATCAGGTCCAGGACCTTTCCGCCCTCCTCTTCCGTTTCGGTCCCGAAGGTCTCCCCGGTATCCAGGGCCTCGCCCTTTTCCAGCTTTGCTTCGATCAGTGTTTTCAGCTGCTCCTGGTAATCGTCAGTGAACTCGGCCGGGTTGAAGTCCGAGCTGAAGGACTCCACCAGGGTTGACGACATCTCCAGTTCCTTGGCACTGATCCGGACTTTCTCATCCAGTGACGGGAAGGCGGCTTCCCGGACTTCGTCCTCCCACAGCAGGGTTTGCAGGGTCAGCACGTCACCGCGGACCCTCAGCGCACCCAGCCTGCTCTTCTGCCGGAGTGAAAACTGGACAATGGCCGTACGGTCAGTGTCCTCAAGGGTCCGGCGCAGCAGCACGTACGACTTGGTTGACTTCGAATCGGGCTCCAGATAATACGTCTTGTCGAAGAGGATGGGGTCCACCTGGTCGCTGGGCACAAATTCCACGACGTCGATTTCCCGGCTCTTCTCCACCGGCAGGGAGGCCAGTTCCTCATCACTGAGAACCACCGTTTGCTCGCCGTCGTCATACGCCTTGGCAATGTCCTTGTATTCCACTACTTCACCGCAGATTTCACAGCGGCGCTGGTAGCGGATGCGTCCGCCGTCCTTCTCATGGACCTGGTGCAGGCTGACGTCGTGGTTCTCGGTGGCGGCATAAACCTTGACCGGCACGTTGACCAGCCCAAACGCTATGGCACCCTTCCAGATGGCTCTCATGTCCTCCAGTGAACACCAAACCCGGGGGCCCCGGCCAGAGTGCCGCGGAGCGCTCAGCCCAGGTTTAACCGGGTACCGATGGCACGGAATACATCCGAGTTGGCGAAATAGGCACTGTGCGAACCGGGGAACGGCTCTCCGGACTGAACCTCCTGATCGATGATCCGGTCACCGCGTCCGGCAAAGACCCGTTCGCCGCAGAAGGACAGCAGATCACGTTCATCCCAAAAATTCAGCCAGGGTACAGGCAGCGTACCCGCTCCGTCCGGCGCCAAATGCGCAAGTCCGCCCAGCAGATAGAGCCACGGACTTTGGGAACCGGCCGTGACGAGCAGGTCCAGCCGTACGCCTTCAGCTTTCCACCCGGGATCGGAGACCAGATCCACGGCCGCCACCCCGCCGAGGCTGTGGCCGAAGAGGATCACGGGGGCGTCCTGGTTCGCCATCCGCAGGGCGTGCGTGACTGCGGTGCGGGCCTCGGCACCCCGGCGCAGGTAATAGATGATGCTGCGGGAAAAGTCCGATGCTGCATCCGTCAGCGGCACACGGCGCCGGATTGCGACGTCGGTGATCAGGTTCAGGGTCAGCCGCTCCAGGGTGCTGCCCAGCAGGCTTTCTTCCGCCGCGTCCACTGCGGCAACGCCGTTCTCTTCTGTTCCGGCCGGGCCTCCGGCTGCGGCGGTGTCCGGGAGGCGATGCAGCGGCGGAGCATTGAGAAGGTCAAGCCCGGCCAGCGCCAGCCCGCGCTCCGCCTCGGCGAGCTCCGCCGGGGTCTCGTCCGCTGCCGGCCGGTAGCGCGGCGGGAGTGCGGACACCACGCTGATGTCCGGGGCAGCCCCGGCAGCCCACGCCACATCAAGGACCGCGTAACCCTTCAGCGCCGGATCCCGGGCAAGCATCCAGCGAATGGTCTCGGCGGGGACAGGATCAGGGTTGCCCGTGCCCTGCAGGAAAACCAGGGTGCCTGCGGCATCGGGAGCTGCGGGGAACATAGGGGCCTCTCTGGGGCTGGCATTGGCGCATGGTCAGAGCGCCACTCTCACACCTCCGGGTGCGGACCGCCAGAGCCGGGCAAATGCACGGTCCGTCGAAGGGGGAGATCCGGGCCATTAGCTCCATCGAGCGGCGCCTTCATGCGGTCATTCCGGCAGCATTCCGAATGACATGGACACTCGGCGGGCGTGGGTGCACGCAGGTTTGCCAGGACGGATAATGGAACCGGCAACGGAGGGTGGAACTGTGGGCAGCGATGCATCGACCGGCGCGGAAGCACCGAAGCGGTCCGAACTGACGGTGGGCCAGCTGGCCGAGCGCAGCGGCGTGAGTGTTTCCGCGCTGCACTTTTACGAACGTCAGGGGCTGATCAGCAGCCGCCGCACCGCCGGAAACCAGCGTCGCTTCGACCGCTCTGTCCTTCGCCGGGTGGCCGTGATCCGCGCAGCTCAGCGGGCAGGAATTCCGCTGTCCGCCATCGCCCGGGCCCTGGATGAGCTGCCCAGGGACGCCGTGCCGGACCAGAACGACTGGCAGCGGCTTTCCTCTGCCTGGCGTCAGGATTTGGACGCACGGATCCATTCCCTGGAGGCACTGCGGGACCGCCTGGGCGGATGCATCGGATGCGGCTGCCTCTCACTGGCCGAATGCCGGTTCGTCAACCCCGACGACGCCTCTGCGGAGCAGGGAACCGGCGCCCGCGCCTTCGAATTTTAGGGCGGCACGACGGCGCGTGACGGATCCCAATTTGACCTCAACCAATGTTGAGGTTCTAGCGTTGACTCATGCTGACAGACCATTTCAAGGACGCCTTCCGCGCCCATCCGGCCGGAGTTGCCGTTATTACCGCGCGCGGCGAAGCCGGGCCGGTCGGATTGACCGCTTCGTCCGTATCCTCCGTCTCCGCCGATCCGCCGATACTGGTTTTCTCTCTGGCGTCAGCCCAGGGATCCGCCGGTGTCATCGCTGCCGCTGACACCGTGGTGGTACATCTCCTGGGCGCACGCAACGCACCGCTGGCGTCTCTGTTCTCCCGACCCGGAACGGACAGATTCACGCCGGAGCTGGCCTGGGAAAACCTGCCTACCGGAGAGCCGCTGCTCGTGGATGCGCCGCATGCCCTCCGCGCCCGCGTCCTGAGCCGCACCGCCGTCGGATCCTCGGTCCTGGTGACGGCTGAGGTCCTGAACATTCTTGCCTCCGGCGAACCTGATGCCCCGCTGGTCTATCACAACCGCACCTACCACCGTTTGGGGTCCCACTCCGCGCTCTGAGCGGAGAACCGGAACCGGACCGGCCGCAGGAGTGTGCTTCGGGCCGGGAATGGCTTAGAGTCGTGGCAGTGACACGGGGTGCCGGAAGGCTGAGATAACACCCGTTGAACCTGATCTAGTTAGAACTAGCGAAGGGATGTCGCGGATGACTATTCGCCTGACACCGTTAACCGTTTCCACCCATCTTGAGCGCCTGCGCGCCGATCCGCCCCTGGTGCAGTGCCTCACCAACGCTGTGGTCACCAACTTCACCGCCAACGTGCTGCTGGCGCTGGGAGCAGCACCGGCCATGACGGATATTCCCGGCGAGGCCGGTCCGTTTGCCCGGTCCGCCTCCGCCGTGCTCATCAATCTCGGCACCCCGCAGGCGGAACAGCGGACGGCCATGCTGGAAGCGGCCCGGGCAGCGAATGAGGCGGGAACACCCTGGGTCTTGGACCCCGTGGCCGTGGGCAGCCTCCCGGTGCGGACAGCCCTTGCATCGCAGCTGCTGGCCCTGCACCCCACCGCCATCCGCGCC
Source organism: Arthrobacter sp. APC 3897 (assembly GCF_030407495.1). Classification (GTDB taxonomy): domain Bacteria; phylum Actinomycetota; class Actinomycetes; order Actinomycetales; family Micrococcaceae; genus Arthrobacter_B. The sequence continues at coordinate 74,471 of NZ_JASDDG010000021.1, read as the reverse complement.
AATGCGTCGGAGATCATCGCTCTCGCCGGTCTGGGCGCCGGTGGCCGCGGCGTCGACGCCACCGACAACCCCGAGGATGCGCTGCCCGCCGCGCTCCTGTTGGCGGAAAAGCATGGATCAGTGGTGGCCGTGTCAGGTCCCATTGACCTGGTGACCGATGGAACCGACACGGTTCGGATCAGTAACGGACATGCCCTGCTGACCAAGGTGACAGGAGGCGGCTGCGCACTGGGAGCCGTAACCGCGGCATTCTTGGCGGCAGCCGACGACGGCGGACCCCTGGCCGCCGTTGCTGCGGCAACCGCCGCCTATACGGTGGCCGCGGAACCTGCAGCCGAGACAGCTGCGGGGCCGGGTTCTTTCGCCGTCGGTTTCCTCGATTCGCTGGCCGCGCTTGGACATCCGGACCTGGAACAGCGGATGGCGGCGGCATGAGGGACTCAGTGACGGACGTGTCCTGTTCCCGGCAGCGCATCCGGACCAGCGGAATCTATCTGGTGACGGATACGGCGCTGTGCGCTCCCCGGGGCGTCGTGGACACCGTACGGGCGGCCGTGGCCGGCGGAGTGACCACCGTCCAGGTTCGTGAAAAGGACGCCTCTGCTGCAGACTTCTATGCCCTGGTACTGGCTGTTTCAGAAGCAGCAGCCAACCGGGCCACCGTGCTGGTGGATGACCGGGTGGACGTATTCCTGGCGGCGAAGTCGGCAGGGGCGGCAGTGCACGGGGTTCATGTGGGGCAGACGGACCTGCCGGCTGACTCGGTGCGCACCATCGTGGGTCCGGACGCCGTCGTCGGCCTGACCGCCAACACACCGGACCATCTGGATCTGCTGGCGGGGCTGCCGCCCGGAACCGTTGACTACCTGGGCGCCGGCGTCATCCGCCCCACCCGCACCAAACCCGACCACCCCGAGCCCCTGGGCATCAACGGATTTGCCGATTTTGCCGCCGGGTCTCCGCTGCCGGTGGTGGCCATCGGCGGGATCCTGCTGGAGGACATTGCTGCACTTCGGACCGCCGGAGCAAGCGGTGCGGCAGTGGTGTCGGCCATCTGCGGTGCCGCCGATCCGCTGCGGGCCGCAACGGACCTGATCCGCGCGTGGAACTCGGGAAGCCCGGCATGAGCGCCGGGGTTCCCCGGATTCTCAGCATCGCCGGCACCGATCCCAGCGGCGGTGCCGGCATCCAGGCAGATCTGAAATCCATCGCGGCAACCGGCGGCTACGGCATGGCAGCAGTTACCGCGCTGGTTGCCCAGAACACCCGCGGCGTGCGCTCGGTACATACGCCGCCGGCCCGTTTCCTGCGCGAGCAGTTGGACGCGGTGAGCGACGACGTCGAAATCGATGCCGTGAAGATTGGCATGCTCGGCAGTGCGGAGGCTACGCAGATGGTGGATGATTGGCTGGTCTCAGCCAGAGTGCCGGCAGTGGTGCTGGATCCGGTCATGATCGCCACCAGCGGGGACCGGCTGCTGGATGCCGGCGCCGAAGCAGCACTGCGGCAGCTGCTGCACCGTGTGGACCTGGTGACGCCGAATCTTCCGGAACTGGCGGTGCTGGTGCAGGAAACACCGGCTGATTCCTGGGACCAGGCGCTGGCTCAGGGCGAACGGCTCTCCGCTGCGTACGGCGTGAAAGTCTTGGTCAAGGGCGGGCATCTGACGGGGGACAGCTGTCCCGACGCGCTGGTGGATGCAGCCGCGGCCAACCCCCTGGTGCTCCAGGTGCGGGCGCTGCGGGCGAATACGGTCAACACGCACGGCACCGGTTGCTCGATGTCGGCGGCCATGGCAACGTTCTACGCCCTGACGGGCCGGTGGGACCACGCGCTAACGGCCACCAAAGAGTGGCTCCAGGAGGCGTTGGAGCACGCGGATGAGCTCGACGTCGGTGCGGGTCACGGACCGGTGCATCACTTCTACGGGGTCTGGAAACGCGGGCTGGTGCCCGCCGGACCGCATAAGCCGGTGGAGCCGGCTGAGGCGGCACCTGTGGTGGAAGCGGCCGGGCCGCACACAGCCGAGTTGTGGGATCTGACAGCTGCGGCACGGGCCGAAATCGATGAGCTGGACTTCGTGCGGAACCTCGGAAACGGGTGCTTGAAACGAAGTGCGTTCGATCTCTACCTCGGCCAGGATGCCCTCTACCTGCGCGGCTATGCCAGGGCACTGGCGCGGGCCAGTGAACTGGCCCCCGCGTTCGAGGAGCAGGTCTTTTGGGCGAAGGCGGCCCACGACGCCCTCGTAACAGAAATGGAGCTGCATGCCTCGTGGCTTCCGTCGGCGGGAGTACCCGGGAGCGAGATTTTACCGTCACCCGTTACCAGCGGGTATCTGACGCATCTGCTGGGGACGGACAAGGGTTCCGTCACCGGCGCAGACTCCCGGGACAGCGAATATGAGCGGCTGGTCGGCGCTGTTCTGCCATGCTTCTGGATCTATGCGGATGTAGGCGCACGGCTCCGGAAGGCCAGTCACCCCGGCCACCCCTACGCCGATTGGCTGGCCACCTACAGCGACCCGGCCTTCACGGAGGCCACGGTTGATGCTGTGCGGATTCTGGAAAACGTGCTCGAACGCAGCACCGACGATGTTCGGGCGGTCATTTTCAGAGCCTTCCGCGAATCGACACACCGGGAGTACGAGTTTTTCGCCGCGGGCACGGAAGAATCGTAATCACACCGGTGTCCGTGGCGGCAGTCTCTCTGCGCGGGCGCCACAAAACAGAAACGGGAGCATCATGGCTACGAAGAAATCCCTCAAGGACCTCACCAGCCGGCAGAAGAAGCTGGTGGGCGTCTCCGCGACCGTGCAGTTTGCCCTCGCCGGCCTGGCACTGGCGGACATCTGGCGCCGTCCGGCAGCTGAAGTCCGCGGTTCCCGGGCACTTTGGTCCGCAGCCTGCGCCGTGAACTTCATCGGCCCGCTCTCCTACTTCATCTTCGGCCGGCGCAAGTAAGCGTGGCTCAGGCAGGCCGGCGCCCGCCCGTCCGCACCTCAGGATCCGGGAAAACCAAGCAACCGGCCCTGGATTCCGTTTCGCTGCAGGGCCTCGAAGAAGCGCAGGCACCGGAAGGTGCCGGTACGTTTGAAGGCCGGCGGTTTGACCGCGCGTCCTTCGACGGCGCTGATCTGCAGGGCAGCACCTTTCTGGAGTGTGAGTTTCAGTCGGCGTCCATGACGGACACCTCGCTGCGCGGCGCCCGGTTCCTGGAGTGCCGGTCCTCCGGCCTGTATGCACCGGTGTTCCGTGCTCCGCGGGCCACCTTCCGCGACGTCGTCCTGGAGGGCAGCCGGCTGGGATCGGCGGAACTTTATGACAACGGCTGGAACTCAGTGCACGTGGACGGCGGCAAACTGGACTACGTAAACCTGCGAAACTCCAGACTCACCGACGTCCTGTTCACCGGCTGCACCATCGAGGAACTGGACCTGGACGGGGTCCACGCCACCCGGGTGGCCTTCCGCGACTGCCGGATCGGTGACCTGAGCCTCACCGGAGCGGTGCTGCAGGACGTGGATCTGCGCACCACTGAACTGCGGTCCATCACACACCTGTCCGGACTGCGCGGCGCCACGATCGATGACGGGCAGCTGATGATGCTGGCCCCGCTCCTGGCCGCCAACCTCGGGCTGCGCGTGGAGGGCTGACTCAGCTTTCCTGGGCGAGCCTGGAAGCGTTCTTGATGATGTTCTTGGCCATGGACGGAAAGATTAGGCCGTGGAACGGGGCGATCAGCCACCAGTACAGTTTCCCGCCGAGCCCCTTGGGGAAATAGATGGCACGCTGCCGGTAGAGGCTGCCGCCGCCGTCGGGATCCACCCGCAGCTCCAGCCAGGCCTTGCCCGGGACCCGCATTTCCGCCCGCAGCCGCAGCAGGCTGCCGCGTTCGAGCGCTTCCACCCGCCACCAGTCCACCACGTCACCGGTGAACAGCGTGGTGGGGTTGCGGCGGCCGCGGGTAAGCCCCGCCCCGCCCACGGTCTTGTCCAGCACGCCGCGGATAGCCCAGGCCATGGGCAGCGAATACCATCCGTTCTTGCCTCCGATGCCCTCAATCACCTTCCACACATGCTCCGGAGCAACGGCTGACCGGCGCTGCCGGGAGTCCACGTACACCGTTTGCCCGGCCCAGTCCGGGTCACTCGGCAGCGGCGACGATGCCTCATCCGCGGACGGCGACGCACCGGCCCATGTGGTTTCCACCTCTCCGCGCGCTTCCTTGCCGAGGGCCCGCTTGACCGCCGCGTGATACCCGGTGCGTCCGCCGTCGGGCTCCGGCACGTACTCGTCAATGTCGTGTTCCTTGGACACGGCGTCGTGCTGCAGCGATTCGACCAGCGGCAGCGACATGGACCGCGGAATCGGGGTCACCAGTGCCACCCACATGCCCGCGAGCCGGGGTGCAGGCAGCGGCAGGGCGTAAATTCGCCGCCGCGGCAGGCCTGCCTCCTCGGCATAGCCGTTCATGATCTCCGCGTAGGTAAGGACCTCCCGGGAACCGATATCGAAGGTGCGGTTCACATCGGCGGGGATATCGACGGCGCGGACCAGGTAGTGCAGCACGTCGCGGATGGCGATGGGCTCAATTTTCCGCCGCACCCAGCTCGGTGCGGGCATCACCGGAAGGGTTTCGGTCAGGTGCCGGATCATTTCAAACGACGCCGATCCGGAGCCGATCACCACGCCGGCCTGGTAAACCACTGCGGGGACCTTGCCCTCAAGCAAGATTCGGCCCACTTCGGTGCGGGAGCGCATGTGCGGGGAAAGTTCACCCTCCGGATGCAGGCCGCCCAGATACACGATCCGCTGCACTCCGGCCTCGGCAGCGGCGTCCGCCACAATGTGTGCAATCCGCTCTTCCTGGTCCGCGAATCCCTTGCCGGAGGCCATGGAATGGACCAGGAAGTAAACGGTGTCAATGCCCTGCATGGCTTTGGCGACGGAATCCTTGTCCGAGAGGTCACCCTGGACAATCTCCACTTCGTGGCTCCACGGAACGTCGTGCAGTTTCTCGGGGGAACGCACCAGGGCCCGCACCTTGTGGCCGTCCTGAAGGAGCAGGGGAACGAGCCGCCCGCCAATGTAGCCCGTGGCGCCTGTTACCAAAACCCGCTGCGAATCAGTCATTTTCCCAACGTACACAGTTCTTCCGCTGCAGTGCAGTGCCTGAGGAACGCCCTTGGCGTAATCTGCTCAGCAGGCTGACAAATACTGGAAATTGCCTGCCCGTCCCGGTAAAACTAGGGACCATGGCGAGCAGCGGAACGGGTCTGAAACAGCAGGAAACCGTGAACGTGGACGGCCACCGGCTCCGGCTGACCAACCTGGACAAGGTGCTGTATCCCGAAACGGGGACCACGAAAGCCGACGTGCTGTCCTATTACGCCGCCGTGGCCGAGGCGTTGCTGCCGCATTCCAGGGACCGTCCCGCCACCCGCAAGCGCTGGGTCCACGGAGTGGGGGTGCCCGGTGATCCGGGGCAGGTCTTCTTTCAGAAAAACATCGACACCTCCGCTCCCACATGGGTAAAGCGGTTTCCGATTGAGCATAAAAGCGGCACGAACATTTATCCGCTGGTCAATGACCTGGCGACACTCACCTGGCTGGCGCAAAGCGCTGCCCTGGAAATCCACGTGCCGCAGTGGCGGTTTGGTCCGCGCGGCAAGATTAACAATCCGGACCGGCTGGTGCTGGACCTGGATCCGGGGGAGGGCGCGGACCTGGCACAGTGCGCCGAAGCGGCCCGCCTGGCCCGGGACATCCTCGCCGACATGGGACTGGACGCACGGCCCGTCACCAGCGGTTCCAAGGGCATCCACCTATATGCAGCGCTGGACGGCAAGCAGACCTCGGACGAGGTAAGCGCCGTCGCGCACGAACTGGCCCGCGCACTGGAAGCGGACCACCCGGACCTGATCGTGTCCGACATGAAAAAGTCACTGCGCGCCGGCAAGGTTTTACTGGACTGGAGCCAGAACAACGGCAACAAAACCACTATCTGCCCCTACTCCCTGCGCGGCAGGTTCACGCCCACAGTGGCGGCGCCGCGCACCTGGGCGGAGCTCGAGGATCCGGATCTCGCCCAGCTGGACTACGAACAGGTGATGCAGCGGCTGGCCGAGGACGGGGATCCGCTGGCCGGCATGGACGCCGGGTCCGGGGAGATGGAAGCGGAGGCGCTGGAGGAGGCCCTGACCGACGGAACCGGCGCCGGACCTGCGGACCGATTGAGCAAATACCGCAGCATGCGCGACGCCGCCAAAACCCCGGAGCCCGTTCCGGCCGAACCCGCCGAGCCCTCCGAGGGCAACAGCTTTGTGATCCAGGAGCACCATGCCCGTCGGCTGCACTGGGATTTCCGGTTGGAGCACGACGGCGTCCTCGTCTCCTGGGCGCTGCCCAAGGGACCGCCGGATTCCCCGGATCAGAACCACCTGGCGGTGCAGACCGAGGACCATCCGCTGGATTACGGCAGCTTTGAGGGCACCATCCCCAAGGGCGAGTACGGTGCCGGCGAGGTCCGCATCTGGGACCACGGAACCTACGAGCCGGAAAAATGGCGCGAGGGCAAGGAAGTCATTGCCGTGCTGCACGGCCAGCCCGACGGCGGCCTGGCCTCCGAAGGCAGCGCGGACCGCCGCTTCGCCCTGATCCACACCGGCGGCAGGGGCGGGGCCAACAACTGGCTCATCCACCTGATGAAGCACCAGCCGGGCTCGAAGGCTGAATCGGAGGCCAAACCGAACGCCAAGCAGAAGACTGAACCGGCTGCCAAACCAAACGCCAAGGAGACAGTGAAGACCGGGCATGCGCCGGCCGGGTCGCCGCAGGAAGCCGTCTCCGCGGCGGCAGAGGCTCCCGCACCTGCCGCCAAAAATCTGCCGGACACCGCAGGGTTGGCCAAAGCCGTGGCCGCCGATGCGAAAGAGCACGGCATGCCGCAGGCGGAACCCATGCTGGCCACCCTGGGAACGCGCGCCGATGTCAATGAAGACGACGGCTGGGCCTTTGAAATGAAGTGGGACGGCGTCCGTGCGGTGGTGGAGGTGACTCCTGAAGGAACCCGTCTGATCAGCCGCAACGGCAATGACATGACGGCCGCCTATCCGGAACTGCAGGAACTGGGGCGGTACTTGAATGGTGAACGCGCAGTCCTTGACGGGGAAATCGTTGCGGTCAACAAGGCCGGCCGGCCGGACTTCGGGCTGCTCCAGCCCCGCATGCACCTGACCAAACGCCGCGACATTGAGGCCGCTGCCGCCCGCACCCCGGTGCACCTGATGCTCTTTGACCTGTTGTGGCTGGACGGAAACCCGCTGACGGACCTGCCGTACTCACAGCGGCGGGAGATCCTGGAATCTGCGGTGGAACCCGCCGGTGAGGATGGTCATGTCCAGGTACCGCCGGCACTGGAGATGTCCATGGACCAGGCCGTGGAGGCTAGCAGGGAACTCGGTTTGGAAGGAGTCATGGCCAAGCGGCTGTCCGCCGCATACTCGCCGGGCCGGCGGTCCAGGAGCTGGATCAAACTCAAGAACTCCTCCACTCAGGAAGTGGTGATTGTGGGATGGCGGCCGGGTAAGGGCAGCCGGGCATCCCGGATCGGTTCGCTGCTGGTGGCTGTGCCGGACGGCCACGAACTGTCGTACATCGGCCGGGTGGGCTCCGGGCTCAGCGAAAAAGACCTGGCACTGGTGGGCGGGAAACTGAAAAAACTCGCCCGCAAAACACCCCCGCTTGAGGGAGTTCCTGCCGCTGATGCCTCCGACGCCCAGTGGGTCCGCCCGGTTCTCGTGGGTGAAGTGACCTACTCGGAGCGCACCGCCACCGGCAAGCTGCGCCACCCCGCCTGGCGCGGACTGCGCCCGGACAAGAAACCCTCCGACGTCGTCGTCGAAACCCCCTGACCAGCCTGCCCTGACCTTCAGCCGTTCCCAACCCCAGGAGGCACACTGCATGACTGCCGCACCCGCCGCACCGGACCAACCGCTCAGCGACACCTTAAAGGATGTGGACACCTGGTGGCGCGCCGCCAACTACCTCTCCGCCGGGCAGATCTATCTGCGGGACAACCCGCTGCTGCGCCGTCCGCTGGAAAAGAAGGACGTGAAAGCCCGGCTGCTGGGCCACTGGGGCACCACGCCCGGACTGAACTTCTTTTACGCCCACCTGAACCGGCTGATCCGCGACCAGCAGCGCCGGGTCCTCTTCATCACCGGTCCCGGCCACGGAGGACCGGCCAACGTGGCCAACGCCTGGCTGGAAGGAACCTACTCGGAGATCTACAGCCATGTGGGACAGGACGAGGCCGGGCTGAAGACACTCTTCAAGCAGTTCTCCTACCCCGGCGGCGTGCCCAGCCACGCAGCGCCGGAGACTCCGGGGTCCATCCATGAGGGCGGAGAGCTCGGGTATTCGCTGGCGCACGCCTACGGTGCGGTGTTCGACAACCCGGACCTGATCGCTGCCACGGTGATCGGCGACGGTGAGGCGGAAACCGGGCCGCTGGCCGCCAGCTGGCACTCCAACAGCTTCCTGGACCCGGCTGTGGACGGTGCTGTGCTGCCCATCCTGCACCTGAACGGGTACAAGATCGCCAACCCCACCATCCTGTCGCGCATGCCGGAGGAACAGCTCGTGAAGCTGATGGAGGGCTACGGGTACCACCCCCACCTGGTCACAGTGGAAGATCCCTCGGCCACCGCGCAGGCACACGCGGATTTCGCCGCCGCGCTGGAAGCCTGCCTGACGGAAATCGATGAAATACAGGCTCCCTACCGCAGCGGGGAACGCATCGCCGTACCGGCTGACGCCCCGGATGCCGCCGCCTCCGAGAAGGCGCGGAATGAACACGCCCCGCGCTGGCCCATGATCATCTTCCGCTCACCCAAGGGCTGGACCGGTCCCGCGGTGGTGGACGGCCTGCAGGTGGAAGGCACCTGGCGCGCCCATCAGGTGCCGCTGTCCGGAATCCACGAGAATCCGGAGCACCTGGCGCAGCTTGAGGAGTGGCTGCGTTCCTACCGGCCGGAAGAACTGTTCGATGACGCCGGCCGGCTGCGGCCCGAAATTGCCGCCCTGTCCCCGGCGGGTGATGCCCGGATGAGCGCCACCCCGTACGCCAACGGCGGACGGCTGCTGCAGGACCTCAAACTTCCGGCCTATGCGGACCATGCCGTGGAGGTGGAACGCCCCGGAACCAAGCGGATCTCGCCGATGATTACCGCCGGTGAATACCTGCGCGACGTGATCTCCCTGAATCCGTCCAACTTCCGGGTTTTCGGCCCGGATGAGACGGCGTCCAACCGGCTGCAGGCCGTCTATGAGGTCACGGACAAGGCCTGGGAACAGCGCATTGCGGAAATCGACGAGCATTTGGCCCGCAGCGGGCGGGTGGCCGAAGTCCTCTCCGAGCACCTGTGCGAAGGATGGTTGGAGGGTTACCTGCTCACCGGCGGGCACGGGGTCTTCAACTGCTACGAGCCTTTGTCCACATTGTGGATTCCATGTTCAACCAGCACGCCAAATGGCTCAAAGTCAGCCGGAACCTGGCCTGGCGGCAGCCGATTGCCTCGCTGAACTATCTGCTGTCGAGCCATGTCTGGCAGCAGGACCACAACGGGTTTTCGCATCAGGATCCGGGCTTCATCGACCACGTGGTGAACAAGAAAGCCGAAGTCATCCGTGTGTACCTTCCCCCGGATGTGAACACGATGCTCGGCGTGACCGGGCACATCCTGACCACCCGGGACCGCGTGAACGTGGTGGTGTCCGGAAAACAGCCCACACCCGCGTGGCTGAATCCGCAGGACGCACTGCTGCATGTTGAACGCGGCGTGGGCATCTGGGACTTCGCCGGGAGCGAAACCGCAGGGCCCGGCGAAAAGACGGATCCCGACGTCGTCATGGCCTGCGCGGGGGACGTGCCCACCCTGGAAACGGTGGCCGCCGCCGCCCTGCTGAAGGAGCACCTGCCGGAGCTGAAAATCCGGGTGGTCAACGTGGTGGACCTGATGCGCCTCCAAGACCCCGGGGAGCACCCGCACGGGCTTTCTGACAGGGATTTTGACACCCTGTTCACCACGGACCGGCCCGTCATTTTCGCCTATCACGGCTACCCGTGGCTGATCCACCGGCTGACGTACCGGCGCACTAACCACGGCAATCTGCACGTGCGCGGATACAAGGAGGAAGGCACCACCACCACGCCGTTCGACATGGCCATGCTGAACCAGATTGACCGTTTCCAGTTGGCCATCGACGTGCTGGACCGGGTAGCGTCGCTGGGATCAACGCAGGCCGGTTTTCGGCAGTGGCTCCAGGACGAACGGGCCCGCTGCCGGCAGTACACCCGGGACGAAGGGCAGGATCCGCCGTACATTACCGGCTGGGAACTGCAGGAAGCCTCGGAACAAACCGCAGACTGAGCCTGCGGGTACGTACGATCCATCTATCGAAGGAGAGTTCATTGACCACTGATCAGACGAGCATTGTTGTCTCGCGAATCATTGACGCTTCCGCCGCAGACATCTTCAACCTGCTGTCCAATCCGGAGCGCCACCATGAGCTGGACGGTTCCGGCATGGTTGTTTCCGATGAGAAGACCGACCGCATCACCGCATCCGGCCAGGTTTTCACCATGAACATGAACAACGAAAAAATGGGCGACTACCAGACGGAAAACCACGTCACAGGGTATGACCACAACAAGCTCCTGGCCTGGCAGACGGCTCCGGCCGGCACCGAGCCCAAGGGCTGGCAGTGGGTTTGGGAGCTTGAGCCCCAGGGTGCGGACTCCACCGAGGTCACGCTGACCTACGACTGGTCCCACGTCACCGACAAGGACACGCTGAAGCAGGTGTCCTTCCCAATGGTGTCCAAGGACGAGCTGGAGCAGTCCCTGAACATGCTGGCCGCCGTCGTTAAATCCGCGTTAAACCCAGTCAGCCGACGTCAGTCGAACCGGACCACCACTTTGTCCGCGGCACCCGGGGTCTTTGCCAGTTCCAGGGCCTCGAGGGACTTCTCGAAGGGCAGCACATCGCTGATGATCAGCTGATACTTCTGCCAGTTCTCGATGATGTCATCGGTGACCTCGAAGATCTCCGTGGGGTAGCCCATCGCGAACACGATGGTGAGTTCCGTGGTGAGGATGGAACCGAAGTCCAGCTCAACCGGCTTCTTGTGTACCGCCACGACGCCCAGCACCGCCCCGGCTTTCGCCACGGCGCCGACCGTCTGGGGAATTACGGGAGCTCCGGCGGCATCGAGGAAGATATCGGTCCCGGAACGGGTTCCGCGCACCATCATGGTGGCCCCGTCCCCGTGCAGTTCGACCAGACGGGCTGCCACATCTTCTTCTGCGGAGTTGATGACGGCATCAGCGCCGATCTCCAGTGCCTTCTGGAGCCGGGAAGGAATGATGTCCACCACCACGATGTGCGAGACGCCGCGGCGGCGGTAGCCGAGCACCGCGCCGAGGCCGATGGGGCCGGCGCCGAAGACCACAACCTTGTCGCCGGGCTTCGGACCGGTGCGGTTCACCGCGTGGTAGGCCACGGCCATCGGCTCGTTGAGCGCGGCCACCTCCCAGGGGATCTCCCGGGGGATAACCCGGAGCTGGCGTCCCGGCTCGGCGTCCTTCACCAGGACATACTCCGAGAGTCCGCCCTGGGCGCCGCCGCTGCCCAGCAGCCCGTCGGTAAACGCCATGGTGTCGATGACCACGTGGTCACCGACGGCGAAGCCCTCAACTTCGGCGCCGACTTCGGCGACCTCGGCGGCCGGTTCATGGCCCAGCGGGGTGGCTCCCTGACGGGGCGGAATGCCGCCCACATGGGTGTACATCGCGTCGGAGCCGCAGATGCCGCAGGCCTTTATCTTCAGCAGGACATCGCGGGCTCCGGTGACAGGCTGCTCAACCTCCACCCACTCGTTGGTGTCCGGGCCGGTGACGTGGACAGACTTCATGTTTCTCCTCGGTTCTCGGTGACTGTTTCCGTGTTTTCCCGCAGCCGTTAGACCGCGGACCAGCCGCCGTCTGAGGGCAGGATGGCGCCGTTGATGTTCACGCCGTCGTCGCTCAGCAGGAAGGTGATGGACGCCGCCAGGTCCTCGGCGGAGGCCAGGCCGGGGATGTTGCCGCGGGCCGGGGAAAGGCGTGCCTCGCCGTACTCGCTGACCTTGCCCCCCATCGGGATGCCGGTGGCCACGCCTCCCGGAGCCACGGCATTAACACGTATTCCTTCACGGGCATACATGAAGGCGGTGCTGCGGGTGATGCCCACGACGGCGTGCTTGGAAGCGGTGTATGCCACGCCGGACGCGGAGCCGCGCAGGCCTGCTTCGGAGGTGATGTTGACGATGGATCCCTTGCCGGCCTCGAGCATGGTTGGCAGCACGGCGCGGGTCAGGCGCATCAGGCCCTCCACGTTCACGGCGAAGATCTTCTGCCACATGGCGTCAGTGACTTCATGCAGGGGAGAGAAGTCATCATTGATGCCGGCCACATTGGCCAGGCCGTCAATCCGTCCGCCGGCGGCGGTAATGATCCGCTCGACGGCGTCGGCGTCCGTCAGATCTGCGGCGACCGGAACAATGGCATCCCCCAGCTCTTCGGCGAGCTCCTTGATCTTCGTTTCAGCCATGTCCACGGCGATGACGCGGCCGCCTTCGCGGGCGATCCGTCCGGCCGTGGCACGGCCGATGCCGGAACCGGCGCCGGTGACAATGACGGTGCGGCCTTCAAAGCGGCCGGCAACCGTGGGCAGCGCGGCGGCTTCGGTTTCGGGCATGACGCCCCCGTTCGCAGCCTTGACGAGTTCATCCACGGCTGCCTGCGGGAACTTGCCCTGGCTCAGATCCACCAGCTGCTGCAGCTTCAGGGTCAGTGCCGGGCCCAGGGTGGACTCATCGCTCCCGGCCTGCGCGAGCATGCCCCGGATGGCGGGCCCGCCCGCCGGGTGGTCGAGCCACTGCTGGACGGTGTTCTGGGCGGTGATGGGCGAGTTGGCCATGAACCGATCCTTTCGTTGCGGAGGCGGCCGGGTTGTGGCGGCCGCGGTTTGCCAGGCGTTCCATGCGGGAAGACTGCTTACACGTGTAAGTTGCCTGTAATGTCAGAGTACCGGAGAAAACCGGCAGGCATAAGGTCGAGATTCTCGGAGGAAAGGACGGCCCGTGGAACGCAGGACCACCTCCAGTGACGTGGCCCGGGAGGCGGGCGTTTCCCGGGCAACAGTGAGCTATGTCCTCAACGGCCGCAGCGGGCAAAGCATCTCCGGCGCCACCCGGGACAGGGTGCTGGCCGCTGCCCGCGATCTTGGCTACATCCCGTCCGCTGCGGCCCGCACGCTGCGCAGCGGCCGCAGCAAACTGGTGCTGATGCTGCTGCCGCCCGAACCTCTGGGCCGCGCCCAGGCCATGGTGATTGATGCCGCCTCGGAATATCTGGAGCAGAATGGCCTGCGCCTGGTGGCCCACCGGCTGCCCCGGAGCGGCGGTGCGGTGTCCCTGGTGCATTCCCTGGTTCCTGCGGCGCTGATCCTCATTACTCCGCTGGACAACGCGGAGCTGGCTGCCCTGCAGGCGACCGGGATTCGGGTGGCCTCGCTGCAGCTGACCCTGAATGATCCCCTTGGTCCGGACCTGGGCATCGGCGAATTGCAGGTCCAATACCTGGCCGAGGCCGGGCACCGGCGGATCGGCGTGGCGGTGCCGGTGGGTTCCGGCTACGGCTGGCGGGTGCGGATGCGGCTGGCTGCCATTGAACAGGAGTGTGCCGTCCGCGGACTGCCGCGTCCCGCCGTCGCGCATCTGCGCCTGGACGCCGCTGACGCAGCGGCCGCCGTCGCGCGCTTGTTGGAGGGCCCGGAGCCGGTGAGTGCGGTGTGCGCATTCGACGACGACCATGCCTTCGCCCTTTTGGCAGGCCTCGCCGCTGCCGGCCTGTCGGCACCTCAGGACCTGGCGGTGATCGGAGCCGAAGACATCCCGCTGGCGTCCCTTGCCGTGCCTCCGCTGACGAGCGTCCGCCTTGATGCTGAACAGCTGGGGAAGCGGTTTGCGCAAATGGCGCTGGGGGAAGCCCACGCGGGCAACGGGCTGCCGCACATCAGCCTGGTGCAGCGGGCTTCAGCCTAACCGTGCGGCCAGGCGGCGGCCGCCTGAGCAATCGCCCGCCGCGCCGCCGCCGGAACCTGTTCCACCAGTTCCACCACCGGTTCCACTGCGGCACGGGAAGAGGTGCGCGGCAGCCTCCACGTGCCCACGGTGATTCCGTCCACCACCACTGTGGGACGGAAAATCCCGTTGCGGCCCGGCACCACGGCCTGGAACATGGCAGGACTGGTGGTCAGCGAGCGGTCCCCGTAGCCGAGGATCCACTCGTCAAACCCGGGCAGCAGCACCGCTCCCCTGGTCCTCGCCGGGCCCGGCTCACCGATCATCCAGTAGGCGGCGCCGCCCACCTCCACCGTGGTGAGGTCCTCCACCGCGGCAGCCGCCCGCCGCAGGACCGTCCGGGGCAGCTTGGTCCACCACGCGAGGTCCCCTTCGGTTACCGGGCCCCGGGCGAGGACAAATCCGCGCACTGTCTCCGCCAGTGCTGCCTCCGGATCGGCGGGCGCATAGACGGGAGAGAAAGTGAGGAGTTGTTCCGGGCGGTCCGGATCGAAGGCGCCCCAGTGCACATGGCCGCCGACCGCCAGATGCAGAAGCAGGTGATACCCGGGGCCGCCCGCCGTGGGGATGCCCGCAGCGTCCCATAGGGCAAGCACTTCCGCCCGGCGCAGCGGGCGCGTCCCGAGAGCTTCCAGCAGCAGGTCCCGGGCGCGGCCAACCGTATGGTCATCCAGCCCGAGCTCCTCCCTGCGTCTCATTGTTGCCCGGTGAATGCGTTCCGCCGTGAACCACAGCAGCGTCCCCAGGTGTTCCGGGGTCGTAGCGAACAGGGTGCCCCGCATGGGCCAGCTGCGGACCAGTGCGCCGCTGTTAAAGGCGGCACGGACATCAGCCGCGGATGTTCCCGGGCGGGAGCGCAGGGCGAGGGCGCGCAGCACAGCGGGCAGATTCTGTCCCTGCAGTGCGACGGCGCGGTTCACGACGTCGGCCGGCCCCAGATCCGAGCCGCCCAACAGCTGGGACTGCCACCGCATCCGCCGTGCGTCCCGGACACTGAGCTGGATCGTCATCCGCTCACCGTAGGCGGCGAAGGGACGTGCTGCAAGGATCAGCGCCGGCGACGGACAGGTCAGAAAACCTCTGTTTTGGGATTTCCCTGCAACTTTGGGAAAGTGCGGCCGGTCCGCCTTGGCAGCGATTTCCCAACCCGTGCGCGAAACCTCAAAGCGGCCGCAGAATCCTAGGCGTTCTCTTCCCGGGCCCGGAACAGCTGCATCTGCCGGTAGCGGCGGCCCAGGGACTCCCGCCGGGGCTTGACCGGGGCGTCCTCCGGCTCTGCGGTGAGGTCAATGTGTTCCTTGCCGAAGCGCCACAGCAGCAGGTCATCGAGCAGCCGGTCCGGTCCGGGGGAGTAGCGGTGGTCCAGGGCCCTGCGGACCTTGGTGATGATGTCCGCCTGCAGCAGTCCGGCCAGGTCCATGGTGGTCTTCATGCCGTGGGCGGCCAGCAGTTCGGCGGCCCACCCCCAGTCATCGCCGGCCTTGCGGTTGACGTGCGGCAGCAGGGTCATCCAGACGTCGCGGATCCGGTTGGGGGTCAGCGGCGCGCTTCCCTGTCCATCCTCGTCCCAGAAACCGGTGACGGTCTCATAGCGCTCGTGCAGTTCGGCAAACGCTGTTTCCACAGTCTCCAGCATGGCCGCCGTTGCGGTGAACTGGCGGTCGAAGTACGGGCTCCAGGCCCGCGGGTCACCGGCCTTGAACCGGATGTCATGCTCGATTTCGGACCAGGCGTGAGCCAGCACGGTGCGGATCTGCACTTCAAACTGGTAGCTGCCGTTGGGCCGCTGGTCCGGGTCCAGGAGCTTGTGGAATTCCCTAACGGTGTCATTCTGAATGGTCCGCAGGACCAGGTGCCGGCTGGAATAGCCGTAGGTTCCGGATTCGATGGATCCGATGTCCTTTTCCCGGTCCCCGCGGCAGTCAAACTCGGAACGCTGGCGCTTGATCAGGTTGGCGGCTTCATCCACCTCGTGCGGCAGGGTCACAATGACCCGCAGGCCCACGAGATCGATCAGGTTCCGCAGCGGATCCGGAAAGAGCAGGGTCGGCAGCTCCGCAGGATCCTCGGACGGCAGGGTCCGGGACGCCTTATCCCGGAAAGATTCCACCGTTTTGGTCCGTGAAGCCACGAACAGCGGGCGGACGGGGCTGTCCGTGAAGGTGGCCCGGAGGCTCTCCTCCATTTCGCGGGTAAGTTTCTCCAGAGCCGGCCGGACCCGTGCGTATTCATCGGTGCTCGCCTGGACCACCGGACGCAGCCGGTCATCGAGGCTGTCCCACGCGCCCATAGAAAAATCCCCGTTCCTTCACCCTTGGTTGTGTCGCCGGCCGTCCGGCGTACCGGACGCTAGGCTCAACTACCAGATTAGGCCAGATGAGGAGGTGGTTATGATGCCGTCGGACCCGCAGCGCCTTGCCTACGGTAAGCACCCGGATCAGTACGCGGAACTAACGCTGCCCGACGGCGGCGGCACTGCGCCTGCCCAGCTCCCCGCAGTGGTGGTCATCATCCACGGCGGGTACTGGCGCTCCCGGTACACGGCGGAGCTCGGCCGGCCGGCCGCGCAGGATCTCGCAGCACGGGGGTATGCCTGCTGGAACCTGGAGTACCGCCGGGCGGGAAGCGGCGGCGGCTGGCCTGAAACGTTCGAGGACATCAGTGCCGGAATCGATGCGCTCGCCCCGGCAGCCCCGGAGTACGGCCTGGACCTCTCGCGGGTTACCGTCCTGGGACACTCCGCCGGCGGACACCTGGCTGTGTGGGCTGCCGGCCGAACCGGAGCCGCCGTGCCCGTCACCGCCGTCGTGAGCCAGGCCGGGGTCCTGAACCTGGCGGAGGCAATGGAGCTGAACCTGAGCGACGGAGCGGTGCGCAATTTCCTGGGGTCCTCCCCGGAAGCAGATCCGGACCGCTACCGCAGCGCGGACCCCCTGCTGTGCCTGCCGCTGTCCGTTCCCGTGGTTGCCCTGCACGGGGATGCTGACCGGCATGTACCGCTGAGCCAATCGGCAGGATTCGTGGAGGCGGCCGTGCAGTCCGGCTCGCCCGCCGAACTGCGGATGGTCCCGGGAGACCACTTTGACCTGATCACCCCGGGAACCGAAGCCTGGGCCGCCGTCATCGAAGCGGTGGCCGCACTGTCTCAGGCGCGGCTAACATAAGGAAACCTGGCCGGCGCTCTGTTAGGTTGAGAAGCGTGCTTACAGTCATCGGCGAAGCCCTCGTGGACGAGGTTCTCAGCGACACCGCTCCCAAACGGTTCCATCCCGGCGGGAGCCCCCTCAACGTGGCTGTCGGCGTTGCCAGGCTCGGCCGGCCGGTGCAGTTCGTGGGCCGCTACGGCACCGATGCCTACGGGCAGCTGATCCATGAACATCTGCGGGGCAACTCCGTCCTGACCCCGCTGCCGCCGGATGACCTGCCCACCAGCGTCGCCACCGCACTGCTGGATCCGGCCGGCGGCGCCCGCTACACCTTTGACCTCGCCTGGCAGCTCCCGTCCCTGGCCGAGGCACTGCCCCGGCTGCTGGACGGCACCACCATGCTGCACACCGGGTCCATTGCCTCCATGCTGCAGCCCGGCGCAGACGCCGTGCTGCGGGCGGTGGAACGCGCCCGCCCCTCGGCAACCATTACCTATGATCCCAACTGCCGGCCCTCGATCATTACCGATGCGGCCTACGCCCGGGACCAGGCGGAGAAATTCGTCGCCCTGGCCGACGTCGTCAAGGCCTCGGACGAGGACCTCGCCTGGCTGTACCCGGAGGAAGACCCCCGCGACACCGCCCGGCGCTGGCTGGCCATGGGCCCCGCGCTCGTCGCCGTCACCGGCGGATCCAAGGGAGCCTGGGCCGTCACCGCCGCCGGGGAGGCCGAGGCCTCCGTTCCGCCGGTTGCCGTGGTGGACACTGTGGGTGCCGGAGACTCCTTCATGTCCGCGCTGCTGGTGTCACTCATGGATCTGGAGCTCGACGGCGGTGCCCGCCGTCCCGAGCTGGTCCGCATTGGCGCCGGGGACCTGAGCACCGTGCTGGGCTTTGCGGTCCGCGCCGCAGCCGTCACCGTCTCACGGGCGGGTGCCAACCCGCCCTCCCGCGAAGATCTTTCCAACCCCTGACGAGCAGTCACGCCAAGGAGAACATGATGCAAATCCATGATCCGTATGAAGCCCTTCCCTCCGTACCGTCCTTTGCCGTCACCAGCGGGGACATCGCCAACATGGAGCCCTTTGGCCCCGCACAGTACAGCGGAAAAATGGGGATTCCGGGCGGGAAGGACGCATCCCCGCAGTTGAGCTGGTCCGGAGCCCCGGAAGGCACCAGGAGTTTTGCGGTCACCATGTATGACCCCGACGCGCCCACTGCCAGCGGCTTCTGGCACTGGGCGGCCTTCAACATTCCCGTGTCCACCACCTCGCTGCCCGCCGATGCCGCCAACAGCGACAACATGCCGCAGGGTACGGTGCAGCTTCGAAACGACGCCGGGTTTGCCGGGTTTGTGGGAGCGGCACCGCCTCCCGGACACGGACCGCACCGCTACTTTGTTGTGGTTCACGCCGTAGACGTCGAAACCCTGGATGTTCCGGCTGATGCCACCCCGGCGTTCCTGGGGTTCAACCTGTTCAGCCACACCCTGGCCCGCGGCGTCCTGGTGGGTCTGGCTGAAGTTTCCGCCGACTGACCCGGGGCGCCTGAGCCCGCATCCGGCCGCATCGGGCTGCCCGGGCCGGATAGGCTGGAGGTCTGCGCAGATGTGCAGAACACAGCGAGTGAACGGGGTGCCCGGTGCGTTTGGTAGCAAGCGACCTGGACGGGACCATTGTGGGGCCCGACAACAGGATCAGCGACCGCACCGTCCGTGCGTTCCGGGACTGCGTGGACGCCGGTGTCGAGATTGTCTTTGTCACGGGCCGGCCCCCGCGCTGGCTGACCCCGCTCACCGATGCCCTGGGGCATACCGGCACCGTCATCTGTTCCAACGGTGCCGTAACCTACGATCTGGGTGCCGGACGGGTGCTCAAGGCGCAGGCCCTGGCGTTGTCGGATCTCTTCACGGCCGCTGAGATCATTCGGAAGCTCTACCCGGCGGTCCGGTTCGCTGCGGAAACCGTGGACGGCTTCCATCTGGCTCCGGGATTCCTCGAACCCGGTTCAAGGGAATTGCCGGGCGCGGCGGCTCCCGCCCCGCTGGAATCCAGCCTCTCCGAGGCGGACACGGTGGTGAAGTTCCTGGCACGCGTGGACGGCACGTCTCCGGATGAGTTCCTGCACCGGGTCCGCCCGGCGGTATCGCACCTGGTGTCCACCACGCACTCCGCGCCTGCGGTTCCGCTGCTGGAGATGTCCCTGCACGGCTTGAACAAGTCGGTCACGCTGGCCGACTACGCCGCATCCCGCGACATTGCTCCGGCGGATGTGGTGGCCTTCGGTGACATGCCCAATGATGTGCAGATGCTGCAGTGGGCCGGGCGCGGCTACGCCATGGCGTCCGGCCACGCCGATGCATTGGCGGCGGCTGACCGGGTAGCCCCGGCCTTCGCTGACGACGGCGTGGCCCAGGTGCTGGAATCCCTCCTGCGCAGGCTCTAACTTACGGTCCGGCGTGCTTACCCTCCGGCGTCGATACCCTGAGCTGCTGCCCGGCGTGAGTGCAGCAGCCGGTGGACGGTGATGACCACCGCCAGCCAGGCCAGTCCCAGCGTCCATGCCACCAGGACGTCGGTGAGCCAGTGGTGTCCCAGGTAGACACGGCTCAGTCCTACGGCAACGGCGAAAGCCGCGGCGGCCGCCGCCGTCAGGAGCTTGGCCCGCCGTGCCTGAAGCCGCAGGATGATCAGGTATGCCACCATGCCGGCAATGACCACCGAATTCAGGGAATGCCCGCTGGGAAACGACGCCGAGTATTCATACGGCGGAACGGCGTCCAACAGCGGAGGCCGGGTCCGGCCGATCAAATCCTTCCCCGCCACCGTCATCAGCAGTGACCCGGCCGCGGCGGACACCATAAGGAGTACCGGGGTCCAGGACTTCCAGCGCCAGGCCAGCACCAGCGTTGCCGTACCTGCCAGGATGGGCATGCCCACCGTGCCGGCCAGATTCGTGAACGCAGTTACAGCCGCATCCGTCCAGGGTGAACGCACCGCCAGTGCCGCATCCAGTGCGGGCTCATCCAGCAGGGCCACGCCCTCGGACTCCGCCACCGCTTCATAAACCTCGGCAGAACCCAGTGTCAGGAGCATCGCGGGAATCAGCCCCAGTGCCAGTGTGATCAGCAGGGCGGCGTGCGGAGATGTCCACTGCGCCAGGCGGTGCAGCAGCGAAGCCGCCCAGGCCCGCGTGCCGGGCCGGGGAGGGCGGCCGCCTTGGTCCCGGGGATCGGAGGGAGGGGTCCCTTCTGGGCTATCGGTCATGAACCCAGTATGCCCAATCGGCGGCAGAGCCAGTCCAGGTTGTTCGCCAGCCCCGCCTTCCACACCTGCCAGGAGTGGCCGCCGGGCAGCACCTGCAGGCTGACATCCATGCCCGCAGCTTTGGCGGCCGCGTAGACCCGGCGGCCTTCGGGTGTGTACACGGAGTCATCGGCGCCGACGGCAAAGATGCCCGCGGAATCCGGAAACGATTTCGCTGCCAGCAGGTCCAGTGCGTTTTGGCTCGTAAACCTCGACTTGTTTCCGCCAAAGTAGGTGTTGATGAGGAAATCCTGGCCCTGTGTCACGGTGGGCGCCGATTCGCCGGCGATGTCAATGAAAGTGGGGTAGGTGTCCGGAAAGTTCGTGGCCAGCTGCAGAGCACAGGTGCCGCCGTAGGAATAGCCGGCCACGGCCCACTGGCTGCCTCCGCTGAGGCCTGCGGCCAGATGCTGCCGCACCCAGGCCGGCAAATCCACGGCCAGATAGGTTGCCGAGGAGCTGATGTCCGAATCGAGGCAGAGGGGCCAGTTGGCGTTATCCGCGTTGGAGGCATCGGGCATGACCACTACCGGCGCCAGCCCGTGGTGTTTGGCCGCGAACGTGTCCACCATAGTCAGCAGCTGCCCGCCCACCAGCCAGTCGCTGGGGTTTCCGGGCTGGCCGTGGATGAGCACCAGAACTGGAAGGTTCACCGCGGCCGGCGAAGCCAGATAAGCGGGAGGAAGGTAAACCAGTGCGGAGTTGGAGGCGTAACCGGAAGTGCTGCCCGGGATCTCCGCCGAGTAGATCCTGCCCTCCGACGGCATGTCCGGGGGTGCAGTCCAGTTCGCCTCCGTTGTGGCCGGCAGGCCGGCGGCCGTTGCGGGATCCCGTTCCGGAAGAGCTTCATCCACCGGCCTTGGCGGGCTGACCAGGGACTCCAGCGTTGGATACTGGGCGTAGGCAGCATTGACGGTGACGGCCACGGCCAGCAGTGCCAGGGATGCAGCGGTCAACGCCAGGATCTTGGGCGGAGCGGACCTTCCGGTCCGCAAACGGACGCCGGCCAGGATCACAGCAAGTATTCCTAATCCGGCATATACGTACAATATCCGCGGAAATGAAGCATCCCACCAATGGAAGACGCCTTCAGCCAAGAGGAACAGGGAAAACGTCAGCGCCGCAGAGGCCAGGGCCGCCGCCGGAACCACCACGAGCAAATGCCGTGCCCCGCCGGAAGCGAGCCAGATCAGGGACATTCCGCCGAGGGCCAGCAGGACAACCGGCACCACCCCCGTCAGCAGGGAGACCGAGTTCATCGGACGCCGTCGACAATCCGACGCACCAAGGTGAGGCTCTGGCTAAGCGAGACGCCGGGCAAATAGGCCCGGGCAACCGCGTTGCCGATCATCGGCAGCGATGCGGGATCGAGGTACGTCATGTACAGCGGGACGTACTGCGGCTGGAACTTCGCCTTGAAGGCCAGCAGGGAACGGAAACCGTACACCGGTTCCAGTGTTGCTCCCAGCAGGTTCAGCACACGGTCCAGGAGCGGAGCTTCGCTTTTCCCGCCCTGCCGGGAACGGGCCAAAGGCGCCCCGGAAAGGCTGATCAGTTCATAGCCTTCATCCTGGAGCAGAGTTGCAGCGGAGGCGATCAAAAAATCCATGCTGGGCCGGAAACCTGAACTGCGCCGCCGCATGAAGTCCAGCGTCCATCCAATCACCCGGCCGTCCCGGTAGATGGGCAGCCAGGACGTCACTCCGTGGACGGTGCCGTCCCTGTCGAGCGCCAGCAGGCACCGCACTTCGGGATCATTGATCTCGTCCAGCCCACCGAGTGTGAACCCCATTTCCGGCATCTTCTTGTCCGCCACCCATTCTTCGGAGATCGCATGAAGCTGGTCAAGGAGTGCCAGCGGCGCCGAGGAATAGTCAATCCATTTGGCCTCAATGCCTGCTTTCCGGGCGTGGTTCATGGCCGTGCGGACATCCTGAAACTTCTTCCCTTTGAACTCCAGCTGCCCCAGCGGCAGGATGGTCTCCTCGGCAACCTGCAGCCGGGAAAAACCCAGGTTCCCGGTGATCTCTTCCACGTCCGCGGTCACCGAATAAAAGCAGGCGGCCAGGCCGTTGGCCGTGCAGTAGGCGGAAAACTCCTCAACGGTGCTGCGCAGTTCACTGCGGGGGCCCACGGGCTCTCCTACGGTCAGGGCAACACCGAGATCCCCGCGGAACGCGACATAGGAGTTCCCGCTCGCCGCAAACCAGTACCTGTTGCCGGGCCAGAGCGTCATCCAGGCCATGGTGCCGCCGCCGTGTGCCTTGAGAAGGCCCCGGGCGCGGTCGCCGTCCCGTGCCTGCCGGCCGTGGGCCGGCTGTACAAACGAGTAGAGCAGAACTATGCAGGTGAGGCCCCAAAACGCCACGCCGACGCCCTCGTACAGCAGCGAAGCGAAAGCCGAGGCGGGCAGCAGGACCGGTGCGGGCGTCGCCAGCACCAGGACAGGCAGGAAGCGTTCGGGGAGGTCCGCCAGCAGGGTGCCGAGGGAAGCCGCGGGGGTGAACCCCCCGGGCAGCAGCAGCCCCGCTGCCACGTACAGGGCGCTGAGGACGACGGCGGCACTGCCCACCCAGACGGCCAGCCTGCGGTAGGTACCCGGCGGAGCGGAAACGGTAAACAGGCTGCGCGTGGCCGCCAGGAGCACCAGCACCGCCAGCGGAACCAGCATCGGCAGCACCAGGGCCAGCGCATTCTGGGCCGTGCCCAGTTCATAGCGGCCGCCGCGGTCCGCGCCGGTAAGGTGACGCAGTATCCGGATGCCGGCCAGGACTGTCATGACTGCCTGCAGGACCAAAGCGGCCCCCCATGCAAAGCGCCGGC
The DNA here is from genome assembly GCF_030407495.1 of Arthrobacter sp. APC 3897. Taxonomy (GTDB): domain Bacteria; phylum Actinomycetota; class Actinomycetes; order Actinomycetales; family Micrococcaceae; genus Arthrobacter_B. Next base: position 51,008 of record NZ_JASDDG010000021.1, on the reverse strand, counting down.
CCCGTCTAAGGCCGTCGGAGAAGACCACGAGCAGGATCTGGGGCAGGGTGGCCAAAAAGAAACCGGCCGGACCGGCACGCAGCTGAAGCTTGGCCGCGTGGCACTGTGCGGCCTCGCCGGTATCGGTGCACAGCTCGGCCAGGGCCTGCGGGTCCGTGATATCCACGTAGGTGAAGAGATAGCGGAGAACAGCCAGCGGGCCCACTGCCTGTGAGCTGAGAGCCGAGATTACCGGACCGGCGGCGGAGGCTGCCACGACAAGGGCCACGAGCACGCGTGCCTCCCGGCGGCTGGAGACAAGGCGGCCGGGCCAGCGCGGCAGCCGCCCGAAGAGCAGTGGTCCGCCCACTCCGCCCACGGCTGCGGCGGCCAGGACGGTCACGCTCTGCAGGGAACCTCCGTACAGTGCCAGCAGCATCAGCAGTGTGAACAGCCCGAGCCGAAGCCGGCGGCGCCAGAGAGTGGATAATGTGGCGCTCAGGGCGGCGGCGGCACCGCAGGTAAGGGCCACCGGTCCAACAAAGGATTCCGACTCCAGTGCCCGGGACCAGTCCCCGGCAATGGCTGCATGGGCGAATCCCAGGGCCAGCAGGGAACCCAGTACCTGGGATATCCCGGCAGCAGCGGCGAACCGCACTGATCCCATCCGGCGTTCGGACGGCAGCCCGACGGCCAGGACCAGCAGGGTGCCGGAGACGTATCCGGCCAGGCCTGTTGCCCAGAAGCCGGACAGCAGCAGCGCGGGCCAATGGGCGGGAAAAGACCCGGCGGACAAAACCACCCAGTCCTGGAGGGCACCTTCGGGGCCTGTTTCCAGGCTCCCGGTGAACGCGCCTGCCAGCCACAGAACAACAACAAAGCCAAGCGTCACGGGAGCACGGCGGACACTGCCGCCCAGCACTTCGGCGGGCCATCGAAGGGCTCGGTTAAATCCGGTGCGGCGGACGCGCACCGCATGTTCAGTGGGGGACGTTGTGGTCAAGCCATACCTCCGCAGTGCACGAACGCCCGGAACCGGAAAATGGTGCAGGGAGTCGGGGTGGTGCAAGTCTAGGACTCCGGGAACCCGTTTAGGGATGGCTTACGGCCCTGCAGTGCCGTAAGCCGGATAAAGTACGCGGGTGAGCTACCCCTACTTGAACACCCCCGGCCCGCTGGGCTTCGCCCACCGCGGTTTCTCCCGGGAAGGTCTGGAAAACTCCCTGCCGGCGTTCCGTGCCGCCGCCGCCCTGGGGTTCGGTTATCTGGAAACGGATGTCCGCACCACGAGTGACGGAGTACTTCTCGCCTTTCACGACGCCACGCTGGACCGGGTTGCCGGTGCCGGAGGCCCGGTGGGAAAGCTCAGCTACCGGCAGATCCAGTCAGCCAGAATCGGCGGACGCGCCGCGATTCCCACCTTTGAACAGCTGCTGACCGAACTGCCGGGCCTGCGCCTGAATGTGGACATCAAGGACGCCGCGGGATCGGCTGAACTGGCCCGGTTGCTGGAAAAGCATGATGCGCATGAGCGCGTGCTCGTCACCTCCTTCTCCGACCGGCGGCGGTTGGCGGCACTGCGGATTCTGCGGCGTGCCGGCCGCCGGTCCGCGAGTTCCGCGGGAGCCGTTTTTACCGCGCTCACGGTGCTGCTCGGTCCTTTCGGGCTGACCGGACTGCTGGCACGCGCCGGCCGGTACCAGTGCCTGCAGGTGCCTCCGCGCTACGGCCCCGTGAAGGTGGTGACGCCGTCGTTCCTGCGCCGCTGCCACCGGGCGGGGCTGCAGGTGCATGTCTGGACGGTCAACGAGCCGGCCGAGATGGAGCGGCTGCTGGACGAGGGTGTGGACGGACTGGTGTCGGACCGCGCCGATCTGCTGGCCGAAATCCTGGCGGAGCGTGCTGTCTGGCCGCAGCGGGATCCGAAGGGGATGGCAGGATAGGGGCATGCGCGTTCTCATAGCCCCGGACAAGTTCAAAGGTTCCCTTTCCGCTGTGGAGGCGGCCGCCGCCATGGCGGAAGGGGTACTCGCTGTGTACCCGGAAGCGGATGTGATGCTTGTTCCGGTGGCCGACGGCGGCGAGGGTACCCTCGAAGCGGCGCTGGCGGCGGGAGCGCAGGAACGCACTGCCACCGTCCGCGGACCGCTGGGCGGAAACGTCACCGCCCTGTGGGCTCTGACCGGCAGTGCGGCCGTGATTGAAACCGCCCGGGCCTCGGGCCTGATGCTGGTGGAACCTTCCGTGCAGTCCTCCCTGGCCGCGTCGAGTTACGGCAGCGGAGAACTGATCCGTGAAGCACTGGATGCAGGAGCGTCGGAAATTGTCCTGGGCATCGGCGGATCCGCCATGACCGACGGCGGTTCCGGTGCCCTGACCGCCCTCGGGCTGCGGATCCTCGATGTTTCCGGCAATCCGGTGCCGCCCGGCGGGGCAGGCCTGTCCCTCGCCGCCGCCGTCGACACCTCCGGACTGGATCCCCGGCTGGCCGGCGTACGGATCCGCATTGCAGCCGACGTCACCAATCCGCTGACCGGCAGCGAGGGGGCGGCGCATGTTTTTGCCGGCCAAAAGGGAGCGGACGCCACCGCGCGGCTGCTGCTGGATGAGGCGCTGGCCAAATGGGCGGCCCTGCTGCTGGAAACCACCGGCGTCGACGTTGATATTGCCGGTGCGGGTGCGGCCGGAGGCTTCCCGTCGGGGTTCCTGGCGGTCACCAACGCCACGCTGGAAAGCGGCTTCCACGTGATTTCCCTGCTCACCGGACTGGACACAGCACTGGAAAAGGCTGATCTGGTGCTGACGGGTGAGGGGTCACTGGACGAGCAGTCCCGTTACGGCAAGGCCCCGCTGGCTGTGGCCGAGCGTGCACGGGATGCGGGAATTCCCGTGGTGGCCGTCGCCGGCCGCATCACCCTGCCGCAGCACGTCCTGGCGGAATACGGTGTGGTGGCGGCCGTCAGCCTGCTGGACCTCGTGCAGGATCCGGCCGATGCAATGGTCCACGCGCAGCGGTGGCTGACCCGGGCCACCGTTCAGGCGCTGGAAGGGGCGTAGCCCGCCTAGCCCAGGCGGCTCGGCTTGGCGCCGAGATCCTCGCCGGGCTCATCGGGATCGGTGCCGCGCCACCGGGCAATCGACTGCATGCCGTGGAAGGCAACCAGGGTGGCGCCGGTGCCCAGGGCAATGCCGCCGAACTCCACCCCGGCAACAACCCAGGTGAAGTTGGCAATGGCGATGATCAGCCCCAAACCGGCGGTGGACAGATTGATCGGGTTGGAGAAGTTCACCCGGTTGTCCACCCAGATCCGCACGCCCAGGATGCCGATCATGCCGTAGAGGATGACGCCGGCGCCGCCCAGGACGCCGCCGGGGACGGTGGCGATCATGGCGCCGAACTTCGGAAACAGGCTCAGCAGGATGGCGACAATGCCGGCCACCCAGTAGGCAGCCGTGGAGTACACGCGGGACGCCGCCATGACGCCGATGTTCTCCGCGTAGGTGGTGGTTGCCGAGCCGCCGCCGGCGCCGGCCAGGACCGTCGCGAGGCCGTCGGCCATCAGCGCCCGTCCGGCGTAGGGGTCCAGGTCCCGTCCGGTCATGGCGGCAACCGACTTCACATGGCCGATGTTCTCCGCCACCAGTACCAGGACCACGGGCACAAACAGTCCGATGAGCGAGAAATGGAAGGTGGGGGACTGGAACTCGGGCAGCCCGAACCAGGCGGCATCATTGATGGCCTGGAAATCCACTTCGCCCTGGATGATGGCGGCAATGTAACCGGCAACAACCCCGATCAGGATTGAGAGGCGGCCCAGGAAACCCTTGAACAGGACGGTCGCCAGCAAAATGGCCACCACGGTGACGGTGGCCGTCAGCGGGCCCTTCTCGAAGTTGTCCCGCGCGGAACCGGCGAGGTTCAGGCCAATAAGCGCCACGATGGTGCCGGTGACCACGGGCGGCATCAGGATCTGGATCCATTTGGTGCCGGCCCGCTGGACAGCCAGGCCCACCAGGAACAGGACGGCGCCGGCCATGATGATTCCGCCCAGGGCGCCGCCGGGGCCGTGCTGGCTGGTGGCGGCCGTGATCGGGGCTATGAAGGCGAAGCTGGATCCCAGATAGCTGGGCACCCGCCCGGCGGTAATGATCAGGAAGAGAATGGTGCCGATTCCCGAGAACAGCAGGGTGGTGGCCGGCGGAAAGCCGGTAAGCAGGGGCACCAGGAAGGTTGCTCCGAACATGGCCACCACATGCTGGGATCCGATTCCGATGGTCCGCGGCCAGCTCAACCGTTCATCGGGAGCAACGTATTCTCCGGGCTTGATGGTCTTGCCGTCGCCGTGAATTGTCCAGGCCGTACCGAATTTACTCATAGGTGTGCCTTCCAAAGACCCGCGGTTGGTTCGTGCAGAATAGTACCGGGCTTTGACAGCCGGGGGTGCTTTGTTGCACCCGGATTATTTTACCGGAGAGCAACCGGGCGGAGATAGCGGTCCCGCCCGCCAACGGACGGAACAGCATGGGCATATCAGCAGCGGGCCGCACGGTCCTTGTAACCGGCGCGGCAATGGGCATGGGCAAACTCTATGCGGAGCGGGCAGTGCGCGACGGCGCCGCACGGGTGGTGCTTTGGGACCGCGACGCCGAGGCGCTGGAGGCCGCCGCTGCGGACCTGCGCGCCCTGGGCGGCAGCACCGTCCATCCCTGTGCCCTGGATGTGAGTTCGCTGGCTGACGTCACCGCCGCGGCCGGGCGGGTCCAGGCTGAGGCCGGGGTTCCGGACATCCTGATCAACAATGCCGGCATTGTGCGCGGAAAGTACTTCTGGGAGCACTCCCCTGCAGACATTGACGCTGTCATGCAGGTGAACACGCTTGCCCCCATGCACGTCACCCGTGCGTTCCTGCCGCAGATGATTGCCCGCCGCACCCCGGCCCGGATCCTGAACGTCGCCTCGGCGTCGGGCACTCTCTCCGTGCCGAAGATGAGCGTCTACACCGCCTCAAAATGGGCCGTTATTGGCTGGAGCGACTCGCTGCGGCTGGAACTGAATGAATCAGGCAACGGGCACATCCAGGTCACTACGCTGATCCCGAGCTACATCAAGACCGGAATGTTTGCCGGAGCGCGGGGTCCGCTGATGACACCGCTGATGGAACCGCAGTACGTGGTGGACCGGGCCTGGGCAGCCCTGCTGGAGGGCAGGGCCCGGCTCCAGCTGCCCTGGACGGTGCCGCTGGGCAGCGCACTGAGAGGGCTGCTGCCGCAGCCGCTCTGGGACGTGGTGGCCGGCCGGGTCTTCAAGGTGTACCAATCCATGGACCACTTCACCGGACGTCCCGCCGCTGCGGCAGGGGAGGAAAACCGATGAGCACCGAAACCTTGTCCGACGTCACGGGAGGCACCTTCGGCGCCTCCGTCAGCTCCGTGGTGGCGGGAGTGCGCCGCACCTACGATTCCGGTGTTACCCGCCCCTTGGAATGGCGCCGGACACAGCTGCAGGGCCTGATGAGGATGCTGAGGGAAAGGGAAGCCGAGTTCAGTGCCGCGCTGGCACAGGATCTGGGCAAAAACCCGCTGGAAGGCTATCTGACCGAAATCTCCATCACCATTTCGGAGACCGAATACGCCCTCAAGCACCTGGCGCAGTGGACCCGCAGCACCAAGGTCCCTGTGCCGCTGGGCCTGCAGCCCGGCTCCGCCAAGACCGAACCCCAGCCGCTGGGCGTGGTCCTGATTATTGCGCCGTGGAACTACCCGGTGCAGCTGCTGCTGGCTCCGCTCATTGGAGCGCTCGCCGCAGGCAACGCCGCGGTGCTGAAACCCTCCGAACTGGCGCCCGCCACGTCCCGGGCCATTGCCGGCCTGCTGCCCCTGTACCTGGACCCGGCCGCCGTCGCCGTAGTGGAGGGCGGGCAGGAAGCCAGTACGGCGCTGCTGGCAGAACGGTTCGATTCCATCTTCTTTACCGGCGGAGAACGGGTGGGCCGGGTGGTCCTGCAGGCCGCCGCACAGTACCTGACGCCGGTCACGCTGGAACTGGGCGGTAAATCACCGGCGGTGGTCCTGGACGGCAACTTCGCCGTCGTTGCCCGCCGTCTGGTGTACGGCAAAATGCTCAACGCCGGCCAAACCTGCGTGGCACCGGATTATGTGCTCGTCACCGAGGAAGCGGCACCCAAACTGCGCAGGCATCTGGTGCGGGCCGTGGCTGAGCTGTTCGGGAAGGATCCGGCACAGAGTGCGGACCTGGGGCGGATTATCAACGGGCGGCACTGGGACCGGCTGCACGGCCTGCTGGACAGCGGCACCGTGCTCACAGGCGGGCGCGGGGACCGCAATTCGCTGTACCTGGAACCGACCATCCTCACCGATGTGTCACCGGACTCGCCTGTGATGCAGGAGGAAATCTTCGGACCCATCCTGCCGGTGCTGACAGTGAAGGACCTGGATGAGGCCATCTCCTTCATCAATGACCGTCCCGTGCCGCTGGCGTCCTATCTTTATTCGCAGTCCGCGGCCGCCCGGAAAACCTTCGAGGCCCGGGTCCGGGCCGGAAGCGTGAACCACAACGTGAGCACCGTGCAGCTGGCCGTTCCCGGGCTGCCCTTTGGCGGCGCCGGGGCCAGCGGCACCGGCGCCTACCACGGCAAGTACACGTTCGACACGTTCAGCCAGCTGCGCCCGGTGTTCACCAAGGGCACGGCGCTGGACACGCTGAAGGTGGCCTATCCGCCGTATAACGGGCTCAAGCGGCGGCTGCTGCGCCGCCTGCTCTGACCGGCCGGAGCCATCCCTCCGGGTCCTGCGGAAGCTAGGAAATAACCCCGTCCACAATGGCCTTGGCCTCGGCCTGCACCTGGTGCAGGTGTTCCTCGCCCTTGAAGGATTCGGCGTAAATCTTGTACACGTCCTCCGTACCGGAGGGCCGTGCCGCAAACCAGGCGTTCTCCGTGGTGACCTTCAGGCCGCCGATGGGCGCGCCGTTGCCGGGCGCCTCGGTGAGCCGGGCTGTGATCTCCTCGCCGGCCAGGGTGGTGGCGGTGACGTCCGACGGCGAGAGCTTGGCCAGCGCTGCCTTCTGTTCCCGGCTGGCGGGCGCATCCACGCGGGCGTATTCCGGATCACCGAACTGCGCTGTGAGCTCCCGGTACCGCTGGGACGGGGTCTTTCCCGTCACGGCGGTGATTTCCGAGGCCAGCAGTGCCAGCAGGATCCCGTCCTTGTCAGTGGTCCAGGCCTTGCCGTCCAGGCGCAGGAAGGACGCGCCGGCGGATTCCTCGCCGCCGAAGGCCGCCTCGCCGGAGAGCAGTCCGGGCACGAACCACTTGAAGCCTACGGGGACCTCCATCAGGGTGCGGCCCAGATCGGCGGTCACCCTGTCGATCATGGAGGAGGAGACCAGGGTCTTGCCCACCATGGCATCCTTCGGCCAGCCCGAGCGGTTCCGGTACAGGTAGTCGATGGCCACGGCGAGGTAATGGTTCGGGTTCATCAGCCCGGCGTCGGGCGTGACAATGCCGTGGCGGTCGGCGTCGGCGTCGTTGCCCGTGGCGATGTCGTACTCTCCGGCCCGGGCAATCAGCGAGGCCATGGCATAGGGGGAGGAGCAGTCCATGCGGATCTTCTCGTCCCAGTCCAGGGTCATGAACGCCCACTGCGGATCCACGTTCGGGTTCACGACGGTCAGGTTGAGGTTGTGCCGTTCCGCAATGGCGCCCCAGTAGTCCACGGATGCCCCGCCCAGCGGATCAGCGCCGATGTGCAGCCCCGATGCGCGGATGGCGTCCAGGTTCAGGACCGAGGGCAGATCGTCCACGTAGTTCTGCAGGAAGTCATAGGATCCAACGCTGTCCGCCAGGCGGGCCTGGCCCAGCGGAATGCGCTTCACGCCGCGCAGTCCGTCCTCGAGCAGTTCATTGGCGCGGTTGGCAATCCAGTTGGTTGCCTCGGATCCGGCCGGGCCGCCGGTGGGCGGGTTGTATTTGAAACCGCCGTCGGCCGGGGGGTTGTGCGAGGGAGTGATGATGATGCCGTCGGCCTGCTCGGTGCGGCCGGCGTTGTACTTCAGGATGGCGTGGCTCAGTGCCGGAGTGGGGGTGAACCCGTTGCGCGCATCAATGAGTACGTTCACGTTGTTCCCGGCGAGCACTTCCAGCGCAGTGTTCTGGGCTGGTTCGGACAGTGCGTGGGTGTCCTTGCCCATGAACAGCGGGCCGGTGATGCCCTGGCCGCTGCGGTACTCAACGATTGCCTGGGTGATGGCGGCAATGTGCGGCTCATTGAAGGCGCCGTTCAGCGACGAACCGCGGTGCCCCGAGGTCCCGAAGACCACCCGCTGCGAGGGGTCATCCATATCCGGAGAACGGTCCTGGTAAGCGTCCAGGAGGGTCGTCAGATCAACGAGGTCGGAGGATTGGGCAACTGTGCCGGCGCGATTAGACATACCCCTAAGCATGCCAAACAAATGCCGCCTGCGGCAGAAATCCCCGCTCCCGGCGGCGTGAAAGGCCGCCGCTGAAGGTTAAACGCCGCCGTTAAACGCCGTTAAACACAGAACGACGACGGCGGGAGGCCGCCGTCGTCGTTCGCGGGCGTAAAGGCCGCAGCCGGGGAAGGTGCTTAGCGCACCCCGCCCATCAGCTTCTTGATGGACGGAGTGGCCGCGGCCAGGGCAACGCCCAGGACGATGGCCGTGATGCCGCTGAACAGGAAGTAGCTGACTTCGGTCTCCGGGTTGTAGAACTGTGCAAGCCACCCGGCCAGAGTGGTGCCCAGAGAAACGGAGAGGAAGAACAGTGCCACCATCTGGGTCCGGAAAATGGACGGTGCCAGCTTGGTTGCCACGGACAGGCCGATCGGGGACAGGAACAGCTCTGCGAAGGTGAAGAGCAGCAGGATGCCGGCCAGGGCCAGCAGCGGAGTGCTGTTGGGGGCGCCGCCGGAGAACGGAATGAAGGCCAGGAATGCCAGGCCCATAACGGCCAGGCCCAGGGCGAACTTCAGCGGAGAGGACGGCTGCTTGTCGCCCAGCTTGGTCCACACTCCGGCGAAGACTGCGGCGAAGATGATGATGAAAATCGGGTTGATGGACTGCACGAAGCTCGGCGGCATCTCCCAGCCGAACAGGTCGCGGTTCAGTGATGTGTCGGCGTAAATGGCTACAACGGTGAACTGCTGCTGGAACAGGGCCCAGAAGGCAGCGCTGGCAATGAACATCGGCATGAAGGAGTAGACGCGGCGGCGTTCGAGCTTGTTGACCTTCTTGCTCGTCAGGATCACCACGAAGTACCCGATGGAGGCCAGGATGGCCACCGCGGCCATGACCACTGCCAGGTTCTGCGCGGTCAGCAGGCCGAAGACCACGGCCAGGACAACCACGGCAATGCCGGCAAGGGTCCCGATAATGACCTTGGTGAACTGTGCACGGGGCAGCGGGTTGCTGACTTCGTGGGCGGATTCGGGCAGGTACTTCCGGGTCATTCCGTACTGGATAAGGCCGATGGCCATACCCAGGGCGGCCAGGCCGAAGCCGTAGTGGAAGCCGTATTCGCTCCAGGCCAGGCCGGTCAGGAGCGGTCCAAGCAGGCCGCCGATGTTGATGCCCATGTAGAAGATGGAGAAGCCGGCGTCGCGGCGCTCGTCCTTCTCTGCGTACAGGGTTCCAACGAGGGAGGTTGCGTTGGCCTTGACGCCGCCGGAACCGAGGGCGATCAGGATCAGGCCGGCAGTCAGTCCCGCGGCGCCCGGCAGGACGGCCAGCGAGATGTGGCCGAGCATGACAATCGCCGCGGAATAGAACAGCACCCGCTCGGATCCCAGCAGGCGGTCTGCAATCCAGGCACCAAGAATGGTGGAAAGGTACACGCCGCCGCCGTACGCGCCGACAAGGCCGGTGGCGACGGCAAGGTCAATGCCCAATCCGCCTTCCGTGGCCGAGTAGTACATGTAGTACAGCAGGATGCCCTGCATGCCGTAGAAGGAGAACCGTTCCCACAGCTCAACGCTGAAGAGGTTCGCCAACATGCGGGGATGGCCGAAGAAGGATTTGCGGGCCGGCGGAGCGGCTGAGGTGCTGGGATTAGAACTCACCTTTGCATGTTCGCACCGGAGCATGTGTGCCTTGAAGGGGTAAAGGGTGAATTCTCCCGTATCCAAGGGTCAGCATGGTTACTAAACGTGACAAGTCTCACCCGGATTTCGGCTCCGAGGTGCAGTGTTACAAGCCGGGGGGCGGAACATCCGCAACTGCTGCGATAGGATTCGCCGTCACTTTTCCAGCTGTGCGGCAACGGCGAGGAGGTCTGCCTCGGCTCCCGGCCGCCCGATCAGCTGGACTCCCATGGACAGTCCGCTCCCGGTCCGGTGGGTGGGAAAGGTGATGGCCGGCAGTCCGCACACATTCACCATTGACGTGAAGGGCGAGTATTGGCACTGCAGGTCATAATCCCGAAGTCCCTGCGCGTCACCATCAAGGGCACTGTCCCAGTACCAGCCCACCGGGCGCGGCGTCTGGCCCAGTGCCGGGGTCAGGATCATGTCGTAGCTGCTGTAGGCCTGGATGGTGTCCTGTTCGAAGCGGCGCAGGACATCGATTGCTGAGACAAGGTCCGCCGCGGACCGCTGCTGCGCGCGGCGGCGCACGGCAGCGGTCAGGGGCAGGAGCCGCTCCCCTCCGCCGGCCGGCAGGTTGAGGGTGGACAGGCCTGCGGTCCACACGGTCTGGAAAGCGTCCGGATAACGCTCGTCGTAGCTCAGGCGGGCCTCCGAGACCTCATGTCCGGCGCCGGTCAGGGCCCTGATGCCGGCTTCCAGTGCCTGCACCGCCTCCGGGTCCAGGATGATCTCCAGGCGGGAGGAGAAGGGTGAAACGGTGCTCACCCCAATCCGGAACCGGCCCTCCGCACGTTGGGCAGCGGCAAGAAAACTTTCCGTCGCCGGCGCTGCGGAAGTTGCATGAAAGTTCGGCTCAGCCACCATGGCGTCCAGCAGCAGTGCGGCATCCGCTGCTGTGCGTGCCAGTGGTCCGGCCACCACAAACTGGCCCAGATCCGATTGTCCGGATCCGGACGGGACGCGTCCCCGGTTCGGTTTGAGCCCCACCAGTCCGGTGGCGGCAGCCGGAATGCGGACCGAACCACCGCCGTCGGTCCCCGGCGCAAAGGGCAGCATGCCGGCAGCGACTGCCGCGGCGCTGCCTCCGCTGGAGCCTCCGGGGCTGAGTGCGGGGTCCAGGGGGTTGCGGGCCGGAGGGCCGATGCGGTTTTCGCTGTAACTGCTCAGGCCAAATTCGGGAACCTGCGTCTTGCCGAGGCTGATGGCACCGGCCCGGCGCAGCACGGCGGGAAGCGGGCCGTCTGCTTCCGGCACATAGGCGGGCAGTGCTGCCGTTCCCTGCGTGGTGGGAACCCCGGCGACGTCGGTGAGGTCCTTGTGCGCCAGCGGCATCCCGTGGAGCATCCCCAGCGGCTCGCCGCGGGCAAACCGTTCATCGGCGGCGGCTGCCTCGGCGAGAGCGGTTTCGGGAGTGGTGACAAGGAACGCGCCCAGGTCCGGGTTCAGCACTTCGATCCGGGCCAGGAAATGCTCCGTCACCTCGCGGGCGCTGAGTTCACCGGAGGCAAGGCTGTTCCGCAGCTGCAGGGCTGTGGCCTCCTGCAGGCCGGCGGACGGAGCGGACGGCGGCTGAACTGTCATGTGACCTCCGGGACGGGATTATTATTTTCCGGTCAGGGCTCCCACTATAGGCTGGGAACGAACAGACTCCCGGGGCCGCCGCCGGCACACGGCCCGAGCTCCCCACAATGCAAGGACAGGAACCGGAAAAATGGAAAACGTATCGGTTGACTCCATCAGCAAGGACGCCAAGATCCTGGACGTGCGCGAAGACTATGAATGGGAAGCCGGCCATGTTGACGGCGCCCTCCACATTCCGCTGGACTCCCTGCCGGACCGCCTCGATGACCTTGATCCGGACACGGACCTGGCCGTCATCTGCCGCAGCGGTGGACGCAGCGCACGGGCCACGGCCTGGCTGGAGTCCCACGGTTACTCGGCAGTGAATGTCACCGGCGGGATGGGTGCCTGGCTGGAAGCCGGAAAGCCGATGGTTTCCGACAATGGTCAGGATCCCACCGTCGTATGAGCCTTTCCCCAGGCGCCGGTTCCGCAGCGGCGGACCCGGTGATCTACACCTATCTGGGCCCGGAAGGCACCTTCACCGAAGCGGCTCTGCTGCAGGTTCCGGGTGCCGAAGCGTCTGAACGTATTCCGGCAACCAGCGTCAATTCCGCCCTGGAAATGGTACGCAGCGGGCGTGCCCATGCCGCCGTCGTGCCCATTGAAAACTCCGTCGAGGGCGGTGTGAGTGCAACCCTGGATGCGATCTCCTCCGGTGAGCCGCTGCGTATCCTGCGGGAAATCCTGGTGCCCATCACCTTTGTCCTGGCCGTCAGGCCGGGGCTGGGCCTGGCTGACATTGGCACTGTTTCCACCCATTCACACGCCTGGGCGCAGTGCCGGGACTGGGCTGAAGCCAATATTCCCCAGGCTGCATATTTGCCGGCTTCCTCCACGGCCGCCGCCGCCGTGGCGCTTCAGGATCCGGAGTCGGGCTTTGACGCGGCAATTTGCTCACCGCTGGTGGCGCAGCGGCTGGGACTGACCGTGCTGGTCTCCGGCATCGGAGATGTTGCCGATGCCGTGACCCGCTTTGTCCTGCTCAGCCTGCCCACGTCGCTGCCGGCCCCCACCGGAGCGGACAAGACCACACTGGTGGTGCCCCTCCCGGAGGATCATCCCGGCGCCCTGATGGAGATCCTGGACCAGTTCTCGGCCCGCGGAGTGAACCTGAGCAGGATTGAGTCCCGGCCCACCGGACTGTTCCTGGGCGACTACTTTTTCAGCATCGACGCAGACGGCCATATCCGCGACGCCAGGATGGCCGATGCGCTCCGGGGCCTGCACCGGATCAGTCCCAACCTGCGGTTCCTCGGTTCCTATCCCCGGGCGGACCACAAGGAGCCCGAGGTGCCCCGGCATAACAGTGACGAAGCGTTCCGGCGCGCGGACTTTTGGCTGGAAGGGCTCCTCAGAGGCTAACCGCACCGCAGGGCGGTACTGTGTCCATCGGCACTGCAAAACCGTGGAGGGAGGGCATCGTGCGGCTGAGGCGAAGCAACTGTGAGCATCCGGGATTTACCCGGCAGAAACGGGGCAGGGGCTTCAGCTACCGCGGGCCGCGAGGGGATCTGCTGACGGACCGGGAAACCCGGGACCGGATCCGGGCACTGGCCATTCCGCCGGCCTGGACCAACGTGTGGATCAGCCCGTACGCCAACGGCCACATCCAGGCCACCGGCACGGATGCGGCCGGACGGCGGCAGTACATCTACCATCCCCACTGGAGGGAACTGAAGGACCGGGAGAAGTTTGACCGGTCCCTGGAGTTTGCCCAGTCCCTGCCCGCAGCCCGGCGGCTGATCACCAAGCACCTCCGGCGAAAACAGCCCCCAGCGGGCCTTTGCAGCGGCGCTGCGGATTGTCGACGCCGGTGCGCTGCGGATCGGAGGCGAACGCTACGCCGAGGTCAACGGTTCCTACGGCACCACCACGCTGCGCGTCGAACATGTCACGGTGCAGGGGGATGAGGTGCGGTTCGATTTCCCCGGCAAGAGCGGACAGGAATGGCACACCCTGATCGAGGATGCGGACCTGGTGGCTGCCCTGACGCCAATGCTTGCCCGCCCGGGCGCTGATACGGCGCTGGCTTATGAGGGCGTCGACGGTAACTGGCACAGCATTTCAGCCTCGGCCCTGAACGGCTTCCTGCGTGAAGTCACCGGCGGGGACTTCACCGCGAAGGACTTCCGCACCTGGCAGGCCACCGTGGTGGCCGCGATGCACCTGGCCCGCGCCTTTCCGCTGGCGGCCACCAAGACTGACAAGCGCAAGGCCGTTGCCGCCACCGCCCGGAAAGTGGCTGATCATTTGGGCAATACGCCCTCCATCGCCCGCAAGTCCTATATCGATCCCCGCGTGGTGGACCGTTTCTTTGACGGCGAAGTCATTGAGGTGACGGGCTTTTCCGCTTCGGAGACAGCCGTCCGGCTGATGCTCACGGACTAGGATTTGCCGGTCTGTGATGCGGCGGCCGGTCCGGCTGCACTTTCCCGGTTCCGCTGTTCGTAAGTATGCTGATGTTGAAGGTGCGGTATTTTCCGCACCTGAGCTGCGGGGCCTGCCACTGGTCCTGCCTCACTAGCCAGGAAGGTAAGCGAATGTCTGAGTACCCCAATGAGGAAGAACAGCTGACCGACCCCAAGCCCAGCGGCCAGTCCACCGGCGACGACAACTATCGCGGAGACGCCGGCGACCAGGGCAATGACATCCGGTTTGCCGAGGAAGAAGCTTTGATCCGGGAACAGGCGTCACCGGCGTCGCTGGACAAGGACGGCGAGGGTGAATACACGGACCGCGACGAAACCGACGCTGCCCGGAACCCCAAGGATGAAGGCGGCTACACGGACGCCGAGGGCACGCAGGACTAGTTCCGGCGGCCCGCCCGCGCCGAGGACCGCGCCAAAGGGTACGAGCCCGGCAGCCGTGGATGCTGCTGGTCCGGTGACGGTGCCCGGACCAGCAGCGCCTGGGGATCCACCTCCACCCGGACGCTGGTTGCCGCTCCGGTCAGGTCACCGTCCAGCTGGGTTTCGGTGGGATGTGCCACCCGGATCTCCACGGTCCGGGCACGGCGGTAGTCAATAACCGGAATGTCCCGGGGATACCTGGTGACCACCTTGCCCGCCACCCACAGCCAGCCGGCCAGGCTGCGCGGACTCATAATCACCACGTCCAGCAGCCCGTCATCCATTTTTGCCTCGGGGATGAAGTCGATCCCGGCCGGAAGCCTGCCCAGATTGGCGAAGAGGATGCTGCGGACCTTGCGGACCTGGTGCGGCTCGCCGTCCAGCGAGATGCTCATCTTGGTACGGCGGCCGGGCAGCAGCCGCACGCCGGCCTCGCTGTAGGCCAGCCAGCCCACCCGTTTCTTCAGGTCGTCCCGGGTGGCGGCAATGACTTCGGCATCGAGTCCAATTCCGCCCATGACCAGAAACGTACTGCTGTGCCGCTCACCGGTGACGGCATCGAGAAGGTCAATATTGCCCATGTCAATGCGCCTCTGGTCCCCGTGAAGCGCCGTGCGGACCGAAGCTGCCAGGTCCGCCACCGGAATCCCCAGGTTCCGTGCCAGCAGGTTGCCTGTCCCCAGCGGCAGCAGCCCCAGTGCGGCTGGAGAGTTGGCCAGTGCGCGGGCCACCTCCCGCACTGTTCCGTCACCGCCGCCTGCAAGGACGACGTCGGCCCCCAGCTCCACGGCCCGGCGCGCCTGCTCGTATCCCGGGGACTGCCGGGTGGTTTCGAGGATCAAAGGGGGATCCCAGCCGGCCAGTTCGCACGCCTCCGCCAACAGGGTCCGTGCGGCCGGAGCCTGCGCCTTCACGGGGTTCAGCACCAGGGCAATCCGTTGGTCACCCGGGGCGAGGGTCTGGACGACAGCCCGCTTCGCAGCCTCCCGCCGCCGCCGTCTGGCCACCTGCCATGCTGCCAGGGCCGCCAGGGCAGCGGCCAGCAGCACAAGAAGGACGATCAGCGGTGCGGACATAGTGGTTCCCAGCCTAACCCGGTCCCGGGCGGAGACCGGCCGAAGCCCGTGCCGGTGCCCGTCCGCGTTTTCGGTACTCTTGAAACGTGATCGATGTTAATGAGCTCCGCGAAAACCCCGAAAAATTCCGAGCCTCCCAGCGCGCCCGCCAAGCGGACGAGTCCCTGGTGGACGCGATCATCGCTGCTGATGCCGCGCGCCGTGACTCGCGCACCCGCTTTGAGAGCCTGCGGGCCGAGCAGAATGCCTTCGGCAAGCGCGTTGCCAAGGCGAAGGGCGAGGAAAAGCAGGCCCTCCTGGCAGAGGTCAAGGAGCTGGCCGCTGCCGTTAAGGCGGCCGGTGCCGAGGCGGACGCCGCCCAGGCCGAATCCGATGCCCTGCTGCGCCGCATCCCGAACCTGGTGCAGGACGGCGTCCCCGCCGGCGGAGAGGATGACTTCGAGGTCCTCAAAACGGTCGGCACCCCCCGTGACTTCGAAGCCGAAGGCTTCACGCCCCGCGACCACCTGGAGATCGGTGAACTGCTGGGCGCCATTGACATGGAGCGCGGCGCCAAGGTGTCCGGCTCCCGGTTCTATTTCCTGCGCGGCGTTGGTGCCCGCCTGGAACTGGCCCTGCTGAACATGGCCATGGACCAGGCCGTCCAGGCCGGCTTTGTCCCCATGATCACGCCCACGCTGGTGCGCCCGGAAACCATGCAGGGCACCGGCTTTGACGTGGCGCACGACGCCGAGATCTACCGCCTCGCCGAGGATGACCTGTACCTGGTAGGCACGTCCGAGGTGCCGCTGGCCGGCTACCACGCCGACGAAATCCTGGACCTCAACGGCGGACCGGTCCGATACGCCGGCTGGTCCTCCTGCTACCGCCGCGAGGCAGGCTCGCACGGCAAGGACACCCGCGGAATCATCCGCGTCCACCAGTTCAACAAAGTGGAAATGTTCATCTACACCAAGCCGGAAGACGCTGCGGCGGAACATCAGCGGCTGCTGGCCTGGGAAGAAGAAATGCTTGCCAAGGTGGAGCTGCCCTACCGGGTGATCGATACCGCCGCCGGCGATCTGGGCATGTCAGCTGCCCGCAAGTTCGACTGTGAAGCCTGGGTTCCCACCCAGAACGCCTACCGCGAGCTGACCTCAACTTCCAACTGCACCACGTTCCAGGCCCGGCGCCTGAACATCCGCGAACGCCAGGACGGCGACGGCAAGGGCACCCGTGCGGTGGCCACGCTGAACGGCACCCTGGCCACCACCCGGTGGATTGTAGCCATCCTGGAGCACCACCAGAACCCGGACGGGTCCGTCACGGTTCCGGCTGCCCTGCGCCCGTACCTGGGCGGACTCGAGGTCCTGCCGGTCCTGTAATACGACCCGCAGTTACCGGGTTCAACCCTGCGGCAGTTCCTGTTCCGGATACCCGGGACAGGAACTGTTTTCCGCACCCCACCTGCGCACATATGTGAGCCGCGTCCTTTCGGGATCTGCGGCTATCTGTTTAAATGAGGCGATGACAACTATGACAAGTACCGGCATCGAAGACCGGCAGAACCCTGATCACAACACCCATCTGGTGGCACTGGACGTGGACGGCACCCTGGTGGACCACGACGGGCACATGTCCGCGGGAGTCCGCGAAGCTGCGGCGGCTGCAATTGCCGCCGGCCATCAACTGGTCATCGCCACCGGACGGTCCTACGGGGCAGCCCTGCCCATCCTGGAGCGTCTTGGCATCACCAAGGGCTACTGCGTAGCCTCCAACGGCGGCGTGACCCTGCGGGTCGATACCGCTCTTCCGGACGGCTACGAAGTAATGGACCGGGTTGTATTCGATCCCCGGACCGCCCTGGACGCCCTGCGCAGCAAGCTGCCCACCGCCAAGTTTGCCCTCGAAGATTCACACGGCAACTTTCTTTCCACCGAGCGGTTCCAGGATGCCAGCTTTGGCGTGGAGGCCCAGGCGGTGGACTTTGAGCGCCTGCGCAGTGCCGAAGCAGTCCGCGTGGTGGTCTTCAGCGTCGATTCCACGGCCGAGGAATTCGGCGAGGCAGTGCGGGCCATCGGCCTGCACGGCGTGACGTACTCAGTGGGCTGGACCGCCTGGCTGGACATCGCCGCCGAAGGCGTCACCAAGGCCAGCGCACTGGAAAAGGTCCGCAGCAGGCTGGACATTGACCGGAAGTACACGCTCGCCATGGGCGACGGCCGCAATGACATCGAAATGCTGGGCTGGGCGGCCCGCGGAGTGGCCATGGGCCAGGCTCCGGCCGAAGTGCTCCAGGCGGCAACCGAGGTCACCGGCACCGTGTATGAAGACGGCGCTGCCACCATCCTGCGCGGGCTGGCAAACAGCTAACCGGCAGGGGCAGGCGGGTTGCCTGCTCAGCGGGCCCGGCCCGCCGGTTCCAGGGCTGCGGCGGAGGACGGAAGGGCCGCAGGTCCGGCGCACAGCGTCAGGAGCCGTGCAGCGGCGGGCCGGGTGGCCCACTCCTCCTGCCAGTGGGAGCGCACCACGGCTTTGCTGACGGCCTGCGTGGTGATGCCAAGGATTTCCGCCACATATTTTTGCTGCCCGCGGGCGCCGGGAGTCATCAGGTCCAGCACCTTCCACTCGGCGTCGGTGCGGCTGGCCGCAATCTGGCCCAGCAGCCGCAGCACCGCCTGGGCTTCCGCGGCAAGATCAGCGTCCGGTCCGTCCACGGCGAGCGGAATCCGTTCGCCGGTTTTCTGCGCCCTGACCACGGCGCGGCGTGCGTAGACCAGCCCAAACCCGTCATTGTCCAGGATGTTCTGCCGAAGCGGCGGATGGACTTCGCCGACGCCGATGCCCACGTTCCAGCGGCGCTGCCGGATGGCGGCCAGCGCGGCATCGACGGCCGCGGCGGCATCCGCGAGTACGCCCTGCGCCTCATCACCCACCGAGCGCTGGAAGGGAACGACGGCCGGTAAATGGCGCAGTGAACGGATGAGCTCAGGAACCAGGTCCCCCGATTCGCGGGAGTCCCGCTGGTTGATCGTCAGCACATAATGCATGGGTTCAGCATGCCAGAGGACCGCAAAGACAACCGGTATCGGTTGCGGCGCGCCCTGCGGGTGTTGGCCTAACGCCGGAAGGCTGAGCTTCCGGGGGCCATCATCAGCGCACCCGGCAGAGGGAAACCACAACAACGACGACGGCGGCCGTCCCCGTGAGGGAACAGCCGCCGTCGGGCGCGGATCCGAACCCGGAACGGGTCCGGGACGCGCTAGTCGTTCTGAGGGTCGGCGTCGACGTCGCGGCCCTGGGGCTCGTCCTCTTCGCTGCCTTCGCCGAGAGCGGCGAAGCGGGCCAGGGAAGCTTCCACCTCGGCCTCGGCTTCCTCACGGCCGGCCCAGTCAGCGGCTTCAACCCACTTGCCCGGCTCCAGATCCTTGTACTTGGTGAAGAAGTGCTTGATCTCATCGAGCAGGAAGTCGGAAACGTCCGAGATGTCCTTGATGTGGTCAAAACGGGGATCAACCGGAACGCACAGGACCTTGGCGTCTCCGCCGCCGTCGTCCACCATGTTGAAGACGCCGATGGGACGGGATTCCACCAGCACGCCGGGCATCAGGTCGAAGTCCTGGAGCATGACCAGGGCGTCCAGCGGATCGCCGTCTTCGCCGAGGGTGTTCTCGAAGTAGCCGTAGTGGGTGGGGTAGGCCATGGACGTGAACAGGATGCGGTCCAGGCGCAGGCGGTGGGTTTCATGGTCAATTTCGTACTTGACCCGGGATCCCTTGGGGATCTCGATGGTGACGTCGAGCTTCATGGATACTCCTCTGGCGTGGCGCCGGCATGGCACCACAAACGGAACAGGCCGCGGCGGGTCAAGAATAAGCACTGCCGTGAACCTAGGCTGATAAATGCTCCAACGGCCGCATGTTTGTCCGCGTCAAAGCGGGCGGCGGCGCCGGTCTAGTCTTAAAGATATATGTCTTGGTCCGTTATCACTGCCCGGCGCAGTGCGGGACCTGTCGAGGGAAAGCGGCGGTGAGGTGATGGGAAGGGTTTCTTCCGGCCTCCTGCTGACACTGGTTTTGGCCCTCCTGGTGGTTCCGCTGTGTTTCTACGCCGGCCCGCCGGTACTGGCAGCGCTGGACCGGGAGCAGCCCCGGCGGCAGCTGGTGGTACCGGCGTACCAGCAGGCTCCTGCGGTTTTATCTGCCGGCCGGGACGATTCTCCGGCGCCGGCGGACCCGGGTGCGCCCCTGCCGGACACCAAGGTTCTGGGCGGTCTCCTCGACGCTGAACTGGCGGTCCCCGGCAGCGGACAGTTCCACGGCACAGTCGTTGATGTCCTGTCGGGTGAAATCCTCTATGACCTCAACGGCGCCGCCCCGGCAACCCCCGCCTCCAGCCTCAAACTCCTGACCGCCGCCGCAGCCCTTTCGGTTCTCGGATCCGACACCCGGTTTGAAACCTCCGTTTATGCCGGCGGCACACCCGAAACAGTTGTCCTCGCAGGCGGCGGCGATGTGCTGCTGGGGACGGGAGCATCGGATGAGAACGCCGTCGTCGGGCATGCGGGACTGCAGACACTGGCTGAGGAAACAGCCGCCGCCCTGTCCGGACGCGGGGTATCCGGAACGGTCAGCGTCCAGCTGGATGACTCACTGTTCACCGGGGACGTGCTCTCGCCTGCCTGGAACCGGGAAGACATCCAGGCAGGGGAGGCCGCCGCGCTCTATCCGCTGGCCGTCAATTCCGCGTGGGCGGTGGAGGGACGGCAGTACGGCGCCCGCGTCGACGACGCCGCGCTCGCTGCCGCTGACGCTTTTACTGCCGCACTGAAGACCGCTGCCGCCGGCTACGGTTTTGAGGTGGACGCCCGGGTCACACGCGGAACAGCCGGCGACGGCGCTGAGCGGCTGGCAACCGTGGCGTCGGCGCCGGTGGCAGAACAGGTAACGCAGATGCTGCTGGCGTCGGACAACTACCTGGCCGAAGCACTGGGCCGCATGGCAGCGCTGAAAACCGGCCGTGAAGGCTCCTTCGACGGAGCAGCAGCGGCCGTGGAAGCCGCAGTGTCAGGGCTGGGGGTCAACACCGCCGGCATGGTGCTGGCTGATGTCTCCGGGCTGGGCAGCGGAACGGAGATCTCGGCCCTGCAGCTTGCCTCTGCCGTCCGGGCCGCCCTGACATCGCCGGACAGCAGCGTCCGGGACCTGCCCTACGCCCTTCCGGTAGCCGGATTGAGTGGAACCCTGGCCTCCCGGTTCGCCGGGGACACCCCGGCGGCCGGACTCGTCCGCGCCAAAACCGGCACCCTGTTCGCGGTGACATCACTGACCGGATTCGTGACTGACGCTGACGGACGGCTCCTGTCCTTCGCAATTGTTGCCAACGGACTGGAGAACAACACTGCGCAGGCCCGTGCGGCCGTGGACGCGGCTGCTGCCGTCCTCGCCGGCTGCGGATGCCGCTGAACAGGGTTCGGCGGACAGCGAACCATCCTGTCAACGGAGTACCCGTGTGTTCTGATGGACGGATGGAGAGCTATCAGCAGCACCCCGTCCCTGCCGCCGCCGACCTCGTGAACTGGGACCTGGCCGCAGGAACGGCTGCCACCCTGGTGTCCGCCGGACCAAAGATGACCGCCGGAGAAATCCGCGCTGCGGTAGCGGACCTCCGGTCGAGGGCAGATGCTGCGGTCACCCACGTACACCGCATCACCGGCCTGGAAGCCGCGCGCGACCTGCGCGATTCCGAAGTCCTTGTGGTTGACCGCGCTTCCTGGGCCAAAGCAAACTCCCGCAGTTTTGCCGCGCTCCTGAATCCTGCGCTGGAGAATCTGGCCCGGACGCATCCGGAGCAGCTCAAGGGAGCCAACACCGCGCTCAGCGGAACCCTGACCGGTGCCCAAATGGGCGCCGTCCTGGCCTTCCTCGCCTCCAAGGTCCTGGGACAGTATGATCCCTTCGCAGCGCAGACCCCCGGAGGCCCCGCCGGAGGAAGGCTGCTGCTCGTGGCGCCCAA
The DNA here is from genome assembly GCF_030407495.1 of Arthrobacter sp. APC 3897. Classification (GTDB taxonomy): domain Bacteria; phylum Actinomycetota; class Actinomycetes; order Actinomycetales; family Micrococcaceae; genus Arthrobacter_B. Next base: position 29,368 of record NZ_JASDDG010000021.1, on the reverse strand, counting down.
CATCATCTCGCTGGAACGCGAATTGAACGTGGACCCGGCGGACTTTCGGCTCTGGGTGTGCCTGCATGAGCAGACCCACCGGGTGCAGTTCGCGGCCGCACCCTGGCTCCGCGGGCACATGGTGGAACAGATCGGCCTGCTGACCAACGGCCTGATGGACAAGGCCCAAACCCTGTCCGAGCGGCTGAACCAGGCCGCCAGGACGCTTGCGTCCGCCGACGGCCGCGCGGCCCTCACCGGCGGCAGCGGCGACGGTGTTCCCAACCGCCCCGTGGACCTCATGTCCCTCCTTCAGGATCCCGAGGACAAGGAACGGATGTCCCACCTGACCGCAGTGATGTCCTTGCTGGAGGGGCACGCCAACGTGGTCATGGACGCCGTGGACGCCTCGATCGTGCCCAGCGTGAAGACCATCCGCCAGCGGTTCAACGCCCGCGGAAAGAGCCATGGCTGGCTGGACCGCTTTTTCCGCCAGATCATGGGCCTGGACGCCAAGATGCGCCAGTACAGGGACGGATCGAAATTTGTCCGTTCGGTTGTTGACCGGGCGGGAATGGAAGGGTTCAACCGGGTCTGGGAAGGGCCCGGGAATTTACCCACCGAAGCCGAAATTCACAACCCCTCCCTCTGGATGACCCGGATGGGGCTCTAACAGAACGTGCAGATGTTTCCTGATTCGAATTCCCCCGCCCCCGCAGCCGGCAACACGCCGGAGCGCAGGCCGCGCAAACGGCTGAACCCGACCCTGGGCAAAGCCCGCAATATGCTTCGTGACGCCCTCCGGGACGCGGGCCTTGAACCCCGCGGCAGCGCGGAAGGGCAGCCGCCCCTGCTGCTGGTCGCCTGCAGTGGCGGACCTGACTCGCTGGCACTGGCCGAAGCCGCCTCCTTCTTCGCCCGCCGCGGCGATTACCGGGTGGGCGCCGTTGTCGTCGATCACGCCCTGCAGGCCGGATCGGCGGAAGTTGCCGCCGCAGCAGCGGCGAAACTTACCGCCATGGGGCTGGATCCCGTCCAGGTCCGCACTGTTTCGGTCCCGGTCTCCGGCATGGGTCCTGAGGCAGCCGCACGGACTGTCCGCTATGCGGCGCTGGACGCCGCCGTTGAAGAGACGGGCGCTGACGCCGTCCTGCTGGGCCACACGCTCGATGACCAGGCGGAGCAGGTGCTTTTGGGTCTGGCCCGCGGATCAGGCACCCGGTCCCTTGCCGGGATGCGCCCGATCCGCGGAAAGTATCTGCGTCCGCTGCTGGGGCTGCGGAGGAGCGAAACCGAGGAAATCTGCGCCAGCGAGGGCCTGGACCCCTGGCTGGACCCCAGCAATGCGGATCCGGCGTTTGCCCGGTCGCGGGTCCGTGCCGAGGTGCTGCCCTTCCTGGAAGAGAAACTTGGCCCCGGCATCGCCGAGGCTTTGTTCCGTTCCTCACGTATCCTCGCCGGTGACGCCGACTACCTGGACACCGTGAGTGCTGACACCTATGCCCGGCTGCGCGGACGGCAGGACCCGTCCGCGGCGTCCGCGGCACCCGCTGAGGACACCATCCTGTTGCCCGAGGCACCGCTGCGTGAGCTGGCTCCCGCCGTACGGCAGCGCGTTCTGGCCCTCGCCGCCGTCGAACTCGGAGGCGCCCAGCCGAGCTGGGAACGGCTGCGGTCGGTGGAAGCGCTGCTGCGCCGCACGGGCTCGGCCGGACCCGTTGAACTGGTCGGCAAAGTCAGCGTGTACCGGCAGGTGCGCACTAATCCGGTTCCCCAAGGCACCTCCGGCTATGGCAATCTTGTCTTTAGGAAAAAGAGCAGCACCTAAAATCCAGCTGCAACATCTCTTACCCGGGAGCCATTCGTGGATTCACACGACGTCCAGACAGACCTCAAGCACGTTCTCTACACCAAAGAGCAGATCCAAACACGGGTTAACGAACTCGCGGCAGAGATCGACCGCGACTACGCCGGACGCGACGTCCTGCTGGTTGGCGTGCTCAAGGGCGCCGTCATGGTGATGGCAGACCTGTCCCGTGCCCTGCACAGCCACGTCACCATGGACTGGATGGCCGTCTCCTCCTACGGGTCCGGCACGCAGTCCTCCGGCGTGGTCCGCATCCTCAAGGACCTTGAAACGGACCTCCTGGGTAAGCATGTGCTGATTGTCGAAGACATCATCGACTCCGGCCTGACCCTCTCCTGGCTGCGCACCAACCTGCAGTCCCGCGGCCCGGCCAGTGTCGAGATCTGCACCCTGCTGCGCAAGCCCACCGCAGCGAAGGTTGAAATCGACGTCAAATATGTCGGTTATGACATCCCCAATGAGTTTGTGGTGGGTTACGGCCTGGACTTCGCCGAAAAGTACCGCAACCTCGACTTCATCGGCACCCTGGCTCCGCACGTCTACGAGTAAGCTCCAGCGCGCTTCCGCGGCACCGGGCGGCGGGCCTTCGGGCCACTGCCTCCGGTGCCGCTTCCGCGATCAGCATCACGCCGGCCCGCTACGCCCTGAGGGAACTTTCCCGTCATTCCGGACGTGTTCCATCAGGTAACGGTGTATAGCTTGTTCGAGTATATTTCCGCGCATTATCAGCGTTGTTGATCAGGAGGGACGGGGCGTACGCCCTGACGACGAATGAAATCTAAGAACTTCTTCAAGGGACCGGGCATTTGGATCATCCTGGCACTGGCCCTTTTGGTGCTCATTCTTCCCACCCTTTCCCCCAACGGGGCAACCCAGGTGGACACGAGCGTGGGCCTGCAGCTGCTCAAGGACCAGAAGGTTGAGCAGGCCAAGATTTATGACGGTGAACAGCGCGTTGACCTGACTCTGCGCGGCGACGACCCCGAACCCGCCAAGAACGTCCAGTTCTACTTCGGCACGGCCCGCGGCGATGACATTGTCGAGGCCGTCAACGATTCCGGTGCCGCCGGCTTCACCGACCAGCCGGTGCAGACCAACTGGTTCACCAGCTTCCTCGGACTGTTCCTGCCCTTCATCATCATCGGTGTCATCTTCTGGTTCCTGCTCTCCCGCATGCAGGGCGGCGGTTCGCAGGTCATGAAATTCGGCAAGTCCAAGGCCAAGCTGACCAATAAGGACATGCCGCAGGTCACCTTCGCCGACGTCGCCGGAGCTGACGAAGCCGTGGAGGAACTGCACGAAATCAAGGAGTTCCTGCAGGACCCGGCCAAGTTCCAGGCCGTGGGCGCCAAGATCCCCAAGGGCGTGCTGCTGTACGGCCCTCCCGGTACCGGTAAGACCCTGCTGGCCCGCGCGGTGGCAGGCGAAGCCGGAGTGCCGTTCTACTCCATCTCCGGTTCCGACTTCGTGGAAATGTTCGTGGGTGTGGGTGCCTCCCGCGTCCGGGACCTCTTTGAGCAGGCCAAGTCCAACGCCCCGGCCATCATCTTTGTGGACGAGATCGACGCCGTCGGCCGTCACCGCGGCGCCGGCGTGGGCGGCGGCAACGACGAGCGCGAGCAGACCCTGAACCAGCTGCTGGTCGAGATGGACGGCTTTGACGGCAATACGAACGTCATCCTGATTGCCGCGACCAACCGTCCCGACGTGCTGGACCCCGCACTGCTGCGGCCGGGCCGCTTCGACCGCCAGATCGGCGTCGAGGCACCGGACATGCAGGGCCGCCTGCACATCCTGCAGGTCCATGCCAAGGGCAAGCCGATGGCCGAGGGCATAGACCTGGAAACCGTGGCCCGCAAGACTCCGGGCTTCACCGGTGCGGACCTCGCCAACGTGCTCAACGAAGCGGCGCTGCTGACGGCACGCTCCAATGCGCAGCTGATCGATGACCGCGCACTGGATGAAGCCATTGACCGCGTCATTGCCGGCCCGCAGAAGCGCAGCCGCGTGATGAAGGAACTCGAGCGCAAGATCACCGCGTACCACGAGGGTGGACACGCCCTGGTGGCGGCCGCTCTGCGGAACACGGACCCGGTCACCAAGGTGACCATCCTGCCGCGCGGCCGTGCCCTCGGCTACACCATGGTGCTGCCGCAGGATGACAAGTACTCGGTGACCCGCAACGAACTGCTGGACCAGCTGGCCTATGCCATGGGCGGCCGCGTTGCTGAGGAGATTGTCTTCCACGACCCCTCCACCGGCGCTTCCAACGACATCGAGAAGGCCACTGCCACGGCCCGGAAGATGGTCACCCAGTATGGGATGAGCGAGCGGATCGGTTCCGTGAAGCTCGGCTCCGGCGGGGGAGAGCCCTTCCTGGGCCGGGACATGGGCCAGGAACGGAACTACTCCGACCAGGTTGCCTACGTGGTGGATGAAGAAGTCCGGCGCCTGCTGGACAACGCCCACGATGAGGCGTACCAGATCCTGACCGAGAACCGGGACGTCCTGGACCGGCTGGCCCTGGAACTGCTGGAGCGCGAGACGCTGAACCAGGCTGAAATTGCCGAGGTCTTCTCCGACGTGCGCAAGCGCGGCGTCCGCGAAGTGTGGCTGTCCAAGCCCACCCGCCAGGTCCACAGCCTGCCGCCGGTGGTCTCCGCCAGGGAACGCCGTGAAGCGGCGGCCAACGGGCAGCCGGATCCGGGCACCGTCTCCCCGCAGGACCAGATTGCGGACGCTGACCTGCCCCAGGACTTTGATGTGTCCGGCAACGGGCTCCCGCAGCCCGGGGGCACCGGATCCGGGCACCCCGGCCAGGGCGGCACGGGCGGGACAGCCGGGCGCACTGACGATACCGGCGCCCCGGACCAGAACACCCGATAGCAGCGAACGGCGGCCCGGCACTGAGGTGCCGGGCCGCCGTCGTTCCGAACAGTCACGGTAGGATCAAGCAGTGACGGATTTCGACGATGAACTGACAATGGAGAACCTCTCCGTTCCCCCGGCCCCCGTGGACCAGCCCCGCATCGAGAAGGCGATCCGCGAGATCCTTTTGGCGATCGGCGAGGATCCCGACCGCGACGGGCTGCAGGACACCCCCAAGCGCGTGGCGAAATCCTACGCAGAGATCTTTGCCGGGCTGCACCAGGACCCCGCTGACCTGCTCGCCACCACCTTTGCGATCGAGCACGAGGAGATGGTGCTGGTCAAGGACATTTCCTTCTTCTCCACCTGCGAACACCACCTGGTGCCCTTCCACGGCACTGCCCACATTGGCTACATCCCGTCGCAGGAAGGCCTGGTGACCGGGCTCAGCAAACTGGCCCGGCTGGTGGAGGTCTATGCCCGCCGCCCCCAGGTCCAGGAACGGCTGACCACGCAGATCGTGGAAGCTTTGATGGACAACCTCAACCCGCGCGGCGCCATAGTCGTCATTGAATGCGAACACCTGTGCATGTCCATGCGCGGGGTCCGCAAGCCCGGCGCCAAGACCGTTACCTCCGCCGTGCGCGGCCAGCTGCGTGAAACGGCTACCCGCGCCGAGGCCATGAGCCTCATCCTCGGACGTTAGGAAGTCTGCCCATGGATTCACTCGCAGCTTCACCTGGAACCGGACCGGCCACTTCTCCGCTGAAGATCCTGCGTCCGGCCGGGACAACGCGGCGGTTCCGGGACCTTCCCGCCGGCCGCACACTGGTGATGGGAATCCTGAACGTCACCCCGGATTCCTTCAGCGACGGCGGCCGGTTCAGCGAGACCGGCGCAGCAGTCGATGCCGGATTGAAAATGTATTACGGCGGCGCCGACATTATTGACGTGGGCGGGGAGTCCACCCGCCCCGACTCCGTGCGGGTAAGCCCCGAAGAGGAACAGGAGCGCGTCCTCCCAGTGGTGGCTGCCCTGGCCGGTGCCGGCGTCCCGGTCAGCGTTGACACCATGAACGTCTCCACGGCGGAAAAAGCCATTGCCGCCGGCGCCTGCCTCATCAACGACGTGTCCGGCACGGAAGTCGATCCGGAAATGCCGGCACTGGTGGCCCGCACCGGCGTCCACTACGTCCTGATGCACAGCCGGGGCGCGGTCCGCAGCGCCGATCCGCGTGCGGCCTACCACTCGGTGGTTGACGAGGTTATTTCCGAACTCGAACAGATCCGGGAAATGTTCTACGCGGCCGGAGTTGCCCCGGAGCAGATCATCATTGATCCCGGATTGGGCTTCTCCAAAGACGGTTCCGCCAACTGGGAACTGCTGCGCGCTGCCGACCGCCTGAACGCCATGGGTCACAGAGTGCTGATCGGTGCCTCCCGGAAACGTTTCCTGGGTTCGCTGCTGACCCGTGACGGCGAGCCGGTGCCGCCGGTGGAGCGTGACAGCGCCACGGCGGCCGTCACCGCGCTGGCTGCCTTCTCCAACGCCTGGTGCGTGCGCGTGCACAACGTCGGCCCCAGCATCGACGCCGTCAAGACCGCTGCCGCCTGGAAAGGCTGACCCCATGAACACCCCCAATACTGACGACGTACAGGCCGCTGTGCGCGGCGTCCGCGACACCATCACCCTGACCGGGATCACCGCGCAGGGTTTCCACGGTGTCTTCGAAGAGGAACGCCGCAACGGACAGCCGTTTGTGGTGGACCTCGTGCTGCATGCGGACCTGCAGCCGGCCGGACTCAGCGATGATCTCACCAGGACCGCCCACTACGGCATCCTTGCCGAGCAGGTGGCGGCCATCATCAGCGGTGAGCCCCTGAACCTGATCGAAGCACTGGCCGAACGTATTGCCGCGGCCGTCCTGGACGGCTTCGCGGGCGTAGAGGCCGTGGAAGTAACAGTGCACAAGCCGCAGGCACCCATCACGGTTCCGTTTGGTGATGTATCGGTGACCATCCGCCGGAGCCGGTCATGAGCGCCGCTCCCGTGACCGCCGTCCTGGCACTGGGCAGCAACCTCGGTGAGAGCCGAGATACACTCTCCGACGCCGTCGCCCAGCTGGCTGACCATCCCGGTGTGCGCCTGCAGGCGGTGTCCCCGGTGGTCCGCACCCGTCCCGTGGGGGGCCCGGACCAGCCGGATTACCTCAATCTCGTCATATCCGTGGAGACGGACCTCGCCCCGCATGACCTGCTGGCGCACTGCCAGGCGGTGGAAAACGCCCACCACCGCGTCCGCGAGGTGCGCTGGGGTCCGCGGACGCTCGACGTCGACATCATCACCTACGGCGACACGGTGCTTGACGACGAAACCCTGACCCTGCCCCATCCCCGCGCCTCGACCCGGGCCTTTGTGCTCCAGCCCTGGGCCTGGATGGACCCGGACGCCGTGCTTTCGGGTACCCGCGTGGCTGAACTGGCGGCCAGGGCCGAAGACCTGCCCGGCCTGGAAATCTTCGAAGGGGACTGATCCTCACCGTGGGAAGCATCCGATACCGCTGGCTGGCTGTCTTTGCCCTCGCATCCGGCGTTGCCGGCTGGCTGATCAACGACTGGGCAACCCGCAACTCCCTGCCCCCGGCAGTCCTGAGCATCTTCGGGCTGCTGACCGTCGTGCTGATATCGGGAGCCACGCTCGTCCTCGGGCTGCGGGTGCGGCGCTGGCAGCAGGGCCGGCGCGACCGCGAGCTGAACCCGATCGCCGCCGCCCGGACGCTCGTCCTGGCCCAGGCCACTGCCTACGCCGGTTCGCTGCTTCTGGGCTGGCACGCAGGGGTTTTCATCCAGCAGCTTCCGCTGTGGTCGCTGCGTCCGGGACATCCGGCCACCTGGGGATCATTGGCTATGATCGCCGGAGGGATCCTCATGATCTCCGTCGGGCTCCTGGTGGAACGCTTCTGCCGGCTTCCGCCGGATGATTCCCACGGGCGCGGCACCGCTGCCCGCCCGGATGACGCAGATGAACGGGAAGACGGAGAATATGCCTAGCGAAGCCATTGACCCGGACGGCCTGTCCTGGGAGCACATCTCGCCCAGGTACCTTACGGTCCGCCTCACCGGCTGGGCGGTGGAAGCCGTCCTCACAGTGGCCGCGGCCTGCCTTCCCCTCATCCTGCGAAGCATCGGGGCCTGGACCTGGGTTCCGGACTGGCTCGCCTGGGGGCTTCCCGCTGTGGTCGCGGCCGCGTATCTCTGGCGCGGGATTCTGCTGCCGCGGCAGGTCCGTGCGGTCTGCTACGCGGAACGCAACGAGGACTTCCTGCTGCGGCGCGGCATCTTTTTCCAGCGCACCCTCGTGGTTCCGTACGGCCGGATGCAGTATGTGGACGTCACCGTGGGCCCGCTTGAGCGGGCTTTCGGGTTGTGCTCCGTCAAACTGCACACTGCCGCACCGGGCACCAACGCCGTGCTGCCAGGCCTTCCCGCCGCCGAAGGCGCACGGCTGCGGGAGCACCTGTCCGAACGCGGCGAAACGCAGTTGGCCGGACTGTGAGCATCCCGCACAACGGGGAATGGTCCCGCGTCCATCCGGTGTCACCGCTGGTGCGCGGATGGATTGCACTGGCCGCGATCGCCTTCGTCATTGGCCGGAACTGGTTCGAGGAGACCGCCGGCTTCCGCGGCGACAACAACTCAGCACCGGGAAACCCGCTTGACGGTACCGCCCTGCTCATTGCTGCGGGCATCCTCGCCGGGGTCCTGCTGATCCTGGCCGGCATCTTTTTCCTGTCCTGGTGGTTCACCCGCTACCAGGTCACCGATGACCACGTCCGGGTCCATTCCGGCGTGGTGTTCCGCAAACAGCGCCAGGCCCGCCTGGACCGGGTGCAGGCCATCGACATTGTCCAGCCGCTTTTGGCGCGGCTGTTCGGCCTGGCTGAACTGCGCTTTGAGGTTGCCGACGCCGGAGAATCCGCGGTCCAGCTGGCCTACCTGAAACTCAACGATGCGCAGCGGCTGCGGGCCCTGCTCCTGGGCCGTGCCTCCGGTGCCGGCAGCGATACCGGGGCCGGTGCTGTCCCCCCAACAGGCGGCACGGAAGCCGGTTCCGACGACGCCGGCGCCGAGGACAGTCCCGGCGGGACCGGAACCGGCCCCGCCGGCGGTACCTTTGTTCCCGGTCACCTCGAGGCACCCGAGCAGCCCGTCCTGGAACTGCGGCCGGGACGGGTCATTGCAGCCACCCTGCTCTCCGGCACCACCCTGTTCCTGCTCTTCGGCATTGCCGTGGTCCTGGCGATCACCGTTGCCACCTCAGAGGCGATTAGCCTGGCCATCATGCTGCCCATCCTCTTCGGCACTGCGGGCGGATACTGGACCGAATTCTCCACGTCCTTCAATTTCCGCGCCTCGGTCTCCCGGGACGGCATCCGGCTGCGCTACGGCCTGCTGGACACCCGCACCCAGACCGTACCTCCCGGCCGGATCCAGGCAGTGTCCGTCACACAGTCACCGCTGTGGCGGCTCACCGGGTGGTACCGCGTGTCGGTCAATGTGGCAGGCTACGGTGCCGGCACCACCTCCGACACCCAGGCCCGGACAAAGCTCCTGCCCGCAGGGACGCTGGCCGAAGTGTTTGCCGTCCTCGCCCTCGTCCTGCCCGAGCCTGGCACCGACCGCCCCGTGGATGTCTTTACGGCCGGCATCACCGGACGGGACGGTGCCGGCGGATTCATCACGACGCCGCGCCGGGCCCGCTGGATTGCTCCGCTGGCCTGGCGCCGCAACGGCTACGCCCTGACGGACACTGCACTGCTCATCCGCAGCGGAGCGCTCTGGCGGGTCCTTTCGGTGGTGCCGCATGAACGCACGCAGTCCATCGCCCTGGAGCAGGGCCCGCTCCGCCGGCGCTTTGGCACCACTGACCTGATCCTGCATTCCACCCCCGGCCCGGTCCGTCCGCACGTGCGGAAAATCGACGACGGCGACGCGCGCACACTGTTCCTCGAACAGGCAGTCCGGGCACGCGACGCCCGGCGCAGGGACCGCACCGGCCGGTGGAACAGCTCCGGCGGCGCCCCGGCACCCGGGCCCTCACCACACCTTTCCCCTGAACCGGTTTCCAAGGAGTACCCCCATGAACAGCTCTGAGATGAGCACCGCCGACAAACGGCGGCGAGGCCGGCTCGGTATCGGCGTGATCGGCGCCGGCCGGGTTGGAGCCGTCCTGGGTGCGGCCCTGCGCGCGGCCGAGCACGCCGTCGTCGGGGTTTCCGCAGTGAGCGAGGAGAGCCGTGAGCGCGCGGCCAACCTGCTGCCCGGCGTACCGGTCATGGACATCCCGGACATTGTGGAACGTTCCGAACTGGTGCTCCTTGCCGTTCCGGATGACGCCCTGGGTCCGCTGGTTTCCGGACTCGCGGCCACCAATGCCTGGCAGGCCGGTCAGCTGGTTGCCCACACATCGGGGCGCTTCGGCACGGAGATCCTGGAACCTGCCCGCCGGGCCGGTGCCATTGGGCTGGCCCTGCATCCGGCCATGACATTTACCGGCATGAGCCTTGACCTGACCCGGCTGGCTGACTGCTCCTTCGGCGTGACCGCCCCTGCTGCCGTACTGCCCATCGCCCAGGCCCTGGTAGTGGAGATGGGTGCCGAACCCGTGGTCATCGATGAAGCGGACCGGGTCAACTATCACCTGGCACTGGCGCATGCCTCCAACCACCTGGTCACCATTACAGCCCAGTCCACCCAGCTGCTGAAGGACATCGGGGTGGAGAATCCGGACCGGCTGCTGGGTCCGCTCATGCGTGCTTCGCTGGAAAACGCCCTGGCCTCCGGAGAACATTCCCTGACCGGACCCGTAGCCCGCGGCGACGCCGGAACCGTGACCGCGCACCTGGCGGAAATGTCCGCCGGGGACAGCGCCGACATGCGGGATACCTACCGGGCCCTGTCCCTGGCCACGGCCCTGCGGGCCATGGACCGCGGCCTGCTGAGCGAAGCCCGCGGCAAGGCCGTCATTGACGCCCTGACCCGGGATGCGGACGAACAGTGAGCACGCCGCGGCTGCTGCGCACCGCAGCGGAACTGAAATCTGCCATCGCTGAGGCGCTCGCGTCAAAGGGCGGGGCCGGGGCCGACGCCGGAAACGCCACCGGGCAGCGTCCCTTGAGTTTGGGTCTGGTCCCCACCATGGGTGCCCTGCACCAGGGCCACCGCTCCATGATGGACGCGGCGCGGGCCGAGAACGACGTCGTCGTTGCCACGGTGTTCGTCAATCCGCTGCAGTTCAACGATCCCGAGGACCTGCGCCGGTATCCGCGCACCCTCGAAGCGGATCTAAAACTGCTGGGCGACGCCGGCGTGGACCTGGTCTTCGCACCCGCCGAGGAGGAGGTGTATCCGGGGGGACCGCCGCTCGTGCGGGTGAGCTCCGGAGAACTAGGGGCACGCTACGAGGGTGCCTCGCGGCCCGGGCATTTTGACGGCGTGCTGACCGTGGTGGCCAAGCTCCTGCACTATGCGTCCCCCACCGCGTCCCCCGCCGCGGCAGGCGGGACCCCGGTCCGCTACCGGGCCTACTTCGGACAAAAGGATGCCCAGCAGCTGGCGCTGATCCGCCGGATGGCGGCGGACCTGAGCTTCGACGCGGACATCAAAGCCGTTCCCGTTGTCCGGGCGCCGGACGGACTGGCTGAATCCAGCCGCAATGTGTTCCTGGACCCGGAGCACCGCCGCGCCGCAACGGTGCTTTCCCGCGCCCTGTTTGCCCTGCGGGACCGGGTCTCGGCCGGCGCGCCCCCGGACCTGGCTGCCGCCGTCGCCCTGGTGGAAGCGGAGCCGCTGGTGAAACTGGATTACTTCGACATTGTGGATCCGCAGACACTGCAGCCGCTCGCGTCCCTGGACCGTCCGCTGGACAGACCGGCGCTGGCGCTCCTGGCGGCGCAGGTTGGCTCCGTGCGCCTGATCGACAACCTTCCGCTGGAGCTCTCTGGAAACAGCTAAACCATCCTGCTGTGCGCCCGCCGCGAACAAGCTGGGTGCCGGCCGTAAACCCAAGCTGTGCGGCTCTGTAAACTTAAGGGTGTGACCACATCTAACTCCGTTCCCGGATCCACTCCCGTTCCCGAAGCAGCCGACACGTCCGAGCAGATGCGCATCCGTGCAGAGAAGCGGGCGCGTCTCATTGCCGGCGGCGCCGAGGCCTACCCGGTGGGTGTGGAACGCACGCACTCCCTGAAGGAGATTCGGGAAAAGTTCGGACACCTGCAGGCGGATGAGACCAGCGGTGAAATTGTCGGTGTCACCGGCCGCGTCGTCTTCATCCGCAACACGGGCAAGCTGTGCTTCGCTACCCTTCAGGAGGGGAACGGCACCCGCGTCCAGGCCATGCTGAGCCTGGCCGTCGTCGGAGAAGAGTCACTTGCCGGCTGGAAGGCGCTCGTGGATCTTGGTGACCACGTATTCATCCGCGGCGAAGTCATCTCCTCGCGCCGCGGCGAGCTCTCCGTCATGGCCGAGTCCTGGTCCATGGCCTCCAAGGCCCTGCGCCCCCTGCCGGTGCTGCACGCCGGACTGAACGAGGAGACCAGGGTCCGGCAGCGCTACGTGGACCTGATGGTCCGTGAGGAAGCCCGGGACATGGTGTACAAGCGCGCAGCCATCATCCGCGGGGTCCGGGACACCCTCCACAACCACGGGTACGTGGAAGTGGAAACTCCCATGCTGCAGCTGATCCACGGAGGTGCGGCGGCGCGCCCGTTCGAAACACACCTCAATGCCTTTGACCAGAAAATGACCCTGCGCATTGCCACCGAGCTGTACCTTAAGCGGGCGGTTGTCGGCGGCATTGAACGGGTCTTTGAACTGGGACGTATTTTCCGCAATGAGGGTGTGGACTCGACGCACAGCCCCGAATTCACCACGCTGGAATGCTACGAGGCATACGCGGATCAGTACGTGATGGCAGACCGCATCAAGGAGATTATCCTGCACTGCGCTGATCTTGTGGGCAGCCGTCAGATCGAGACCGAAGCCGGGACGATTGATTTGGACGGTGAGTGGAAGTGGCTGTCCGTTTACCCGGGCCTTTCCGAGGCCGTCGGCGAGGAAATCACGCCCGACACCAGCGCCGAGACGCTACGTGCAATTGCCGAAAAGCATGAAGTCAAGGTGGATCCGAGCTGGGATGCGGAAAAGCTCGTGGTTGAGCTCTTTGGCGAGATTGTCGAACCGAAGCTGATTCAGCCGACTTTCGTGTATGACTACCCGCCGTCCGCTCAGCCGCTGGCCCGGCCTAACCGGAATGACCCCCGCCTTATCGAAGCCTGGGACCTGATCATCGGCGGCATGGAGCGCGGCACCGCATTCTCGGAGCTCATTGACCCCGTGATTCAGCGCGAGCGTCTCACCGCCCAGTCCCTTAAGGCTGCGGGGGGCGACGATGAAGCGATGGCCCTTGACGAGGACTTCCTCCGTGCCCTTGAATACGGTGCACCGCCCATGGGCGGCATCGGGCTGGGAATTGACCGGCTCGTGATGCTTTTCACGAACACAGGTATCCGGGAAACAATTTTGTTCCCCCTCTTAAAGCCGGAAATGGGTTAGACCATGGAATATATCGAAGTTCTGCTGCCCTCAGTTTGTGTCGGAGCTCTCTTTTATTTTGTGATGAAGGCCCTTCTGAACGTTGATCGCTCAGAGCGGAAAGCACTGGCTGAAGCGGAACGGGAAGCCGATCTTGCTGCCGAACGGGATGGAAATAGCCATGCTCAGGAAAAAGAAAGTAATTAAGATCCTGACTAAGCTTTGACGGGGCATTCAAAATTGCGTCATACTCTAAGTGGTCTCATTCTGTTTTTCCGATTTAACACTGCTTAGGAGCCTGTCATGGCGCAAAAGGTAAAAATCATTCTGGTCGATGACCTCGATGCCGGAAGTGCGGATGAGACCGTACGGTTCGGCTTGGACGGAACCCAGTACGAGATCGACCTGTCCACGGACAATGCAAAGAATCTCCGTGCAGCCCTGAAGCCGTACCTGGACGCAGGCCGCAAGGTGGGCGGCCGCACCGGCCGTCCCCGCGCTGCAGGTTCTGCACGCAGCAACGAAGCGGCGCAGATCCGTGAATGGGCCCGCAATAACGGATACACCGTTTCAGAGCGCGGACGCGTAAACAGCGAAATCATCGAAGCGTACCGAGCCGCGCAGGGCTAAGGCCCGGCAGGGGGCTCCCGGGGAACCATATCCGGCGCCGGGGTCACGCCTACGGCGAACATGCTCCTTAAGCACGCGCAGGACACGTAGCATCGAAATACGCGTTAGCTAGGAGTGTGCCTCATGTTTGAAAGATTTACCGACCGTGCCCGTCGCGTTGTCGTGCTTGCCCAAGAAGAGGCTCGCATGCTCAACCACAACTACATCGGCACCGAGCACATCCTGCTCGGGCTCATTCATGAGGGTGAAGGTGTCGCAGCTAAGGCCCTTGAATCCCTGAGTATCTCGCTCGGTGCCGTGCGTGAGCAGGTGCAGGAGATTATCGGTCAGGGCCAGCAGGCCCCGTCCGGCCACATCCCCTTCACCCCGCGCGCCAAGAAGGTCCTTGAGCTCTCCCTCCGGGAAGCCCTCCAGCTTGGCCATAACTACATCGGCACCGAGCACATCCTGCTCGGACTGATCCGTGAAGGCGAAGGTGTGGCCGCGCAGGTGCTGGTTAAGCTTGGTGCTGACCTGAACCGGGTGCGCCAGCAGGTCATCCAGCTGCTCTCGGGATACCAGGGGAAAGAGCCTGTCACCTCCGGCGGACAGCAGCAGGAAGGCCAGCCGGCAGGTTCGGTTGTCCTGGACCAGTTCGGCCGCAACCTCACCCAGGCTGCGCGCGAGTCCAAGCTTGATCCGGTGATCGGCCGCGAGCACGAGATGGAACGGGTCATGCAGGTCCTGTCCCGCCGCACCAAGAACAACCCTGTTCTTATTGGTGAGCCCGGCGTCGGCAAGACGGCAGTCGTTGAGGGACTGGCCCAGGCCATTGTCCGCGGCGACGTTCCGGAAACCATCAAGGACAAGCAGCTGTACACGCTTGACCTGGGATCCCTCGTGGCCGGCTCCCGCTACCGCGGTGACTTTGAGGAACGCCTGAAGAAGGTCCTCAAGGAAATCCGCACCCGCGGCGACATCATCCTGTTCATTGATGAGATCCATACCCTCGTGGGCGCCGGTGCCGCTGAAGGCGCCATTGATGCGGCTTCCATCCTGAAGCCGATGCTGGCCCGCGGAGAACTGCAGACCATCGGTGCCACCACCTTGGATGAGTACCGCAAGCACATCGAGAAGGATGCGGCTCTGGAGCGGCGTTTCCAGCCGATCCAGGTCAATGAGCCTTCCGTAGCGCACTCCATCGAAATCCTGAAGGGGCTGCGGGACCGCTACGAAGCGCACCACCGCGTGTCCATCACGGATGCCGCGCTGACTTCCGCCGCAACCCTGGCGGAGCGCTACATCAGCGACCGGTTCCTTCCGGACAAGGCCATTGACCTGATCGATGAAGCCGGTGCCCGGCTGCGGATCCGCCGCATGACGGCTCCGCCGGAGCTCAAGGAGATCGATGAGCGCATCTCTGCGCTGAAGCTGGAAAAGGAATCAGCCATCGATTCCCAGGACTTCGAAGGTGCTGCCAACCTGCGGGACAAGGAGCAGAAGCTCCATGACCAGCGGGCTGAAAAGGAGCGCCAGTGGAAGTCCGGCGGCCTGGATGACATTGCCGAGGTGGATGAGGAACTCATCGCCGAGGTGCTGGCCAATTCCACCGGTATCCCCGTGGTCAAGCTCAACGAAGAAGAATCCACGCGCCTGCTCAAGATGGAAGACGAGCTGCACAAGCGCGTCATCGGTCAGGATCAGGCGATCAAGTCCATCTCGCAGGCCATGCGCCGTACGCGGGCTGGACTCAAGGATCCCAAGCGCCCGGGCGGTTCCTTCATCTTCGCCGGTCCCACCGGTGTGGGTAAGACCGAACTTGCCAAGGCGCTGGCGGAATTCCTCTTTGGTGATGAAGATGCACTCATCACGCTGGACATGTCCGAATACTCCGAGAAGCACACCGTTTCCCGGCTCTTCGGTGCCCCTCCGGGCTATGTCGGCTACGAAGAAGGCGGGCAGCTGACCGAAAAGGTTCGCCGCCGTCCGTTCTCCGTGGTGCTGTTCGACGAGGTGGAAAAGGCCCACGCGGACCTCTTCAACTCGCTGCTTCAGATCCTCGAAGACGGCCGCCTGACAGACAGCCAGGGCCGCGTGGTGGACTTCAAGAACACCATCATCATCATGACCACCAACCTGGGTACCCGGGACATCTCCAAGAGTGTCTCCACCGGTTTCCAGTCCGGCACCGACACGAAGACCGGTTACGACCGGATGCGGGCACGGGTCACGGAGGAACTGCGTCAGCACTTCCGTCCCGAGTTCCTGAACCGTGTTGATGACACGGTGGTCTTCCCGCAGCTCACGCAGGAGGAGATTGTTCAGATCGTGGATCTGTTCCTGGAACGCCTGGGCAAGCGCCTGGCGGACAAGGGCATGACCATCGAGCTGACTCCTGCTGCCAAGGTCCTGCTAGCCACCCGCGGCTACGATCCCGCCATGGGTGCCCGGCCGCTGCGCCGGACCATCCAGCGCGAGATCGAGGACCAGCTTTCCGAAAAGATCCTGTTCGGGGATCTGAAGCCCGGTGAACTGGTGTCCGTGGACGTGGAGGGCGAAGGAGACGACGCCACCTTCACGTTCGTGGGACACGGCGTTCCCAAGGCCCTCGAAGAGGCACCGTCTGCCATCGAGGCGGGCGTCGGCGACTAGCCGACTGAGCAGTGTGAACAGTTGAAAGGACCCGGCGGGCATTGAGCCCGCCGGGTCCTTTCACGTTTCGGGATCTTTCCATTGCGCGCGTTGACAGCCGTTTTGCGGGTGGGCGTGCGTGCAGTCCTAGACTGGACCGGTGACTTCCACCGCCATCACTGTCCGCCGGGCCCGCACCTCCGATGTTCACCGCATTCGTTCCCTCGTGGCACCCCTGGCCGAGGAGCGGATCCTGGTGGCGAAAGAAGCCGTTGCCTACTACGAGGGGCTGCAGGAGTTCCGGATCGCGGAAGCGCCCGACGGTGAGGTGGTTGGCTGCGGTGCGCTGCACGTTATGTGGGAGGACCTCGCCGAGGTGCGGACCCTGGCCGCAGACCACCGCTGGCGCGGACGCGGAGTAGGGCATGTCCTGCTGGATTCCCTGCTGGCGGATGCCGTGGAGATTGGCGTGGAACGTGTCTTCTGCCTGACCTTTGAGGTGGACTTCTTCCGCCGCCACGGATTCGAGGTCATGGCCAACCAGTCGGCCGTGGATCCGGAGGTTTACTCCGAACTGCTGCGCTCCCACGACGAGGGAGTGGCCGAGTTCCTGGACCTTGCGCGGGTCAAGCCCAACACTCTGGGGAACACCCGGATGATCCGCACCCTGTAGCGACGCCGCTGCGGCGGGTGTTCGCAGTCAGGGGAACTGATCTTCATGAGCTGGCCTTTTCCTCCTGCAGGTGGATAAGCTCAGGGTACTTAGCATCATTCACGGTTCGGCAAGACGGCAGATGCCGGGCGAACCACGATCAGAAAGCGGGTTCCAGTTATGGGCGCAGATGACAAGGTGCAGAATTCAGCCGAGAAGCTTGGCGGCAAGATCAAGGAAGGCCTCGGCAAGGCCACCGGCAACGAGAGCATGGAAGCTGAAGGACACGGGGACCAGGCCAAGGGCAGTGCCAAGCAGGCCGGCGAAAACGTCAAGGATGCCTTCAAGGGCAAGTAAGACTTCTTAGGACGTAACACGTCCGAGAAGCAGCGGGAGGGGCATGGTGCCCCTCCCGCTGCTGTTTAAACGGTCCCCATGATCGCCTGTCCAACGCTCAGTCCCGGGGGTAGGGTCGAAGATGTCCTGACCCCGTCCACCCCGGTGCCGCCGCGTCGTCTGTACGGGCCGTTGCGTTGAAGGAGCTGCTCAAAGATGAAGAAGCTAATCAATGACCCGCGCAGGGTTGTCTCCGAGTCCCTCGCCGGATTTGGGCTGGCCCACCATAACTTGGTTCGCGTCCGCACGGACCCTGATCTTGTGCTGCGGCGGGAGCCCTCACGGGACAAGGTGTCCCTGGTTTCCGGCGGCGGCAGCGGACACGAACCGCTGCACAGCGGCTACGTGGGCACCGGCATGCTGGACGCGGCAGTCCCCGGAGCGGTGTTTACGTCCCCCACCCCGGATCAGATCCTCCCTGCCATCACTGAAACTGACACCGGCGCCGGAGTCCTGCTGATCGTCAAGAACTACACGGGCGACATCCTGAACTTTGAGACCGCCGCTGAACTGGCGCAGGCGGAGGGCATCACGGTAGCCACTGTGGTGGTGAACGACGACGTCGCAGTGGAGGATTCGCTCTACACGGCGGGCCGCCGCGGAGTAGCCGGAACGGTCCTGGTGGAACGGATCGCGGGCGGGGCGGCGGAACGGGGAGACACCCTGGAGCAGGTGGCCGCGGTGGCGGAACGGGTCAATGCCAATGTCCGGTCCATGGGCGTGGCCCTCGCCTCCTGCACCGTTCCCCACGCCGGGGAACCAAGCTTCACCCTGGCGGAGAATGAAATAGAGCTGGGGGTGGGCATCCACGGCGAGCCGGGCCGGCGTCGGATGCCCATGGCGGATGCCAACACCATCACGGACCAGCTGCTGGAGCCGGTTCTGCAGGATCTGGGAGCCTCGTCCGGGGATCCAGTGCTCCTGTTCGTGAACGGGATGGGCGGAACCCCTCTCAGTGAGCTGTACATTGTCTACCGCCGGGCAGCGCAAGTGCTGGCCGAGCGCGGCATCCGGGTTGAACGTTCCCTGGTGGGAAACTACATCACGGCCCTGGATATGCAGGGCGCCTCGGTGACGGTGCTGCGGCTGGACAATGAAATGACGGAACTTTGGGATTCGCCGGTCAACACACCGGCCCTGCGATGGGGGATGTAACCATGTCACTGGACGCAGCATGGGCAGACCGGTGGATGCGCACGGCAGCCGCAGCCATGGCCGAGAACCGGCAGCATCTGATCGATCTGGACCGGGACATCGGTGATGCGGACCATGGCGAGAACATGGACCGCGGTTTCTCTGCGGTGGTGGAGAAGCTGGACGCGGAGGGGACGCCGGCCACGCCGGGCGAAGTGATGAAGCTTGCCGCGATGACCCTGATGTCCAAGGTTGGCGGGGCAGCGGGACCGTTGTACGGCACGGCTTTCCTGCGGGCCGCCACGGCGGCCGGGCAGGCACTGGACCTGGAACCGGAAACCCTGGTGACGGTCCTTGCTGCTGCAAGGGACGGGATTGTTGCCCGCGGGAAAGCCGAAGTGGGGGACAAAACCATGGTGGATGCCTGGACGCCCGCAGTAGAGGCCGCCCAGACAGCAGCCGGCGCCTCGGCTTCACCGGCCGAAGTGCTTGCTGCCGCGGCAAACGGCGCCCGGGCGGGGCTAGCCGGTACTGAACCGCTGATAGCCCGCAAAGGCCGGGCCAGCTATCTTGGAGAGCGCAGCGCGGGCCACCTTGATCCCGGTGCGGCTTCAACAGTCCTTATCCTGCAGGCTGCGGCCCAAACGGCGGAAGAGGGCTCATGAGTGTTGGACTGGTGATCGTTTCACACAGCGCCAAACTCGCTGACGGTGTCCGGGAACTGGCGGCCCAGATGGCGCGGGACGTCACGATCGAAACGGCCGGAGGTACGGACGACGGCGGAATCGGCACCAGCCTGGAGAAAATCTCCGCTGCCATTGCCGCGGCGGACTCCGGTGACGGGGCACTGCTGCTTGCCGATTTGGGATCAGCGGTTATGACCGCGGAAACGGCAGTGGAATTCCTCGAAGACGAGCAGCGGGCACGTGTACGCCTGGCAGATGCGCCGCTGGTTGAAGGAACCGTGGCAGCGGCAGTGGCAGCCCAAACGGGGAGGAGCCTGCAGGCAGTGCTGCAGGAGGCCGAGTCGGCGGGAAGAATTCCGGGGCCGGGCAGCACCGGCGACCCGGGCACCGGGAATTCCGGAACCGCCCCCGCAACCGGAACCGAACCTGAAACCGGTACCGGGGAAACCGACGATGCCGGTGCAGGGGATTTTGGTCCCGGTGATCCCGGGGTTCACTCCGGTTCGTGGGAACTCATAAACCCTGCGGGACTCCACGCCCGCCCGGCTGCGGCCGTGGCCCAGGCTATGTCCGACCTGGATGCGGAGGTGCGCATCAACGGAGTGGACGCCAAGTCAGTGATGATGCTGATGACGCTCGGATTGGGACAGGGAAAAACCCTGACCGTGACGGCACGCGGGCCTGACGCTGCCCGGGCGGTGGACATGATGGCACTCGAAGTCCGCAACGGTTTCGGCGAGATCTAGTCCGGCGGGCCCGGCGGCTGCCGCGGTCAGGCGGGAAGCTGCAGTCCGGCGTCGTTTTCTTCGGCCAGCTTGTCTGCCAGCAGGCCTGCCAGTGCGCGCTCCAGCTGTTCGGCGGGTGCCTGCAGGGCGCGCAGTTTGGCCAGTGCGGCTGCTTCCGTCCCTGCGGCGGCATCCGCAGCGTCCCTTGCGGAGTTGCCGGGCGCGGCTGTCACCAAATCCGCCGGGCCAAGGAGCGTCTTCCGGGGCACCGGCCCCCGGGCGTACCGCAGAACGGCCATGAGGGCGCCGCGGACCTGCCGGTCGGTGCCGGCCCAGGCCTGTCCTTTCGGGACGTACTCGGGGGCGGGTTCTCCTGCCGCCAGCCAGGCGCACCGCTCCCGCACCGGACACGCTGCGCACTTGGGGGATCGGGCAGTGCACACGAGGGCCCCCAGCTCCATGACGGACGCGTTCCAGGCGACGGAGGCGGCGTCATCCCCGGGCAGCAGTGCCGCGGCCAGGCGCATTTCGGCGGCATTCAGCGCCGGCGCAGGCAGCGCTTTGCCGGAAAGTGCCCGGGCATGGACCCGGCGGATGTTGGTGTCCACTACGGTTTCCCTGCGGCCGAAAGCAAAGGAAGCCACCGCCGCAGCGGTGTAGGTGCCCACTCCGGGCAGGGTCAGGAGTTCCTCCCGGGTGGCGGGTACAGAACCGCCGAAGCGGTCCGTCATGGCGGTGGCAGCGGCATGCAGCCGAAGTGCTCGCCGGGGGTACCCCAGCCGGCCCCATGCGCGAACCGCTTCCCCGCTCGGCTCCGCAGCCAGCGCGGACGGTTCAGGCCAGCGCTTCATCCACTGCTCCCACACCGGCAATACCCGCACCACGGGGGTCTGCTGAAGCATGATTTCACTGACGAACACACCCCACGGGCTGCACTCGGGACGCCGCCACGGCAAATCGCGTGCATTAGCCGTAAACCAGCTGATGATTTCCGTATGCAGCTGCGGCGCCTGCTGCAGGCCCGGTTCCATGCATTCTCCCTCGGTTATGACCAGCAATACTCTACTAACCGGCGTGGTGCGGCAGGTAATCCGGGGCCGGTTACCTAGCCTTAAGTCATGGTTGGGAACGAAACATCTAACAGGGCTCCAGAGCGGCCCAGCGCGGCGGTCTACCGGAGGCGCAGGATTGTCGCAGGAATCCTGGTGCTCCTGGTCCTGACAGGCCTGATCGCAGGCATCACCGCCGCGGTCAAGATGCTCCAGGGAGACAACAGTGCTTCCGCCTCGGAAACAACAGAGGAAGCCACTCTTCCCGGCCCGGACAACCAGCAGCCCGGAGCGGCGCCGGCCACCGGTACGGCTGCTCCGACCTCTCCTGCTCCCAGCCCGGCAGCTACGGCCAGCGCAACCGCCGCACCGGAGCCGTGTCCGCCGGCCTCCGTGGGAGTCAGCGCCACTACCGACGCCTTGAGCTATGCAGCCGGCGTTTCGCCGGTGCTGACCATGACGGTCACCAACACCGGGACGGAAGCCTGCGCCGTCAATGTGGGGACCAGCCAAATGGAGTTCATCATCACCAGCGGGCCGGACCGGATCTTCTCCTCTGTTGACTGCCAGCAGGCCGGGGAGGACCTGTTCAAGACCATCAAGCCCAACAGCGTGGAAACGGCAAAGTTCAACTGGGAACGCCAGCGCTCGGCCCCCGGATGCGCGGATGTTCCCAGCAACCCCAACCCGGGAACCTACTCGTTCACCGCGCGCCTGGGGGACATCAGCAGCGAACGGACCACCTTCGAGCTGGAGTAACCGGGCTTCGAGCGGGAGGGACCGGCCCGCCGGATGGTAGACCCGGTGCCCGGCCGCTGCATGAACGGCCCGTTACATGAACCGCCCGTTACATGAACCGGTCGAGCAGGCTGGTCTCGGCAATGCGTGAGAGCCCCTCGCGCACGGTGCGGGCGCGCTGCTCGCCGATGCCGTCCACCGTCATCAGGTCATCAATATTGGCGGCCATGAGGTTCTGCAGGCCGCCGAAGTGGTCCACCAGCCGGTTG
This sequence comes from Arthrobacter sp. APC 3897, assembly GCF_030407495.1. GTDB lineage: Bacteria > Actinomycetota > Actinomycetes > Actinomycetales > Micrococcaceae > Arthrobacter_B. The sequence goes on along the minus strand of NZ_JASDDG010000021.1, from coordinate 7,171 downwards.
GAGACCGCCGGCGGCACTGACTTGATGTTGCTGAGCAGCCGGTAGCCGCGCGGCTGCACCACGGCTTCCAATGAATCCTGGCCGGGCTGGAACCCCACTACTGCGGCGATTTTGGCCAGGTCAACTATGTCGGAGGAGCTGAGGTTCTGCAGCGTGGCCACCTGGTCATCCGGCCGCTGGGTGCCGTCCTGCAGGTCAGCGTAGTCCCGGACAATCATCTCGCTGCCCGGACCCAGGCCGGCGGTGAGTTCCTCGAGCTGCAGCGACAACAGGCGGCCGTCCACCCCGAGCTCGAGGACATACTGGGAGATTTCCTCGGAAATGCGGCGCACCATTTCCTGGCGCTGCAGGGTGACAGCCACATCCCGGACCGTGACCATGGCTTCGATTTCCAGGGCGGACAGGGAATTGGTGACCTGGTCCAGACGCGCCCGGTAGCGCTCAAGCGTGGCCAGAGCCTGGTTGGCGCGGGCCAGCATCGGCTCGGAACCTTCCAGCACATGGCGCAGTCCGCCCACGTAGAGCTGGATGATCTGCATGGACTGGCTGACTGAGATGACCGGAAAACCGGTCTCGATGGCTACGCGTTCCGCGGTGCGGTGCCGGGTTCCGGATTCGTGCGTTTCGATGGTGTGGTCCGGCACCAGCTGCACTGCTGCACGCAGAATGGTCTTGGCGTCCTTGTCACAGACAATGGCACCGTCCATTTTGGCCAGTTCCCGCAGACGGGTAGGTGAAAAATCGATGCCGATATCGAATCCGCCGGAGCAGATGGAATCAACGGTCCGGTCAAAGCCCATGACGATCAGGGCACCGGTGCGGCCGCGCAGAATGCGCTCCAGACCATCGCGGAGCTCGGTTCCGGGTGCTACCCGGGCCAGGGTGGCCTTCAATGAATCTTCGGGACTTCGTGCCACGGTCACTTCCTTCCGGCCGTCGGGCCCACTGACGTTCTGGGCGGACAATGCACAGACACTTTCCCTATAGTAGTGGTCCCGCACGGGACAATGATCACCTTTGTGCCGTCCGCCGCAGGTGTGCTCCGTCCTAGAACAAGAGCTTGAGTGCCTCCGTCAGGGTGGAGACCTCCCGGACGTGGAAACCCGCCGGAACCGCACCGGGGCCGTTGGGGGAAGCCGGTACCACCGCGTGCGTGAAACCGAGGCGTTCCGCTTCCTGGATCCGCCGTGCAATGCCGGGGACGGGCCGCACCTCTCCGGCCAGGCCAACCTCTCCGAAGGCAATCAGCTGGGCAGGAAGGGGTTTGTTCATCTTTGCGGATGCGACGGCAAGGGCCACTGCCAGATCGGTGGCCGGCTCGCTGAGCTTGACCCCGCCCACTGTGGCCACGTAGCTGTCATCCTTGGCCAGATTCATGGACGCCCGCTGCTGCAGCACCGCCAGGAGCATGGCGACCCGAGAAGAATCCAGTCCGCTGGTGGCGCGCCGGGCCTGAGCGTTGCTGGTTTCGGCCAGCAATGACTGGACCTCGGCCACCAGCGGCCGCTTCCCTTCCAGCGTGACGGTAATGCAGGTGCCGGACACGGGTTCCTTGGTCCGGGACACAAACAGTCCGGAGGGGTCCGCGAGGCCCACAATGCCCTCTTCCGTCAGGTCGAAGCAGCCCACTTCATCGGTGGGGCCGTAGCGGTTTTTCACGGCCCGCAGCAGGCGCAGGCGGGAGTGCCGGTCGCCGTCGAACTGGCAGACCACATCCACAAGGTGTTCCAGCAGCCGGGGGCCGGCGATGGAACCGTCCTTGGTCACGTGCCCCACGAGCAGGGTGGTCATGTTCCGTTCCTTGGCCGCCGCAATCAGGGAGGCTGCCACTTCGCGGACCTGGCTGACCCCGCCGGCGCTGCCGTCCACGGCGGAGCTGCTCAGGGTCTGCACGGAGTCGACGATCAACAGGGCGGGCTTGACCTGTTCCACCTGGCCCAGGGCCTGGCCCAGATCGGTTTCAGCGCTCAGGTACAGAAAATCCGACACCGCACCGATACGCTCGGCACGCAGTTTTACCTGCGCCGTGGATTCTTCACCGGTGACGTACAGGACATCCCGTCCGAGGTTCCCCACCTTGGCCGCCACATCCAGCAGAAGCGTGGATTTTCCGACCCCGGGTTCACCGGCCAGGAGGATAACGGCACCCGGGACCAGTCCGCCGCCCAGAACGCGGTCCAGCTCATCCACTCCCGTGGCCTGATAGGCGGCGGTGGTGGAGTCCACGTCCGCAATGCGCTGCGCCGGGCGGGTAACGGTGGCAGCAGCAGTGGTTCGGGCAATGACTTCCCCGGCTTCCTCCACGGTGCCCCACGCCTGGCATTCACCGCAGCGGCCCACCCACTTGGCGGTGGTCCAGCCGCACTCGGCACAGCGGTAGTTGGCGGTTTTTGCGCGGGTTGTCTTTGTGGCCATAAAAACAGGCTATCCCGCCGCACTGACACGTCCGCGCCGCAGCCCGGGCCCGGTGATCACACTTCGGACAGGCAGCTCACTGCTTCCTCGTGGGTGAGTCCCGTGGACTCGAGCAGATCCACCACAAGCGGCCGGAAAAGCATGATCAGCGCGTCCCCCTGAATGTTGGTGATGCCCAGGGAGCCGGGGTTCAGCTGCGAACCGACGGCGGTAAGTTCATTGCGTGCCTGGCGAAGGTGCCTTTCCCTCGTCCCCGCGGACTCACCGCCGGCCAGTGCGCGGGCGAGGATGTCGACGGCGTCGGCCGTATCGTTCACCACCTCGGTAACCCGTTCGATGGCCTCGTCATCGAGTGCTGCGTGATTGATGACCGACGTGGTGCGGCGGGCAAAGACGCGGCTGTTGCGCACTGCCAGGTCCAGGTAACCGATGGACCCCCGCAGGTCCCCCAGTTCCGCCAAATGCCGCCGGTAGGCCGGGGATATCCGGGCAATCTCGCGGGCATCGCGCACGCTGCGGGTGAGCAGGTCCAGCTGGGGCTGCGTGTTGCGGGCGCGCACCAGGGCGTGCCAGGCAATGGTGGAGTCACTTTTCGCCACGGCGTCGGCGCATTGGCGCAGCACCGCGGAGAGCTCGTGCAGCAGGTCGCGGACGTTCGCCTTCGGTTCCCGCCGGGGATCGCGCGGAGCCAGCATGGTGACCAGGAGGGCAAACAGCCCGCCCACCACGGCATCGGCGCTGCGCGTGAACACGCCGCCGTCCGGGGCGGGCAGCAGGACCACCAGCAGCGACTGCAGGCCCAGCTGGGTGGTAAAGATGACGCCGCGGTCCAGGAAGCGGGCCAGCATGACAGAGAAGAAGAGTACGACGGCGGCCTGCCACAGTCCCGTGCCCAGCACATGCAGCAGGAGTTCACCGATGGTGATGCCCAGGGTGCAGCCAATGCCAACCTCCAGCACCCTGCGGGTACGCGGCTCCCGGGAAAAGCCCAGCGAAATGAGTGCGGCAGTGGCCGCGAAGAGCGGGCCCTCATGGCCGAGCACATACTCGGCAAAGCCGTAGGCTCCCACGGCGCAGATGGTCATCTGCAGGGCGGGAATGATCGAGTCGCGGCTTCGGCGCAGCCCAACGTTGACCCGGTTGCGCAGGAACCCCCGGCTTTGGGCAAGGCGGTCGCGTGGGGGCATGCCAACAGTCTAGGGGGCACGCGGTGCGGCCTCCATCCCGGAAGCGTCTGTGACGCGCTTCGGAGCCGGGCAGATCCGGCGGGGCAACACCCGCAGCACGTTGATACAGGTATGCCGGACAGAGTTTCCTGCGCCGCTTGTCCCCGTTCACCTTTCGTTAACCTTCTCCGTCCACCATCGGTGGAGGGACGGCAAGACGTCCCGGTGTGCCGGCACGTGCCGGGGCGCCTGCTCTACGGAAAACGAGCCCTTGAAAGGGGCAGACGTGTCGGTAATTCGCATTGTTCGTTCCGCAGCCCTGCTGTCAGCCGCCGCTCTCGCCTTGTCGGCGTGCGGCAGTGACAGCGCCATCACCCCCGCCGGCGGCAGCACGCCGTCGTCCTCATCGGAAAGCGCCCTCTCCGGGACGCTTTCCGGCTCCGGTGCCTCCTCCCAGGACTCCGCGATGCAGGCCTGGATAGCGGGCTTTACCGCAGCAAACCCGGACGCCGCCGTGCAGTACTCTCCGGACGGATCGGGTGCAGGACGCAAGGCACTGCTCGCCGGTGGAGTGCAGTTTGCCGGTTCGGATGCCCATTTGAAGGACGAGGAGGTGGGAGCCTCCATCGAGGCGTGCGGGCCGGACGGAGCGCTGCACATTCCCGCCTACATCTCGCCCATCGCCATCGCCTTCAACCTGGACGGCGTGGATGAACTCAACCTGGATGCCGAGACGGTTGCAGGCATTTTCCGCGGCGACATCAGCACGTGGAATGACCCCGCGATCGCCGGCCAGAATGAGGGCACCGAGCTGCCTGACACTCCCATCACCGTGGTCCACCGCTCCGACGAGTCGGGAACCACCGAGAATTTCACAGAGTACCTCGCGGCTGCAGCGCCGGCCGTCTGGACAAGTGAGGCCAGCGGTGAATGGCCGGCGGAGCTGGACGGCCAGGAGAATGCACAGGGCACCAGCGGCGTTGTCTCCGCTGCCGGCGCCACTGACGGAGCCGTCACCTACGCGGATGCCTCAGCAGTCGAGGGCATGGGCACTGTCGCCGTAAAGGTTGGCGAAGAGTACGTCCCCTACAGCTCAGAGGCCGCGGCGAAGGCCGTGGAAGCCTCCACGCCGGTGACCGGCGAGGGCCGCCCCGAGGCTGACATGGCCATGGATTTGGTCCGTGACACCACGGAATCCGGCGCCTACCCCGTGGTCCTGGTCTCCTACCACATCTACTGCACAACCTACCCGGATGCTGACACCGTTGATTTGGTGAAGGCCTTCGGCTCCTACGTGGTCAGTGAAGAGGGGCAGGCAGCTGCAGCGGACGCGGCAGGCAACGCGGAACTGTCAGGGCCGCTGCGCGAGAAGGCAGAAGCCGCACTGGCGACCATCAGCGTCACCAAGTAGTCCGTGTGCAGGTTCCGGCGGCGGAGCTTCCGGGTGCCGCCGCCGGGCGGGCCTGCCCCGTCCTGTTCGCAGCCCCTCCTGTTCGCAGCCTTCGCCGGGCCGTGGGACAGTAAATGGGGGGGGATTGCAGCGGCAGACTGAAGCACCGTGTCAAAGGGATCAGCGCAGGGTCAGTAGAGTTTAAGAAGTTGCCAGTGAAGAACCGAAGGGTTGTGCAGTGTCCAGCAAGTCCATAGAAGGCACCGGTGGTGCCGGCCGTGCCGGAGACAAGGTGTTCTCCGGAATCACGCTCCTGGCCGGCTGCCTCATCCTTCTTGTCCTGTTTTCCGTGGCTGTCTTCCTGCTCTGGCAGGCGCTGCCCACGTTTACCGCAGATTCAGCGGACATCAGCGGCGGCGAGGGGTTCTTCACCTACATCTGGCCGCTGGTCATCGGTACCGTCATCGCAGCCGCCATTGCGCTGCTGATTGCGACGCCGGTGGGCATCGGGGTTGCGCTGTTCATCTCGCACTACGCGCCGCGCCGCATGGCCCAGGGGCTGGGATACCTCATTGACCTGCTGGCAGCCATCCCGTCAGTGGTCTACGGAGCCTGGGGGATGATGGTGCTCGCACCGGCCCTTGTGGGTCCGTACACGTGGCTGGCGGACAATGCCGGCTGGATCCCGATCTTCTCCGGCCCGGCCAGCCAGACCGGAAAGACCATGCTGACCGCGGGGATTGTGCTGTCAGTCATGGTGCTGCCGATCATTACCTCGCTGACCCGCGAGATCTTTCTGCAAACTCCGAAACTCCATGAGGAGGCAGCCCTGGCCATGGGCGCCACCCGCTGGGAAATGATCCGCATGGCAGTGTTCCCGTTCGCCCGCCCGGGCGTCATCAGCGCCGTCATGCTGGGTCTGGGACGCGCCCTGGGTGAAACCATGGCCGTGGCCCTTGTTCTCTCTTCCGGCGGCCTGATTGCCAGCCTGATCCGTCCGGGCAACCAGACAATCGCTGCGGAAATTGCCCTGAACTTCCCCGAGGCATACGGCCTGCGCCTGTCCGAGCTGATCGCCGCCGGCCTGGTGCTGTTCCTCATCACCCTGGCCGTGAACGTGATTGCGCGCTGGATCATCAGCCGCCATAAAGAATTCTCCGGAGCCAACTGATGCAGACTCAAACACTCAGCCGCCGCCCGGCGACACTGACCAAGAACCAGCTCCCGCCGTACGCAGTGTGGGTGGTGCTGGGAGCCGCGGTCATCCTGGGCGCAGCCCTGTCCGCGCTGATCGGCTTCGGCATTACGAGCTTCACCATCTTCACCGCGGTGATCTTTGTGCTCGGCGCCACCGCCATGACCGGGATCGTCGAAGGACGCCGGCGCGCGGTTGACCGCTTCGCCACCTACCTGATCTGCGGCTCCTTCCTCCTGGCGCTGGTTCCCCTGGTCTCCGTGATCTTCACCGTCCTGTCCAAGGGCCTGGCGGGCCTGAGCCCGGACTTCCTGTTCACCTCCATGGGCGGCATGACCGGCGCCGTGGACAACAACAGTGCCCAGACAGGCGGCCCGGTGCTGGGCGGGGCGTACCACGGCATTGTGGGCACGCTCCTGATTACCCTGTGGGCCACGCTCATTTCGGTGCCGATTGGTCTGTTGACCGCCGTCTACCTGGTGGAGTACAGCAACGGCGGACCGCTGTCCCGGGCCATCACCTTCTTCGTGGACGTCATGACCGGAATCCCGTCGATTGTTGCCGGCCTGTTCGCGGCAGCCTTCTTCGCCCTCGTCTTCGGACCGGGCATGCGCACCGGCTTTGTGGCCGCCGTCGCGCTTTCCGTCCTGATGATTCCCGTGGTGGTGCGTTCCACCGAAGAAATGCTCAAGATCGTACCGAACGAGCTGCGCGAGGCCGCGTATGCCCTGGGGGTGCGCAAGTGGCGCACCATCCTCAAAGTGGTGGTGCCGACGGCGATTTCCGGCATCGCTTCGGGCGTCACCCTGGCCATTGCCCGCGTCATCGGAGAGACCGCCCCGCTGCTGGTCACCGCAGGCTTCGTGAACACCATCAACATGAACGTCTTCGCGGGCTGGATGAGCACCCTGCCCACCTACATTTACCGTCAGCTGATGAGTCCCACCTCGCCCACCAACACCGATCCCAGCACGCAGCGCGCCTGGGCGGCGGCGCTGCTGCTGA
>NZ_JASDDG010000020.1 GCF_030407495.1 Arthrobacter sp. APC 3897 | reverse complement strand
CCCCCGGGTATGGACGCAGCAGTGTTGCAGACGTCCTCACCAGCTCAGCCGCTGTCCTTGGCGTGCCTGGGTTCAACAACACGCTGAACCTGCCGGCAGCCAAGCGCGTGTGCGTTGTCATGGTGGACGGTCTGGGCTGGTCGCTGCTCAAGCAGCGCGGCGGCCATGCACCGTTCCTGCGCAGCTTTGTACCCTCCGCGAGGGTCCTGACGGCCGCTTTTCCCACCACGACGGCGGCGTCCCTGGCCTCGCTGGGAACCGGACGCCCGCCGGGTGAACACGGCATGGTCGGATACGACGTACTGGATCCGGACCAGGACAAAGTAGTCAACATGCTCGGCAACTGGGATGCGGGCGTGGACCCCGAGCGCTGGCAACCCTGCCCCACCGTCCTGGAGCAGGCGGCTGAGCACATTCCGGTAGCCTCCGTAAGCCTTCCGCGGTTCGCGGACTCCGCCATGACCCGCGCCGCCTTGCGCGGCGGCGAATTCATCGGTGCCACCGGTGTCCATGCCCGGGTGGCGGCCGCAGCCCAGGCTCTGGCGGCAGCGCCGCGGATGCTGATGTACCTGTACTGGAATGAGTTGGACAAAGCCGGCCACAAGTACGGCTCCCAGTCCCAGCAGTGGGGCTTCCAGCTCGAGGAGCTGGACAGCACGCTGAAGCTTCTGGCCTCCCGCATTCCGGCGGACACGCTCCTGCTGCTCACGGCGGACCACGGCATGGTGGACATCGCTCCGGAGCACCGGCGTGACTTCTCGGCAGATCCCTCGCTCATTGCCGGTGTGCGGCACACCGCGGGCGAGCCGCGCATGGTGCACCTGTACTTGGAGCCCGGCACCGGTGAACAGGAGCGGCAGAAGCTGATGGATGCCTGGCGCCGCTCCTACGGCACCAAAATCTGGATCGCCACCCGGGAAGAAGCCGTGAACGCCGGTTACTTCGGGCCGGTTGTTTCGCCCTCAGTACTGCCGCGCATCGGCGACGTCCTGGTGATGGCACGCGAGCCGATCGCATTGTATGACCTGCGGCGAATGAAACCCGCGTCCCTGGAAGTGGTGGGCCAGCACGGTTCCCTGACCCGCGCCGAACGGGAAGTCCCGCTGCTGCAGCTCGCTGCGCCGGCTACCAAGCGCAATCCCGGGGCACAGTCCGGCGGGAGAAAGAAGTAAACCGTGGCCGAGCTAGTTTTCTTTTCCGGGACCATGGACTGCGGCAAATCCACGCTTGCCCTGCAGATGGACTATAACCACAGTGCCCGAGGCCGCGGCGGAATTCTCTTCAGCCGCAACGACCGTGCGGGGGATTCCATGATTTCTTCGCGGCTGGGACTGCGCACCCCGGCGGTGGAAGTCACGGACAGTACGGATTTCTGGAACGAGGTGTCAGTCCGCCGGCGAAGCGGACTGGCGGTGGATTACCTTATCTGCGATGAAGCTCAGTTCTATTCCGCGGACCAGGTGGAGCAGTTGGCGCGTGTGGTGGATGAGCTGTGTGTGGATGTTTTTGCCTTCGGCATCACGTCGGATTTCCGAACCCGTCTTTTTCCCGGATCCCAGCGCCTGATCGAATTGGCCGACCGAATGGAAGTGCTGCAGGTGCGGGCCCTGTGCTGGTGCGGTCGCAGGGCCACCCACAATGCCCGCACCGTGGACGGAGTCATGGTGGTGGAAGGCGACCAGGTGGTGGTGGGCGACGTCGGCAAGCATGCTCCTGCAGCGGGAGTGCCCGGGGCCGTCTCCGCAGTCACGGAGGAGCCGCTTTTTGCTGCCGACGCGGTGGAAACCGTGCCGGTGGTGGGTTATGAGACCCTGTGCCGCAGGCATTACATGCGCCGGGTCACTGCTCACAAGGCCCAGGCCATTTCCGAAGCGGCCGTTGAGGCGCCGGAGGATCTGGATGTGTGCGCGGTGCATCCGCGATTCTCCTAGCGGCCCGGAGGCCGGGAGCGTCAGCTGGGTCGCGGACGGATATAGAAGCAGTCCGGAAGACGCATAGCTGCAGCGGCCCTGCTCCTCTTGGGGGACGGCTGTGGACGGGCTGAGAGAACTGAAACCCCTTTAACTTCCCGGCTCCGGCTGTCGCGCTCCAGCACCTGCTCTCCGTGCAGGGCGCGGAGAAGCCGTCAGCCCTGTGCGCCGGCTTCGGTGAGGTGATGCATTTCCTGGGAACGGATGACCGGGCCAGGGACACGGGTGCCCGTGCCCCATGATTCGTCCGGTGTTCCGCCTGAAAGGTCGCGCGGGTCGAACCGCTGCGGGACAGCCTGATCTTCGGTGCTCGGAGGCGGTTCGGCAGAGGATCCGGAGCCATGGCGAGCAGCGATCGTAGACAACTCGACCGCAAGCAGGGTGCCGGCTGGGTTGGTCACTGCTTTTCGGCGCCGTCACGGGCGCCAGGATTCACGCCGCAAGGCTAGCCTGCTTGCCCCTGGGGGAGCGGCAAGGCCTGCTTGCGTCGGGTCCTCGGGAACCCGAGCCCTTGGCGAGTTCCGCTATGTAAAGCACCTTGTATATGTAAAGGGAGTCAAACATCGTTGGGTGGAGAGCGGGATGGAGACGGAACAGCGCCGGACAACCTGGGGACAGGGGAGGTTTGGTTCCGGCCGGGTGCCGGCCATGGCGGTGGCTCTGCCCTGCGGGTTGCTTCTTGGAGGCTGCGGAGGATGGCTGGCCGTGGTCACCGGCGTCTCCGAGGCGCATCCGGTTCTCGTCTTTTGGGTCTTCGCGTGTTTCCTCACGTCGCCGGCAACTCTGCTGGTGTACGCGGCAATTGTTGACCGCAACACCATAAGGGGTGCGGTTGAACGGCCGGATGACTCGATTGAGGCTGGCTGGTATGACAAAGCGGCGTCCCGTTCCTTCACCGACCTCATCCTGATACTCGGAGTCGCGGGGACAGTTCTCGCATTCCTGCCGGGAGAAACTACCGTGAACCTGAAGCTTGTGCTGCCGGCCGTGCTGATCCTGTGCGCCGTGCTCTTTGGGGTGCGTTATCTGCTGCAGCGGCGCAAGGGCTGACGTGCGCAACAGAGTGAGGGAATTCCGCTCGAACCGCGGGTGGTCCCAACAGCAGCTTGCCGATGAACTTGGCGTTTCGCGCCAAACCGTCATCTCGATTGAGCGCGGACGCTTTGATCCGTCCCTTCCGTTGGCCTTCCGGCTCGCAGCACTCTTCGGCAGCGCGATCGAGGACCTGTTTATCCCCGATGACCGCTCTTCAACCGTGGCCCGGGCATCTGAGGAGCCGGCCCGCCCCGGAAATGAAGGCTAATCGCCCTTGGTGCCGAAGACTATATCGTCCCAGCTGGGGACCGAGGAGCGCTTTGGCTTGGGCGGACGGCGGTCTGCGTCGTCATCCTTGCCGGTTTCAGAGGCTCCTGCGGCGTCGGTCCGGCCGGTGCCGGAACCCATGCGATCCCAGGGGAAATCGGTCCTGCCGCCTTTACGGCCCGCATTTTTTCCCTTGCCGCGGGCGGCGGGAGCGGCCTTGCTGTTCTTTGCAGGGGCGTCTGGTTCGGCGGAAGCACCTGCAGCACCGGCAACGGTACCGTCAGCGGCGTCATGGTGGTGCGTTGTGGTTTCGGTTCCCGTGTCATCGGCCTTGGCGGACACCGATGACTTTTCGGCACCGGCGCTGGTCTCCGCCGGGGAAGCGGCCGCAGGCGGGGTGGTGCCGCTTCCTGCGGCGGCCTCGCCGCGGCGGCGGAAGGGACGGGCAAGGATGCTGACTTCGCGGGTATCGGAGTTGGCGCCGTTGGTCAGGCGAAGCGAGTCAGGACGGTCCGGCGCGTCCGCTTCTGCAACATCCGGGGCCAGTGTCAGGCGACCCGTGCGGGGATGGCTGGAAGAGGCGTCATCCGGCTCATTGCCGCCCTCGCGCGGATGGGCTGCAGGAATGCTGCCCTTGGCCAACAGTGCCGCCAGGGCGTCGTCGCCGTCTTCATCGGCTCCGAGACGCTGCCCCCGGCGGGAGCGCAGGACCTCCAGCAGGTTCTCTGTCTCCTCGTCGCCGGCTCCGTCGGCATCATCAGCCCCGGGCGCCGGAACGGCCTCGAAATCGAAGACGCGGTCCGCGACAGCCGTGAGCCTGCGCGACGGCAGGGGGGAGTCCAGGGGCTCCAGCTCACTGAGCAGCTGTGCCCAGCGGTTGGCATTGGACACGCTCTTGCGCAGCGGGCTGAAGGTCCAGCGGGCGGGCGGTTCTTCGCCCACGGAAATCCGGGACTTTTCATCGAAATCAAAACGGGCAACGACATCCCAGGTGGAATCCGGGCGCCGCCAGGCGTCCCATTCCACGCTGTCGGGGTCCACACCGAAGGCCTTGAGCCGGTGGCTGACCATGTCGCCGAGACTGACCGGACTGTCACCGAACGTGCTGCGGTATCCGTCGTGCGCGGCGGAGAGAGGGGCCGCGACTTCAACGGCCTGTGCCTGCCGGGCAACATAGTCGCGCTCCGCGCGGACCGGACCCTCGTAGCGGCGGATGCGGGCGAGGTCCAGCCCGGAAACCTCAGCGACGTCTTCGGCGCTGGCACCGGAACGGATTCGTGCCTGGATGTCACGCGGAGTCATTGCGGGGCCTTCGGGCCGCTCGACCGGGGCTGTGGGGCGGTGCACTGAACGGGAAACCGCTACCCGCAGTGCTTCATCCATGCGAAGCCGGAAGGTTTCCCCGCCCTTGCCGCTGAGCAGCAGATGCTCGCCACCCTCATGGACACCCACGAGACGCAGATCCTGCATGAATCAATCCTCCACCCGATAGCAACTCCTTCTGGAAACAATGCCACCCGCAGGGGCGAAATCCTACTGTTTGCAGGGGTGTGGCGCGAATCGGCACCCACCGCAGGGTCTTTTTTTGAACTTCCGGAGGCACCGGGACGGCTCGATGGTGGTTTTTCGCTTTGAGCTGGGCAAAAATCTCCTGTTTACGGGCACAAAACGCAACCACGTTGCGTTGATACGTCAGAGCCTGCAAGCTGCCGGCGGCGAACCGGCAGGACGGGCTCGGAAGAATCTTCTACAACAACTCGACCGGATGGTGAGAGTACTTATTATGGCGACAGACTACGATGCGCCGCGCAAGACAGAAGAAGACGTCAGCGAGGAATCCATTGAAGAGCTGAAGACGCGCCGCACAGCGACCACGCAGTCCGCGGTGGTGGATGAGGATGAGGCCGAGGCGGCGGACAGCTTCGAGCTGCCGGGCGCGGACCTCTCGGGCGAAGAGCTCCTGGTGCGGGTGCTGCCCCCGCAGGCGGATGAATTCACCTGCGCCTCCTGTTTCCTGGTGCGGCACAGGTCACAGATAGCCCTGGAAAAGGACGGCTTGGCCTACTGCACGGACTGTGAGGGCTGAGCCGGCGGCCTCGCCAAGAGGCTAGCTGTTCAGCGCGCGGACCAGATCCTCGGGGTGACGGGTGGACGTAAGCCAGTACGGCGTGCGGTCGGCGGGGTCGGTGATTTCAATTTTGACCACCGGTGAAATCCAGCCGCGGATGCACATGTACGCGGTGGCGTTCAGGCCGCGGCCGCGCTGATAGGTGGCGTCATCCCCGCGGAAGCCCTCCACGTTTCCGATATGGATCCGCTCGATTTCCGCCTTGCCGACCTGCAGGGTCTCCGCGGTCACCCGGATGGTCGGGGTGCTGAGGAGAAGCAAAACCGTCAGGATCACGAACACGACGACGGCGGCAATGATACCGGTTGCCAGGCTGATGGGTACGAAGACCAGGATGCTTGATGCTGAGACGCCCAGTACCATCACCCAAATCCAGAAGGAGGGGAGGAGCCGTTCCGAATAGAGAACAGTGCTGGGGGGAGTCTGGGCAGAAGGGGATGACATACCTCCACTTTGGCATCTTTGTTCCCTCATTTCATCTTGGCGCCCGGCAGGGAAATGCCGTTCCGCCGCGTTCGGAGAAGCGTCAGGAAAACGCGCTAAAGTGAGGTGCGGTATTCCCCGGGAGCTTCCGGGGCAGTGCTGAAGAACGCAGCCACGCGGACCTGACCGGGACGCGGGCCACACCTCAATGAAGTCGGAGACACCGGTGCTTGAAGCAGGCCCCACCATGACCGTGCAGCTGAAAATGCTCGACGACGGACTGGAACCGCCGTCGTACGCCCATCCGGGCGATGCGGGCGCGGACCTCAGGACCCGGGTGGACTTTGTCCTGGCACCCGGGGAGCGGAAACTTGTTCCCACCGGCGTGGCCCTGGCACTTCCGTTCGGCTATGCGGCCTTTATCCATCCCCGTTCGGGATTGGCCACCAAACACGGCCTCACTGTCGTGAATGCTCCCGGCACCGTCGACGCCGGCTACCGGGGCGAGATCAGTGTCACGCTCCTGAACACCGACACCACCAGCCCCATTACCCTGAAGCGGGGCGACAGGATCGCGCAGATGGTGATTCAGCGGGTGGAGACTGCAGCTTTTGAACTGGTCGACGAACTGTCCGAATCCGTTCGCGGCACCGGCGGATTCGGTTCCACCGGCGGCTTTGCATCACTGCCTGCCTAGAGCGGCTGTCCCGGGGCCGGCAGCGTACGGCCTCCTACAAGAGAGAGGAACCCGGTCATGGCATTTGGGCGACTGAAGAAGAACAAGCAGGATCAAGCCAAGCAGGATCAGGAAGAGCAGGGGCGGGACATCGCCGATGAAGGCGCCGACGCTGCAGCCGGCTCCGAAGCGGCCACGGGACCGTGGGACGTCAGCGACAAGCCGTCCGAGGACGGCTATATCGATTTGGGTGCGCTGCGCATAGCGGCAGCCCAGGGGCTGCAGCTCCGCCTGGAGGTTGAAGAGAAGACCCAGCGCGTGGTTGCGGTGACCCTTGACCTCAACGGCTCAAGCCTGCAGCTGCAGGCTTTTGCGGCACCCCGCTCAGAGACTCTCTGGGATGACATCCGCGGCCAGATCGGCAAATCCGTGGGTTCGCAGGGCGGCACGGTGGATGAGCTCAACGGTGTCTTCGGCACCGAACTCCTGGCGAAGGTTCCGGCCCAGACGCAGGACGGATCCAAGGGGTTCCGGGTCGCCCGGTTTGTCGGCGTGGACGGGCCGCGCTGGTTCCTGCGCGGTGTCTTCGGCGGCCCTGCCGCCCTTGACCCGCAGCAGGCGGGTCCGCTGGAAGAAGTTTTCCGCAACGTCGTCGTGGTCCGCGGTGAACAGCCGCTTCCGCCGCGGGACCTGCTGCAGCTGCGTTTGCCCCGTGATGCCTCGCCCCTGCCCCGGCCCGCCGCGCCGGTCAAGCCGGGCCCGCCGGAACGCGGCCCGGAAATCACGACCATCGGCTGACCGATGCCCACCGAGCAGCCCGCACTTCCCGGCAGCCAGGATCCGGTTCCCGTCAGTTCCCTGCCTGCCCGGGGCCGGGTGTACAGCGGAGGGTACGTGGAGTCCATCACCGTGGTGCCGGCGACGGAGCCGCCGTGCTTCACCGCCATGGTGGAGGACCGCGATGCCGTGTACCGTGATCCGGCGTCCCGCAAACCGCGTGCGCGGGTCCGGCTGGTCTGGATTGGCCAACGGCGTTTGCCCGGAGTGGAAGCCGGCACCCAGCTGGCATTTGAAGGCATGGTCAGCACCGTGGGAAGCTATCCCACCATCTACAACCCCCGTTATGAAATCATCGGACGTCCGGAGAACGAAACATGACTGAGCGACCCGGCAGCAACCAGCCCGAATACCGCCGGCCGGCGGACTCTGCCGGCGGAAGCCCTTCGGGCGGGGACCAGCAGCCGACGCTCGGGGACGTCGCCGGTGCCTACGCGGCCAAGGCGGGAGTGGAGCGCGGAGACGACGGCCAGATTGATGTGCTCAAGTCCGTTGGCGGGGTACGCGGTCTCGCGGAGGCCATTGTTCCCGGCCTGCTCTTTACGCTGCTTTTCACGCTGACGTCGGAGCTGTACTTGTCGCTCGCCGCGGCGGTAGCCTCTGCCGCAGTCTTCTCAGTGGCGAATCTGGTGCAGAAACGTCCGCTGATGCAGTCACTGACCGGGGTGGTCGGCGTCATCATCTGCGCCGTCTTCGCCCTGCGCAGCGGCAGCGGGACGGAATTCTTCCTGCCCGGCTTTTTCGTCAACGCCGCGTACATAGTGGCGTTTGCCGTTTCGATTGCCGTCCGCTGGCCGGTGGCCGGGCTCCTGTTCGGTTTTATCCGCGGTGAGAACCTGGAATGGCGGGCGAGCCGGAAGCGGATCCGGGCCTACGCGCTGGCCACCTGGATCATCATTGCAGTATTCGCTCTTCGCCTTGGCGTCCAGCTTCCCCTGTACCTGGCGGACAACGTGGGGGCGCTGGGCACCATGCGCCTGGCCATGGGGGTTCCGCTGTATGCCCTCGGGCTGTGGCTGGCGTGGATGGTGTCCCGTCCGCTGCCGCAGCAGGAGTCCGGGGCGCAGCCTGGCTAGCGCAGCCTGGCCAGCGCAGCCTGGCCAGCGCAGCCCGACTAGGGGAGTCCGGGCCGGAATGTATCCGGCCTGGACTCCCCTAGTCCGCATCAGGGGCGGGCTCGGAACCGGGCCGGGACCGCTCGGGCAGCAGGACTGCCCGGAGCTGGTCTTCGGCGGCGATGGTGCAGATAAAGAACAGTTCGTCGCCGGGTTCAATGACGTCATCCCTGCTGGGCGTGATGGGCGCGTCATCGCGGAGGATGGCCGTCACAGTGGTGTCCGCGGGCCAGTCGATGGATCCCAGGGTCCTGCCGGTCAGCGGTGAATCGGAGGGGACCGTGAACTCCACCATCGAAGCCACGCCGGTCTGCAGCGTCAGCAGCCGGACCAGGTCGCCCACCTCCACGGCTTCCTCCACGAGAGCAGTCATCAGGCGCGGTGTATTGACCGCCACGTCAACACCCCAGGAATCATCGAACATCCAGTCGTTCTTGGGATTGTTCACCCGGCCTACGGTGCGTGCCACACCGAACTCACTCTTGGCCAGCAGCGAGACCACCAGGTTGACCTTGTCGTCCCCGGTGGCGGAAACCATGACGTCGGCCTCTTCCAGCCGGGCATCCTTCAACGTGGTCAGCTCGCACGCGTCGCCAATCAGCCAATGGGCTCCCAGCAGTCCGCTGCGTCCCACGACCTCGGGCTTTTCATCGATGAGAAGCACCTCGTGGTGGTGGGAAAGCAGCTCCTTGGCAATGGAGGATCCCACGCTCCCGGCGCCGGCAATCACGACTTTCACTGGTTCTCCCTGATTGGCGTGCTGGAAAGGATGCGGCTGATTTCGCTGGTGCGTTCCACGTTCATCATGGCGTGCAGGACGTCGCCCTGCTGGTAGCTGGTGTCGGGCCGGGGGAGGATTCCCTCGCCGAACCGGGTGACGTAGGCGATGCGGACACGCGCTGCCTGCTCAATGCCGCTGAGCGTTGTGCCCAGCCAGCCCTCATGAAGGGACAGCTCGCCCAGGATCAGCCGGCCGGATGACTCGCGGAAATCCCCGTTGATGCTTTGCTCCGGCAGGATGCGCCGCAGCACCTGGTCGGCGCTCCACCGCACGGCTGCGACAGTGGGAATGCCGAGGCGCTGGTAGATTTCTGCGCGTCCCGGGTCATAGATCCGTGCCACCACATGCGGAACGTGGAACGTCTCGCGGGCAACCCGGGTGGCGAGAATGTTCGAATTATCACCCGAGGAAACAGCAGCAAAGGCGTAGGCCTCCTCGATCCCGGCCTCTCTGAGAGTGACGCGGTCAAAGCCGACGCCGGTCACTTTCCGGCCGGTGAACGTATGCCGCAGGCGGCGAAAAGCCCGTTCATCCTGGTCAATAACGGCCACCGTGTGCCCGGCATTGTCCAGTGTGTGGGCCAGCGACACGCCCACGCGCCCGCACCCCATGATGACGTAATGCGCCACCTGCCACCTCGGTTCCTGATGATCGACTGCGAAAAAACCCAACCGCCAGCATAGACCTGCGAAGGCAGGCGTGCGGTCCGGGCCGGCGGGCCGGCGAATATGCACGGGAGCCGAGGCATGATGTGATGGTCTTTTAGGCTCCATCAGGAAGTATCCGCCACCATGACGACCGACACCACCGCATCCGAGATTGAACTCACCATTGGCGCCCCCGCGCACGGCGGCCACTTTGTGGCGCGCCATGAGGGGCGCGTGGTCTTTGTCCGGCACGCCCTGCCGGGCGAGCGGGTCCGCGCCCGCCTGACGGAAGACGGCGACGGCGCCAAATTCTGGCGTGCGGACGTCGTGGAGGTCCTCGAGAGCGTTCCGGGCCGGGTGGAACACTTCTGGCCTGAAGCCGATGCGCTCCGGGCTGCTTCCCGCGGGCGGCTGCCGGTGGGCGGTGCAGAGTTTGGGCACATTGAGCTGCCGCTACAGCGTGAGCTCAAGGGACAGATTTTCGCCGAGCAGCTGAGCCGGCTGGCCAAGGAAGACCGGACGGTGACGGTGGAGCCGGCCCTCGACGAGCGGGAAGACGGCCTGCACTGGCGGACCCGGGCGAGTTTTTCGGTGGCCCCCGGCGGCCGGCTGGCCATGCACGCGCACCGCTCCGAGGAGCTGATTCCTGTCCAGCGGATGCCGCTGGCCGTGGATGCCGTGAATGATCTGCAGCTGTGGAACGTGGACTTCAGCGGCGTGGCCCGGGTGGAGGTGGCGGTCCCGTCAACGGGCGCACCCCTGGTGCTGCTGATCCCCGCTGACGGTGCGCACCCCAAAGCCCTGGGCCGCATTGCCTCCGCCCTTCCCGAAGGAACCTCCATTGCTTCCTGGGATCCGGAAACCTCAACCCTGAACCGGCTCCGCGGCCGCACCTGGGTACAGGAGAGTGTGCTCGGACATGATTTCCGGGTGACCGGTGCGGGTTTCTGGCAGATCCACCGCAGCGCACCCCTCACTCTGGCCCAGGCTGTCCTGGACGGGCTCCGGATCCAGCCGGGTGAACAGGTTGCCGACCTGTACGCCGGCGCCGGCCTGTTCACGGCCCCGCTGGCCGACGCCGCAGGCGAATCGGGACGGGTTCTGTCCGTTGAAGGTTCTCCCGGTGCCAGCCGCGACGCGCGCAAGAACCTGTTCGCCTCGCCCCAGGTTGAAATCCTGCAGGGGCGCGTGGACAAATCGCTGGCAGCCTACGAGGGCCGGCTCGACGTCGTGCTGCTGGACCCGCCGCGTGTCGGGGCCGGCAAGGATGTGGTGCGCCGGATCGACGCCGCCGCCCCCCGCACCGTGGGCTACGTATCCTGCGACCCGGCGTCGTTCGCCCGCGACCTTGGCTACTTCAAGGAGCTGGGCTGGCAGCTGGATTCACTGCGGGTCTTTGACCTCTACCCGCACACCCACCATATGGAGTCCTTCGCAGTCCTGACGCGTCCGTAACCGGAGTAACGGAGCGTCACGCGATCCGTGGCGTTATCCGTGGCGCGGCCGGACGGCTATCCTCCCCGTCACATGGGCGTGTAACGGATAGTATAGGGAGCAGTTGTGCAGATCCGCGCCGTGTTGGAGAGCCGCCGCCTGCTTAGGCGGGCAGAGTTTTCGTTCGGCAGTGGGGCCAAATCCGGCAGGGGGAATAGTCCACCATTTCCCCTGCCTTCCCCTGTGGTATGCCGGTTAGGGAATCCTAACTAGCATGCCGCGGACAGCTGGACAAAGATAAAACGGTGGCGAGAGGAGTCCTATTATGACTAATGTGGACAGCTTCGGATCCAAAGGCGTACTAAACGTCGGTGGAAACGAATATGAAATTTTCCGGCTGAATTCCGTCGAAGGCGCAAAGAGCCTTCCGTTCAGCCTCAAGGTCCTGCTGGAAAACCTGCTGCGCACCGAAGATGGTGCCAACATCACTGCAGATCACGTACGTGCACTCGCACAGTGGGACGCAAATGCAGAACCCAGCACTGAAATTCAGTTCACCCCTGCCCGGGTCATCATGCAGGACTTCACCGGCGTCCCCTGCATCGTGGACCTGGCAACCATGCGTGAAGCCGTAGCCGAACTTGGCGGAGACCCCAAGCGGGTCAACCCGCTGGCACCGGCCGAAATGGTCATTGACCACTCGGTCCAGATTGACGCCTTCGGTAACTCCGGCGCCCTTGAGCGCAACATGGAAATCGAGTACCAGCGCAACGGCGAGCGTTACCAGTTCCTTCGCTGGGGCCAGACCGCATTCGATGACTTCAAGGTTGTTCCCCCGGGAATGGGCATTGTCCACCAGGTCAACATCGAATACCTGGCCCGCACCGTCATGACCCGCGAAGTTGACGGCGTCCTGCGTGCGTACCCGGACACCTGCGTCGGCACCGACTCCCACACCACCATGGTCAACGGCCTGGGCGTGCTCGGCTGGGGCGTTGGCGGCATCGAGGCCGAGGCAGCCATGCTCGGCCAGCCCGTCTCCATGCTGATCCCGCGCGTCGTCGGCTTCAAGCTCACCGGTGAAATCCCTGCCGGCGCCACCGCCACCGACGTTGTCCTGACCATCACCGAAATGCTGCGCAAGCACGGTGTTGTCGGCAAGTTCGTCGAGTTCTACGGTGAAGGTGTCGGCGCTGTGCCGCTGGCCAACCGCGCCACCATCGGCAACATGAGCCCGGAATTCGGTTCCACGGCCGCCATGTTCCCGATCGACGATGTGACGCTGGATTACCTGCGCCTGACCGGCCGTTCCGAAGAGAGCGTTTCCCTCGTAGAGGCCTACGCCAAGGAACAGGGCCTGTGGCACGATCCGTCCAACGAAGTTCAGTACTCCGAGTACCTCGAGCTGGACCTGTCCACCGTGGTGTCCTCCATCGCCGGACCGAAGCGCCCGCAGGACCGCGTGGAGCTCACCAACGCCAAGGAACAGTTCCGCAAGGACCTCAAGAACTACGTCCACGAGACGGTTGAGGCTGAAAAGGGCACTGTTGACGAGGCTCTGGAAGAAACCTTCCCGGCATCGGATGCTCCTTCCTTCACGGAAGGCAGCACCAAGATCGAAGACAAGGCACACGATCTCGTCTCCAAGGCCGACGCCCCGGCTGAGCGCGCCACCAACTCGGTGCCGGTCACCATGGCGGACGGCCGCAGCTTCGAGCTGGACCACGGCGCCGTGTCGATCGCCTCGATCACGTCCTGCACCAACACGTCCAACCCGTCGGTGATGATGGCTGCAGCAGTGCTGGCCCGCAACGCCGTCGAAAAGGGCCTCGCTGCCCAGCCGTGGGTCAAGACCTCGATTGCACCGGGCTCCAAGGTAGTGACCGACTACTACGAAAAGTCCGGCCTGATTCCGTACCTGGAGAAGCTCGGCTTCTTCGTCGTCGGCTACGGCTGCGCCACCTGCATCGGTAACTCCGGTCCGCTGGAAGATGAAATCTCCACGGCCATTCAGGAAGCCGACCTGGCCGTCACCGCAGTTCTCTCCGGTAACCGCAACTTCGAAGGCCGGATCAACCCGGACGTG
Source organism: Arthrobacter sp. APC 3897 (assembly GCF_030407495.1). Lineage (GTDB taxonomy): Bacteria > Actinomycetota > Actinomycetes > Actinomycetales > Micrococcaceae > Arthrobacter_B. The sequence continues at coordinate 69,092 of NZ_JASDDG010000020.1, read as the reverse complement.
AAGATGAACTACCTGGCTTCCCCGCCGCTGGTGGTTGCCTACGCACTGGCCGGCACCATGGACTTCGACTTCGAGAATGACCCGCTGGGCCAGGACGAAGCCGGCAACGACGTCTTCCTGAAGGACATTTGGCCGAACCCGGTTGAGGTCCAGGAGATCATTGACGCCTCCATCAACAAGGAGATGTTCAGCAACAGCTACGACACCATCTTCGAAGGCGACGACCGCTGGAAGTCCCTGCCCACACCCGAAGGCGCAACCTTCGAGTGGGATACGGAATCCACGTACGTCCGGAAGCCCCCGTACTTCGAGGGCATGAAGGCTCAGCCGGAGCCCGTCACCGACATCGAGGGTGCCCGCGTCCTGCTGAAACTCGGCGACTCGGTCACCACCGACCACATCTCCCCGGCAGGCTCCTTCAAGTCCGACACCCCGGCCGGCCGTTACCTGCTGGAACACGGCGTGGAGCGCAAGGACTTCAACTCCTACGGCTCACGCCGAGGCAACCACGAGGTGATGATCCGCGGCACGTTCGCGAACATCCGGATCAAGAACCAGCTGCTCGACGGCGTTGAAGGCGGTTTCACCCGTGACTTCAGCCAGGCAGATGCACCGCAGGCAGCCGTCTACGATGCTTCGGTCAACTACCAGGCCGCCGGCATTCCGCTGGTTGTCCTGGCGGGCAAGGAATACGGCTCCGGCTCCTCGCGTGACTGGGCTGCCAAGGGCACCGCGCTGCTGGGCGTCAAGGCCGTCATCGCCGAGAGCTACGAGCGCATCCACCGCTCCAACCTCATTGGCATGGGCGTTCTTCCGCTGCAGTACCCGGCCGGCGTCAACGCCGAATCCCTGGGCCTGACCGGAACGGAAACCTTCGCAGTCTCCGGCGTGACCGAGCTGAACAACGGCACCACGCCCAAGACCGTAACGGTTACGGCGACGCCGGAGAACGGTGAAGCCATCACCTTCGACGCGGTCCTGCGCATCGATACCCCGGGTGAAGCGGATTACTACCGCAACGGCGGCATCCTGCAGTACGTCCTGCGCCAGATCACCGCTAAGTAGCAAGGCCTCCCTCACCGCCGCTGATGCGCCGGCGAGGAAAGCAGAGCCCCGCCGACCGGGTTTTTTGAACCCGGACGGCGGGGCTCTTTGCCTGTCGCGGAACAGGAGCGGGCCCTTCAAGCGTTAGAGTTAAACGTTGTGACGGTGTGCAGTGCCGTTGCCTAAAAGCAAGGGAGACGCCCGTTGGGACTTCTGGAAACCATCCGTGATCCGCGGGACCTCGGCAAGCTCTCCACGGAGCAGCTTGAGCGTTTGTCTGCGGAAATCCGGTCCTTCCTGATCAGTAATGTTGCGCAGACCGGGGGGCATCTGGGGCCCAACCTGGGTGTTGTTGAGCTCACCGTGGGAATCCACCGCGTCTTTGATTCGCCCCGTGACAGCATTGTTTTTGACACCGGGCACCAGTCTTACGTGCACAAGATCCTCACCGGGCGCCAGGATTTCTCGACGCTTCGCCAGCAGGGCGGGATGTCCGGCTACCCGTCCAGGGCCGAGTCCGTGCATGACATCGTGGAATCCTCCCACGCTTCCTCGTCCCTGTCCTGGGCAGACGGCATCTCCCGCGCCCGGCAGCTGACCGGGGAAGGCGACCGCTACACCGTGGTGATGGTGGGCGACGGCGCCCTGACCGGCGGCATGGCCTGGGAAGCCCTGAACAATATCGCCGCGGACCAGCGACGCCGGGTGGTCATTGTGGTCAATGACAACGGCCGCTCCTACGCGCCCACCATTGGCGGACTCGCCGACTACCTCGCCTCCCTGCGCCCCACCCTTGACGCCGTGCGCACCCACCGCGTGTACGAGACCACGCTCGGATGGGGGAAGCGGAGGCTGCAGCACGGCGGCCCGATCGGCAAATTCGCCTACCACAGCCTGCATGCCGCCAAGCGCGGCATCAAGGACTGGTGGGCGCCGCAGGGTTTGTTTGAAGACCTTGGCATGAAGTACATCGGACCGATCGACGGTCACGACATGGCGGCCGTGGAACGCGCCCTTCTCAAGGCCCGCAACTTCAACGGTCCCGTTCTGGTTCACGCAATGACAGAGAAGGGCCGCGGCTATGCACCGGCCCGCGCCAACGAAGCGGACCAGTTCCACGCCGTGGGCATCATCGACCCGGAAACCGGCAAGCCGGTGGAGCCTGGCAGCAAGCAGTCCTGGACCTCCGTCTTCGCGACGGAGATTGCGGACATAGCCGATGAGCGCGAAGACATTGTGGGCATCACCGGCGCCATGCTGATTCCCGTTGGCCTGCACCGGTTCGCTGAGAAGCATCCCGAGCGGGTGTTCGACGTCGGCATCGCCGAGCAGCACGCCCTCACCTCCGCGGCGGGCATGGCTTTCGGCGGGCTGCACCCCGTCGTCGCGCTTTACGCCACGTTCCTGAACCGCGCCTTCGACCAGCTGCTCATGGACGTAGCCCTGCATAAGGCGGGCGTCACCATTGTGCTGGACCGGGCCGGAGTCACCGGGCCCGACGGCGCCAGCCATCACGGCATGTGGGACATGTCCATGCTGCAGATTGTGCCCGGCCTGCATCTGTCCGCTCCGCGCGATGCCAGCCGGCTCAAGGAGGAACTGCGCGAGGCTGTCGCCATCAGCGACGCACCCAGCGTGGTCCGGTTCTCCAAGGGAACGGTAGGCCCGGATGTGGATGCACTGGAACGCACCTCCGACGGCGTGGACGTCCTGGCCCGCCGCCCTGCCGGGGAAAAAGCCAACGATGTGTTGATTGTCAGCGTCGGCGCTATGGCCGAAATGGCACTGCAGGTGGCCGAACGGCTGGATGACCAGGGCATCAGCTCCACGGTGGTGGATCCGCGCTGGGTCCTGCCCGTCCCGCGGTCGATTATCTGCATGGCGGCCGAACACCGCATCGTCATTGTGATCGAGGACGGCGTGCGTGCCGGCGGAGTCGGGTCGCGGATCCGGCAGGAAATGCGCGCAGCCGGAGTGGATACCGCACTGAATGAGGTGGGCCTTCCGGTGGAATTCCTGGACCACGGCACCCGCGGGGAAGTCCTGGAGCGCGTTGGGCTGACTGCCCGGCAGGTGGCCAACGACGTCGTCGCGCAGGTTCTGGGGACAAAGGTGCCGTTCGCCCGGCCGCTTCCCGGACAGGAAATGCCCACCGGCCAGATTCCAAAAATCCAGTAGGCACCGCGCCCCAAGGACAGCGGCAGCCCCAATCGCAAGGAGCGGACCATGGCACAGGAACAACCGGACGTAGCTGTCACCGGCGCCACGGGAGCACTTGGGGGTGCGGTGGCCCGGCTGCTGGCAGAAGCGGGCGTCCCGCAGCGGCTGCTGGCCCGTCACACGGCCCGGCTGCCGGAGCTGCCCCGAACGCCGTCGTACGCCGTTACCTACTCGGACCGGGCACACGCTGCCCGGGCGCTGGCGGGCGTGCACACGCTGTTCATGGTCTCCGCGGCGGAAAGCCGGTACCGGCGCCAGGACCAGCGCACCTTCGTGGACGCCGCCGTGGACGCCGGTGTGCAGCACATTGTGTACACCTCTTTTGTGGGAGCCGCTCCGGACGCTGTCTTCACCCTCGCCCGCGATCACTGGGATACCGAGGAGTACATCAAGACCAAGCCGCTGGCATACACGTTTCTCAGGAACAGCCTTTACCAGGATGTCCTGCCCTCCTTCGTGGGGCGCGACGGCGTGCTGCGCGGACCCGCGGACAACGGGCGCGTGGCCCCGGTGGCGCGTCCGGATGTGGCCCGTGCCGCCGCCCGGATCCTTGTGGAGCCGCAGGCGCATGCCGGGGCGGTTTACACGCTCACCGGGCCGCAGGCCCTCACACTCGAAGAGATAGCCGGGATTTTGACGCGGGTGACCGGCTCGCACGTGAGCTATCACCGGGAGACCGCGGAAGAGGCCATGGAATCACGCCGCGGCAGCGGGGTTGAGCGGTGGCAGATCGAGGCGTGGGTCAGTACCTACACGGCCATCGCATCCGGCGTGATGGCGGAAGTCAGCGCAGACATAGAGCAGCTGACCGGGACCGCTCCAATGACGCTGGAAGAATACCTGATGCAGCGATAAATCCCGACGCGCGGGTATTGTTCATGAAGATTTAGCGCGCAGCGGGTTTCGGATTCGGCGGCTCTTCCCTAGTGTCAAACCATGGCTGAGCAGAATCTTGATCACATCGTTCTGTTTCTCGACGAGTGCACCCTGGCCGGGCTTGATGAGAGCGCATCGGTGCCGGCCGCGGACCTGTACGGCATGTACATGGTCTGGTGCGAGAACGCCGGGCGGGAGCCCGCTCCCGTTCACCATTTCTACGGAGCCGTCCGCGGGGCAGGCCATCCGGAAGTGACCCGCCGCTCCGAACGCGTGTATGAGGGCGTGCAGCCCACCGGCCCGATCCCCATCCAATACATCATGGAGACGGACAAAGCTCCGGGCCCCAACACCAACCCCTTTCCTTTCAGCGGTTAAGCTTTACGGCGGTGCGGGTCCGGACCCGGCGCCGGAATTCGGTACCGTGGGCTTCATGACTTCTTACAACAGACTTGGCAATTCCGGGCTGACCGTTTCCACCGTGGGACTGGGCTGCAACAACCTGGGCCGTCCCGGCACCCCCACCGAATCCCAGGAAGGCACCGACGCCGTCATCAACGCGGCTGTCGACGCCGGCATCACTCTCTTCGATGTCGCCGATTCCTACGGTCGCACTCCGGGCCTGAGCGAGGAAATGCTGGGCAAGGCGCTGGGTTCCAGGCGCGACGACGTTGTGGTCGCCACCAAATTCGGTCTGGACATGAAGGGCGTCAACGGGCGGGACTTCGACGCGCGCGGTTCGCGGCGCTACATCATTAAGGCCGCTGAGGCCTCGCTGCGGCGCCTGAACACGGACTGGATCGACCTCTACCAGTTCCACACACCGGACCCGCTCACGCCCATTGAGGAGACCCTGGCGGCCCTCGATGACCTGGTGACCAGCGGCAAGGTTCGCTATATCGGGCACTCCAACTTCTCCGGCTGGCAGATTTCCGAGGCAGAGTTCACCGCCCGGATGGGCGGCTATACCCCGTTCATATCGGCACAGAACCATTACAATCTGCTCGACCGCCGGGCCGAGCAGGAAGTCACCCCGGCGGCGGAGGCTTACGGCCTGGGCGTGCTGCCGTACTTCCCGCTGGCCAACGGCCTGCTCACGGGGAAGTACAGCAGCGGCAACGCCCCCGAGGGCAGCCGCCTGACCCATTCACGGCAGAACCTGCTGGACAATGCGGATCTGGGCCAGCTGGCCGAGTTCGGCTCGTTTGCCGCCGAGCGCGGCCTGACCGAGGTGCAGGTGGCATTCTCCTGGCTCGCCGCGCAGCCGTCAGTGGCTTCCGTTATTGCCGGTGCCACCAAGGTGGAGCAGGTACAGCAGAACGCCGCGGCTGTCGCCTGGGAGCCGTCAGAGAAGGACCTCGAGGAACTGGACCGGATCTTCCCGAAGACGCCGAAGGTGGCTTTGTTCTAGGCACGTTCGCCACCCTGTGTTCGGCGGGTCCGGAACGGCGGAAACGAAAATTCCTGCTCGCAGAGCTTGCAGCAGTTGTTAAAGCCGCCTAACCCGGACCCGCCGGCAGCTCTTGACCAGCCGGTGGCCGTTCCGAAACGCGGGCAGAGGTTCCTCTGGTGCCGAGGTGTTTCCGATGCCGGGACCGACCGTTCCTGATGGCATGAACGAGTGCCGTATCCGCGTTTGAGACAGGGGTGGGAGACTGCTGAGTCCGCTGGCAGGGGGCTACGGGGCTCCTTCTGTGCCGCGGAGGAAGGCTCCGGCGCCGGGACCGGACAATTCGTGTTTGAGCACGGGACGTCCGGACACGGCAAGGAGCAACGCGATGGCCGGACCCCGCACCTCCGGGCCAAATCCGTAACTAAATCCTTCGTCCACTGCCACAAGGCGCCAGCCTTTGGCGCGTTCTTTGCCGCCTCCGATCGTGACGCTCGTTTTCAGCTGGTACTTCAGTGCGGTGACAACGTGGGCAGACGGATAGGTGCGGCGAATCCCCACGGGGCGCCGAATATCCTCGCCGTGGATGAACGCTTCAACCAGCCGGGTGGCGAGGGGAACCGGCGGACCGGTTTCTCTGGCCTGGACTGCCTTGAACCTGTCCAGTGTGCGGACGGGGTCCTCCGCACGTTCCCGGGCGATACCCATGGCGTTGGTGCGGTCAAAATCGAAGCAGGCTGCGACGACGCTGCGGACGAAGCCCCATCGTGTGGCTTTCGCCGTATCGACCAGATGAGCAAGCACGTCGTGCACGCTCCAACCCGGGCAGAGGGACGGGGTCTGCCACAATGAGGGCTGCAACTGCTCCAGATCAGAAATCAAAGCACGGCGTTCCTCCCGGACCACAGGCCAGATGCGGGAACCTGAGCCCGGGGTTCTGTAAGCAAGGGCTTTCACCATGATCAGGACTCTAACCCGAACCCACACCGTTCGGTGGGCCAATCTCTAAGCCGGATGCGTGCAGGACAGTAATGCTGGCCGGGCACCCGTCAGAAAAGGCAAAGGGAGGCGTGTACGCTCATCTGATGTCCCTCGGCCGTGGATTCAGAGTTCTCTGGGGCGCCAGCGCTGCATCCAACCTTGCAGACGGGCTGGCGTTTGTTTCCATGCCGCTGCTGGCTGCATCGATGACGGACGATCCGCGGTGGGTGGCCGGACTCGCTTCGCTCTACGCGTTGGTCAGAGTGCTGGTGGCCCTGCCCATCGGTGTTTGGGTGGATCGAGCGGATCGCCGCACTGTTCTGGCAACCGCCAATGTTCTGCGCGGAGGCGCGGTCCTGGCCCTGGCACTGTCCATCCAGCTCGGGCTGGGCGGCCTGCCTCTGCTGTACGCAGCGTTTGCACTCATCGGAACGATGGAAAGCGCTGCCGACAACGCCTCGGTGTCTCTCGTTCCCGCTCTTGTTCATGGCCGGGAGCTGGACCGCGCCAATAGCCGGATATCGGCAACGCAGCTCCTCATCGACGAATTCGCGGGTCCGCCGCTGGGAGGGCTTCTTTTCGCACTCGCGGGAGCAGCGCCGATCTTCGCCATGGGCGGACTCTGGGCTGCGGCCGGCTTCCTGGCATTGGCGCTGCCGAAACGGATACAAGCAGAAGGAGCCCGTGCGCCGGGGGTTAGGAAGCCTGTCGGAAACGGAACGCAGGTATGGGCAGAGGCGGCAACCGGTGCCCGTTGGCTGGCACACCACCGAGTTGTGGGCGCTCTGGCCCTGATCGGTGCACTAGCCAGTGTGGGTTACATGCTGCCCTTCTCCATTCTGGTGCTTTTTGCACAGCAGGAGCTTGGTATTGACGCCGAGGGGTATGGTCTCATTCTGGCGATTTCTGCACTCGGCGGGCTGGCCGGTACCTTTGCCGCCCCAAGAGCCCGGGCGAAAATTGGATACCGATGGACCATCTCTGCCAGCCTTGCCACGGGAGCTGTTTCCCTTTTCGGTCTGGCAATGACGCAAAACGCCGGTGTGGCTGCCTTCCTGCTCTCCGTTTACATCCTTCATGCCGTGGTCTGGGGAATCTGCGCAACCTCGCTGCGTCAGCGTCTGGTACCGGATGACCTTCGGGGCCGGGTAAATGCTGCCTCGAAGGTGCTCGGTCTGCTCGGCCTCGCCCTGGGAGCTGTGCTTGGGGGACTGCTTGCCCTCGTGCATATTGCCCTTCCGGTGTTCGCGGGCGGTCTGGTGTTCCTGCTGTGCGCCGGCGCCGCGGTATTTTTGTTCAGCTCGGTGGGACGGCATGGAAACGCTGTTCGCGCCAGTCATGATCCCGTTGGCTGAGAGCGGTCAGCTCAGCAGTCTGGTGCAAGCGAGCGGCGGGAGTCCCACATGGCTCAGGCATCAGCGACAGGTACCACCGCGGCTGAGGTATTGTCCGGAGTTGCCGGGTTGGAAGACCCGAAGGCACGGGCCGTGAACGAGAAACACGGCGATGACCACGGCGTGAACCTGGGTAAGCTCCTGGTGGTCGCCAAGCGACTGAAGACACAGGCGGACATGTTGAATGCCCGGCCCACGCGGCCGGACTGTGCTCCACGCATTTGGATCAGTGAGATCGTGCAGCGGCAGTCCACTAACTGATTCCCGCCGTCGGTCTTCCGCGCGGCCCAGCCCTCTGTGAACACGATCGGCGTAACATACCGCAGCCAGGCACGGCGTAGATGAAGACTTCTTCATCCCCGTTTCATGTTGGACTCATGCAGGCCTGTAACCATGAAGGCATGCAAATGATGCGACGAGTCCTCCTGCTGGGGATGCTGCTTTTGATCCCCGTGCTTCTGGCCACAGCGGGAGCATTCCTCTCGGCGCCCTCAGGTCCGCCCGCTGTCGATGCGACTCCCGTGGAGCTTGGTCCCGGGCCGGACGGCACTCCCGCCCACGGATTGGAACCCGTCCCCGGTCCGAGCCCCAGCGGCGCGGCTTCCGGTACCGGAGATGTGCCCCGCACGCAGACCGAGACGCCGCCGGCAGCTCCGCCTGTTCAAGGGCCGCCTGCCGCGCCCGTTCCGGCGCCGCCGGCCGATCCGGTCCCTGTGCTTCCGCCCGTGGTGATAGATGACGATGACGATGGTGATGACGATGGAGCGGATGACGACGGCGCGGGAGAGGACAATGACCAGTGACGATCACCGATTCCCTGCAGGACAGTCCGGCGTCGGCACCAGCGCGGACTCCTGAACCGCCCAGGGATGCAACAGTCCCGGAAAGGCGTCTGGGATCAAGAGTCCCGGCCCGCTGGAGGATAGCCGGCTGGATCCTCCTGACAACCGCGCTGACGCTCCTTGCCGTTCTGCTCACCATGAAATCCCTGCTGCTGAACGGTGCCCGCCTTCAAGCACATCAGGACATCACCCAGGAACTCCAGGAGTTTCGCGCGTTTGCCGCCGAAGGGGTGGATCCCACAACAACGGATCCGTTCACCTCAATTGAAAGAATGCTGGAGGTCTTCCTCAGCCGGCAGTCTGCGGCGCATGGCGAGGTTATTGTGGGAAGCGTTGGCCAGCGCATTCTCTACACGCCTACCGGCGCTGCAGCGTCCTCGGCGTCCGTACACATGCTGCCGGAAGATGATGCCCTGCTGGACAACATCCGCGGTGGTGGATCAGCATCAGGCATTGCCGAAACCAGCGCGGGGGAGATGCAGTGGGTTCGGCTGCCCGTCACGTCCGGGAATGAAACCGGGCATCTTATCGTGGGCGTCTACATGGCTCCGCTGGAGCAGGAGGTGGCGGACACCGTCCTGACCATCTTTTTTGTGTCCATCGGCGGGTTGCTGGTGACGGCCGGGATTGCGTGGTTGGTTGCCGGGCAGATCCTGACGCCGGTGCGGGAGGTCCGCCGCGTTGCCGAGGATATTTCGGAGAGTGACCTCACAACCCGGGTTCCGGTGCGCGGAAATGATGACATTTCCGCCCTGGCGGTCACCTTCAACACCATGCTCGACCGGCTTGAATCGGCGTACCGGACCCAGCGGGCGTTTGTCGATGACGCTTCGCATGAGCTCCGCACACCGATCACCGTCATCCGCGGCCAGCTGGAGTTGATGGAAGACAATGCGGCGGACCGCACCCGGACGCTGGCGCTGGTGGACGGTGAGCTGGCCCGGATGGGACGGATCGTGTCGGACCTGTTGCTGCTGGCAAAGGTGGACCGGCCGGGATTTGTCCAGCCGCGGTCCACGGACGCCGCCGCGCTGCTGCTCGATATCGAAGCCAAAGCCCAGGTCCTGGGACCCCGCGGCTGGCCGATCCTGGAAATAGCCGAAGGTCCGATCAGCGTTGATGCGCAGCGCATTACGCAGGCTGTGCTTCAGCTGGCAACCAATGCCTGCCAGTACTCCCCGGCCGGCAGCACGGTCAGCCTCGGATCGCGGTTTGAAGACGAGGGTGCTGCCCGCTGCTTCACGATTTGGGTCTCCGACCGCGGCAGCGGAGTGGACGAGCAGGAAGCCGCCCGTATCTTCGGCCGGTTCCACCGGGGGCAGGCATCTGATGCGGCCCACGGCGCGCGTACCGGGGCCGGTCTTGGCCTGGCCATCGTCCGCGGTATCGCCGAAGCCCATCGCGGAACCGTCTGGGTGCGCAGCTCACCCGGAAACGGAGCCACCTTTGGCCTGACCCTGCCCGCTCCCGCTACACCCTGTGATGCGGTTGAATCGTGCTCCGAAAGGAACTTCGACGAGCAGTCGCGGCCCTGCGCGGACTCCACTGAACTCCCAAAGGACAAGAACCCATGAGCAGGATCCTGATCGCCGAAGACGACCGCCGGATCTCAGAGTTTATAGAAAAAGGATTTCGGGCCGCCAACTACACCTGCACAGCGGTGGAGGACGGCGCCAGCGCACTGCTGCTGGCCCGCTCGGGCGAGTTCGGCATGATTATCCTGGACATCGGCCTGCCGACGCTCAGCGGCTTTGAAGTTCTTGAACGGCTGCGCAGCGAGGGCTGCAAGACGCCAGTGATCGTGCTGACGGCAAGCGACTCGGTGGCTGACACGGTGTACGGGCTGGAGAGCGGCGCCAACGACTATATGACCAAACCATTCCAGTTCGCCGAGCTGTTGGCCCGCGTTCGCCTCCGCCTGCACGACGACGCCGGTCCTGCTCCCGTGGCCACCATTAGCCACGGGGAACTGAGTCTGGACCTGCGCAGCCGCCGGGTGCACGTCGGAGCTGACACTGCCGATCTGACGGCCCGGGAGTTCTCCCTCCTGGAAGTCTTCCTGCGCCATCCCGGCCAGATCCTCAGCCGTGAACAGCTGATATCCCACGCCTGGGACATGGATTTTGATCCAGCTTCCAACGTCGTCGATGTCTACGTCCGGGCGTTGCGGACCAAGATCGGTGCACGCCGGCTGGAGACGGTGCGCGGGGCGGGATACCGGTTAACATGAGCGAGACCTATTTCAGCTCGGCGCTCCGAAACCCGCTGCGTGAGGAAGAAACGGACGCCGGTCGGCGGATTCTCGGCATCCTCACACGGTCCGCAGTCGCGGCACTGGCCGTAGCAGTTGCCCTGATGGCTGCGCTGACCGTTAACGCGGTCAACGGCTGGGGCCTGAGCGTGGCCGGGGCCGTCACGCTGTGCATCTTTATCGGCGCCGTCTGGTTCTGGATCTTCTCCTCGGTGGAGGATACCTATGTGGCCCTCGGTGCCGCCGTGGCACTGGTCATCAGCGGGATCCTTCCAGCAGACGATCTGTTCGCCGCCCTCGGAGAGGACACAATCTGGCTGCTGATGGCAGCTTTTGTCATCGCCGGTGCGGTCGCCTCAACCGGATTGGCTGCCCGGGGCGCCGCCTTCCTTATTTCCGGTGCCCGTTCGCTCCGGCAACTGGCATACCTCTCCTGCCTGGGGCTGATCGTCACGGCGTTCGCCATCCCGGCAACCTCCGGGCGGGCAGCCCTGGCCCTGCCCATTTTCCTCACCCTTCGCAGGGTGCTGCCGGACCGCCCCGCAGCGGTGAAAATGCTGGCGGTGCTCTTTCCCACTGTCATCCTGCTGTCCGCGGTCAGCTCTTTCCTGGGCGCCGGCGCTCATTTGATCACGAGCCAGATCCTTCAGTCGGCTGGTTTGCCCGGGTTCGACTTCGCCTCCTGGCTCCTGCTGGGGCTTCCGTTGGCGCTGGCAGCGTCCTTTCTCGCCACGGAACTGGTGCTGCGGCTCTTTACCGATCGTGCGGAGCGTTGTGTGCCGCTGCGGATCGGCAGGACCGCGCTTCGGCAAGGCAGCAGGCAGCGCCTTTCAGGACCGCTTGACCTGGATGAGCAGCGCTCGGTCCTGCTGTTGTGCGCGGTTGTGGCGTTGTGGTGCACCGAACCCATCCACGGGCTGGACCCCGCAATTGTGGCTTTGGTGGGAGCCCTGGTGGTATGTCTGCCGGCCTATGGTTCCGTAAATCTGGGGACGGCGTTGAAAAAGGTGCCCTGGTCCATGCTGATCTTCATGGCGGCGACGCTGGCGCTGGGATCCAGCCTGGTCACCACCGGTGCCGCCGACTGGCTTGCCGCCTCAATGCTGGCACCGGTGCAGGCGCTCGGTGCCGCCACACCGTATGTCTTCGTGGCAGTGGCGGTCCTGGTGTCGACCGCCGCGCACCTGGTGATCCAGTCGCGCTCAGCCCGTTCCGCCGTCCTGATTCCGGTCATTGTTGCCGCAGCCGGTCCCATGGGTGTAGATCCCATGGCTGCGGCGTTTGCCTCCACGGCCGCAGCCGGTTTCTGCCATACGCTGACCAGTTCCGCCAAACCGGTGGCGATTTTCGCCGAAACGGACGGGCAGCCCAACTATGAGCCGGGCGATCTGCTGCGCCTCTCCAAGTGGCTGGCTCCCCTGAGCGCGGCACTGGTCATCCTCTTCAGTTTTGTGGTGTGGCCCCTGCTGGGCCTTCCGCTTCTCATTCAATCCTAATCCCAAGAAAAAGGTGTCCTCATGGTCATGACCATTCCGCAGCGGATTCTTGTTGCACCCTCAGGATTCAAGGAAAGCCTCGACGCGGTGGAGGTAGCTGCTGCTATTTCCGCCGGCATCAGGCGGGCCATTCCGGGTGTCAGCATCACGTCCCTTCCCATGGCCGACGGCGGTGAGGGGACGGCAGCGGCTCTCGCCTGTGCCACGGCTGGACATCTTGTTCCTACGACGGTTACCGGGCCGGTGGGGCAGCCGGTGGAATCCCACTTTGCCGTCCTCGGCGGCACCGGGCTGCCGACTGCCGTCGTCGAAATGGCAGCGGCGGCCGGGCTGGCGCTGGTCCCCGCGTCCCTGCGCCATCCGGGCAGGACCACCACCAGGGGAGTCGGAGAACTGATTCTGGCAGCCCTGGACTGCGGCGTGCAGAGGATTGTGGTGGGCTGCGGTGATTCCGGCACGTCCGACGGCGGCGCCGGTGCCCTGCGGGCGCTGGGGGTGAGGATTCTTGACGCAGAGGGCCTCGAGCTGCCCGAAGGCGGAGCAGCGCTGGCGCGGGCAGCGAGCGTCGATTTCTCCGGACTCGACCCCCGGCTCGCCGGGTGCAGCCTGGAACTGGCGTTGAACCCCTACAACGTGCTGTGCGGCCCGCAGGGCGTCGCGAGGGTATTTGGCCCGCAAAAGGGAGCATCGCCGCAGGAGGTGGAGGAGCTTTCCCTCGGCTTGGAGCACTGGGCCCTGCTGCTGGCCGGTGCTTCCGGGGTGACCAAAGACTCGTTGCGCTACGGTGCCGGAACAGGCGCTTCCGGGGGACTCGGAGCCGGACTGGCGGCCATCGGCGGGAAGCTGGTGCCCCGCTTTGAGCTCCTGCTCGATTCCGGACTGGCGGGCATTGACCTGGATGCCGCGATTGCGACGGCGGACCTGGTGGTTACGGCCGAGGGTGCCATTGATTTCCAGACGCCGCGGGGGAAAGTGCCGGCGGAAGTGGCACGGCGGGCGCAGCGGGCAGGGGTGCCGGTGCTGGCGTTCGCCGGCTCGATCGGCAAGGATGCCGCCGATGTTCATGCCGCGGGAATTGACGCGATTGCCGGCATCATTCCCATTCCCATGGGTCTGGACCAGGCCGTGGCGGAGGGTGCCGTCCTACTGCAGGAAGCTGCCGAACGCACCTTTCGGGTACTGCTGCTGGGGTCTGCGATTTCCTCGCGGGTGGCGGCGGCAGCAGCCTGAGGCGGAGACAAAATGCAGAGAAGCAACGCAGAGAATGGAACAGCCAGAGCCTGCAGCAGGCTTCGCCTGACGGCGGCAGCCTGCTGCAGGCCAACGGGCTAGGAAGCGGCGCCGGGTTGCTTCACCACGGTGTGGAACTGCTGCCCGCCGTCGATGGAATGTTCCAGCCCGGCGTCCGTCATAACCCAGATGTGCAGCCCGTCCGGAGTTTCGGCTGCTGTTACGGCGACGGGATAGCCGGTGACCGAGCCGGCCGCTGCCCACGTACGTCCCTCGTCCGCGCTGGTGACGATTCCGCCGTCGGGCAGCACCCCTACGATTCGCGAGGAGTCGGTGACGGCGGCAACCACGATGACCGGAGCGTCCGGAAGCGCGCTCCACTGGTCGCCGGCATCCCGCGAAACATACGGACCGGATTCCGAGGTGGCGACGGCCAGGGGGCCGGCCGGGGAACCGGCCAGGCTGTAGGGACGAAGCTGCGTCCGAGCCTCGGTCCAGGTCTTGCCGTCGCGGCTCAGGCGGAGGGTGCCGTCAAAGCCGATGATTCCGCCGCTGGTGGCCGTCAGGGCATGGAAATCAGATTCCCCGCCCAGGGACTCCACACTCCAGGATTCGCCGTCGACTGAGCTGATCAGCCCCGCGGGTTCCGGCAGATCGACTCCCGGCCCGGGATGCCCCGAAGCCAGATAGTCTCCATCAGCGGCAACCGTGAAGCCCATCAGGTCTACGTTGGCGCCGGTCGCCGTGAGGGCATCGCCTGAGACCTCGAAAATGCCTTCATGGCTGGCAATCAGGACCTCGGTGGTGCCTGGCTTCAGGGCGAGGGCATGGACGTGGGTGGGAAACGACGGGGCGGCACCGGCTCCTTCAGCGCCCGCTGCCGCGTCCGGAGCTGACGTGTCGGTTGCGGACGGGGAGCAGGCGGCCGCAGCCAGCACCAGCAGGACAGCTGCGGCTGCCGGCGCATACCGGCGCCTTCCCTGCCAGGATGTGTGCCGGCCAGGGCCGGCAGGAGGGGTCATGGACAGGAACGGAAGGGCATGGAAAATGTCCGATCTTCGAGGTACGCAACGAGTCAGAGGTTCCGCAGCAGATTGTTCATCTGCTCGATCTCGGCGTTTTGGTCCTCGATGATGGCCGTAGCCAACTCCATGGCCTCCGGACTTGATCCGTCTTCGAGTTCGGTCCGGGCCATGGCCACTGCGCCCTCGTGGTGGGCGATCATCTGCTGCAGGAACAGTCGGGCAGCCGCTGTATCCCGCGCAGCGTCCAGCTCAGCGAGTTCCTGCGGAGACAGCATTCCGTCCATGGAGTGGTCACCGCTCATCTCCCGAGGTTCGTCCCAGGCAGCGAGCCAGTCTGCCATTTTCTGAATTTCGGGTCCCTGGGCGGCTTGAATGGCTTCCGCCAGCTCCGAGACGCGGGGATCGATCCCGGTTTTCGCGAGCATCATCTCGCTCATGGTGACTGCCTGCTCGTGATGCGGAATCATCATTTGGGCAAACATTGTGTCGGCGCTGTTGTGCGCTGGGGCGGCTTCCGTAGCTGCATCGGCTGCCCCGTGATCCGGCGTCTCAGTGGCACCGTGATGGCCGGTGCCGTGCGTGTTAGTCGTGGCGGCGGGCGCCGTATCCGCAGACTCGGCGTCAACTGCGCATCCGCCCAGGGCGACCAGGGCACTGAGAGCAAGCACGGACAAGGGCATGGGCTTTTTCATGAGTAAGTTCCTTCGGTACGTTTCAGTTTCCGGCAGTCAGCGAGGCCGGGGGGGCACGCAGGGGGCAAGCGCTCCGCAAAGTCATCGGAGCAGGCCTTTTTACGTGCGGCTGATACAGAGCTGAACGAGCGAAGGAGCCCGCGGGAGCGTTGCGGACACAGGGGATAGGAAGCGGACCAGACGGCCGGGACCGCGGAACCTGAGCTTGCCGCTAAACCCCGGAATGATGCCCCCCAGACCGGTGAGGAGCAGGAACAGCAGGCAAGCTGCGGTCAGGCATCCGGAGGGGCCGCAGTTCGCGCAGCCGTGGTCCGCGTGCCCGCCGTCCTCCGGGGCCGCCTCAGCGGCCGGGAATGCGCTGTGGGTCTGCAGCGTCGGCATGGCCGATAGGGCCGAGGCAGCCAGCGGTGAATGCGGCGCGGATGCCGCGTGTGCTGCCGGTGACCCCAAATCCGTGACCAGATGCATCCCCAGGATGCCGGCTACCACGGCCAGCAGTCCGAGGACCGTGGCCGGAAGCCGGGACGCCGACCGAATGGTCGCCGCCGGCCGGACTGCAGCTCGGATCCTTGTCCTCATAATGCCCACCACCTTACCCGGAAAAGGCAGAAGGCTCCCGCCGGAGAGCGGGATCCTTCTGGACTGCGCGGAACTAGGAAGCGGTCTGCGCCGGTTCCTTCTCAGCATGGAACTTCCTGCCGTTCACGCGCTCGGAGGCGCCGACACGGTCCAGGTACGGCGTGATGCCGCCCAGGTGCATCGGCCAGCCGGCGCCCAGGATCATGCACAGATCGATGTCCTCGGGACCTGCCACAACGCCTTCATCCAGCATGCGGCCGATCTCATCCGCCAGGGCATCCTGCGTGCGGCGCAGAACTTCCTCGGAGGTGGACGGCGTGTTGCCAAAGTCCAGCATCTCCAGGGTTTCGGCCGGAATGTACGGCTTCCCGTCCTCGTCCTTCTGCCAGAGGGACTTGATGCCGGCATCGATGATCTTCTGGGAGTTCTTCGACAGCCAGAACCGCTCGCCGAAGGCTGCGTGGAGGGATTCCTGCACATGCTGGCCTACGGGCAGGCCCACCAGGGCGAGCAGCGTGAACGGTGACATCGGCAGGCCCATGGGCCGCAGCGCATTGTCGGCCGTTGCGGCGTCGGTGCCCTCGTCAAAGACAGCGGTGATTTCACCGAACATGCGGCCCAGGATGCGGTTCACCACAAACGCGGCGTCGTCCTTGACCAGCACGGCGGTCTTCTTCAGCGCCTTGGCCAAGACAAACGCGGTGGCCAGCACGGCGTCGTCGGTCTTGGGGGCGCGCACGATTTCCAGCAGCGGCATGACAGCCACCGGGTTGAAGAAGTGGAAGCCCACCACGCGCTCGGGGTGCTCGAGGTCAGCGGCCATCTCCGTCACGGAAAGTGAGGAGGTGTTGGTGGCGAGGATGCATTCGGGGGAGACAACAGCCTCGACCTCGGCGAAGACCTGCTTCTTGACGGAGAGTTCCTCGAAGACGGCCTCGATCACGAAGTCCGCATCGGAGAACGCTTCCTTGGATACCGAGCCCGAAACCAGCGCCTTGGTGCGGTTGGCGGCATCGGGGGAGATGCGCTTCTTGGCCAGCAGCTTGTCCACCTCGGCGTGCACGTAGCCCACGCCCTTGTCCACGCGTGCCTGGTCAATGTCCGTCATCACCACGGGAACCTTGAGCTGGCGGGCGAACAGCAGGGCAAGCTGGCTGGCCATCAGGCCGGCGCCCACCACGCCCACCTTGGACACCGGGCGGGCCAGCTTCTTATCCGGAGCACCGGCGGGACGCTTGCCGCGCTTCTGGACCAGGTCCAGGAACGCGTAGACGGTGGAGTGGAACTGCGGGGTCTGCATCAGCTCGGCCAGGGCCTCGCACTCGGCGTCACGGGACTGCTCGGCGGTCCAGTTCTTGCCGGCCTCCAGCAGGTCCAGCACCTTGGCAGGTGCGGGAGCGGCGTTGGAGGTGCGGGCTTCCACCACGGCACGGCCGTGTGCGACGGCGGCGTCCCAGGCCTCGGGGGTGGCGGCAGGATCGGCCGCGTTGGGCCGGGATACTTCCTCTTCGCCCATGATGACGCGGGCGGCCCAGGCAAGGGACTGCTCCACGAAGTCGGCCGGTTCAAACATCGCGTCGGCGATGCCCAGCTTGAACGCCGCCGGACCGGAGAGGGTCCGGTTGTTGCTCAGCGGGTTCTCGATCATCACCTTGACGGCATTCTCCGGTCCGATCAGGCGCGGCAGGATGTAAACGCCGCCCCAGCCCGGGACCAGGCCGATGAAGGCTTCCGGCAGGGCCAAAGCACCGGCGCCGGTGGAGACGGTGCGGTACTGGGACTGCAGGGCAATTTCCAGCCCGCCGCCCAGGGCCACGCCGTTAATGAAGGCGAAGCTGGGTACACCCAGGGTGTGCAGCTTGCCGTAGACCTCGTGGCCCAGACTGGCCATGGCCAGTCCGTCCTCGTAGGAGGCAAGCTTCTGCGTGGCGGACAGATCGGCGCCGGCCACCAGATAGTGCGGCTTGCCGGTGACGCCGACGCCGACAATTTCGCCCGCGCCGGCGCGTGCCTTCAGGGAATCCAGCACCTCGCCCAGTTCCAGCAGCGTGTTGGGGCCCAGCGTGGTGGGACGGGTGTGGTCGACGTCGTTGTCCAGGGTGATCAGCGCGAAGGTGCCTGCGCCGCCGGGCAGCTCGATGTCGGAGACGTAGGAGTGGGTGACAACCTCGGTGGGGAAGAGGCCCGCGAGGCGCTGGTAATCGGGAGCAGACATTACTTCGTGGCCTCCGTGGACTCGGTGTCGGTGTTGTAGCCGGGGTGGTTCGGGTTTTCCCAGATGATGGTGGCTCCCATGCCCAGACCAATGCACATGGTGGTCATGCCGTAGCGCACGGAGGGATCTTCCTCGAACTGGCGGGCGAGCTGGTTCATGAGGCGTACGCCGGAGGAGGCCAGCGGGTGTCCGACGGCGATGGCGCCGCCGTAGCGGTTGACCCGGGGGTCGTCGTCGGCGATGCCGTAGAAGTCCAGGAAGGACAGCACCTGGACGGCGAAGGCCTCGTTGATTTCAAACAGGCCGATGTCCTCAATGGACAGGCCGGTCTGCTTCAGGACCTTTTCGGTGGCGGGCACGGGGCCGTAGCCCATGACCTCCGGTTCCACGCCGGCAAAGGCGTAGCCGACCAGGCGCATCTTGACCGGCAGGCCGAGTTCCTCGGCGGCGTCGGCGGAAGCGAGCAGCGCGGTGGTGGCGCCGTCGTTTAGGCCGGAGGCGTTACCGGCGGTGACGCGGCCGTGGGCACGGAAGGGGGTGCGCAGGTCGGCAAGGTCCTCCACAGTGGTGCCCGGGCGGGGTCCCTCATCCACGGAGTTCAGCGTCCAGCCCTTGCCGGCCTTCTTGGAGGCGACCGGGACCAGGTCCGGCTGGATCAGGTTGTTGGCGTAAGCCTTGGCAAGCTTCTCCTGGCTGGCGGCGGCGTACGCGTCGGTGCGTTCCTTGGTGATGTCCGGGAAACGGTCATGCAGGTTCTCGGCGGTGTTGCCCATGTTCAGGGCAGCGGGGTCCACAATCCGTTCGGTGACAAAACGGGGGTTGGGATCAGCGCCCTGGCCCATCGGGTGGTTGCCCATGTGCTCCACACCGCCGGCGATGACGACGTCGTACGCGCCGAAGCCGATGCCGGAAGCCGTAGTGGTCACAGCCGTCATGGCGCCGGCGCACATGCGGTCGATGGCGAAGCCGGGGACGGACTGCGGCAGGCCGGCGAGCAGTGCTGCGGTGCGGCCGATCGTCAGGCCCTGGTCGCCGGTCTGCGTGGTGGCTGCAATGGCTACCTCGTCAACGCGCTCGGGCGGAAGGGAGGGGTTGCGCCGCATCAGTTCACGGATGCACTTGACCACCAGGTCATCGGCACGCATTCCCGCGTACATGCCTTTTTCGCCGGCTTTTCCGAACGGGGTGCGCACTCCGTCAACGAAAACTACGTCCCTGATCTGCCGTGCTCGGCTTTGTGGGCTCACGTGCAACTCCTCTTTGAGATATGAAACGGAACACTGTCCGGCAACCGATGTTACTCGTGAGTAACATAGCCTGCAACCACCGTTCAGTCGACACTACCGACATACCGCCGGCCGGCGTAACGGATGACGGCGCGGGGCAGATGTGCGGCCTGAGGAGCGGGCTGCGGGACGGGGATCGTTTCTCCACTGTCTTCGCTCACCTGTGAGCGAACGGCTGCCCGCTCAGCAAATGTTCAGTCTTTTCCCGTATTATCGTCTGACTATGGATGACCCTCCCTCACATAAACCCTTGCCCCTCCACGCTCTGACCGGACTTCCGGCCACAACCAGAGAGGGGCGCCTCAATGTATGAACTGATCATGCTCGCGGTCGGCCTCGTTCTTACGGTCGGAACCGGGCTGTTCGTTGCCTCGGAATTTGCGCTGGTCAATCTTGACCGCAATGACCTGGAGGCACGGCAGGCCCAAGGCGAAAAACGCCTGGGCCCCACCATCAAAGCCCTCAAGATCACCTCGACGCACCTTTCCAGTGCGCAGCTGGGCATTACGCTCACCACACTGCTGACGGGCTACACCTTTGAACCGGCCATCAGCTCCCTGCTGCGTGAGCCGATGCTGGCTGTTGGAGTTCCGGAGGCAGTGGTCGGCGGAGCAGGTGCCGTTATCGGTATCTTCCTGGCTACCGTGTTTTCGATGATCATCGGCGAACTGGTGCCGAAGAACTTCGCCCTGGCCCTCCCGCGGGAAACCGCCAAGATTGTTGTTCCGTTCCAGAGCCTGTTCACCACGGTGTTCAAGCCAGTCATTCTGCTCTTCAACAACACCGCCAACGCGATTATCCGTTCTTTCGGCATCGAGCCGAAGGAAGAACTCTCCGGTGCCCGCAGCGCGGAGGAACTCAGCTCCCTGGTTCGCCGGTCTGCGCTGGAAGGCGTCCTGGACCAGGATCACGCACAGCTGCTCAGCCGCACCCTGCGGTTCTCGGACCACACGGCCGCCGATGTCATGACTCCCCGCGTCCGGATGCGCTCCGTCGCCGCAACCGACACAGCTGAGCAGGTGATTGAGGCAGCCGTTTCCACCGGGTACTCCCGGTTCCCGGTGATTGGCCGCGATTCCGACGACATTCTGGGCGTACTGCACGTGAAGCAGGCCTTCGCCGTCAACATCGCGGAGCGCAGCGGGATCACCGCCGGAGAGATGATGGTCGAAGCTCTTCGGGTGCCCGAGTCCATGGGTGTGGACTCCCTTCTGGGTCTGCTGCGCCAGCAGGGACTGCAGGTGGCTGTGGTCTCGGATGAACACGGCGGCACCGCCGGCATTGTGACGCTGGAAGACCTGGTCGAGGAGATCGTGGGCGAGCTTGAGGACGAGCACGACCGCGCCCGTGTCGGCGTCGTCCGGTCCGGCCGCTCGCTGACGTTTGACGCGTCGCTGCGCCCGGACGAACTGCGGGACCGCACCGGAGTCGTCGTACCCGACGGCGAGGAATACGACACCCTCGCCGGCTTTGTCACCGACCGTCTGGACCGGATTCCGGAACTCGGCGATGAGGTAACCCTGGATAACGGTGTCCTGCGCGTGGAGCGGGTGGTCGGAACCCATGTTGAGCGGCTGCGCTTTACCCCCACGGAGGGATCGCTGCCGAGCGCCCATGACCAGATCATTGACGAGCTGACGAAGGACCTGGCATGAGCGAATATCTTCCCGGAATTATCTGGCTCTTTGTCCTCCTGGCTGTCAATGCCTTCTTTGTCGGTGCAGAGTTTGCCGTTATTTCAGCCCGCCGCTCACAGATTGAGCCGAAGGCTGACGCCGGTTCCAAGGCTGCCAAAACCACCCTTTGGGCCATGGAGCACGCCACACTCATGCTGGCCACGGCGCAGCTGGGCATCACCGTCTGCTCCCTGGTGATCCTGAACGTTTCCGAACCGGCCATTCACCATCTGCTGGAAATCCCGCTGGGGTTGACCTCGCTTTCGGCTGACGCCATCAGCATCATCGCCTTTGCAGTGGCTCTGATGCTCGTGACGTTCCTGCACGTAGTCATTGGCGAGATGGTCCCCAAGAACATCTCGTTCTCCGTGCCCACCCGTGCCGCGCTCATTCTGGCTCCTCCGCTGGTGATGGTGGCCCGGATTTTCAAACCGGTGATCTGGTCGCTGAACGGGATAGCCAACAGCATCCTTCGCCTGTTCAAAGTGGAGCCCAAGGATGAGGCAACCAGCGCCTACACCATGGACGAAGTGGCCAACATCGTGGAGCAGTCCACACGCGAGGGAATGCTGGCCGACGCCAGCGGCACCCTGAGTGCTGCCTTCGAGTTCACGAACAAGACCGTTGCCGACGTTGAGGTTCCCATCGACAGGATGGTGCTCCTGCCGGAAACCGCCACCCCGGCAGACATCCAGGAGGCTGTGAGCCGCCACGGCTACTCGCGGTACATCCTGACGGACGGTGACGGCGTTCCGAGCGGCTATCTTCACCTCAAGGACGTCATGGACCTGACCCGGCCGGAAAAGTTCACCGCTCCGGTGCCCGCCAAGCGCATCCGCCGGCTGGCTTCCGCCTTTGTCGGCAGCGAGCTCGAGGACGCCCTGGCCACCATGCGCCGCACCGGTGCCCACGTAGCCCGGGTCTTCGACGCCGAGGGCAACACCACCGGCGTGCTGTTCCTGGAGGACATCATCGAAGAACTGGTGGGCGAGGTGCAGGACGCCACCACCGTGTAGCGTCCGACATCGATCTCCGGTTGACTGACCGCTTCCGCCGGCTGCCCCTTCATGGGGGCCGGCGGAGCTGTTTAAACCGGCCGGGCTCCTGCAGCGACAACGGCAGGGGACTGGGCGGTTTTCGGCCGAATACCCAGGGCTCACTAGAATGGATGGGTTCCCGTCCCGCCGCACGTTCAGAAATGTGGAGTCTGCATTGTCCCGAGGAAAACACCATCCGCCGCGGCCCAAGCCGGCCAACAGCGAAGGCCTGCTGATTGCCAACGACCTGAAGAAGGACCGCGGCTGGACGGACACGCAGATCAAGACGTTCCTGCCTGAACCGGACCAGACCGCGCGCAATCCGTTTTCCCGCAAGGCCGCTCCCATGAAGCTGTACGCGCTGGAGCGCGTCGAAGCCATCGAAGCCACCCCCGAATACCGGAAGGCGCGGGAAGCGTCCCGAACCCGGCAGATTGCGGCCCGGACCCGCGCGCTGGCGAAAAAGAAGGAAGCCGTTGCGGCAGCCGAGGCGCTGGAGCTGCGGATCGAGCCTGAGCCGTGGCAGCAGATGCAGGACAAAGCTATCGCCCACTTCAACAGCAGGCTCCGGCGCAGCCAGTCTCCGGCCAGCCGCAAGACGTCCAAGGCACGGCTTGACCGGCTGACCGTGAACTATCTGCGGCACAAGCAGACCTCCTACGAGGAAGAACTCAAGGAATTCAAGGGTGTCGTCGGCGTGGGGGAGGCCTACCTGGTGGTGCGCAACCGGATCCTGGATCTCATCGCGGACACGTACCCGCAGCTTCGCGATGAGTGCGATCGGCAGAAGTTCGAAGCTCCTGAGCTGCCCGAAGGCGTCACGCTGCCGGACACGTTGGTGCGCTAAGCGGACCGGCCTTTTGGGAACAGGATGCTGAGCCGGATCCTTCGCGCAGATAACGGCATCTGCCGAAATCCTTCGTGCAGATCAAGGGACCAGAAGGGACTAATCGACGTGTTTGGGCCCCGGAGCTGCACGAAGGATCCGCGGACCGGCGGTTTGAGCCCCGGATCTGCACGATGAAATGGCAAAACTTGGCTGCAGTCACGCGCTAAGCGGAAAGCAGGCTTACCATTTAGCCCTGCCCCGCGCTCCTCGGTACCCTGAAAAGGATGAGTATCGCTGAGTCCTCCCCAGAAACCGCCCCGCCCGTGAGTTCGGACGTGAGCTCCAACGGCATGGTCCGTGTGCGCGGAGCGCAGGAGAACAACCTGCGCAATGTCGACGTCGAGATCCCGCGCGACGCGATCGTTGCCTTCACGGGAATCTCCGGTTCCGGCAAGTCATCCCTTGCCTTCGGCACCATCTACGCAGAGGCCCAGCGCCGGTACTTTGAGTCCGTGGCACCCTATGCGCGGCGCCTGCTGTCCCAGGGCCACACCCCCAAGGTGGAGGAAATTACGGGCCTGCCTCCCGCCGTCGCGCTCCAGCAGCGCCGCGGCACGCCGAGCTCACGCTCCACCGTGGGAACGCTGACTACCCTCTCCAATTCCATGCGCATGCTCTTCTCCCGCGGCGGCACCTACCCGGCGGACGCAGAGCCGGGCAGCCTGGACTCGGACGCGTTCTCACCCAACACGGCGGCCGGCGCCTGCCGGGAATGCTCCGGACTGGGGATTGCCCACACCGTCACCGAGGATTCGCTGGTGCCGAACCCGGACCTGAGCATCCGCGACGGCGCCATTGCCGCCTGGCCCGGTGCCTGGCAGGGCAAGAACCTGCGCGACATCCTCATCCAGCTCGGCTACGACGTCGACGTGCCGTGGAAGAAAATGCCGAAGAAGGACCGCGACTGGATCCTTTTCACTGACGAACAGCCCGTGGTCATGATTACCCCGCAGCGGGACCGCGTGGCCAAGCCCTACAAGGGGCGGTTCTGGAGCGCAAAGTCCTACGTGCTGCATACCCTGGCCGACTCGGGCAGCGAGCAGATGCGCACGCGCGTGCTCGAATACATGGTCTCCGGCCCCTGCCCGGTCTGCGGCGGCGCCGGCCTGCGCCCCGAGGCGCTCGCCGTCACGTTCGCCGGCCGGAACATCGCCGAACTGAACGGCGCCACCCTGGGCGAGCTGGCGGAAATCATCCGGCCGACGGCGGAGCTGAAGGCTGCGGGAACGGCGTCGCGGTCGGCAGCCTCCAACGAGGACACCGAAGTTGCCGTCACCATCACCCGGGACCTGCTGTCCCGGCTGAAGATCCTGATCGATCTGGGACTGGGCTACCTGAGCCTGTCCCGGTCCACGCCCACGCTGTCGCCGGGTGAAATGCAGCGCCTGCGCATCGCCACCCAGCTGCGCTCGGGCCTGTTCGGCGTCATCTACGTCCTGGACGAGCCGTCCGCCGGCCTGCATCCGGCCGATGCCGAGCCGTTGCTGGCCGTTCTGCAGGAGCTGAAGGAAGCCGGAAACTCCGTCTTCGTCGTCGAGCACAACATGGACGTGGTCCGCAGCGCTGAATGGATTGTGGACGTGGGACCGCAGGCCGGCGACGGCGGCGGCACCGTCCTGTACAGCGGCCCTGTGGAGGGGTTGGCGCAGGTGAAAGAAAGTGCCACCCGCCCGTTCCTGTTCCGGGAAGCGGAGGAACCGGCCTCGGCCGACCGGACGCCCGAGAGGTGGCTGAACCTCAAGGGCATCAGCCGGCACAACCTGCGAGAACTCGACGCCGAGATTCCGCTGGGTGTCCTCACAGCCGTCACCGGGGTCTCCGGCTCCGGAAAGTCGACCCTCGTGAGCCAGGTGCTGGCTGAAACCGTGGGTCAACACGTCAACGGGTCTGCGGCCATGGCCGCAGAGCACGCAGGGGACCCGGAAGCGGATCCGGAGGACGACGTCGATCCCGGCGCCACGGTGCGCGATATTGCCGGGCTTGAGCATCTGGACCGGCTGGTGAAGGTGGACCAGCGTCCCATTGGACGCACACCGCGTTCCAACCTGGCCACCTACACCGGGCTGTTCGATGCCGTGCGCAAGCTCTACGCGGGCACTGATGAGGCCAAGGCCCGCGGCTACACTGCCGGCCGGTTCTCCTTCAACGTGGCCAGCGGACGTTGCCCGACCTGCCAGGGCGAAGGCTTCCTCGCCGTCGAACTGCTGTTCCTCCCGGGAACCTACGGTCCCTGCCCGCAGTGCCACGGTGCGCGCTACAACGAGGAGACCCTCGAGGTCACCTACCGCGGCAAGAACATCGCGGATGTGCTGGGCATGCGGGTGGAGACAGCGGCGGAGTTCCTTGCCGATGTCCCGGCAGCGGCACGGAGCCTGCAGACCCTGCTCGACGTCGGCCTGGGCTACCTGCGCCTGGGCCAGCCGGCCACCGAACTCTCCGGCGGCGAGGCCCAGCGGATCAAGCTGGCGACCGAGCTGCAGCGGGCCCGGCGGGGGCACACCCTGTACCTGCTGGACGAGCCCACCACCGGACTGCATCCCCAGGATGTGCGCCTGCTGCTGGCCCAACTGAACCGGCTCGTGGAGACCGGGAACACCGTGGTGGTGGTGGAGCACTCCATGAACGTGGTGGCTGCTGCGGACTGGGTCATCGACATGGGCCCGTCCGGGGGCGACGACGGCGGCCGGATCATCTGTGCGGGAACCCCATCCGAGGTGGCAGCGTGTGATGCCAGCCGGACGGCGCCCTACCTCAAGGCGGCTCTCCAGACGCTCCGGTAATTCATGGACGCCTTCCGGCTCTTGCTCCGGGTTAGGCTGTGACGTGCTCACCGACCCGCAGGACCTGCCCGCCACCTTACTGCCCGGCGCCATCCGGATGTCCGTGTTGACGGCTGAAGACGCCGCAGCCCTCGCAGCCGCATACCAGCGGAACCGGAGCTATCTTGCGCCGTGGGAACCGCTGCGCCCGGGCCCCTTCTTCACCGAGGAAGGCCAGCGGTCCGTCATCAACGCCAAGCATGCCCTGTACCGGGACGGCAGCGAAGTGCCTTGGGTCCTCGCCGGCGGAGACCGGATAGTCGGGACCGTGACTCTGGCCGGAATCGTCCGCGGCCCGTTTCTCTCAGCGAACCTGGGCTACTGGATCGACGGGGAATACGCCGGACGCGGCCTTGGCACAGCGGCGGTGAAAGCCGTGGTCGAAACCGCACGGGCGCACCTGGGCCTGCACCGGATCCAGGCTGCGACCCTGCTGCACAACGCCGCGTCACAGCAAGTTCTGAACAACTGCGGGTTCGAAAGGATCGGACAGGCTCCGCACTACCTGAAAATCGCCGGGTACTGGCAGGACCACCTTCTTTTCCAGCGGATCCTCGAACCGCCGATAAAGCGGGAAAAGGAATCCTGACGCTTCCTTCATCACGAAAATTCCCCGTGAATTTTTCGTGCGCCTGTTCCCGAATTGCCGTGAAACCTGCAAGGGTGCCTGAGGGGGACAATGCACGCACTATGAGGAGCTGACCAAACATTGATGTTTCCATTCACCCGGCGGCCGGGTGCTGCCACCGCAGTCACCGCCGTTCTCGCACTGACACTCGTCTCAATGGCTCCGGCAGCCGCCGCACCGCCGGAGCACGCAGGTAAGGACCAGAAAACAACCGTCACGGTTCTGGGCACTTCGGACCTGCACGGCTACATCGAAAACTGGGATTACTTCAAGGACGGCGAATACGACGACGCCGCCTCCAACGACGTTGGACTGGCCAAGATCTCCACCCTGGTGGACACCGTTCGGGCCGACAGGGGCCGGGCTTCCACGCTGCTGATCGACGCCGGCGACACCATTCAGGGCACCTCGCTGACGGACTACTTCGCCAACACGGAGCCGATCACCGAAACCGGGGAAATTCATCCGATGGCTGCCGCCATGAACGCGATGGATTATGACGCAGCGGCGCTGGGCAACCACGAATTCAATTATGGGCTGGACCTGCTGCGGAAGTTTGAAAGCCAGCTGGATTTCCCGCTGCTCGGAGCAAATGCTGTGGATGTGAAGTCCGGGAAGCCGGCTTTCACCCCGTACATCATCAAAACGGTGAAGACCAAGGGCAACAAGCCCGTGAAGGTCGGCATTCTGGGCCTTACGAATCCCGGGGTGGCCATTTGGGACAAAAACAACGTCGACGGCAAGCTTGAGTTCCCGGGAATTGTGGAACAGGCACAGAAATATGTGCCGCAGATGAAGGCCCGGGGCGCAGACGTTGTGGTGGTCAGCGCCCACTCCGGAACCTCGGGAACGTCCTCCTACGGTCCCGAGCTGCCGCTGGAGAACGCATCCACGCAACTGGCCGAAACAGTGCCCGGCATCGACGCCGTCCTGGTGGGACACGCCCACCAGGAAATCCCGGAACGCTTCGTGACCAACAAGGTCACCGGCGATCAGGTGCTGCTGACCGAACCGCTGAACTGGGGGATGCGCCTGTCCGTGATGGACTTTGAACTGACCAAGGTGCGCGGCCAATGGGACGTTACCTCGGCGTCGTCCTCGCTGCTGAACGCCAACACCGTTGAGGCGGATCCGAAAATCTCCAAGCTGGTGGCCGAACAGCACCAGCGGGTCATTGATTACGTCAATACGCCCATCGGCACGGCCACCGAGTCCATGCCTGCGGCGGAGTCACGCTACCGCGACACAGCCGTCATGGACTTCGTGAGTTCGGTCCAGGCCCAGGCGGTGGACCGGGCGCTCGACGGCGGCCCCAGCGCGGATCTGCCCGTGCTCTCCCTGGTGGCTCCTTTCAGCCGTACCGCTGAAATCCCCGCCGGTCCGGTGACCATCCGCGACCTGGCCGGGCTGTACGTCTTTCCGAACACCCTCTTCGGGGTGGAGATGACCGGTGCCCAGGTCAAGGATTACCTGGAGTACTCAGCGAAGTACTTCATTCAAACGGCGCCGGGCGCCCCGGTGGATCCCGCCACGCTGACCAACGCCGACGGAACTCCGGACTACAACTACGACATGCTGTCCGGCATTGACTATGACATCGATATCAGCCGCCCGGTGGGGGAGCGCATCGTCAACCTGAGCTTCAACGGTGCTCCGGTGGATCCGGTGCAGCGCTTCGCGGTAGCCACAAACAACTACCGGCAGTCCGGCGGCGGCAACTTCCCGCACATCGCCATGGCTCCGGTGCTGGTCAACCAGCAGACGGAAATCCGCCAGCTGCTCATTGACTACGTGGTGGCTCAGGGAACCGTTAACCCGGCGGACTTTGCCGACAACAACTGGCGCCTGGTCCGCAGCGGGGTTCCCGTCTTCGACTAGGCACCCTCTTGCCCGCATAGTTCCGCGCAGCTGGAATCCCGGATCCAGCTGCGCGGAACAAGGGGAGGGCAGAGGTCTGCCCTGCACCGGCGCAGGACGCGGGAGCGTTCCCTAATCGGGTGAAGCTCTCAGCGCATCAGGTAGCCGTCGTTGAACTCTCCGACCGGCTCAACAACGGCCCAGTCGCCGGGGGTGGTGCCGACAATCCGGACCAGGGAACCTTTAGGCAAAGCCTCTTTCTCTGCGAGGCCCCGGGTAATGGCATAAACAGTGCGTCCGTCCTCGATCTCCACCGTGCCTTCCAGATTCAATCTCCCGTAGTCAAGGCTCGTAATAGCTTCGGTGACAACGCCGTGCCGTCCCACATAGGAAGGCAATTCCTCCGCGCGCAGATGCTTTTTGCGGTATTTGGCCGATGCCCAGAGATGCACGGCGACGGCTGCAACTAATCCGACAGCGATGCCCGCAAAAGGGGACTTCGTTGACACGGCGGTGATAAATCCGACGACGCTGAACGGCAGGGTTGTCCACCACCATGAGGGCGGAACATAGCCGCGTACCTCGATGGTGTTTTTCAGCAGGGACCACAGTCCGAGCGCCCATGCCATGACGAATACGCCCATGATCATGGCTGATCCTCCGGCGCGGGGCGGTGCTGCGGGCCCCGCAGCGAGGCGGGTTCGATAAACGCCGTCAGGGACGCGGACGGGGCAGCAAGCAGAATGTCCCCGCCGCCGCTGCGGAAGCTTGCGATGTGCCAGCCGGGGTTGAACCGGAACAGGGATTCGGAAAGTTCGGCCCTGCGCATTCCTGCGAAATGGGAGCTCTGCAGCACCAGCGGGTCATCATTGGGCCCAGCACTGCGGGACAGCGGCTGCAGCGTCAACCAATCGGGATAGGGGGTTGCGAGAGCACGGGCCCACCGTGGCCGGGAGGCGGCAGCTGCGGCGGGCCGGACCCGGCACTCAAACTGGTTCCTGGCTGCATAACGGCGGCCGGTCCGGCGCTCCCGGCGGATCTGCATCGATGCCATGACGAAACAGTACCCGCAAAACACCCATGCAGCGGGGTCATTGCCGCGGACAATCAACACCACAACGGCGGCGGCACAAGACAGCAGAATGACTGCGGCGCCGTGTTGCACAGACTGCTTCATGAATCGAACCGGACGAATGCCCGCAGCGGCAATCCGCTGCCGGTGTCACCGCCTGCCTGCCGGTAGCCGAGCGATTCGTAGAACGCCTTCTGACCGGGCTCGGTGTCGGTGAGCAATACCTTCTGGCGGACGTGGGAGTACGGCGCCAGGACAAATTCGACCAGTCTCCGGCCCAATCCGGTTCGCTGGTGCCGGGGATCAACCAGGACATCCTGCAGGTAACAGACGGAGTGACCGTCGGAGATAATCCTGGCCAGGCCCACCAGGGTGCCGTCGTAACGGGCAACCGCCAGCAGCGTGGAGCCCGCGAGGGCAGCTGCCAGGTTGTCCGGGTCGCTGGTGTAGGCGCTCCAACCCACCGAGTCATAAAGCCGGACGACGTCGGTCAGCGGCAAATCGGGTCCGGCGGCGTATTCCAGTCTGGGCACGGTGACAGCCTATCTGTACGTCTGGGTCAAATGCCCTGGAATTCCGCCAAAATCCATGGCGTCTACTCTGTACAGGGAGAAGAGGATTTTAGAAAGAGGTGCATTGGATATTTCTCTGCATTTCCTCGAAATAGCCAAACAGTGCCGCTGTGTTTTCCGTCCTAATCCAAACGGGCCGTACCTTTGTCCCATCACACTTCCACCCGTGAAGTTTTGTTCTAAGGGGATCACTTGATTCGTCGAAACAGGCGCAGGAATGCGCGGAAAGCAGCAGTGCTGGCTGTCAGCAGTGTCCTTTTGCTTTCTCCCTTGGCCGCTGTAGCCGCTCCGCCCTCCCAGCCGGGCGCAGGGGACGGCGGTTCCGTTGCGGGATCTCCGGGAGCCGGCGGCAGCCCCGGGAAAATGGATGACCGTCCGGACGCAGCTGCCGCCGAAAAGCGTGCGCTGAATCAGCAGGCGGTGGAAAAGGTGATCCGCGGTGAAGCCCCGGTCCAGAACCGCGGCGGGTCGAAGGCCGTGCAGGTTGCCCCGGGGCAATGGGCCGAATACGGACTCGAAGACAGCGACCAGATCCTGTCCTTCCTCATTGGCTTTGGTGACCAGGCTGATCCGCGGTTTCCGAATACCTCGGCCGGACCGTCGCAGAACCAGATTCCGGAACCGGACCGGAGCACGGACAACTCAACCTACTGGGAGCCGAAGTTCGACCGCGAGCATTATCTGGATATGTTCTTTCACCCCCGGGAAGAGTCCATGAAGACTCTCTATGAAGAGCTTTCGAGCGGCCGGTACACGGTGGACGGTGACGTCAGCGACTGGGTCACCGTGCCGTACAACTCGGCCAGCTATGGGGAAACCGAGAGCCAGACGGACATGACCCGTTTTGTGCAGGATGCGGCCAACGCCTGGTACGACTCCCAGATCGAGGCCGGAAAGTCAGCCGCGGACATTGACGCGTACCTGGCCACGTTCGATCAGTGGGACCGCTACGACTACAACAAGAACGGCAACTTCGACGAGCCGGACGGTTACATCGACCACTTCCAGGCCATCCATGCCGGTGAGGGAGAAGAGGCGGGTGCGCCGTCGTCGGCCATTTGGTCCCACCGGTGGTCAGTAGGACAAGCGGGACGGGGTACCAGCGGCCCGGCAATGAACCTTTACGGCGGCATCAAGATCGGAGCTTCCAACGTCTGGATCCGGGACTACACCACGGAGCCCGAGAACGGCGGACTGGGCGTTTTCGCTCATGAATATGCCCACGACCTTGGCCTTCCGGACCTCTATGACACCGCCGGCGGCGACAACGGCACCGGCTTCTGGACCCTCATGAGTTCAGGATCCTGGCTGGGCCACGGTGACGGTTCCATCGGCACCACGCCCAACCACATGGGCGCCTGGGAGAAACTGCAGCTCGGCTGGCTGGACTATGACGTGGCTGCCGCGGGCACAAAATCCACGCATAAGCTTGGCCCGTCCTTCCATGCCACTAAGAAGCAGCAGGCCCTGGTGGTCACGCTGCCGCGGGACGCCGCCGGAAACGGCCGGTATTACATCGCCGAGAACCGCCAGTACATGGGCTACGACGGCACGCTGGAAACCGGTCCGTACAACTTTGGCTGGGCACTCAGCGCCCCGGACACCGTGGAACACTATCCGTACCAAAACGGGATGCTGATCACCTACTGGAACGCCGGGCAGCGGAACAACAACACGTCACAGCATCCAGGTGCGGGCCTGGTGCTTCCGGTAGATTCACATCCCCGGAGCCTGGTCTGGTCTGACGGCGCGTATGCCCGCAACCGCATCCAGAGCTACGATGCGACGTTCGGCAAGGAAGCTACGGACCCGATCAGTCTGCACCGCGAGACGGCGGCCGGCATGACCACATTGAACGTTCCGTCCCAGCCAGGTGTTGCCGTTTTTGATGACACCAATCCGAACGCCTACTACGATCCGGCCAATCCCCAGGCCAGCGTTGTCGTGGCAGGAACGGGTACCAAGATCCAGGTCATCCAGAGCAATCCCAAGGGAATGATGACCGTACGGGTCAACTAAGACCAACCGCCGGCCCGGCGCATCTTCGCCGGTCCATAAGTAAGGGCGTGGCCCCGGGAATCCTCCCGGGGCCACGCCCTTTGCTGCTGCGGGTGCCGATCGCTCCGCCGGGCCCTACCGGGAGCCGGCGGTGTCTTTTTCCTTTTCCACCAGCGGGTCCGGATCAAGGAAGGCCACGGTCAGGACGGCAGCCGTCTGATCAATCTGCCACCGGCGTGCGCCCAGGTCACGCAGTGCGGAACTGATGGACTCCAGATTGATCTGGGCCGGAGGACGCCAGGCCACCCGGCGAAGGGTGTCGGGAGTCAGCAGGTTCTCGACGGGCAGGTTCAGCTGCTCGGCTACGGCGGCCAGCCGCGGCTTCGCGGTCTGCAGGCGTGCCGCTGCTGCCGGATCATTCTTGGCCCATACCCGCGGGGGCGGCGGCGCGTGGGTGGGAATGTGCAGCGGGGGCAGGTCTGATGCGGACCGGCCGGCGGAAATGCAGCGCAGCCAGCGCGGTGCTTCCTTCTGGGCGGCGCGGCCGTGGAAGCCCGGGGTGCCCAGCAGCTGAGGGACGGTGGCGGGCATGGCCCGTGCGGCCGCCACAATTGCGGAATCGGGAATGAGCCTGCCCGGTGCGGTGTCCCTGTTCTCGGCCAGGTGCTCGCGCTCGGTCCACAGTTCGCGGACAACGGCAAGCTGACGGCGGTCGCGCAACTGGTGCATGCCGCTGGTGCGGCGCCACGGGTCCACGCGCGGGGGAGCCGGGGGAGCCGTGCGGATCGCTTCGAACTCCTGTTCCGCGAAGGAAAGCTTACCGGCGTCGTCGAGTACCTTGATCAGTTCTATGCGGAGCTCGGCGAGGACCTCAACGTCCAGGGCGGCGTAGCGCAGCCACGGCTCGGGCAGCGGCCGGGTGGACCAGTCGGCTGCCGAATGCTCCTTTGCCAGGGTGAAGCCGAGCAGGTTCTCAATCACGGCGGCCAGGCCGACGCGCGGCAGTCCGGCCAGCCGTGCGGCCAGTTCCGTGTCGAACAGCTTGTCCGGCCACATGCCCAGTTCCGAGAGGCAGGGCAGGTCCTGGGTGGCGGCGTGCAGAATCCACTCCACCCCCTGCAGGGCGTCGTTGATGATGTCCAGGTTGTCGAACGGTTCCGGATCGATCAGCCACGTGCCGGATCCTTCCCGGCGAATCTGGACCAGGAAAGCCCGTTGGCCGTAGCGGAAACCCGAGGCCCGTTCAGCGTCCACTCCTGCGGGTCCGGTGCCGGCGGCGAGTGCCCTGGCAGCCCGTTCCAATCCGCGGGGAGTGTCGATGACCAGGGGCACCCCGTCTCTCGGAGCCTCCAGCAGCGGAAGCTCAACGGGTTCGTCGGTCAAATCGGCGGAAGGGTTCTGGGCGGGGGAGCCGGGTATCTGCGCGGTCATAAGGACTTCAGTCTATCGAGTCCGGCGGTGCCGCAGTGACACACGGGTGCCCCGCCTGTTCCGATGCTCCAAAGAGGGGTGCCGCAGCCTAGCTTCGGCGCGCCCTGGGCAGCGGCGTCACGCCCTCGGGCAGGGGAGGAAGCCCGGCGAAGGTGCAGACCATGT
This sequence comes from Arthrobacter sp. APC 3897, assembly GCF_030407495.1. Taxonomy (GTDB): domain Bacteria; phylum Actinomycetota; class Actinomycetes; order Actinomycetales; family Micrococcaceae; genus Arthrobacter_B. Next base: position 35,427 of record NZ_JASDDG010000020.1, on the reverse strand, counting down.
CCGACCATGCTTCCAAATGCTCCTGCACGTCGGCGGAATCCGGTGTCCAGGATGCCCGCAGTTCAATGTCGATTGCGTCGCCGCGGCCGGCGAGTGTGCCGTAGCTTTCGGAGAGGATGCGGGTGGCGGTGCCGCCGGCGTTGGAGTATCCGGCATGGTGTTCCTGCAGGGCTTCCACGAGCCAGGTCCAGGCGACGGAGCCAACAAGTTCATCGTTGCCCATATCAGGTTCCAGCTCGGCCCGGATGTAGGTGACAATCCGGAAGGTTCCGTTCCACACGTCCGACCCCTCCGGGTCATGAAGGAGGATGAAGCGGCCGGTGGCCAGCTCGGTTTGTTCCGGAATGACGATCCCGGACGGACCGTGGCCGAGGCCTTCAGCACGCGCCAGCGGTCCGCTCGCGAGGATCTCCGCACCCAGTGACACGGCAAAAGGAGCCAGTCGTGCCGGTGCCGGGATCTCGTTCAGATGCAGCTCAGGGCGGCACCGGGCTCGCCGCAGCGAACCGAGGGCTTTCAGGAAGTCTGGGGGTACTTGTGATAAGTCACCGATTGCACTCACCTTCGCAGGTTACTGGCGCAGGACTCGGGCAAAGGTGCAGGCTCGCCGAAGTGTCCCTTTTGTTATCTGCCCAGCCTAGGCCTCAGTTGCCGGCGGCGGGAGGGTTCCGGGTTGTTTGCCGGGGCGCACCGCCGTCACTGCCGGTCCGGGCAGGGGAGTTCTTCCTGACGAAGTACACCAGGCCCGCAGTTGCTGCAGCACCCACAAGCAGGATGACCAGGAGTGTTATGTGCCAGAGCTGGATGGAGCCCATGTTGGTCCTTCTTTCCGGATGTCAACGGCGGACGGTTGCGTCCCACCGTAGCGGAAGTGGGACCGCTTTCCGGGATACCGGACAGGTGGTTCCGGTCCCGGAGCTGCAGGTACGGCTCCGGGACCTCAGCTGTTAGCTCAGTGCGGACACTCCGGGAGCCTCGGGATCAGCGGCAACCTCCCGGGCAATGGCCTCGGCGAATGCGTCGACATCGGCTTCGGACGTGTCGAACGTGCACATCCAGCGCACCTCTCCCGTGGCCTGGTCCCAGTCGTAGAACCGGAACGAGGAGCGCAGACGGTCCGCAACTCCGGCCGGAAGATTGGCGAAGACAGCGTTGGACTCGGTAGGCTGGGTCAGCTCCACGCCGTCGATCTCCTCCACCGCGGCCCGCAGCCGCCGGGCCATGGCGTTGGCATGTGATGCTGAACGCAGCCACAGGTCGTCCTCATACAGCGTGACGAACTGGGCGGAAATGAAACGCATCTTGGAGGCCAGCTGCATGTTCATCTTGCGCAGGTAATCCAGGCCGGGGGAGGCCTCCGGATTCAGTGACACAATGCACTCGCCGTACATCATGCCGTTCTTGGTGCCGCCCAGGGACAGGATGTCCACGCCGGCGTCGGTGGTCATGGCACCCATGCCCACGCCGAGCGCCGCAGCGGCGTTGCCCAGCCGGGCCCCGTCCATGTGCAGGAGCATACCGTGCTTGTGGCAGTGCTCGGCGATCGCGGTGATTTCCTCAACGGTGTACAGCGTGCCGAGTTCCGTGGACTGCGTGATGGACACGGCCAGCGGCTGGGCGCGGTGCTCATCTCCCCAGCCCCAGGCTTCCTGATCAATCAGTTCGGGCGTCAGTTTGCCGTCCGCAGCGGGGATCTGCAGCAGCTTCATGCCGCCAATCCGTTCCGGTGCACCGTTCTCGTCCACGTTGATGTGGGCGGTGGAGGCGCAGATGACGGCACCCCAGCGCGGCAGCAGCGACTGCAGGGCGGTGACGTTCGCGCCGGTGCCGTTAAAAACCGGGAAGGCGCGCATTTGGGCGCCGAAGTGTGCGGACAGGACCTCGCGCAGTTTGGCTGTGTAAACGTCCTCACCGTAGGCCACCTGGTGGCCCCGGTTCGCAGCGGTCAGCGCATCCAGGATCTCCGGATGGACTCCGGAATAGTTGTCCGAGGCAAACGCGCGGATGGATATGTCATGCAGGGGGGAAATGTTGGTCACAGTGTCCAGTATCTCTTACGGGTGTTCGGTTTTTGTCCGGGGTCAGGACCGGGCTGCGGGCTCAAGGCTGCGGCACCAGTGAGATGCGCTGCCCGTTCAGCTGCGCGGCATCCCGGGTAAAGAGGCCGACGGCGGCTCCGGCCAGAGTCTGCACATCAGTGTAGGTGCTGAAGTCGCGGTCCGGCTCGGCCGCACGCATGGAGTCATCCACCAGAGCCTTGACCACAAACACGACGGCAGCCGAGTGCTGCGGCTGGGGATTGTCCCCGGCGCCGGACTGGGCCCGGCGGAACCCCTGGGCGATAGCCTGCACCCAGGCTTCGGCTGCGGCCTTGGCTGCGGCATAGCCGGCCCCTCCCGCGGTGGGGGAGTCCACGGAGGTGGAGGAGACAATGGCGAGCCGGCCGTCGTCGGAGGCTGCCAACTGGTCATAGAAGCTGCGGCTGACGTTGCGCAGGGTCTGCAGGATGTTGGTCTGCAGGAAATCCCAGTCATCTTCCTTCTGCCCGGTGATTCCGCCGCCGCCGCGCCAGCCGCCCACCAGGTGGATCAGCCCGTCGATCCCGCCGTAGATTTCCTGTAGATCCTGGGCGAGTGCGTCCACGTCTCCCGGACGGGACAGGTCGCAGGTGCGCAGATCGGCGTCAAGCAGGTCAGAAAGGGCGGTCTCCAGCCGGGCTCCGTCCCGGCCCACGGCCACGACTTTCGCTCCGGCGGTCTCGAGCGCCGTGCAGACGGCGGCGCCGGAGGCCGAGGCGGCGCCGGCCACCAAAACGGTACGGCCCCGCAGGGACTGGTCAGGGGCGGACGTTTCGCTGGCCGGCGTTGAGTTCATTTAGTTCGTACTTCCTGTGATTCCCGAGGTGGATTCGATGACCGGGGCCATCTTCTTGGAGAGCGCTTCGTAGAACATGGACAGTGGAAACTCGTCGTCCAGTACCTGGTCGGTCAGCCCGCGCGGCGGTCCGTCCAGCGGCAGCGCGTCCGGACCCTTGGCCCACACGGAGGCGGGGTTGGGAGTCAGGGTGGCGGACACCAGATCGTAGGCGGCAAGCCAGTGGGCGGTCTTGGGCCGGTCAATGGAGCGCCAGTACAGGTCCTCGATGTTGGCGCCCAAGCGGACAACGACGTCGGCCGCGTCTTCCCAGTCAATGCTCAGCTTGCCGTCGGTCCAGTGCAGGACGTGATTCTGATGCATCCAGGCGAACAGGAGCTGCCCGCCGAGGCCGTCATAGTTGCGCACCCGGCTGCCCGTAATGGCGAACCGGAAGATCCGGTCAAAGATCACCGCGTACTGCACCAGCGTGGCATGCTTGCGCGCTTCCGGGGAAGCGTCCTCATCCTTTTCGATCTTCACAGCTTCGCGGAAGGCGGTCAGGTCGCAGCGCAGTTCCTCCAGGGAGTAGAGGAAGTACGGCATGCGCTGTTTGATCATGAAGGGATCAAAGGGCAGGTCCCCGCGCATGTGCGTGCGGTCGTGGATCAGGTCCCACATGACGAAGGTGTCCTGGGCCAGTTTCTGGTCATCCAGCAGCGCCGCGGCGTCCTCCGGCAGCTGCAGTGAGGTGATCTCAGCTGCGGCCCGGAGGACGCGGCGGAACCGGGCTGCCTCACGGTCAGCGAAGATGGCACCCCAGGTGAAGGTGGGGGTTTCGCGGACGGCCACGGACTCGGGGAAGAGCACCGCTGAGTTGGTGTCGTAGCCCGGGGTGAAGTCCAGGAAGCGGATCGGCACAAAGAGTTTGTTCGAGTACCCGCCGGCCTCCAGCTCGCCGATGAACTCCGGCCAGACAACTTCGATGAGCACGGCTTCCATGTAGCGGTTGGTGGAGCCGTTCTGCGTGTACATGGGGAACAGCACAAGGTGCTGCAGACCGTCCGTGCGGTCCAGCTGCGGGGAAAACGCGAGCAGGGAGTCCAGGAAGTCCGGTTCGCCCAACCCGTTGGCAACCCAGCGCTCGAGGTCGCTGACCACCAGGGTCAGGTATTCGGCGTCGTGCTCGAAGGCGGGAGCCAGCACTTGGACAGCGGCAGCAATGACCGCAATGAGCTCTTCGGCAGCGGCGCGGTTTTCCGCCTCCACTGAGCCGTTCTTGTTCTGCAGCGGCTGCAGTGCCGTTGCTGCGGATTTCAGGGCCAGCCAGGCTTCGGAGTTTTCCGGCGCGGTACCGTCGGCAACGGCGGGGAATGCAGGGCGGGAAAGCGAGGGAAACGCTGAGACAGACATGGCTGCGACCTTCCGGAGGGAGGCCGCCCCTAACCAGTGGAGCGGCAGTGAAGTATTTCGTTGAGCATACTCACGAAAAACTAACGCTTACGCTGTTTCCGGGAAAAGATAAGGATTACTTATGCTCACGCTCGCCGTTCAGTGTGACGACCGTAACTCCTGCTGCAGGTCACGGGTCCAGTCAGCTGTCCGATGCGGCATGCAGGTCCACTGCTCCGTCACGGATCACGATCTGCTGGTCCGGGCAAACGCGCTCGGTGAGGACAATCTCCCGACCGGACGGGAACCGGACTGTGGTGTCCCCCTCCGTGCAGCCGTAACCCAGGATGTGAACCCCGCCGTCTGATTCGACGGTGAACTCCTGGTCTCCGGTGGACACCGTGACGTCGTCGGGGCCCTCGTTGCTGAACGCGAGGTCACCGCCGGAGGAGCACCCAGTGAGTACAGCGGCCAAGGCCGCTGCAAGGAGGGTGCTTCCCGCGAGCTTCTTCAGCTGTCTCATAGCGTCCCCCGCCGGCTCGTTCAGTCAATTTGACGCGAACCTATACCCGGGTTTCTGTTTTGTCGAGGGAAGCCGGAGTATCAGCGGGTTGATGCGCTCACTAGTAGCCGCGGCTGTTCGGGGACTCCGTGCCAATCACCGTGAGTGAAACCTCGGGGTGGTTCTTTTCCACCCGGCGCAGTGCCCAGATGTCATTGAACACCGCCACATAGGCGCCGTCCGTCCGGACCAGGACCTCGGCCCCGTGCACGTTGGACAGGATTTCAGCTGCGTCGGCGGTGGTGAGCCGGGCCAGGGAGTAGGAGAGCTGCTCGTAACGCATGGGGGCGTTGAAGTCCTGCGTCATGCGGTCCTCCACCACTTCGAACTGCATGGGGCCCACGGCGGCCAGTACCGGCGCCTGGTCTCCGCGCCGGTCCGAACGCAGCACCTGGATGATGCCCTCGTGTTCGAGCTGGTCGATGCCGCGGCGGAACTGCTTGTAGCGGCTGGGATCCTTGGACCGGGCCACGCGGAAGTGCTCGGGGGAGAAGAACGGGATGGGCGGGTACTCCACCGGCTCCTCCACATACAGGCTGTCGCCAACCCGCAGTGCCGAAGCGTTCACCAGGCCGACGACGTCGCCCGGGTAGGCCTGGTCGATCACTTCGCGTTCACGGCCGAACAGATGCTGGGCGTACTTCGTGGCAAAGGTCTTGCCGGTGTTGGAGTGCGTCACCACCATGCCGCGCTCAAAGATGCCGGAGCAGACGCGGATAAAGGCGACGTGGTCGCGGTGGGCCTTGTTCATTCCGGCCTGGACCTTGAAGACGAACCCGGAGAACGGTGCTTCAACCGGGCGGAGTCCGCCGTCCTTGTCTTCGCGCGGTCCTGCCGCCGGCGCCAGGTCCACGAGTGCGTCCAGGATCTGCTTCACGCCGAAGTTCAGGGCGGCGGAGGAGAAGAGGATGGGTGTTGCCTTGGCGTTGAGGAAGGCGTCCCGGTCAAACTCGCGGCCGTCGATGACCAACTCGGCTTCGCCCAGGGAGTCCTCCCAGACATCGCCTTCGCGGGCCAGGGCGTCCTCGGGGCTGAGATGTTCTTCCTTGGCCAGCGACGCGCCGGAGTTCTGCCGTTCAAAGTGGACGTATTCGTCCTTCTGCAGGTCCCAGACGCCGCGGAAGTCCCCGGCAATACCCACGGCCCAGGTCAGGGGCATGGGGGTGAGTCCGGTGCGTTCGGTGATCTCGTCCATGAGGGCCAGGGGATCCAGGCCGGGACGGTCCCACTTGTTGATCACGGTGATGATCGGCAGGTTGCGGGCGCGGCAGACCTCGAACAGCTTCATGGTCTGGGTCTCCAGGCCCTTGGCCGCGTCCACCAGCATGACGGCGCAGTCAACGGCGGCCAGCACGCGGTAGGTGTCCTCGGAGAAGTCGGCGTGGCCCGGGGTGTCCAGCAGGTTGATGACGGTGTCCCGGTACGCGAACTGCAGCGCGGTGGAACTGATGGAAATGCCGCGGTCCTTTTCCATCTGCATCCAGTCAGAGACCGTTTCCCGGCGGTTCTCCTTGCCGTTTGTGGCACCGGCCGTGCCGATCACTCGGGCATGCAGGGCCAGGGCTTCCGTGAGCGTGGACTTACCGGCGTCGGGGTGCGAGATCACCGCAAAGGTGCGGCGGCGGGAGGACTCGCGGACAATCGCCGCGGTCGCTTTGCCTGCCGGGCTGTTGGTGGCGCTGACGGTGGGCTGAACCTGTAAGGACACTCCGCTGCTTTCACGTGTGGTGGGATGCGGCCGCAGGGGGTGAAACACCCGCGGCAGTGCTGCCGGCAATGACAGCCTTTCCATTCTAGCCGTTCGGCCCCTGCGCTCCGGACGGCGGGGCCTCTCAGTCGTGTGGCAGTGCAGGCACGCCGGGGCAGGACGCATACCGGTGGATTGGTGTCCGCGTGGCCTGCATCACTTAGGGTGGTGGAAAACACACACAACCCCTCAACGAAAGGCCTGCCTTCATGGCTGAAGCATTCATTATCGACGCCGTCCGCACTCCCGTGGGGCGGCGCAACGGAGGACTGAGCAAGGTCCACCCCGCCGACATGGCCGCCCACGTCATCGCTGAAACGGTGCGCCGCACCGGCATCGATTCCGCAGAGTTTGACGAGGTTATCCTCGGTGCCATTGATCAGGTGGGCCCGCAGGCCATGGACATTGCCCGCACCTCCTGGCTGGCTGCCGGGCTGTCCGAGCGCGTGCCCGGCACCACGGTGGAGCGCCAATGCGGCTCCGGACAGCAGGCGGTGTCCTACGCGGCGCAGGCCGTCATGAGTGGAACCAGTGACCTGGTCCTGGCCGGCGGAGTGCAGAGCATGTCCTCCATCCCGATCTCGTACGCCAACACTGCTGCCCGCGAGCTGGGCTTCCCGGATCCCTTCACCGGATCCGCCGGCTGGGCTGAGCGCTACGGTGACCAGAAGGTGTCCCAGTTCATCGGCGCCGAAATGATGGTGGACAAGTGGGGCCTCACCCGCTCGGAAATGGAGGACTTCGCCGTCGAATCCCATGTCCGGGCGCTCGCAGCCCAGGCACAGGGCCGCTTTGACCGCGAAATCCTTCCGCTGAACGGAATTACCGCAGACGAAGGTCCGCGGGAACCGAACCGCGCCAAGATCGAGTCCCTGGCACCGCTGTCCGACGGCGGCCGTCTCACCGCTGCGACGTCATCCCAGATTTCCGATGCTGCCGCCGTGCTGCTGCTGGCCTCTGAGGACGCCGTGCGCCGCTACGGGCTCAAGCCGCGTGCCCGTATCCATTCCATCTCGGCCCGCGGTGATGATCCCATCATGATGCTCAGTGCCCCCATCGAAGCCACCCGGCATGCACTGGGACGGACAGGGATGAGCCTGGACGAGATTGACCTGCTGGAAATCAACGAGGCCTTCGCGTCCGTGGTGCTGGCCTGGCAGCGGGAACTGGATGTGGACATGGACAAGGTGAACGTCAACGGCGGCGGAATTTCCCTGGGGCACCCCATTGGCGCCACCGGTGCCCGGATTATGACCACGCTGCTGCATGAACTTGAGCGCACCGGCGGCCGTTACGGGCTGCAGACCATGTGTGAGGGCGGCGGCCAGGCCAACGTCACCATCATCGAACGCCTGGACGAGAGCTTCCGGCTGTAGGGCACGTTCCCCAGCGTCAGTAGGGGCCGCCCGAACCCGGCCTGGCATGGATGTGAAACACCGGAAAGGGAGACCGCCATCGCCGATGACGGTCTCCCTTTCCAGTGTGCTCCTGCCAAGAGAACCAATCCTCTTGATGTGTTCTCCTTTATGGGCAGGTGTCCAACGGGGCGGCTTCGCTGACGTTGAAGGGTGCACGCGCATCAAAGATCAGCGGAATAAGAGTCTTGGCCGGCTGGGCCATGGTGACAATGGCTCCGTCTCTGTTCCTCTTCCACGTAATACCGTGCAGCTCCAGAACCGGCCGCAGTTCCGTCAACTGAGTAGCGGAGAGCTGGTAACCGCACATCGGGTGGGGCTCTGCACCCTCAGGGGTGGTGGGCACCATGTCATCCTGGCCGTCGAAATACACAACCCCGGAACGTTCGGCGCCGGCCTGGGCAGCCTTGCTCGCGGCATCGACTGATGCCTGCGCCAGAGTCTGCCGGTTCTCGATGAGCATCGATACCGATCCCACGGCACTGTCATACTGACCCACCACGCGGCGCCGGTTGAGCAGCGTCACGTCGCTTTCTTCCTCCGGGGTCACAGCATCGGCGGCGGTTTCAGTTAACTGACCCGTGATGTGCTGCAGGCCAGCGTAGTTACGGAGGATCCTGCCCTGCCCGTCGCCCGCGATCTGCTGGAAGGGAACGCCGTCTTTGACCAGTTGTCCGTAGATGCTCGTGGTGTAGCCGTCGGACGCGACCTGCGCCAGAGAGTAGTCATTCACCATGGTCTTGGAGAGAGCATGAATCTGCGGATCTACGTTGCGGTTTCGCGGCCACAAAGCCAACACCTGTGCGTCATAAAACTCACGAGGGCCGAATTCGTGCAGGTCATTGAGGACATCCGGCTTCCAGTCACGCATGACCTTGGCCAGAGCGCGGGCTTCGGGTGTGGCGAGTGCAAGGAAATCGCGGTTGATATCAATACCGGCAGCATTCCCGCGGGTGTCAGCCTGCCACCCATCAGGATTAATAGTGGTGAACAGCACCGTTGTCTCCTTCAGCAGGCGGATCCAGGACGGATTTGTTGTAGTGGACATGTCCCGTGCCAGCTGCATGCATCCTTCTCGGCCGGAAGGCTCATCGCCGTGAATGGAGCAGTTAAAGAGAATCACTGATCCTCTGGCAGCCTCGGAAACGGGTTTGGGCTCCGGATATCCGACCGAGAGCATTTGAATCGGCTGTTTGGCTCCCGAGGTTCCGATCCGTTCCACCTTGACCCGCGGACTGCTCTCATCGAGCCGCTGGTTGAATCTGCGTGCCTCAGCCACGGACGTCCACGCAGCGCCGTTACTGATCTCGAACGGCGTCCTGAGGTCCCGGGCCTTCCCAGCTGTTGCCCGGACCGAGGAGTCCTTCAGACTCGTGGGCGCTTCCTCCAACGCCCTCTTCAGCTCCTCTGCGGATGTATCCGACAGCGAGGACACACCGGCTACGGTTCGTGGCACCGCAGATGTCACCGGTGCGTGACCGGAGGTCAGCAGGGCGCCTGTTATTGAGGTAATGCAAATTAATATCGCTGAGCGTCTGAAATGCATACGATTTCCCCTTTGCGATTGATGCCATCGCATTCGCAAACGGTGAGTGCACCGCGCCATGCGATGCGATCAACCTGCCATAGTGCCGGGGCGGTTTTTCCGGATCGCCAACTAAAAGACGGATTCAGAGGTTTAACATGGCTCCGGAGGGTGTTGAGGATTACTGTTCCGATTTGGAGCCGGAAATCCGAACACCTTACCCGCCAATTTTTTGTCTGCAATGCACGGCACTCCGAATCGGCACGCCAAGCGGCGGCCGCGCCGACCGCGCAGGAGGGCAGTTCCTAGGGGTTGAACGTGGTTCCGAACGCCAGATGAAACGGCGGCGGCCCCGTTGTCCACTGGGCGGAGACAAATCAGTTCATTGAGGAACGCGACTCAGACCAGCCCGGCAGACCAACGCAGCCGCAGGCTTTCCTCCAACTCCTGTTCGGCGATTCGCCGTCCAATCTCTGTGAGCTGATCCTGCAGCCGGGGAATCCAGCGGTTCTCGACGGCACGCTGCCGGGTGCGGGTGGCGAGCAGTTCCCGGGACACCAGGAGCAGAGCCCGCTCGGTGCTCGCCGCAGTGACTGCGGATTGCAGGGCTTCCCGGTGCGCTGCGGCGGCATAAGCCAGAGCCGAACTCCCGCCGGTCGGGGGCGGAACGGGGAGCAGACACTCGGCACCCTGCGGATAAGAGATGCCCATGCTCCCGCCCCACTGAACCGTCACCCGGGCGGGGTCATCCGGTGCTGACTCAATGATCCGGTCATCACCGTCCAATCCGGCGGCACGCTGCAGCCACACGGCAGCCCGGCGGGCCTGTTCCTGCCACGCGAGGCGGGCGGCATCCGCCTCCTCCTGCAGCCCGTCGATAGCGAGCCGGAGAATGCGCTGTTTGCGGTCCAGCAGTTCGGCACCCCGGGTGGCGGTTGCCAGACGGCGCTCAACATCGGCCCTGTCGGCACGGCTGCCGGTGCTGCGGAACCCGCTCATATCCCGCTCACAGCCGTGCACCGCCCACAGGACCCGGCAGATACTTGTCCAGGAACTCGGCGGACAGCATGTTCAGCTCACGCCGGGGCAGCAGTGACAGTGCCTGCCAGGCACGCGTCATGGTTTGTTCGAAGGTCCGCAGCTCGTCCCTGCCCTGGTTGAGCAGGTCATGCTCCACCACATCGCGGAACTCTATGTAGGCGTTATCGGTCTCGCTGAGGGCTGCCGTTCCCACCAGTTCGGCCAGTTCCGCGGCGGACCGCGCGCGGGCCATGGCCGAGAGAATCTGGGCGGCCACGTCAAGATGATCCTCACGGGTGCGGCCCTTGCCCGCACCGCTGCGCATCAGCCGGGACAGCGAGGACAGTTCATCCACGGGCGGGTAAATACCCCGCGCATCGATGTCCGGATCCAGGACCACCTGCCCTTCGGTGATGTATCCGGTGAGGTCGGGGACGGGATGGGTGATGTCTCCGGCCGGCATGGTCAGGACCGGCACAATGGTCACGGAGCCCTCCCTGCCCTGCACCCGGCCGCAGCGCTCATAGAGAGTTGCCAGATCGCTGTACAGGTAGCCGGGATAGCCGCGGCGGGCCGGGATCTCCCGCCGGGCGGCGGAAACTTCGCGGACTGCCTCGGCGTAGCTGGTCATATCCGACATGACCACCAGGACATCGGAACCGTGGTCATAGGCGAGGGACTCGGCCACCGTCAGGGCAATGCGGGGCGTGAGGATGCGTTCGATCACCGGATCATCGGCGGCGTTAAGCAACAGCACCAGTTCGCCGGCGGCCGAGCGCTCTTCGAGTCTGTCCCGGATGTAGGCAATGTCGGCGTGCGTCATGCCCATGGCCGCAAACACCACCCGGAAGGCCCGGCCGGAGGAGGTGGTGGCCTGGGCGGCAATTTGGGTTGCGAGGGTGAGGTGGGGCAGACCGGGGACCGAGAAGATCGGCAGCTTCTGGCCACGGACCAGCGTGGTGAGGGCATCGATGGCGGAGATGCCCGTCAGCACGGGGTCTTGAGGGGGTTCTCGGTAGACGGGGTTCAACGGCCAGCCGCCCACCGGCGTCGGCGCTCCGCCCGTCACTGGAGGGCCGCCGTCAAGCGGCTCGCCGCGCCCGTTGCAGACCCGGCCCAGCCAGCCGGGGCCCGAGGGAACTGCCAGCGGGCGCCCCGAGAAACGGACCTCTATGCCGCCCAGCGACAAGCCCTCGGTTCCTTCAAACACCTGCAGGGTGGTTTCATCCCCGTCCACCTCGAGCACCAGGCCATGCCGCTCCGGCTGTCCCGCGACGGCCACGGTCGCGAACTCATCCCAGCCAACGCCGTCGGCGTCGCCCAGCACCAGCAGCGGCCCGCGCAGCTCACGCACGTCGCTGTAGCCGACACGGGGGACGGATAAAGCCGGCTCACTGCGGGAACCTGCGGGATCAGGAACGGGCACGCCGGGAAGCACCGGGTTCTGTGTGCCGTCATGTGCCGCCATCGATGCCTCCTGAAGATTCCGTGGCTCTGCCGTGGTCCGGACGGTCAGGCCCGGTTCCGTCCATTTGCTGCAGCCGGGCCAAGAATCCGCGGCCCTGCGCCCACACTCCGTCGGCGTCGGTGGGGCCGGTGTTCTCCCGCAGCCGGAGAATAGGGGTGAAATCCACGCGTTCGACGTCGGCGGCCGGCACTCCGCGCGCCACCAGCGCCTGGCAGGCATCAACCACGTCCAGCACAATCTGCAGCAGGGCAGAACCCTTCTCCGCCGAGGAGTAGCCGTCATTGGGACTGAGCGCGTTCTGGAGCAGGACGCCGTCGCGCACCAACCGCCCGCCCAGCAGCACCATCTGTTCATGCCCGGGCAGCGAGGAGGTGCCGATGATCTCGGCCAGGGCAGTCAGCCGGTCCGCTTCGGAGAGCAGCAGAGTGGCCGAAGCCCGGCGCCGGGCCCACAACGGATCCCCGTTGGCGGAGTGCCAGCGGGCCAGGGCCTCCGCGTCACGGGAGAAGGAACCGCGCCAGCTGACCGCAGGATAGTGCCGGGAGTAGGCGAGCTCGCGGTCCAGCACCCAGAGCGAGCGGACAAAGCGCTGGGTATCCGTGGTTACCGGTTCGCTCATGTCTCCGCCGGGAGGGGACACAGCTCCAATGACGGTGACCGACGCCGTTGCACCGCCAAGGGTGCGGACGCGGGCCGCGCGTTCGTAGAAGGCGGACAGTTCACTGGCCAGTGAGGCCGGATAGCCTTCCTCAGCCGGGAGATCGCCGTTGCGGTTGGCGAACTCACGCAGGGCCTCGGCCCACCGTGAGGTGGAGTCCGCAATGACGACGGCGTCATACCCCATGTCGCGGAAGAACTCCGCGACGGTGACTCCGCTGGCGATGGAAGCCTCCCTGGCCATCATGGGCATGTTGGAGGTATTGGCAATGATCACGGTGCGGTCGATCAGTTTTCCTCCGGTCCGGGGATCCTCCAGATCGGAGAGGCCGTCCAGCACATCGGCCATTTCATTGCCGCGCTCGCCGCAGCCCACATAGACAATGACGTCGGCGTCGGACCACTTGGCGATCTGCTGCAGGGTGAGGGTCTTGCCCGTGCCGAAGCCTCCCGGGACGGCGGCCGCCGAGCCGCGGGGGAGGGGGAAGAGCAGATCCAGGACCCGCTGTCCCGTGTGCAGGGGCAGTGCCTCGGTCAGGCGCTCGCCGAAGGGCCTCGCGGTATGCACAGGCCACTGCTGGGCAAGCGGCACTTCAACGCCGTCCACGCGTGCCACCGGGTCCAGCGGATGGACAGGACCGTCGGCGAGCCATTGGACGACGCCGGCCACGGCGGGCGGCACCATGACACGGAATTCCACGGTGCCCGCTTCCGGAACCGTGCCGATGACCTGCCCGGGCTGCACCGTGTCGCCGACCTTCACCGAAGGGGTGAATCCCCACTCGGTTTCCAGCACCGCCGGATCTTCCGCGGAGGCCTGCCGGTCCTGGGTCAGCCACAGGGGAGCGGAGGAAAGGGGACGCAGCAGCCCGTCGAAGACTGTTCCCAGCAGCCCGGGGCCCAGCAGGCCGGAAAGCTGGTGGCCGGAGCGTTCCGCGCGGTCTCCGGACTTCAGGCCGCCGGTGTATTCGTAGGCCTGGAGGGTGGCGTTTTCTCCGTTGATCGCCACTACCTGGGCGGAGATCCGTTCCGGGCCGATGGCCACGATTTCCAGCATGGACAGTCCGTGCAGGCCGGTGATTTCCACCAGGGGTCCGCTGACCCGGGTGATGGTTCCTGCTTCAGGCCCGGAACCGGTGCCGGCGGCGCTCACTCGGCGGCCCATAGCAGGGGCACCTCGCCGGCACGGTTCGCCAGTGCCTGCTCGGCCAGCGCGGGCAGCGAGAAATCCAGGTGCCTGGACCCTGCCGTGGCGTTCACCCCGCCCTTGTAGCTCTCCGTCACCGACGCCATGGGCCCCAGAATGCTGTCCGCCCGTTCGGTGAGGATACGCAGCATCCGGGGATAGCGGGGATCACTGCGGAGCTCCTGTGCCTGGTGCTGAACCTGTTGGATCAGTTCGGCGCGGAGGGCCTCCTGCTGGGCCAGGACGGTGCGCCGTGCCTGCCTGCGGATGCGTGCGGACCGGCCGGCAGCCTCCGTGCGGGCAGCTTCGCGGCCCTGCCGCTCGGCCGTTTTCCGGATCTCCTCCGCTTCGGCGCCCGCGGCGGCGAGGATGGACTCGGACTGGGCCCGGGCATCTTCTGCCAGACGCCCTGCTTCCGTGTCTGCCCGGCGCCTCAGGGCATAACGGACAGACTCAAGGGAGGCTTCGGATCCGGAGGGCAGCTTGCTCATCAGGGCATCACCGCGGTGAGGGGAGACGTGGGGGCATTGATCTCCCCGCTGAGTATTTTTGCGGCGTCCGGAGTGAGGATCACGGCGGAAACGGTGTCGGGCAGGCCGGACCAGGCAGCCTTGACCTGCGCGGCACCGGTGGCCGGATAAAGGGCGGCACCGGCGAGCCGGAAACCCTGAAGCAGCGCCGGCTCACCAAGCGCGGCCACTGTGCCGGCGTCGTTCATGCCTGCCCGATCAGGATGATCGAGATGATCAGCCCGTAAATGGCGATGCCTTCGGCAAGGCCCACCACCACCATGGCCCGGCCAAAAATCTCGGGCCGTTCACTCATGGCAGCCAGTGCCGCTGACCCGGTGTAGGCAACGGCGATGGCGGCACCAATCGAAGAGCCGGCGACGGCGATCGCGGCGCCGATCAGGGCGGCGCCGCTGCTGTCGCTTCCCTCCGTCGCCATGGCGACGGCGGTGGAGGCAGAGCCGCCGCCCACCCCGGCAGTGGCGGGTGCAGCGTTCAGTGCCGCCGCAAACAGGGCCAGCGCTCCGGCCATCAGCAGGGCGTTGAGGCCAAGAAGTGCCTTGATGCCGGTGCGTCGGTTGCGGCGCATCAGTGCCACTGCGCCGACGGCGAGCAGGACAGCGAGGATAAGGACCAGCGGAAGGCCGGCAAACCAGGGGCTCATGGGTGATGCCTTTCAACTGATGCAGATGAGTGGAGGGGACCGGGTTGTGCACTGGCGCCGTGGTGCTCAGAGGGTTCGGGCCCGGTGCCGGCAGCTTTACCGCGGCCGGATGCTTTACCGCGGCCGGATGCTTTACCGCCGCCGGACGCTTTGCCGGCGGCGGAAGACCCGCCGGCAAAGGGATTCCAGGGCCGGAAGCGCCGTCCTTCGTCCTGGAATACGCGGGAGAACAGTTCGTAATACTCCAACCGCAGGGCCTGGATGCCTGCCACCAGTCCCTCGAGGGCAAAGGTGAGGGCGTTGCCGATGAGGAAAACCAGGATGGCCAAAACGGCCCGCCAGTCCGGAGCCCACAGGGCGGAGGTGGCCTGCCACACCACCATCATGAGGGCGGCGTGGGTAAGGCCGAAGGCCGCCAACCGGGCGAAGGAGACCAGGTTGGAACCCAACTGGACCACGCTGTCCACCAGTTCCACGCTGGCCTGCAACCCGCCGGTCGCTCCACCGCCGGATTCGGTAAACAGGCCAATGAACATCAGCACCAGCGCAATCAGGGCCGCCAATGCGGCGATCACGAGAATGACGGTACTGGACGCAAGCAGGCCCCAGGCCACCAGCCCAACGGCAGCGAACAGCAGGGCTCCCGCCAGTCCGGACCGTGCGTACAGGGCATAGCCCCAGCCGCCCTCACGGACCCTGTTGATGGTGCCCAGAGTGTAGGAACCGGCCAGCAGGACCGCCCCCAGGACCACGGCGGCGACCAGGAGCGGAATCGGCTCCTCCAGCGGTTCCAGCCACAGCACCGGGATCACGCCGGTGGGCCCGAAAAACTCCCCGTAAAGGAACCCAAAGAACACCGCGGCCACGCCGGCACCGGTGATGAAGAGCCAGGTCCGGCGGAACCTTTCCAGCCAGGGAACTTTCAGGAACCGGATGAGCAGCCCGGCGATGGCCAGCAGCGCGCCCTGGCCGGCGTCCCCGAACATCATGCCGAACATGACCACGTAGGCCACCCCGGCAATCCGCGCCGGATCCAGATCTGCATACGGAACAGTGGTGTAGGTGTCCACCAAAAGGCGGGACAGCGCCGGTACCTGCTGGCGGCGCGGTTCGTCGCCGGTCAGCAGCGTGGGAGGCTCCACCCCGCGCGGACGCCGAATGACGACGGCGGAAGCTCCGTGCGGTTCCAGCGCCGCCTGAAGGTCAGGCAGTGCCCGCGACGGCGACCAGCCCACCAGTGCTGCCACCGGACCGTGGACGACGGAGGCCTCCGCGGCCCGGTCGAACTCCTCCGGTCCGGTTCCCGGCTCATACGGCAGCTCCAACTCAACGGCGTCGCTGCGGGCCACTTCCGTCAGCATTTCGTGCCGGGCCTCCAGCGGGGCAACCAGGGCCACCCGCTCCATCCGCACCGGACTCAGGGTTTCACGCCACGGCATCGAGCACCTCGCTGCTTCCTGCGTTCACTGCAGCGGCAGCAAGAGCTGCCCTCACCCGCCAGGCGTCCACAGCCAATACCGCCATGGCGCCCAAGACAACGTCCGGTCCGGGCAAACCGGCCCGCAGCAGACGGAACCCGTCCATTTCCACCCGCGCTGCGAGCATGGCTTCGGCACGCCACAGTTCGGTGGGAATCTGCAGTCCGTTCAGCACCTGCGCCGTCCCCGGGGGAAGGGCGGCCCGCAGGGTGTCAGGGGAATCGGCACCCACCCAGCCGGTTCCGATCAGCGGCCGCAGCAGTGACAACAACCGCTCACCGGGAGCGGACCCGTCAACAAAGACCAAGCGGGCAGAGAGCAGGGCACCCGTTGAAGCAGCCCAGGAACGTGCCGTCGGAGCCCCATTGGCGAGCCGGCGCAGCCACACCACCGTGAGCACGTCCGAGAGCGCGGCGTCCGGTCCCGGATCGCCCCAGGGCGAGGAAGCCAGGGCGGACCGCAGCTCGTCGGCGCTGGCGGCCGTCCGGAGCCGCGGCCACGCTGTTGCCAGTCCGCCGAGCTCAAACGGCTGTTGGTCCCCGCCCGAGACGGAACCCGGGTTTGGGTCTGGTCCGGGGTTTGAATCCGCTCTGTCCCGGGGGGTCTGCACCTGCTGCACTGTCGGCACTGTCTGCACTGGTTGAGCTGGTTGAGCTGCCTGCGCCGCCTGTTCCCGGCGCAGCTGCAGATCCAGGGACAGGATGTTGTCCGCTTCGAACGCAGCGGCTGCTGAGCGAACCAGCCGTGCGCCTGACGCCGGGAGCCAGCCGGCCAGAACTCTCAGCTGCCATAACACTGTCCTGCGGGTGGCACGCTGAGCCGCAGCGAGTGTCCGGGCGGATTCCACTTCATCGGCATATGCGCTGTCGGCAAGCCGGTCCAGCGCTGTCCGCAGATTATGTGATCCGGCGATTCCGCGGCAGGTTCCCGCGCCGACACGACGCTGTGCCATGGACCGCGCACGAACTGAGGCCGCGACCCAGTCGGACCTCATGCGCCTTCATCTTTTCCGCGCTGCCTGTCATCAGGACCTTCGTCCTGCTCCGGGCTTGAGCCGAGCAGATCACTCACCAGGTCCGCCACAATGGCAGCAGCCAGCTGCGGTAGCCGGGACTCACCTCTGCGCTTCAGCTCCGCCGCCTCTTCATCGGCTTGGCGCAGCATGTTCTTGTCCGCGGTTTCGGCCTCCCGGGAGACTTCGGCGGCGGCGTTGGCCCGCACTGCGCCGCTGTCCATCCGGGCTTGTTCAACCATGGCTGCCGCCCTGGTCCGGGCCTGGGAAACGGCGTCCGCTGCCCGCGCTGCCGCGTCGTCAACCAGCATTCTGCCGTCGCGGATGGTTGGATCGAGAGCCTCAAACACCGGAACAAGTTCAGCTTCCGGACCCTGGTCATCCGTCGCAGGCACTCCTGAAGGGCCGGCGGGTCCGGGCGCGCCCACAGGCCGGAACCGGTCGAGCAAACTGTTGCGTGCCATTGATGCACCTCCTGGGAAGCAGTTGTGCCGTGTGCTGCTAAACCGTGTCCTGCTAAACCGCGTCCCGCTGAATCGTGTCCTGCGCAGTGGGCCGTGCCTGCCAGCAGCGGGCCGCAGTAACAGAACCGGGCGGCGGCTGGTTTCGCTCAACCGCCGGAAGCGTCGTCGTCTCCGGTGGCTTCGGCTTCGGAGGCCTCGCCGTGCTGCACAATGTCTCCGTCGGTAAAGAGGATTCCCCGTGCAATTTCCCGCCATAACGGCGTCCGGCGCAACAGGAACTCCAACTCCATGCTGAAGTGCTTGAACTCCTCGCCGAGGGAATCGTGCATGATGGCCCGGGACTCGGCGTCGGGCTCAACGGCCATCCGCTGGACGTACCAACCGATAGCTTCAGCCTCTTCGCTCAGGCTGGCGCACATCCGCGCGAAGGTCCTGGTTTCAGCGGGAAGTTCCGATGGCGGCTCGTGATACTGCTCTGTGCCCATGCTCGTCTCCTGGTGCGGCCCCGTTGCGCCCCGGAATCGGCGCGGTTCGCGTAGTGTGCCCTGTCCTTCGAGGTTACGGTTGGGGCTGCGGCGAGACAATGGTCAACCCTTCGGGGTCCGGGGGAGACACGCAAAAGGCCCGGACGCCAAGGAGTAAAGCGTCCGGGCCTCTCTGATACTGGTTCTTGGGTTCCTTCAGCGGAATGCTGTTCGAATCAGGCGAGCCGGCCGTAGGCGGACGCGAAGTGCACCAGCGGATCGGCCTCGTCGCCAGCTGTTGCACGCCGCCCCATTGCCAGCACTTCGCCCACCACCAACTGATGGGTGGCCGCCGCCGTCACCTGCGTGGTACGCACCTCAAACCAGGCGATGCAGCCTTCGATGACGGCGGCTCCGGTGGCGGGACCGCGACCGTAGTCAACCTGGCTGAGCAGTCCCTCCAGCGGGGATCCGGGGCTGGCCAGCCAGTTGGCGGTGCCGCGCTGGCGGGCGGAGAGCAGGCTCAGCGCCCAGGTGCCGCTGTCCAGTACGGCCTCGGCGATTCGGGAGTCGGCGTATAAACTCACCAGCAGTGTGGGCGGATCGTAGGAAACCGAAAGGAACCCGCTGACCGTTGCCGCGTAGTCACGGCCGCGCAGCCGGGTGGAGACAACAGCCACCCCGGAAGCAATATCGGCGCTAAGCAGCCGGTAGCTGTCGATCGCCTCATCGGTGACTTCCGGAGAAGGAACCAGCTCTCCCGGAAAGACGCCGTGTTCCACGCTGCTAGTTTGCCTCTGAGGAGCCGGAATCCGAGGGAACCAGCTTCACGGAGATGGAGTTGATGCAGAACCGCTGGTCGGTGGGCGTGTCAAAACCTTCGCCCTCGAACAGGTGGCCCATGTGGGAGTCACAGTTGGCGCAGCGAACTTCAATCCGGTCCATCCCCATGCTGCGGTCGTGGAGGTAGCGGACCTTGCTTTCGGCCAGCGGCGCAAAGAAGGACGGCCAGCCGCAATGCGAGTCGAACTTCTCGCTTGAGGTAAACAGTTCGCTGCCGCAGGCCCGGCACTGGTACACGCCGGCGGTCTTGGTGTCCCAGTACTCGCCGGTGTACGGGCGCTCGGTTCCGGCCTTCCGCAGGACTTGGTATTCCTGGGGAGTCAGCTCTTCACGCCACTCATCGTCTGTCTTCTGTACGGGCACGGTTCCGGTGGTGTCTTCAGTCATACCGGGGTCAACGCTTAAGAGTCGCCAATAAATCCCGAGCCCGAGTAGAGGTGCAGCACGGGTACCCCCAAACGGTCCTGGGCTTCGTTTGCCCAGTCAGTGCGGAACGTGTCTTCCACGGCGTGCGGCGTGGTGATCACTACCACCTGCTGTGCATTAGTTTCCTTGGCCGTGGCAACCACGGCCTGGACCGGGTCCTCGCCCGTAACGGCGCCGGTGGCTTCCAGCCCGGACGAGGCCAGCAGCTCCAGGGATTCAGCCAGCTCCACCTCGGCAGCCTTCGTCTCCTGGTCCTTTGTTGGTTTTTCCCCCGTCAGACCGCGGAACGCTTCGGCAAACTGCAGCAGGCTCAGGTTGTCCAGCACGTCCACGAGGAGGTTGCGTCTGGTATCGGCAGGTACCAGCACCTCAAAGCGGGCGGGGTTGTCCTGGATCAGATACCGCAGGTTGGAAATGTCCGTTTCATTGAGGGACTCTTCGGTCAGCACCACGATTGTTGCACTCATGCGGTCAGCTTACGTTATGAAAAACGCCCCGCTGCGTACTCGAATTGCGGCGGTTCCCCCGCCGCTTCGGCTCATTTGGCTCCGGCCTGCAGGAAGGACCGGTAGTTCTCATCTGCGCTTTCAAGGACCCGCAGGACGTTTTCATGGGCAAGTTTGTTCAGGTCCTCATTGGTCCAGCCGCGGGATGACAGTTCAGCAAAGAGGTTCGGATAGCCGGCAACCGTGTCCAGCCCATCAGGCATTGCATCCGAGCCGTCGAAGTCCCCGCCCAGGCCAACGCCGTCGATGCCTGCGACGGACCGCACGTGGTCCACATGGTCTGCCACGGTGCGGACATCCACCGGCGGCATCGGACCCTCCTTGCCGGCCAGCGACCAGGCGCTGCGTTCGGCAGACATGAACGAAGGCACGAAAGTAACCATGTGAACACCTCCCGCTGCTGCCACCCGCCGGATCACGTCATCGGGAACATTGCGGGGATGAGGGTTGACTGCATAGGCCCCGGCATGGCTGTTGATGAGGGGCATCGCCGACGCGTCCAGGGCATCGTGCATGGTCTTGACCGAAGTGTGGGCAAGATCCACCAGCATTCCGATGCGGTTGATCTCGGCGATCACGTCCCGCCCGAATCCGGTGAGACCGTTGTTGACCGGATTGTCGGTGGCCGAGTCGGCCCAGTTGCTGCTGGAGGTCCATGTCAGTGTCATGTAGCGCGCACCCAGGCGCGCATAACTGCGCAGCACGGCCAGCGAACCGTTGATTTGGCTGCCGCCTTCGACGCCGATCAGGGAGGCAATGCGGCCATCCTTCATGCTTCGGCGGACTTCGTCTGCTGTGGACGCCAGCCGGAACGTTTCGGGGTACCGGGCAGCCATGCGGTGCACAAAGTCGATTTGTTCCAAAGTGGCCTGGACCGATTCTGCGCCGTCGATGGCGCTGTGAACCCATACCGACCAGAACTGTCCGGCAACACCGCCTTGCCGGAGCGCCGGAATGTCGGTTTGCAGGCTGAGCCTGTCATCTTCCATTCCCTCAACGGAGTATCCGCGCATGGTGCGTGAGGTCCAGGGAAAATCATTGTGCCCGTCAATGACAGGGATGGTTGGCAAGCGGCTGGCACTCATTAGTGGCTCCCTGTGTGGTGGGGCCGGCACGGTTGGCCGGGGTCATGACACCCGAGCGTAGTACGTGTCCGAACCTGTGACACCCGGGACAGCACGTGAAATTCGCGGGAGAAAAGGTGATGCCGCCCGAAGACTGTGGCGCCAGCGACATTTGGCCGTTCGGCGGCATGGGGCGCCGCAGCACGAAGAACAATCGGTAAGAATGGAGGTATGCCTATCTCCATCCGCTCGCTTCCGTTCCCGGCTGTCTCAGACGTTCCTGCAGCACCCACCGGGCTTTCCGCCCCGTGGATCAAATGGACGGCTTTCGGAGCAGGGGTTGGAGCGGCGGCAACAACGGCACTTTTCGCTGCGACGTCCGGTCTAGGCGTCTATTTTGCCCGCCAGGTGGTCACCCCGCGCCGCACCCGGGATGCCAACCTGGAGATCCTGGCCGTTTTCGATTCGGAGCACGGAAAGCAAATCATTCTGCCCGCCAATGAGGACACCACGGTGGATGGAACCTACAGCCTGTACTTCGACGGCGGAGAGGGGCATGCACGGATAGGTGCCATCCGTTCCTACGTGCCGCGCGAAGGCACGGTGCAGCGTGACGTTGAAGAGATCTACAGCGGTGATCTTGCCAAGGCCGTGCGGGGCTGGTGGAGCGGTGCCATCTATCCCTCGCCCGCCGCCGTCGGCCTGGCCGAGGAAGAAGTCCTGGTTCCCGTGGACGGGGGAATGGCCCCGGCCTGGCTGGTCCGGGCAGATCCGGAAGCGTCCACCTGGGCCATCATGGTGCACGGCCGGGGCGCGGAACGGACTGAATGCCTGCGTGCGGTGCGCACGGCCCGGGCGGCGGGGCTGACGAGCCTGCTCATTTCCTACCGGAACGACGGCGAGGCCCCCTATGCGTCCGACGGCCGGTACGGCCTGGGGCTCACGGAGTGGCACGACGTCGAAGCAGCCATCCGCTATGCCCTGGACCACGGGGCAAAGGACGTTGTCCTTTTCGGGTGGTCGATGGGCGGAGCCATCAGCCTGCAGGCCGCTGACCGGTCGCCGCTGAGGCGGCACATCCGGGCCCTGGTGCTGGATGGACCCGTCATCAACTGGGTGGATGTGCTGGCACACCATGCCCGGCTTAACCGGATCCCGGCGCAGGCCGGGCGGCTGGGCCAGTGGCTGATTTCCAATACGGCAGGGCGGGCCTTGACCGGCCTTGCCGCACCGCTGGACCTCAAGAGCATGGACTGGGTTTCACGGGCGGATGAGCTTCGGATTCCGACTCTGATTCTGCACAGCGAAGACGACGAGTTTGTTCCCTCCGGCCCGTCCGCCGAGCTGGCTGAAAAGAATCCCGGAGTGGTGACGTTTGAGCGCTTCTCGAAGGCCGGCCACACCAAGGAGTACAACGTGGATCCCGAGCGGTGGGAGACCACCGTCCAGGTGTGGCTCAACAACATCCTGGGCCGTACCCGGCATCCCGCTGTGCGCCGGGCGGAGGGGCAGGGCTAGTTTTGGCCGCGGGCCGCAACCGGGAGCTGCACCGGTTCAGGCATCTGCACCGGTCTAACCAACTAAACCGGGCCAAGCCAACTACGCGGGCTCAGCCGCGATCGGGGCTGTGAGGGCTGAGGTGAGCCGGATCAGATCAAAAGGCGAAAGCCCGATCTGGAGTCCCCGGCGCCCGCCGGAGACATAGACGGTGTCCAGCAGTTCCGCCCGGCTGTCGATTCCGGCGTGGGAGGGATGCTTTTGCCCCAGCGGCGAGATGCCTCCCACCACATATCCGGTGCGCTTTTCCGCCTCGTGCCGGTCTGCCATCACAGCCTTGCGGGCGCCCATCAGGGCAGCAAACTTCTTCAGGTCAAGGTTCATGGCCACGGGCACCATAGCCACCGCCAGCCGGCCGCCCAGATCCACCATCAGCGTTTTATAGACAACCTCCGGCGGCAGGCCCAGTTTCTCGGCAGCCTCCAGACCGTACGAGGGCGCACCGGCATCGTGCTCATACTGCCGCACCGTGTACGGAACTTTGGCTTCATCCAGCAACCGGGTGGCCGGCGTCGCGCCCTTGCCCGAATGCTTGTCCCGGTTTCCTGCCATGACTCCAGCCTTTCCTGTGCCAATGCCGCTGACGACTTGGTGGCGGCCTAACCCTGGTTCAGTTTTTCGTGCTCGGACAGACGGCGCTTGATACGTCCCAGCATGGCTGACATGCCGCGCATGCGCAGCGGTGTGATTGCTCGTGTGAGGCCGAGACGGTCAGGAACATCCGCGGGGACGGCCAAAATCTGCTTCGCAGGCAGACCGTTCAGGCCTTCATACAGCACGCTGGCGAAGCCGCGGGTGGTGGGAGCCTCCGGCGGTGCTTTGAAGAACAGGGACACCAGGTGATCGGGGGAATCGTCCACATCCAGGCTCAGGAACACCGGCGACTGGCACTCAACAACCTGTTCCAGCAGTTCCGGCCGGTCGGCGATTTCGGCGGGAAGATCCGGCAGGCTGCGGGAGAATTCCAGCAGCAGTTCAAGCCGCTCGGCTTCCTCGAGGGCCTGGAAGTCGTCAACAATCTCAGCGAGCGAGTCGGGGACGGCGGTTTCGGGGGTGACGCTCATGAAGGTGTTTCTCTCTGCAGGTTCCAAGGGTGGGTCGACTTCCAAGGACCGGTCGCGGCCCATGGGTGGGTCGAAGGGGATCAGCTGGGGGCGTTTCCGGGCTCTTCGCCGCGGGCAATCGGCACGCGGACGGCGTTGCCCCATTCGGTCCAGGAACCGTCGTAGTTGCGTACGGAATCGAAGCCGAGCAGGTGCTTCAGCACAAACCATGTATGGCTGGAACGTTCGCCGATGCGGCAGTAGGCCACGACGTCGTCGCCCTCGCGCAGACCGGCGCCGTCCTTGTAGAGGGCTTCCAGCTCTTCGCGGGTGCGGAAGGTGCCGTCTTCGGCGGCGGCCTTGCCCCACGGCACGGACTTGGCGGTGGGAATGTGGCCGCCCTTCATGGCACCCTCATCCATGTAATCGGGCATGTGGGTGCGTTCGCCGGTGTATTCGGCGGGGGAGCGGACGTCGATCAGGGGTCCCTTGCCCAGGTGGCCGACGACGTCGGGCAGGAAGGCGCGGATCTTTTCATCGTTGCGTTCCACCACCGGGTAATCGGTGGGGTCAACAACCACCTTGTCCGTGGTCATGGGGCGGCCTTCGGCAACCCATTTGTCCCGTCCGCCGTCAACGAGGCGGACATCCTCGTGGCCAAAGAGGGTAAAGACCCACAGTGCGTACGCGGCCCACCAGTTGGACTTGTCACCGTAGATCACCACTGTGGAGTCACGGGTAATGCCCTTGCGGGACATCAGCTTCGCGAACGCTTCACCGTCTACGAAGTCACGCGTGTCGGCATCGTTGAGGTCCGTGTGCCAGTCGATCTTGCGCGCACCCGGGACATGGCCCGTTTCGTACAGGAGGATGTCCTCGTTGGATTCGAGGACCACCAGGCCTTCGGCGTCCAAGTTGTCGGCCAGCCACTGCGTGGAAACAAGGCGCTCGGGATGGGCATATTCGGCAAACTTGGATTCGGTGTCAGGGGCGATCGACATGTACGCGGCCTCTTTCGGGTCAGATTCTCTGCTGCCGGACGCGAAAGCGGCGGCACGGGCTTACCTCTAGCCTAACGATGTGCGCCGGCGAAAACTTCCTGCAGGTCCACCGGCGTTATTCCCGGCGTGATCCGTGGCGCCGAAACAGGACGTCCTGTAGAGGTTGGACACGCACTGTTGGCGTATCGTTGCAACGGCGGCATTTTGCCGGCGGCAGGCTTGGTACCACTGTCCGCAGTACCGTGGGACCCAATATGACGGCTAAAAAACATCGGATGGACGGAAATTGCGCACAGTGGCACAAGTGGAGCACCTTGCAGAGCGGACTCCCCAGGTCTCGACCGACGAACTGCTGAAGGGTTTCTTTCCCTCGCCCCGGTTCGGCGAGGTTTCTTTCGACAGTTACCGTCCGGACCCGGCGCAGCCGTCGCAGGCGAAGGCCGTCACCGCCATGCGGGAGTTTGCCGTGGCTGTCGACGTACCCGAACCCACCGGACTGCGGAAGCTTTTTGGTGCCAAGAAGCCTGACTCCAAGGCCGGTTTCTACCTGGACGGCGGCTTCGGCGTTGGCAAGACCCACCTGTTGGCCTCCCTGTGGCACGCGGTTGAGGGTCCTAAAGCTTTCGGAACGTTCGTTGAGTACACGAACCTGGTGGGAGCGCTCTCCTTCCGCAAAACCGTTGACGCCCTGAGCGCCTACAAGCTGGTCTGCATCGATGAATTCGAACTCGATGATCCGGGGGACACGGTCCTGATGTCCCGCCTGATGCGGGAACTGGCCGACGCCGGCGTCAAGCTGGCTGCCACCTCCAACACCCTGCCGGGTTCTCTTGGCGAGGGCCGTTTTGCCGCCGTGGATTTCCAGCGTGAGATCCAGGTCCTGGCCGACCAGTTCGACGTCGTGCGCATTGACGGCGAGGACTACCGCCACCGCGGCCTGCCGCAGTCTCCGGACCCGGTCAGCGAAGCGGATCTGGACGGCCGTGTGGCTGACGAATTCAGCGGCAAGGTTGTTGCCGATGACGATTTCACCACCCTTATCAACCACCTCTCCACCGTTCATCCGAGCCGTTACCGCCAGCTCATCGACGGGGTGGATGCTGTTGCCTGGCACAATGTCACCACCATCACCGAGCAGTCTGTTGCCCTTCGTTTTGTGGTGCTGGCTGACCGGCTGTATGACAAGGATGTTCCAATCCTTGCAAGCGGTGTTCCGTTCGATCAGCTCTTCACCGAGGAAATGATGAACGGTGGATATATGAAGAAGTACTTCCGTGCGGTTTCCCGTCTCACTGCGCTGGCGCGCGAAGGGCAGACCGGAGAAGCAGCCTAGCTGCCTGGCCCTGATGTGACGGCGGGGCGGACCCGTCCGGGCGGGCCGGGGCGTCCTTATACTGTGTCCCATGACACATTCTGCTGCCCCGCGGGCAGCTGGGTTCACCCGGTTCACCACGGAATCCTGGCCTGAGACCCGGCGGGTTTTGCAGTGGGAGAGACACAACGCCCGTGCACTGCTGGGTTTAACGGCCCGGACTGATCCCCGAGTTCCGTTCCGCGCCACCGAGCTGACCCTTGCGCTGCCGCGGCTGCAGCTTGCTCAGGTTACCGGTTCGGCCCACCGGGTTGCCCGCCGTCCGCTCCACATTGCGCAGACTCCGGCCAGCAGCGTCGTTGCCTATTTTGCCCTGCGCGGGACCGGTCAGTTTTTCCACTTGGATGGCTGCGAAACGGTTGCGCCCGGACAAGGCATCGTCGTGGACGCGGACCTGCCGTTTGAGCGAGGCTTCGCCCAGGGCTTGTCTGAATTGGTGGTCAAGGTTCCCAGGGCGGCCCTTCCCGGCCCGGTCAGGTCCCGTAACCGGCCCCGTCCGCTGGCCTTTGAATTTTCGGGCACGTCCAATCCGGCGGCCGCGGCTCTGGCCCGGCTGGTCGGCGGTGCCCTCGCAGGCAGGCCGTCGGACTGGGAGCTCCTGGAGGAAGAGATTCTCGCCCTGTTCACCGATGTCATGGTCGGCGGTTCCACCCTGGATCATCTCGGCGCAGCCGAGGAATTCATCCGAACGAACTACCAGCGTCCTGAACTTTCGGCCACGGGCATAGCGGCAGCCGTCGGGATCTCCGAACGGCAGCTTTCCCGCCTGTTCGCTTCGGCCGGAAGGACGGTACCGCAGGCAATCCTCGCTGCACGCCTCGGGGAAGCACATCGGCTGCTGAGTTCACCCGAGGCCGTGCACCTTGCCATAGCCGACATCTCGGCCCGCTGCGGTTTCAGCTCCCATGCCCAGTTCTCGCGCAGCTACCGGGCCTGTTTTGGGATGCCTCCCCTGCGTCACCGGCGCGGGCTGCTGGCCTGATACTTGCCGGCAGCTGCTGGTTTAGGCCGGGCAAAAGGGGAATTCTTGACGGTTTCCGCCGTCACGGCCGGGTCCGGCCCAGGCGCAGGCATGGTGCGGGCAAGCTGAAGGCACACCCGCCGGCAGCGAAGCCGGCCAGCAGCTCAAGGAGTAACCATGGTGATATTCCATGACGGCGTCCCGGCCACGGGGACCCCGGAAAGAGACGTAGTGGAAACCGATGTACTGATCGTAGGCTCGGGGCCAGCCGGTTCATCTGCCGCCCTGTTCCTGTCCTCGCTCGGGGTCCCGAACATCATGATCACCAAGTACCGCTGGACCGCGAACACACCCCGGGCCCACATCACCAACCAGCGGACCATGGAAATCTTCCGGGACCTGGGGATCGAGGAGCAGATCCTGGCTGATGCCACGCCCCACCATATGATTGGCGACACTGTCTTCTGCACGTCGATCGCCGGCGAAGAGATTGGCCGGATCCTCACGTGGGGCAACCACCCGACGCGGCATGCAGAGTATGAACTCGCCTCACCGTCGCTGAACTGCGACATTCCGCAGACTTTCCTGGAGCCGATCCTGGTCCGCAATGCCACCATGCGCGGGACGCAGGCTCAGTTCTCCACCGAGTACCTCTCCCACACCCAGGACGAGGACGGAGTGTCTGTCCTCGTCCTCAACCGCTTGACCGGTCATGAGTACACCATCCGCGCCAAGTACCTGATCGGAGCCGACGGCGCTCGCTCGAAGGTTGCCGCTGATATCGCCCTTCCGATGCAGGGGCAGATGGATATTGCCGGCTCGATGAATATTACGTTCAAGGCCGATCTTGCACAGCTGGTGGGACACCGGCCCTCGGTTCTCTATTGGGTGATTCAGCCCGGCTCCAATATTGGCGGCATAGGTGCGGGTCTGGTGCGGATGGTCCGCCCGTGGAATGAATGGCTCGTCGTATGGGGTTTCGACATTACCCAGGGCACGCCGGAGGTCTCGGCAGAGAATGCCCTGGAGATAGTGCGCAACCTGATCGGGGTGCCGGATCTGGATGCCGAAATTACCGGTATCTCGCTGTGGGGCAACAACGAGCAGTATGCGACGTCGCTGCAGTCCGGAAGGGTGTTCTGCGCCGGTGACGCCATTCATAAACATCCGCCAAGCAACGGCCTGGGCTCGAACACCTCCATTCAGGACTCGTACAATCTGGCGTGGAAAATCGCGGCCGTCCTGACCGGGCAGGCCGGGCCTGCGCTGCTTGACACGTACACTGCGGAGCGTGCGGCGGTGGCCAAACAAATTGTGACGCGCGCCAACCAATCAGGCCGTGAATTCGTCAAGCTGTTCGAAGCGCTTGGGCTCACCGAGGTGGTAACCGAGGCTCAGATGCAGGCGGCCATCGAATCACGCAAGGAAAACAGTCCGGCCGGCGTCGCCAAACGGGCTGCCATCCGTGAGGCCATGGAGATCAAGAATTACGAGTTCAATGCCCACGGGGTGGAGTTGGGCCAGTTCTACCGTTCCTCCGCCGTCGCGCCGGATACCGGGGAGCGCGAGCGGCCGGCACCTGCCCGCGACCCGGAACTCTATTACGAGCCCTCGACCTACCCGGGCGTCCGGTTGCCGCACGCATGGGTGGGGGACTGGCAGCGAAAGCTCTCCACCCATGACCTCGCCTCCTATGACCGGTTTACGCTCTTCACGGGAATCGCCGGCGAAGACTGGGTCGAGGCCGCCCGGAAGGTCTCGGCCCGGCTCGGCGTCGCCGTCGAGGCGGTGGTGATCGGACCCGGCCGGGAAGTCACCGACCTGTACTTCGACTGGGAACGCCTGCGCGAAGTGGCAGAGGACGGCGCGGTTCTGGTACGTCCGGACAAGCATGTGGGCTGGCGTGCACACCATCTGCCGGATTATCCCGAGGCCGCCCTGCATGACGCAGTGTCTCACATCTTGGGGCACAGCGGCGGTTCGGAATTCGGCGGCGAGAGATGAGCCTCACCTTCGAGCACGTGACCCTCGGTCAGCGGGTCCTGTTTGGATCCGGCCGGGCGGCGGAGCACCTTGCCGCTGAGGTGGCCCGGCATGGTGCTGCGAGAGTCATGATCATCACGTCGAAATCAAACCTGCAGATGGCCCGGAACATCGCGGGCGGTATTGACGTCGCTCTGTGGCATACCGACGCCGTCACGCATGTGCCGGTGGAAACAGCCGAAGCTGCGCGGGCTGCGGCCGGCCGTGCGGGGATCGATCTGATGATCTGTATCGGGGGCGGGTCGGCTACCGGACTCGCAAAAGCTGTTGCCCTGGCCACTGGGATTCCCATCATTGCCGTCCCGACGACCTACGCCGGGTCCGAGGCCACCAACGTTTGGGGTCTGACCGAAGCCGGCCGCAAGACCACCGGGGTGGATGACCGCGTCCTGCCGGCCACCGTGCTGTATGACGCCGCGTTGACCCTCCCGCTGCCGCTGGACATGTCGGTGGCGTCCGGACTGAACGCTCTGGCCCACTGCATTGACTCATTCTGGGGTCCGCGGCCAGATCCCATCAATGCGGCCCTGGCCACCGAGGGTATCAGGGCGCTGGCAGGCGGGCTCAGGCTGATCAGGACCGAACCCTCCGCACTGACGGGCCGGGAACAGACGCTTTACGGGGCGTACCTGGCCGCGGTTTCCTTCGCCTCTGCTGGATCCGGGATGCACCACAAGATCTGCCATGTGCTCGGCGGGGCGTTCAATCTGCCGCATGCTCAGACCCACGCCGTTGTCCTTCCCTATGTGCTCGCTTTCAACGCTCAGGCAGCGCCCGACGCCGAGGCACGCATTGCTGCTGCCTTCGGCTCCGGCACGGCCATCGAGGGGCTCCAGCTTCTCCGGCGGGAACTCTACGCACCGAAGGGGTTGAAGGACTTTGGTTTTGCCCTCGAGGATGTCGCGGAGGCTGTCGAGCTGGCCTTGCCCGCTATCCCGGCAGGCAACCCCCGACCGGTCTCCCATGCGAACCTGACCGAGCTGTTGACCGGGGCGCTGACTGGTGCCAACCCCCTGAACCTCACGTACCTGTAAGGAGATACGGACATGACCCGCAACGAAACCAGTGCGACCACAGCCTCCACTATCCGGACGAGTGCCCCGCAGAGTGGCCCGCAGAGTTCCAACGACCCTCAGCAGATAAAAGCACAGCAGCGGATGGAGCAGGAGCTCGTGGACCGTGTGGTGGCATCCTTCGACAACTGCGGCAGCGAACGGCTAAAGCAGCTGATGCAGTCCCTCGTTCAACACCTGCACGGGTTCATCCGAGATGTGCGGCTGACAGAGGAGGAGTGGAACGCCGCCATCGCCTTCCTTACCGCCGCAGGGCAGATCACCGACGATAAACGCCAGGAATTCGTCCTGTTGTCCGACGTACTAGGGGCCTCGATGCAGGTTATCGCCGTCAACAACGAGTCCTACAAAGACGCCACCGAGGCCACTGTTTTTGGGCCGTTCTTTGTCGAGGACGCTCCGGAAATTGCCCAGGGCGGCGACATTTCCGGGGCTGCCGCCGGCCAGCCCTGCTGGGTCGAGGGGACGGTCCGGGACGCGGACGGTAATTCGGTCCCCGGGGCAAGGATTGAGGTGTGGGAGGCAGATGAGGACGGGCTCTACGATGTTCAGTACCCGGACCGGCGGGTAGCCGGGCGGGCGCACCTATACGCGGATGATCAGGGGAAGTACGCGTTCTGGGGTCTGACCCCCACTCCGTATCCCATTCCCCATGACGGACCGGTGGGCATGATGCTCCACTCTGTGGGCCGTTCGCCCGTCAGAGCCGCGCATCTGCACTTCATGGTCACTGCCCCCGGTCTGCGGACGCTCATCACCCACATCTTCGTCGAAGGTGATCCGCAGCTGCAGATCGGGGACTCCGTGTTCGGCGTTAAAGACTCCCTGATCAAGCCGTTTGAAGTCCAGGAAGCCGGAACTCCCACCCCGGATGGGCGGGATGTGGGTTCCACCGGCTGGGCACGAACACGGTTCGATGTGGTTCTGGCCCCGGCCTCAGTCTGACACTCCGTTTCGTCCTGCCCCGAGTCGTCCTGCCGGATATGGATCAGTGCCCGGCAGGCTGGTCCCCGGTCGCATTATGACCTGGAGACAGTCCGGCAACCTGGCGGAGATAACGCCGGAGGGCGCCGACGGAGTCATCGTTGACGTGGTGTTCAGGGTCATCGTAGACAGTCAGTTCCACCGTGGCTCCGAGCGAACGGAAGGCTGACCGTGTGGCTTCCACGCGCTGCAGCGGGACCCAGGAATCGTTGCGGGCGGTAAACATCCTGACACTCAGATCGGCCATGGTGACCAGGTCGGAAACGGCCCCATCCCGTTCGGACGGGCCGAGGTACCCACCGGTATGGAGAACTGCTCCGGCCAGACCCGGCTGATCCCGCAAGAGATACTCGGACAGCAGGCATGCGCCCTGGGAGAATCCAAACACCACTACTGGCGGACCCTCCCGCCGTCCCAGCACACCGTCCAGGTGCGTCCTGACGGTCTCCAGGGCATTATCCAATGCCGGTTGATTCTCAGTGAGGGGCGCAAGGAAGCTCTGCGGATACCAGCTTTGGTCATGGGCAGCCGGTAACAGCCACGCCACACCGGGAAGGTCCACGCGATCGGCAACCTCCATCATGAACTCCGGCGCCTGACTCCGTCCGTGGACCCCGTAGACCATCAGGCGGGCTTGTTCCATCGGCGCCCCGTAGTTCACGGGGTTCTGCAACAGATGCTGATTGGTCTTCACCCCTGGCTTAGTCCTCGTCCGTAGTGACTGGCTCGAGCTGGGACATAATGTGTTCGCGTTCATGCTCGAACTGTGGGGGAAGCATGAAGGCGCGCCCCAGTTCTTCAGGTGACTCATCGCAGTCCCAGCCGCCGTCGTCGTGCGTGACTGCGAGCTCGAACAGGGCCCCGCCGGGTGAGCGGACATAGTGGGATTTGAAGTAGGTGCGGTCCTTCAACTCGGAAATATCGGTGTACCCCGCACCCTCTATCTCAAACTTTGCCCGCTCCTGGTTGGCCAGCGTGTCCAGATTCCAGGCGAAGTGGTGATAGGTTCCGGCCCCGTAGCGCCACGTGCCCTGCTCATCCGTTCGGTTTCCCGTGAGTTCGATCCAGTTGCCGTAGTCGTCTTTGCCGACTTGGAATCGTGCCCGCTCACCCTCCTCCAGAATCTGCCCCCTGGCAAAGAAGGCCTCGTTGCCGAAGTCGACCATGCGGTCCGCGTCATATACGTGAATGCCGACGCCGTGGATACCGTGGATTGCAGCCTCGGGAGTTACACCGTGGCCGGTGAACCCCCGGCGGGGATCCCCGGCGTTGCCTACCAACTGGTATTCGATTCCGGACGGATGACGAAACGTCACCCGCCGTTCCCCGAAGAGCTCCACCTGTTCATTCTCCACGTCGTGAGCGGTGAGCCGCCTGGTCCAGAAATCCAAGGAATCTGCGGGGACCGAGAGCAATACCTCCCGGGCCTGATTGGTTCCGCGGGTGCCGTAAATGCCGTGCTGCGCCCACGGGAACGTGGTCACGACCGAAGAAGGATCTCCCTCGGCATTGGAATAGTAGAGATGGTAGACGGGGGCGGATCCGTCGTACAGCACCGTCTTCTTAATGAAGCGCATGCCGAGGATCCGGGTGTGGAAGTCCACGTCTTCCTGAGCCCCGCCCACTGAGAGAGTTACATGGTGGGAGCCGACGAGATATGTCATGTGAGATCCGTCCTTGTCGTTTCGAGGGAGCAAATACCACCGATATAAGAGGTTTGTCCGTCGCCAAACCTGGCTGTCGGTGAGCTCTGCAACACGCCATTGTGCCTCCGAGTCCCCACCAACCTCGTCCGGGCGCTATCAATATCTCCCACTTCCGCCAATCCCACAAGGAGGCAAAGGAGCGCAATTGTCCGGCGATCACCCGTCCACGTTGAGGCAGGCCGTTTAACCGGGCTGTTTAACCACGAAGGTCCCGACCCCACCGTGCGGCGGGACCGGGACCTCTCGGGTGCTCTTGAACTTATACGGCCGGAGGAGTTGGTCCGGGTTCGGTTCCCGTGGCGGGTCCCTGGTTGCGGTCGACCTTGTCTACCGCTTCCGAGGCCTTGTTCTGGAAGCCATCGATCTTGTCGGAGTACTTTCCGCCGGTTTTCTCGTCGACGAATTTCCCCGCGTGATCGATGCCGCCCTTGATCTTGTCAGCGTTTTCGCCCACAAGCTCGGTAGCCTTGTCCTTCAGCTCACCGGCCTTGCCCTTGAGCCCGTCAAATACAGACACGGACCACCTCCTTTCACTGGGGAAACCAGACGTCTCCCGTTCACCATCAATGATAAGCCCGCTGAGTATGAGGACCAAGGAGTGCAACCCTGGAATTCTGAGGACTTCTCACGACTGTTCACTGGAACGAAACGGCTCACGGGACGGTAACGGCTCGGGGGATGGAAACGGTTCAGGGAATGGAACCGTACGGGGACGCAGCGGATGGAAGTACGTGTTCCTCAGCGGCGTCTGGAAAGGATCAACGTAGGTTGGCGGTATAAACCATGGTGCACCCCGCCGAACGCTGATCCGCCACTTCTCGCGATGGATCAGGTGATGGTGGAATCCGCAGAGCAGGACACCGTTGTCTGTGCTCGTGGTTCCTCCGTGAGAGTGGTATTCGACGTGGTGCGCTTCGCACCAGGGGGCCGGCGTGGAGCAGCCCGGGAAAGCGCATCCGCGGTCTCTGGCAATCAACGCCTTCCTGAGGTGCGGCGGAAAATAGCGGGCCGCCGTTCCAACGTCCAGAACCCGGCCCTCGCCGCTCAGGATTACAGGGATGATGTCCGCGTCGCAGGCGATGCGGCGGATCTGGCGGGCCGGAACAGGGCCGGCGAAGGCCAGCATCCCGTTTTCCGGGGTTCTGGTCGGGTCTGTCTTTGCGGTCTTGGGGCTTCCCCCGCCGTCGCTTGTCAAACGGTCGCTTAGCTGGTCGTAGGGAATGACCGCCAGCACCTGCGGTTTGGACCCGCCGCTGGCGGGAAGCCGGCCGGATAACAGTGCCATCCGGCAGGAGCTCACAAGTCCGTCCAGGCACTTCTGCGGATAGCTGCGGGGATCTGGCGGGACTACATGCTGCTTGCCCGCAAGGTCTGCGCAGGAACCTTCAGTGGGCTCAGGGTCCGCGCAGGAACCCGCATTGGCCTTGGTGCCGTCCAAGCGCGGGTTGGCCTCCGGTGCCAGTGCCGTCATCAGGGTTTCGAATTGGTCTTCGGTGGCAAATATGTCTATTCGGTGCAGTCCCCGGTACTTCCGGCGGATAAATAGTCCCTGCAGGTCGGCTTTTTGCTGTTCGGACGGCTCTGTTCCGTCGGGATCGAGATGATTGATCCATGCTTGGGCCACTACGTTGAGCACGTCCAGATCTTGGCTGACGGCCACGTCCGTCAAGGCGGTCTCCATGGCGGTGCGATCCTCACGGGTACCACAGCCCTGCACGCGTTTCAGGGCCATGCTGATCACCTGTACAGCTTCACCGGCTAACCGGCCCTCCGCCGTCGACTCGGCCAACACCGGGAACTCCGGCTCGAGGGTTTCCCCGGACAAACTTGTTGAGGAGGTCAGCGATGAACCAAGCCGAATGCGCCTCCACGCTTCACGCCGGCTGATCCGAAGACGGTGGCGCAGGTACTCTGCCGTGTTCTTGTACTCCTGCTGGACTTGCCCTGATGGAAGGGACCACGAATCAGCTGCGACGGATGATATCCGTGCGCGTTCGAGGGCAGCGGCAGCGACGATTTGAAGGTGGTCAACAAATCGTGAAAGTGACTCGACATCTGTCGCCAGAGTGACCAGATCCGATGATGAAAGGAAGGGAATCTCGTCGCCAAGATCACCGACAATACGGTGCACGGCGGGGACCAGATTGCTCAGAGCTGCACTCGCTGGAAAGGTTCCGCGGGCAGAAAGGGAAGAGCGGGCCTCTGTCCCGGCTGACCAGGGTCCTGCTTTGTCCTCCGGGGCCCGGGACGAGGGTCCCGTGGTGCCGTTTTCCAGATCGTCTTCCATGGATCAAGATTCTCAGTATCAAGATCCCTATTCGAAAGTTTGTTCGAGTTTGTGGAAAAGATTGCGTCCGCGGAGCATTGACCGACGTCTGTGGAGGAGGAATGCTGGGGCCGCATGAGGGAACGTAAGCGGGGGAGGTGGCTGC
>NZ_JASDDG010000002.1:185133-228294 GCF_030407495.1 Arthrobacter sp. APC 3897 | reverse complement strand
GGCGGTCTCCACCACCGGGGCGGGCGGGCCGGGTCCGCTGGAAGGAAAACCCGCCGGAACTGTTTTCATTGGCTGGAGCCTGCACGGAACAACGGGCCACACAGAACACTTGTTTGACGGCGATCCGGCGGAAGTGCTGGAGAAGACCGAGGCTGCGGCGCTGCAGCAGTTGTATGACCTGGCCCGGAGGGTACCCGCGCAGCGGTAATCTGGAACCGGATTCGATGCGCGGCCCCGCACACCCCGTCCCGGCCACCGGATCCCTCCAGCACATTCGAACGGAACAGCCTTGCCCGCTATGACACCAAGTGCATCTGCCCCGGCCGTCCGGCAGACGGTCCTGTCCACTCTGCGCTCGCCGCGGCTGCTGAAGACCGAGGTCCTCGCCGGACTGGTGGTGGCCCTGGCACTGATCCCGGAAGCAATTGCGTTCTCCGTGATTGCCGGTGTGGATCCGCGGACGGGTCTCTTCGCGTCCTTCACCATGGCCGTCACCATCGCTTTCGTGGGCGGCCGCCCGGCCATGATCTCCGCGGCCACCGGCGCCGTTGCCCTGGTCATTGCCCCGGTGGTGGCCGCCTACGGGGTTGAATACCTGGTGCCAACGGTGATTCTGGCCGGTGTCCTGCAGATCCTGCTCGCGCTCGCCGGCGTCGCCAAGCTCATGCGCTTCATCCCGCGCTCCGTAATGGTGGGCTTCGTCAACGCCCTGGCCATCCTGGTCTTCTCCTCCCAGCTGCCCGAGCTGATCGGGGTGCCCTGGCTGGTTTACCCGGTTGTCGCCGTCGGACTGGGAATTGTTTTTGGCCTGCCCCGGCTGACGACGGCGGTCCCGGCACCGCTCGCGGCGATTGTGGTGCTGACCGTTGCCGCCGTCGCCGCCGGCTGGCAGATTCCCACGGTGGGGGACAAGGGTGCGCTGCCCGACAGCCTGCCCGCCCTGCTGTTTCCCGATGTCCCGCTGACCCTCGAAACGCTGCAGATCATCGCTCCGTACGCCGTGGCCGTGGCCTTTGTGGGCCTGCTGGAATCGCTCCTGACCGCCAAGCTGGTCGATGACATCACCGACACCCGGTCTTCCAAACCGCGGGAGGCCGCCGGGCAGGGCATCGCGAACATCGTCACCGGCTTCTTCGGCGGCATGGGCGGCTGCGCCGTCGTCGGACAAACCATGATGAACGTCAAGGCCTCCGGGGCCCGCACCCGGATTTCCACCTTCCTGGCCGGCGTGTTCCTGCTCATCCTGGTGGTGGTGCTCGGTGACATCGTGGCGCTGATTCCAATGGCGGCGCTCGTGGCCGTGATGATTTTCGTCGCCTGGGCCGCCTTCGACTGGCACAGCATCCGGCCCTCCACCCTGCGCCGCATGCCCAAGTCCGAAACAGCAGTCATGCTGATCACCGTTGCGGCCACGGTGTTCACTGACAACCTGGCGATCGGCGTCGGTGCGGGAACCCTCGCCGCGATGGTGCTGTTTGCTCGCCGCGTGGCGCACTTCGTCACCGTGGAGCGCACGGTGCCGGACGACGGCGGCACGGTCACCTATACGGTGCGCGGCGAGTTGTTCTTTGCTTCCTCCAATGACCTCTACACCCAGTTCGAATACGCCCTGGATCCGCAGGAGGTGCTGATTGACCTCAGTGCCTCCCATGTGTGGGACGCGTCGACGGTTGCCGCGCTGGACGCCATCACCGAAAAGTACCGGAGCCGGGGCAAGACAGTCCGCGTCACCGGCTTGAACGAGTCCTCCACCGCCATCCGTTCCCGGCTCAGCGGTCAGCTGGGCGACTGAAGCGCTACGCTCGGCTGATGAGTGCCGTGCATGCCGTCATCCCTTCACCCATCGGGCTCCTGACCCTGGTGGCCGACGGCGGTGCCCTCACTGCGGTGTATATGGAGAACCATAAGCGCGGACCGGCGCCGGAAGCTCTGGGTGCCGCCGTGCCCCTTGAGTTGCCGGCTGCCGTCACCGCCCCGGACTCCGGCGCGCAAACCGGGCACGACGGCGGAGGCTGTGCCAACACCGTCGTCCTGGCCCGGACCCGGGACCAGCTCGGCGAATACTTTGCCGGCAGCCGGCGGGAATTCGACCTGCCGCTGGCCCCGGCCGGCAATCCGTTCCGGCAGCGGGTCTGGGCGCTGCTGCGGCAGATCCCGTTCGGGGAAACGCGGTCCTACGGCGAGCTGGCCCGCGAACTGGGTGACCGGTTCCTGGCGCAGGCGGTCGGTTCAGCAAACGCACGAAACCCCGTATCCGTCATCATTCCCTGCCACCGGGTGCTGGGTGCAGCCGGTGCGCTGACCGGGTATGCCGGCGGGTTGGAGCGCAAGCAGTTCCTGCTTGGCCTGGAAGATCCCCGGCGGGTCCCGGATGTTCTGTTCTGAACCCGGTGCATAGAAAAGAGAGGAGCGACGGCCGATGCCGGCTCACATAAGCCCTCCCGGAAACGTCTACCGGGTGTGGAAGTGAAACCGTTCGAAGCCATCGTCAGGGAGCACGGTCCGGCCGTGCTGCGGATCTGCCGCGCCGTGCTGGGCCCGCAGGACGCCGAGGATGCCTGGTCTGAGACCTTCCTTGCGGCGCTGCGCGCGTATCCCGGCCTCGCGCCGGGTGCCAACATCCAGGCGTGGCTGGTGACTATTGCCAAACACAAGGCAATAGACGTTCACCGTTCCGCTGCGCGGCGGCCGGTGCCCGTGGCGGAACTGCCTGAGGCAGCTTTCCGGTCAGGCCCGGTAAACCGCGCCGGCGGCGATCCCGGAAGTCACGAGCGGGGCCCCGAGGATGACGATCCGCTGTGGGCAGCCATGAAAACCCTCCCGCAGCGCCAGCGCGAGGCGCTCGCCTATCACCACCTGGCCGGACTGCCTTATGCCGAAGTGGCAGTACTGCTGGGCGGATCCGAAGCCGCCTGCCGGCGGTCCGCGGCGGACGGCATGAAAAAACTGCGTGCCCTGAATCTGGAGGACTCCCGATGAGCCTGCCGCTGGAAGAACTGCTGCCGCCCGGACTGTCGGCGGCGTCCGCTCCGGACGCCGCTGAAGCCGCTGCCCTGTCCCGGCTGCACAGGCGTCTTGCCGCCTCCGCGTCAGAGGCAGGGCTGCTCGACGTCGCCTACACCGTGATCGACGCACCGGTGGGGAAACTGCTCCTGGCCGCCACGCCCGCAGGCCTGGTGCGCGTGGCCTTCGCCTGTGAAGGCCACGATGCCGTGCTGGCGCTGCTGGCCCAACGCATCAGCCCGCGGATCCTCGCCGCGCCGGAGTTGCTTCAGCCTGCCGCAGCCCAAATTGGTGAGTACTTTGCCGGCACCCGGCGGGCCTTCGACCTGCCCCTGGACCTGCGGCTGACCGCAGGATTTCGGCGCTCCGTCGTCGAGCATCTGCCGGATATCGGCTACGGCTCCACGGCAACATACTCCGCCGTGGCAGCACTGGCGGGCAGTCCCGGAGCGGTCCGCGCCGCCGGCACAGCCTGTGCCCTGAACCCGCTGCCCGTGGTGGTCCCGTGTCACCGTGTGGTGCGCTCGGACGGCAGTACCGGCGGCTACCGCGGCGGCCCTGAAGCCAAAAAACTTCTGCTGAATCTGGAGGCAGCCGCATGACCGGAACACTCTTTCCCCGCGACCGCGCCGAACTGGGGCCCGGCGCCGTTCACGTGCCCGGTTGGCTGGACCTGACGGCGCAGCGCGGGATTGTCGAGGCCTGCCGGCAATGGGCCGTTGGCCCGGTGCCGATGCGTGCCGCCGTCCTTCCCGGCGGGCATCCCATGTCAGTGCAGACGGTGTGTCTGGGCTGGCACTGGCAGCCGTACAAGTACACCCGCACCGCCGGGGACGCCGGCGGCGGACGGGTTGCTGAGCTGCCTGACTGGCTGATTAAGATGGGCCGGCGTGCGCTGGCCGAGGCCTACGGCACGCCCGGCTCTGCCGGATATGCCCCGGAGCTGTGGAAACCCGAGGATTACACCCCCGACACGGCACTCATCAACTACTACGCCCACGGCGCACACATGGGCATGCATCAGGACAAAGACGAAAAATCCGCTGCCCCCGTGGTGTCCCTCAGCATCGGCGAGACCTGCATATTCCGCTTCGGGAATACTTCCACCCGGACCAAACCGTACACGGACATTGAACTTGGTTCAGGGGATCTTTTCGTGTTTGGCGGACCCTCCCGTTTTGCGTACCACGGCGTACCTAAGACACTTCCCGGGACGGCGGATCCTGCGTCGGGACTGTCCCGGGGACGCATCAACATCACCCTGCGCATGACCGGTTTGTCCTAGTGCCTGCCGGCCTTGGCCCTGGGGGCCCTGGGGGCCCTGGGGTCTGCCACGATCTGCGCTGCGCCGAGCCGTTCGCCTGGCAGCCGCTGTTCCGTGCCCTAGCTGCCCATGCGGTGCCCGGCCTGGAGCGGGCCGAGTATGACGACGGCGGAGCCCGGGTGGAGCGCCTGATACCCGCTGCATCCGGCCCGGCGCTGGTCCGCGTCCGGTTTGGGCGGCCGGACGCCGTGGAGGTGGAACTCTCCCTGGCTCCGGAGACTCCGGCGGCAATGCTGGTGCAGGAAGAAGCCGCTGTGCTGGCAAGCGTGCGTCGCTGGCTGGATTTGGACGCCGACCCCGCCGTGGTTGATCCGTTTCTCTCCGATTTCGATCTGCTGGCTCCGCTCGTTGCCGCCTGCCCGGGCCTGCGCGTGCCGGGGTCGGTGGACGGGTTTGAAACCGCTGTCCAGACGGTGCTGGGCCAACAGGTTTCGCTGGCCGCCGCCCGTACTTTCGGTGCCCGGCTTGCGGCCTCGTTCGGAGACGCCGGGAGGGACGGGCTGCGCGCCTTCCCCGCGCCGGAGCAACTGGCGGCGGTGCCGCCGCCGGAACTGCAGTCAGCCGTGGGACTGACACATTCCCGGGCACGCACCGTTGCTGCGCTGGCGGCAGCC
Source organism: Arthrobacter sp. APC 3897 (assembly GCF_030407495.1). Classification (GTDB taxonomy): domain Bacteria; phylum Actinomycetota; class Actinomycetes; order Actinomycetales; family Micrococcaceae; genus Arthrobacter_B. The sequence continues at coordinate 223,353 of NZ_JASDDG010000002.1, read as the reverse complement.
GCGGCCTCCGGGCTGGACATCAGCGCTGAAGCAGACCCGGGGCCAACCCGGGCCGCACTACTGGCACTGCCCGGAATTGGTCCCTGGACGGCGGATTATCTGGCGGTGCGGGTCTTCGGGGACCGGGATGCCTATCCGGCCGATGATCTGGTGCTCAAGCGTGCCCTGGGCGTGACGACGGCCCGGGCGGCGGCCGCCCTGTCCGAACCGTGGCGGCCCTGGCGCGCGTACGCACTCTTCCATCTGTGGACCGGCGCCGCGTACGGGACCGCCCGCAGCTGAGTACTGCCGCTGCCGTCAGGCTCCAAGCAGCGTGAACGCAAGACAGATCAGAGCCGGTCCGCCCTGGATAAGCGCCGGACGGATCATCCGGCGGTTGCTGAACACCAGGACCAGAGCGGCCAGCACCATGGACGCAGCGGCGAAACTCATCAGGGTGAGGCCGGCAACCCTGCTGCCGGCCCCGAGGAGGACCACGCCGAGAATCACTCCCACGGCCAGGAAGAGGTTGTAGAAGCCCTGGTTGTACGCCAGTCCCTGGGTGTAGGCAGCTTCCTGCGGGGTGGAGATCCTGAAGACAGCCATGGTTGCCGGCGCCGTCCAGCGCAGGGATTCCAGCACAAAGATGTACAAATGGACGGCGGCGGCAATGACGGCAAAGACGGCTGCGGTAACGAGCACTTTGACTCCTCCTTGGCCGGTGACGGCTGAGAGCCGGCTTCAGGGTTTCCGTCCGGAAACAAAGAGGGACAGCCGTCGCGGTCTCTCCATCGTTACACCGGCGGTGCAGGCGGCCAAGGGCCGGAAGGGCTTTCGGTTGGCAAAGGAGCGGGAACGGCCGCTAGCCTTGAAGAGGCGCCCGGACTTTCCTCCGGGAGCTTCGCCGGGCAGCCTCACCAGCCCTCCGTCACAGTCCCCGGAAGGACACCCCCCGTGCCGAATTCCCGTCCCGCCCGCACTTTTGCCGTGGTTGCCGCCGCCGCCCTGGCGTTGTCCGCCTGCGGTTCGGACTATCCCCTGGGCGACGCGCAGCGCGAAGCAGCGGAAAACAGCACCTCCACTCTCTCCGGGATTCTTTCCGGCTCCGGGTCCAGTGCCCAGGGACCGGCCATGGATGCCTGGATTGGCGGCTTCGGCCTCCTGCACCCGAAGGTTCAGCTGCAGTATTCCCCGGACGGCTCCGGCGCCGGCCGCAGCGCACTCCTGGCCGGGGCCGTGGATTTTGCCGGTTCTGACGCCTATCTGCAGGATGAGGAAATGGACCAGGCCCGCGAAGTCTGCGGCCCGGGAGGCGCCCTGGACATTCCGGCCTACATTTCCCCGATTGCCGTGGCCTTTAATCTCCCGGGCATCGATTCCCTCAACATGGACGCAGCGACCATCGCGGGGATCTTCCGCGGCGAAATTGTCCGGTGGAATGATCCCGCCATTGCCGGGCAGAACCCCGGGGTTGACCTCCCGGACCTCCCCGTGACCGCCGTCAGCCGCGCCGATGACTCCGGCACCACCGAAAACTTCACCGAATATCTGCATGACGCGGCTCCCGATGCCTGGCCGGACAGCCCTTCGGGGTCCTGGCCGGGGGGTTTGGGCGGTGAAAACGCGCAGGGAAACTCGGGCGTGGTGAGCACAGTGACCCGCACCGAGGGCGCCGTGACCTACGCAGACGATTCCGTCATCGACGACTCCATGGGGACCGTCAATCTGCTGGTCGGGGAGGAATACGTCCCGATCAGCGCCGAGGGTGCGTCTATCGCCGTCGAGCAGGCAAGCCGCGTTCCGGACCGCGGACCCCATGACATTGCCCTCCACCTTGACCGCACCACTACGGTCCCCGGCGCCTATCCGCTGGTCCTTGTCTCCTACCAGATCTTCTGCAGCGGCTATGCGGATCCGAACACCGTGGAACTGGTCAAGGCCTTCGGGCTGTACGTCGTCAGCGACGAAGGACAGGCCGCCTCGGAGGACGCAGCCAAGAGTGCGCCCATCCCGGCAACCCTGGCGGAACAGGCCCGCGAGTCGATCGAAAGCATCGGCACCCTGCCCTAGCGTGACGCCGCGGCGGCCGGTCACCCCCGGCTGCGGCCACTTAGGTAATCCCCCTTGCGCGGTCCGGACCGCGGTGGCACCGTTGTTTCACCGCGAATTTAAGGGGGCAGTAATGCAACCGATCCAGATCGAGCGCTGGTGGCCGTATCTAGACGGTTCGGCCAAAACCTGGCTGCAGGAGAACCTTCGTGACGAAGGACTCCCGAGCAAAGTGCAGGACCGCATCGCCGAAGCCGGCGGCCCGGTGATTGAGCCGATTCTGGGGGAGCGGGACTGGGTCTTCATCGAAACCCAGCCGCAGCTGACGGAATAAATTCCCCTGCAGGGTGAGGCAAGATGGAATGGTGACTACTGCCGATTCTCCAGCTTCACCGCCCCGCACATCCTCTGTCGAAGCGTCATCGGCCGGAGCGGAATCCGGCAGCGGCGGGTTGAAGCCCCGCGGCACCTTTGCCCGGGGTCTCGCCGCATCTTCGGTCTGGGTTGCGCGGGGACTGATCGTCCTGGCCGGTCTGGTGGTGGTGTGGTTCGGTATCCGGTCGCTGTGGTCCATCGCCCTTCCGGGCCTGCTGGCCCTGCTGCTGTCCTCGATCCTGTGGCCGGTGAACCGGGTCCTGCGCAAGGCGCTGCCCAAGGGAATCGCCGCGCTGCTCTCCCTGCTGGCCCTGCTGGCTGCGGTCGCCGCCGTGGCCTTTCTGGTGCTTCCATCCATTTCCTCCGGCTCCAGGGAACTGGTCCGGCGGGCAGGGGAGAATCTGCAGGATCTCAGTGATTTCGTGGCCGGGCTGCCCTTTGCAGTCCAGACAATTGACTTCAATGAACTGCTCGACGCCGGTCTGGCCCAGCTGCGGGAACACAGCAGCGACATCATTTCCGGCATTACCGCCGGCCTGGGCACCGTCACGTCAGTCACCGTAGTGTTCCTGCTGACTCTGGTGTTTACGTTCTTCTGCCTGAAGGACGGAGACAAATTCCTGCCCTGGGCCAGCCGCTGGACCAACAACCGGTCCTTTGTGCACGCGGTCCGGGTATCCGAAGAGACCTGGAAAACCCTCTCCGCGTACATCTTTGCCCAGGCAACCGTGGCTCTGGCGGATGCCGTCTTCATTGGCCTCGGCCTCTGGCTCCTGGACGTCCCGCTGGCCCTTGCCCTGATGGTGCTGATCTTCTTTGCCAGCTTCATTCCCATAGTCGGAGCGGTGGCCACCGGCGTCCTGGCCACCATGGTCACTCTGGTGGCGCATGGATGGGTGACAGCGCTGGTAGTCCTTGGCCTGGTGCTGGTGGTGCAGCAGCTGGAGTCCAACATCCTGCAGCCGTTCCTTGTCGGCAAGACCCTGAAACTGCATCCCGCCGTAGTGCTGGGCGCGGTCACCGTCGGAAGCACGCTGTTTGGCATTGTCGGCGCATTCCTTGCGGTCCCGGCCACCGCCGTCGGCATTGTGGTGCTGCGGTATCTGCGGGACCAGTCACTGACTCCGGCCAACGCCGCGGTGTCGGGCGAGGTGCCGGCTGCGTCCGGAGTGGAGGAAGTTCAGGGACCGCAGCCGCAGCCAGCCGAGCCGGTTGACGCGGACATGTCGCCGGACGCCCGGCCCGGCGGCGCATGAACGGTTACCGGTGCATGAGCGGTTAACGTCGGAAGACGTAGCCGGGCTCGTACTTGGTGGAGCCCGAGATGCGGTGCACCCGCTGCGTGCAGAAGGGATCGTAAACCTCGATCTCCAGCCGGCCGGTCACCGGATGGGGATGGTGAATGCAGGTGCAGGATAAGTGCATGCCCGCGGCGTCCTTTCAGATTCCCGTTTACCGTCGTGCGTGCCGTCCGGGCACGCGGTTGTTCCCTCTCTAGTTTGTCACTTGGAACAGGGGCGGGGAAAACGGGCAGGAACGGTGATTCACCGGTTAAAAGGCGGGGCGCTCCCGGTGGTCTCACTTCCGGAAGCGCCCCTCGCGTTGCCCTATTAGTATTACCAATCGACCTGTGAAGATGCTGAAAGTGCCGCACCGGCGGCAGGTGCCGCGGGCGTGTCCCTAGGGCGCCATCCTCAGGAAGTCGGCCTCGCGTTCCTTGCTCCAGGACCGTGCGTACAGTCCCAGGCCGGCCTCGTCGCGGACTGAAATGCCCAGCCGGTTTAGCATGAGACGGCTTTGGTACAGGGTCAATTGCTGGGCGCTGCGGCTCGCCCTGACCTTGTCCGCCCGGTACAGATAGGTGTCGATGGCCCGGGACCAGCGCTTGCGCCAGTTGTCCACGGCCGGTTCCGAGGCTGTTGCGGCCATCAGACGGTGGGCCGGAAGGATCCGCGGCGCCAGCTGGGACGTCAGGGCGTTGCGCATATGGGCGGCCTGGGGGCCGGATCCAGCGGTGCAGCTGCGCAGATGGCAGTCCCAGTAGTAGTCCCACGAGATGGCCCGGCGGTCCGCCCAAACCGGGGAGCGCGGTCCGCGCATCATGGCGTAGCTGGCGTCGAAGAGCAGCAGGGCGGCCAGGGAAGACCGGCTGTTCACCTTCGGAAAGCGGGATGTAGCCCAAGCCGCCAGATCAGAGGACAGTTCGAAGACTTCTTCCGCCAGGGCCAGTCCTTCAGCTCCGCCGTACTTCGCCAGATCGGACTCAGCCCGGGGAGAAACGGGCCCGTAGTCCCACCGGGTAGGTATGGCATCCTCCCGGTATTCAGAAGTCTGCAGCTCCCCGAGACGGGGGCCGGCCTGGTCAACCAGCGCACGCATCAGGGATTCCAGCCGGTCCAGGACCCTTGGAGCACCGAGGATGCGGACCTGGATGAAGGGATGGGCCGGATCCATGCACCGGGTATGGAACCAACGCTGGGCCCCCCAGGACCTGCCCTGAGCTGCCAGCGGAATCACGACGTCGCCCAGAACGGCGTCGCACAAATCCGTATCTTTAGGCTGGATGGTCAGTGACCACCACTCGGCTCCGTTGGTCAGCGGCTTAACCTGCTGTGTTGCTGCTGCTAACTGGCTCATTGGAGGTCCTCCCGTTTGTGTCATGCCGAAGATGACTTTCCGGCCTTGGAGAAAGAGAATGAGAACCGCTTGCCGTCCGGCCCGGGGGCCTGATCGGGCGGCGGTTCGGACACAGTGGTGACGTTGCTGAACCACTGTTGGGTGAGGGTCGCCTTCAGGCGGGATGCGGCGCCTGTGCCGTGAATCAAAACATTTCATGTGCTGTGCCGGTCCAAAGGTGGAGACTGGACGGGTGCTTGATACGGATTTTGGAGTCCTGCCGGCGGGATGATGATGTGATGCCGTCAGGCTCACATCCTTCCAGCAGCCACGCCGTAACCACCAGAGACTTTTTCAAATCATCTCCAAAACCGAGAAACTAGTTGCACCTACAGAAAAAAGGGGTACAAGAACCGCAGGAGACCGGTCCGGCGGAACACGATACTGCGAGTCGGGACGGGCACTGAACGGCCAGTCCCCAGGCTCGCCGATCTCTCTGGTGCGGAAGGTTGCCGGGCCTTACAATCCAATACGTTGCCGACAACGACAATTCGCCGGCAAGGCTGATGCAGCCACGGCACGCGGGTGCATCAGCCAACAATTACGGATCGGCAAAAGGCGCATGGAAGACCATCGGTGGGCAATGCAGGTTTCCGATAGGCTCAGCAGCTTTTTGGCTGGTGCCTTCAGCGGAGTGGAGTTCCGGGTCCTCCCTCTGGTGGCCTATGACGTTGCCACCATCGACGTGGCCTGGACTGACGGTCCCGCGCTCCACGAAGTGGACCTGCTCGCCATGGAGTACGTACTGCGTCTGCCTCTGGACCTGTCTGCCGCAGCTGACGGACTTGGGCCCAGGATTGACCGGATTTCCAAGCGGCGGACCATGAGCCCTGGCGTCGAGGACAGGCTGCTGAAAGTGCTGGCGGCAGACCTTGGCACCCACGTGGAAGACCTCGATATGCACCGGATGTATCCGCTGCCGTCAGTCTTGGGCCAGTCCGCATGCTGTGCCGCGGGGCTGGTGGGTGAATTCCTGGACCAGCTCTTTGAATCAACGAGTCTCAGCGGTGCGGGGGAAATGTCCGCGGGAGGCGGCGGTGCGGACCCGCTTCTGTGCCGGTGTGTCATGTGTGCCTGACAGTCCCGGGAGGAGCTCCCGGCCGCGGCCGGATCAGGCGTTTCCGGGTTCTACTTGAGATCTTTGGGTCTTGCCTGCCGGGAAGAGCCCGTCCTGCGGAACCGATGGTAGCTGTAGGCAATCAGTACCAGTGCGATAAGCCCTGAAAGGATCAGGCCCGTTCCGGTTCCCCAGCCGCCGGGCAGCCACAGGTCCTGGCTGTAGGGCCACCAGTGCGGCGCCCTGGCCCACACTCCCCAGACAACACCGGCAGCCATGACCAGGAGAGCGCCGGCGATGCTGGCGCTGATCCTCAGCCAGGTCTGCACGCCCTGTTCCGCTGCTTTATATGCCTTGGCTTTGACGGGGCGCAGAAGGCGGTTGGCCCAGCGGTATCTCAGCGACAGGACGGCCAGTCCGGCGACCAGGCCCAAGAGCCCGGGGCCGGGCAGCACCAGGGCGATGAGCCCAAAGGCGACCAGCAGCCAGCCGGCAACTTCAATCCCTGTCCGGCGCATCCACGGCGGAAAGCTGTCCGATTTCACCGGTCCGCCGAAAGGGCGCCGTGCTGTGGTGAGGTCATCGTGTTCAGACGCCTAATTCAGTCCTGTTTGGTTTGCCGGCCCGGGACTAGGAGGCCGGCTTCGCCTCGGAAGCCGGGCTGTCCCCGTCCACTTCCAGGGCCGGCTGATCGTCGCGTTCTTCCCGCTCCTGCGCCTGCCCGCCGCCGGAATTCTCCGTGCCTCCCCGCGGCGTTTCCTGCTTCTCGGCTTTGACCTCGTCGAGGAGCTGGGCCGTCACCGCGTCATTGAACTCGTCCGGGGTGCCGGCGAGATTGTTCTCGGTGGCGTCGGCTCCGAAATTGGCGGGCTGTTCCTGGTTGCTCATGGTGTTCTCCTGCCGATGGATCGATCGTGAAGTCAAAAGGACGAGTTTTTCAGTACCTTCCACCCTTGCATATTGCGTACCCCCGGCGCAGGTATTGGTCACGAAGCGGAAGTCGAGCCGCCGTCTCGCACGTCGTCTTAAACCGCGGCGCCGGCACACTTTCGGCACCGCACACCAAATGCGGCGGCGGTGCCCTAGGCTGAATCAACTCAGACCATGCACGTAAAACCGGAGTGTGTCCATGTCGCTTTCCATGACGCTGGCCGGGCTGGCCCTGCGGGCACTGCCGAGGGCTTTCCGGACACCGGAGACCGTCCGGCGCACTGCTGCACGGCGCCGCCGGCATTCCGCTCCGCTTTCCCTTCGCCGCCTGTGCCGGGTGCACGAAGAAACCGTGGCCGGCTTCCCGGTGATTACGCTGACCCCCGGGAAACCGTCGGGACGGGAGCTGATCTACCTCCACGGCGGTGCTTACGTCTTCCCGCTGCGGGAGGCACACTGGTGGATCATCTCGGCCCTCATCCGCCGTACCGGCGCCACCGTCACGGTGCCGCTGTACGGACTGGCGCCGTGGCACTCGGTGGCAGAGGCCCTGCCGTTCGTCGATGCCGTGCACCAGGCCGTTGCCCGCCGGGCACCAGGCGGCCGTGTCTTTGTGGCGGGTGATTCAGCCGGCGGCGGCCTTGCCCTGGCGCACGTGATGGACCGGCGGGACCGGGGCCAAAGCCAGCCCCGGTCCCTGTTTTTGTTTGCCCCCTGGGTTGACTGCACCATGTCCAACCCGGGCATAGCCGCGCTGGAACGGCAGGATCCCATGCTGGATGTTCCCGGACTGGTGTACTGCGCACGCCTGTGGGCCCGCGGCCTTCCGCTGGACTCCTGGCAGGTCAGCCCGATCAGCGGCACCCTGGCAGGGCTGGCCCCGGTGCATCTGTTCCAGGGGGGACGGGATTTGCTGTTGCCGGACGCGAAGCGCTTTGCCCTCAAAGCAGCGGCGGCGTCATTGCCGGTGGAGTTGGAGGTTGCCCCCGCCGGATTCCACGTCTACGTGGCCGCCACCTTCACTCCGGAGGCCCGGTCCGCCCTCGACAGGGTCGCCGGGGTCATCAACAGCGTCGAATGACGGTCCCGCCGGCAGCATCCGAGGCAGATTGCACTTGGTGCATCGTTGCACGTAGTGTATGAAGCGTGCAGACTTCCGTGCCCGCAGAAGACCGCCGCCAAGCGCTCAAGGACCGCCACCGGCAGGCGATCATAGCGGCTGCGGCGGCGCTGATGCACGAGGGTGAAACCACGGATTTCACGGTCGATGAGTTGGCGCAGCGGGCGGACGTTTCCCGCCGGACCGTGTTCAACCACTTCTCCTCCATCCGTGACATCGTGTCCGAGGTGTGCAGCGGCGTTCTCAGTTCCGCAGTGGAAAGCCTCACCGCCGTATCACCGGATGACGCGGCCCGTCCCGGCATGTTCGCCGAGATCGCCGAAGCCTTCCGTGCCGCCGATCTGGTGGCTCCCATGGCGTATCTCACCCGCCTGCTTGGTCCGGGCGCAGTTCCGGACTCCACGCCGCGCCAGGCGCAGGCCCATCCCATCGCCCTGCGCGCGTTCACCGAGCTGAATGACCGGCTGTCCGGTGCGATGCTCAGTCGATATCCGGACGCGGACCGGCTCGGAGTGGACCTGCTCATTGGGTCACTGACCAGCGGGCTGGGCGTGCTCTACCACCACTGGCACTGCGCCACGGGTGCCGTTGACACCCCCGAAGCGCGCCGCGTCTGGTCCGATCTGCTCAATGCGCTCCTTGAAAAGGTGCGGTCAGGCTATGTCTGCGACCATGCCTCCCCTCAATCACTCCACCCGTAGTTCCCACCCATTCCCATATAAGGACAGACCCTCAAATGGCTGAATTCCTCTTCCGCCTCGGAGCCGCGGCCGCCCGCCGCGCAAAAACCGTGCTCGCGGCATGGATCGGAGTGCTGGTGCTTGCCGGAGCGGCTTTTGCCCTCTTCGGCGGCACGCTTGCCACCGGCTTCTCGATTCCGAACACCCCCACCACTCAGGTCACTGACCACCTGCGCGAAAAACTTCCGGAAGCTTCCGGCGGTTCCGGCTCCGTGGTGGTCCAGACCGAGGACGGTTCAGCGTTCACCGATGCCCAGCGCGAGGACATCTCCGCGCTGGTAGCCGAGGCCGCTGACGTGGACGGCGTGGAAACCGTCGTAGACCCGTTCGCCACCGAGGCGGAGCGAGCAGCCCAGGCTAAGCAGCTTCAGGACGGCCAGGCCCAGATCGACGCCGGCCGCGCCCAGATCGAGGACGGCCGGGCTCAGCTGGAGGCCGGGCAGGCCCAGCTGGACGCCGCGCGGGAGCAGGCCGAAGCAGCCGGCGCCCCGGCGCCAATGCTTGCCGAACTGGATGCGCAGCAGGCCGCACTGGACGCCAGCCGGGCCGAACTCGATGCGCAGAGCGCCGAGCTGGAAGCCGGTGCCGTGCAGGCCGAACAGGGCGCTGCCCTGCTGGAGATGGCCACCGAAATCCGTACCGTGTCCGAGGACGGCAGTGCGGCAGTGGTCAACGTGGTCTTCAGTGAAACCCAGATGGAGGTTGAACAGGAAACCAAGGACGCCCTGGTGGCAACCTTTGACGATCAGCCGGTCGACGGCGTCAAGGTGGACTTCTCCGCCGAAGTTTCCGCCGGTGTCCCCAGCATCCTGGGAATCGGCGAGGTGGTGGGCCTTGCGGTTGCCGCCGTCGTGCTGGTGGTCATGCTCGGCACCTTCATCGGCGCCGGCCTGCCGCTGGTGACCGCGATCATCGGTGTGGGCATCGGCGCCGCGGGCGCCCTGGCTTTCTCCGGCATCGTGGAAATGGCCTCCGTTACCCCCATCTTGGGCGTGATGCTCGGCCTGGCCGTGGGCATCGACTACGCCCTGTTCATCGTCAACCGGCACCGCCGCCAGCTGAAGGCCGGCTACGGCCTGGAGGAATCCATCGCCCTGGCAAACGGCACCTCCGGCAACGCCGTGGTGTTCGCCGGCGCTACGGTTTTCATCGCGCTGCTGGCACTGAATATCACCGGCATCCCGTTCCTTGGCCTGATGGGCACAGTGGGTGCAGCCTGCGTGGCCATCGCCGTCATGATTGCGGTGACGCTGACACCGGCGCTGCTCAAGCTGGCCGGCATGAAGATCCTCAGCCGCAAGGAGCGGGCGGCCCGCGACAAGGACCACGGGACCTCCGCTGCAGCCGGCAAGCCGGAATCCATCCCGGTGAAGCAGATGTCCACCATGCGCGCTGCGCTTACCGTGGTGGCATCCATCGCTGCGCTGCTGGTCATCGCCATTCCGGCGCTGGACCTGCGCACCAACCTGCCCGACGGATCCTCCGAAGCGCATGACACTACCCAGTACCGGGCCTACGAGGCCGTCTCGCAGAAGTTCGGCGAGGGCCAGAACGGTTCACTGCTGGTGGTCGCGGACCTGCCCGGCAACCCCAGCGAGGAAGAAGCCCTCGTGGCGCAGGGCGAGATCGCCCGGACGCTGTTCGACCAGGACAATGTGGCGGCCGTAGCCCCCATCGGCTCCTCCGAAGACCGCGCCGTCACCGCGTTCCAGGTCATTCCGGAGGAGGGCCCCACCAGCGAGTCCACCCAGGAACTGGTGCACACGCTGCGCGACCTGTCCCCGGTCACCACAGACAACGGTGACGTGGAACTGGGTGTGGCAGGTACCGCCAGCGGCAACATCGACATTTCCGAGAAGCTCTCCGAAGCGCTGCCCATCTACCTGGGCGTTGTGGTGGGTCTGTCCCTGCTGATCCTGATTCTGGTCTTCCGGTCCATCTTTGTTCCGGTGATTGCGACGCTGGGCTTCATCCTCTCCTACTTCGCTGCCATCGGCGGCGTCGTGGCCATCTACCAGTGGGGCTGGCTGTCCGGCATCTTCGGCGTGGAGACCCCCGGCCCGGTCCTGAACTTCCTGCCGACCATCCTGGTGGGCATCCTGTTCGGCCTGGCCATGGACTACATGCTGTTCCTGGGGTCCGGCATGCGGGAAGCCTTTGTCCATGGTTCGCCGGCACGCGTGGCCGTGATGCAGGGTTTCCGCAACGGACGGTCCGTAGTTACAGCGGCTGCAATCATCATGGTCTCCGTGTTCGGCGGGTTCATCTTCTCGCACAGCACCATGATCCGGCCCATCGGCTTCGCGCTGGCCTTCGGTGTCCTCGTGGACGCCTTCGTGGTGCGGATGCTGCTGATTCCGGCCCTGATGCACCTGGCCGGCGACAAGGCCTGGTGGTTGCCGAAGTGGCTGGACAAGATCCTGCCCGATGTCGACGTCGAGGGCGCCTCCCTGGAGCGCCGCCACCCGCACGCTGATGCCACGGCCGACGGCGAATCCGGCGCCGCGGGCACTGCGTCCGCGGATGCTGGTGTGCACGGTGCGCGTGACGCCAATAACGGTGTCTCAACGCGCTGACAAACCGGCTAAATCGAGCTAAATCGAAAGGTGCCGCCCTTCCCCCCACCGGAGAAGGGCGGCACCTTTCGTTAGCCCGTGGTGCTCTTCCCGCTGGGAAAGGGCGGCACTGGTCTTTTAGGGACGCCGGTCATCCAGAGGTCCACCGCGTTCGTCAACAGTGTTGACACCCTGACAGAACGGGCATAGCGTTGAGGCGTCAACAGTGTTGACATCCATTCACGGCAGAAAGCACATCATGCAGCCAACCGGGCAGTCATCCGCCTCCTTGTCTCCGGCTCCAGCGTCTTCAGCCGCCACCCGGAAGAGCATTGCCGAAGCCGCGGCCCGGCTCTTCGCCGAGCATGGATATGACAACACTTCGGTGCGTGCCATCGCCACTGCCGCAGGTGCGGACCCCGCACTGGTGATCCGCTATTTCGGCAGCAAGGAAGACCTGTTTCTGGCTACCATCCACATGCACCGGGCCTTTGACGAGGCGCTGCAGGCACCCCTGCCTGAGCTCGCCGCACAAATGGTCACGGTGGCGGCGGATATGCGGGGCACCCGCGCGCTGCGTATATACGGCGTCTTGATGCGCGCTTCCGGGCATCCCAAGGTGGGGCTGAATCTGAACGCCGCCATTACCCAGGGTCTCGTTGAGCCGCTGGCTGCCAAGCTGACCGGATCCCACCGACGGGTAAGAAGCCACCTGATTGTCGCCCAAATGCTCGGGCTGCTGGATGCGCTGGCCCTCCGTGAGGACGAGGCCCTGCTGACGGCTGATGCGGCACTACTGGTGCACCTGTACGCCCCGGCCGTGAACGCCCTGATTTCCCCGGCGCCGTGACGGCGTTGGAGCACCAAATATGAACGCAGGAGAAACCGATGAACCGTTTGGAAAACAAGATTGCCGTCATCACCGGAGGGGCCAGCGGTATTGGGCTTGCGGCGGCAACCATGATGGCCGCAGAGGGCGCCACCGTTGTCATCGGTGACCTTGAGCAGGATAAAGCTGCGGCAGCTGCGGAGCAGATCACCGCCGCCGGCGGACGCGCGCTGGGCCTGGCGGTCAATGCCATGGAAGAAGAGTCACTGAACGCACTGGTTGAGGGGGCCGTGACGGAATTCGGCGGGCTGCACATCATGTGCAACCATGTGGGCGGAAGCAATCCCCGCAAGGACCTGGACCTGCTCCGCATGGACATGGATGAATTTGACCGGACTATGGCGCTGAATGTGCGCAGCACCGTGGTGGGTTCCCGCGCCGCGCTGCCGCACCTGATTGCCGCCGGCGGAGGATCGATCATTAACACCGCGTCCGTGGCAGGCCTCTCCGGAGACTTCCTGCAGGCAGCGTACGGAACGGCCAAGGCCGCGGTTATCCGTCTGACCCAGTACATCGCCACTCAGTACGGTGCGCAGCACGTCCGGTGCAATGCCGTTGCTCCGGGAGCCATCATGACTCCGGCGCTGCAGAACAACCTGTCAACGGAAGTCATTGAAGGGATCCGCGGCCATAACTCACTGCCATTCATCGGCGCGCCGGAAGATATTGCTTCCGCCATGGTGTTTCTGGCCTCGGATGAATCCCGGTACATTACCGGTCAGCTGCTTGCCGTGGACGGCGGCATGTCCAGCCACAGCGCCATCGCAGACAGCCGCAAGAGCATGCTCGCCTAGGCTCCGGGCCGCTGCACTTACCGGTGCAGGCTCCGTCCTGTCCCCGCTCTGCCGGGCCCGTGTTGGGGCCGGGCCCCGGCAGGTGCGGGGACACGGCGGCGATGAGCCGTTCCGGATGGCTGCAGGAGACCAGGACGGCAGTCTTCCCGGTCTCGATCCGCACCGACGGTCCGCCCACCAGATAGCCCGTTCCATCCGGGAGGATCCGCAGGCCCATACCCTCCCGGAGGCCGGTCATCGGCCCGGCGGTAACAGCTGTGATCTCCCGGTAGGGGACCTCCGTGGAGAAAAACCCGGCCACCCGGATTCCGATGCCCTGCCCGCTCAGCGAAACCTTGGCGGTCATCAGCAGGACTGGCACAAAAACCACTGCAATAAACGCTGCGGTCACCAACGCCGCCGTTCCCCCTTCGAGAGCGGCGACCGCACTTCCCGCGACGGCAACAAATCCCAAAGTGCCCAGTATCACCCGGTACCGCAAGGGTATTTCTGCACGGAACGTGGTTTCTGCTGTCGTTTCCCCCGGAGTCATGGCCACGAGCTTGCCATACGGCTGATCTTCATCGGGTTGCGTGGGCCGCGGGAGGGGTACCGGGACCGAACATGGCGCGTTCATCGCCCCGAGCCGTTGGGATTCTGTTCCCGGCAGCTTGCGGGAGGACCATACTGTGGTGCCCGTCCGGCGGCGTGGCTACGCTGTTGAGCAGCCAGCAGCCCGTCTGAGGAGAACGACATGCCACGTCTGCCTTTGGTCAGCACCGTCGACAAGCTTGAAGGCGCCGCGTGGTTGGATCCTGCCGCCGGCACGGTCTCCCGGCTGGTCAAGAAGATGTTGCCGTCCGGGAATGTCACCGATGCGCTCCACGGTGTTCCGCTGGGACACCCGGTGCATCCGCTGATGGTGACCGTTCCGCTCGGGGCCTGGGTTTCCGCTGCGGTCCTGGATGTGCTGCCCGGCAACAACCGGACGGCCAGGACACTGGTGGGGCTGGGGGTGCTGGCGGCAATGCCCACCGCCCTGACCGGGGTCACCGACTTCTCCCAGCTCGACACCCTGCAGCAGCGCACAGGCGTGGTGCACCAGGCCAGCGCCGCGGTTGCCACCGCGCTGTACGCCGCATCCTGGCTGGCCCGAACCCGCGGCGGCCACGGCAGCGGAAAGCTGCTTGGCTTCGCCGGGCTCGCGGTGTCCGGAATCGGGGGTTTCCTTGGCGGGCACCTTTCCTACCGGCAGGGCGCGGGCGTGAACCGCAATGACGACCTCCCTGAGGAAGTCCCCGCCGGATGGCATTCCCTGGGACCGGCGGACGAATTCCCCACCGGCAGGCCGCGCCCGGCACAGCTGGGCGGTGTTCGCCTGATGGTGCTGCACCGTGGGGCCACGGAGAGCGACGGCGGAACCGGCGTCTTCTCGGTGCTCGCTGACACCTGCTCCCATTTGGGCGGACCGCTGCATGAAGGGCATCTGCAGGACACCCGCGGGGAGTTGTGCGTGGTTTGTCCCTGGCACGGCAGCGTTTTCTCGATTCAAAGCGGGGAGGTGGTGCATGGCCCGGCCACTGCACCGCAGCCGGTATTCCGGACCCGGGTCCGCGGCGGCCGCCTTGAAGTAAGCCTGACCGGCGCTGAAGACTAGCTGTACGGTCCCGGTTCCATGGACAGCGCAGAAGCCGGCCGATCCGGAACAGACAGCAGCCCCGGCGCAGCCTGGACAGCGCTGCACTCGGTGTGGCCGGACCTCGCGTGGGATGAAGTGCACTTCCGGCGCGGAGCCTTCCACCATGTGGCGGTGCTTGGAGAGACAGCAGTTGTCCGGGTGGTCTACGGGCCGCGGCACGTTCAAAGCACTGAGGGCGAAGCGGGCAATCTGGCTGCCTTTACCCCGGCGGGCCTCCCGTTTTTGATCCCGGAGATGCTGCGGCCGCCGTTCCACGGCCCAAACTGGTCCGCCCAGCTCAACAGCTATGTTCCCGGCGACCACCGCCCGCTGGAGGCATGGACCGCGGTGCGCGAGCCGCTGGCGAAGGTCCTGGCGGTGCTGGGCGGACTCATCCCGCTGCCCGGACGCCGCCTCCGCCCCGTCCGGGCATGGTGCGGGGCGGGGGAGTGGCCTGCCCTGGTTGCCGGCATCACCGTGACCCTGCCGGGGCGGGAAGCACGGGCGGCCGCGCGGGTGGTGGCGGATGTCCTGGCGGCCGAGGAAGCGGTGGCTCCCACCGTCGTGCACGGCGATCTGGGGCTGCACAACGTGCTGTGGGAGGGCAGCGGAGTCTCGGGCCTGGTGGACTTCGACAACGCCTGCCTCGGCGATCCCGCCATGGACCTGGCTCCGCTGCTCGGAGCCTTCGGCGCTGCCGCAGTGACCGAGATTGCCGATCCCGAAGTGGTGGCCCGTGCCCAGCTGCACCGTGCGTCCCTGTCTCTTCAGGTGGCGGCGGCGGCGGAGCTGGCCGGCGACGGGGAGCTGTGCAGTTTTGCGCTGGGAAACTTCAGCGACAGGTTCCGCAGCGGCACTCTTTACGACCCCGGGCCCCGGCGTGGCGGGTAAGAGCCGGGCTATCGCTTCCCTTCCGCGGCCAACAGGGCTATGGCGTCCTGAGCAGGGCCGAAGAAGGTTCTGGGATCGGCCACCTCTGCCGGGGACGAGGATGCGCCCTGCTGCACCACCACGAAGCGTTCCCCGTCGCTGCGCTCCAGATACCAGGATCCGGCCATGACGCCCGGGGCGCTGCCTCCCTTGAAGCCGATGTAGGTCCAGTCCCCGCCGATTTCCAGGCTGAGTCCGTTGTTGGCGCCGAGGATGTCCCGCAGCGACGCACCGGCGTCGGTTGCAGCCCGCTCCTGCAGGGCCAGATGCACCCGCATCAGATCCTCCGCGGTGGCAAACCAGTCCAGATCCTGCTGCCAGACCGGGGTGCTGACCGCTGTGGCAGGAATGTCCAGCACGCCGCCCGGAAGGGTCTGCAGCAGCGCCCGGCGGCCGTCGTCGCCGGCGTCCGCCCACTGCCCCCGCACGGAATCCGCCACGCCCCAGCCCAGCCGGAAGAGTTCCCGGGTGCTTAGGAACGGGGTGTTGCGGTCCGGATCCGCGTGTCCGGCGTCGCTGAGGGCCTGCTCGACGGCGGGACGGCCGACGGCGTCCATCAACAGGTCGGTGGCGGTGTTGTCACTGATGGAGATCATCTTCTGCGCCGCGTCCCGAACGGTGACGGTGGTCCCGGCCGGTGCGTCCTGCAGCTCACCGGACGGCAGGCTGCGCAGATCATCGGTGACGGTCAGGGCGGTGTCCCAGGACAGAGTGCCTGCAGCCACCGCGTCGGTGACTGCCACCAGCACGTAGAGCTTGAAGATGGAGCCGAGCGGCTTGGCCGTGTCCGCATTGATATCCAGGACCGCAGTGCCGTCCGCAACGCGGTACACCGCCAGCGCGGAGCCGTCCGGCAGGGCTGCCGCACTGGTTTTCACTTCCTCCCAGCTGGCAGCGGGCGTGCGGGCCGGGGTTCCGGGGCCAAAGAAGATGCCGTTGATCATTCCTGCCTCATCGACCGAGAGCTGCAGGTCTGTGAGGTCATCGGGCTTACTCTCCAGTGTGAAGACGCCCTGGGTGTCCGTCGCGTTGACAGCGATCGGTGTCCAGGGCCCTTGGGAGCGCACCTGTTCCAGCACCTCCGCCAGCTGCTCTGCGGACAGTTCGGAGAGGATCACGTCGGCAAACTTGTCAGGGAAGCCGTCCGTTGCCACAGGTGTTCCGGCGTTGATGAGGGTGAGGACCCACTGTGCCTGCAGGCCCGCGGGGGTATCGGGAAGCGCGCCCGCAGGCACAGGAGCCGGTTCGGAGGCGGTATTGGTTGCGGTGGCTTCGGACACGGGTTCTTCCTGCGCCCCGGCACTGGAACAGGCGGCCACCGAAACTGCCAGCACTGCGGCCAGTCCGGCCATGAGCCCGGGGCGGCGGAACCGCCGGGCGTTCCTGCGGGGGAAACGGAAAAGTGCTTTCTGCATGCTGCCCTTTCGCTGCTGTACGTGCGTGTAAGCAGCGGGACAGTGCTCCGTGCAGTTCCCCGGCCGCCGGTCCGGACAGGCTAGCAGGTCTGCTCGGTACTCACGGCAGGTGCAGCTCGAGCAGCTGCAGGTCAGGAACCGGATCGGTGGCCAGCCTGGCGTGGATCTCCACGTCAAACCGCTGCCCGTCATAGCGCAGCTTGTCCCGCTGGATTCCCTCGGCGGTAAATCCCGCTGCCCGGGCCACCCGGCAGGACGCCGGGTTGTTGGTGCGGTGTCCGAGCTCCAGCCGGTGAAGCTCCAGTTCCTCGGCGGCCCAGCGGGCGAGCGTTGCCACAGCGCGGGCCGCGGCACCGTTTCCCCGCGCCGGCGCCGCCAGCCAGTAATAGGTCCAGGCTGTGCCGTGCCGGAGATCGATGCGGCTGATGCCTGCGTTTCCCACCGCAGTACCGCCGGCGACGACGGCCAGATTGCAGGCGACCTGCGGATCCCAGCCGAGATCCTCCCGGATGATCCCTTCGGCGCCGGAAACTGTCCCCTCCTCAGGGTCCAGCTGCCGCTCCAAATCGGAGCTTCCGCCGTACGCGGCAGCCAGCGCACCGGCGTCGGACTGCCGCCAGGGCCGCAGCAGAAGTGAGGTCATGGGCAGAGGCTATCAGCCGCCGTCGTCTGCCGGGGCCCGGAAGGGACCGGCTGCCGGCACACCGGGAACGGGCAGCGACCGTTCCCCCGCCGCTGTCCCCGCGCGTATTCTCCAGAGATGAATCCGGTTATGGTTTGCCTCTGGATCCTCGGCGCCGCTTGTGCAGGCACCTGGGTGCTCTCGCTCATCACCCGGGAGTATTCCTGGACGGACCGCATCTGGTCCCTGGTTCCCCTCGTCTACGTCTGGGTCTTCGCGGCAGCATCCGGCTTCGAGGGGCGGCCGGTGCTCATGGCAGTGCTCGTGACGCTGTGGGGTGCCCGGCTGACCTTCAATTTTGCGCGCAAGGGCGGTTACGCGCCCGGCGGCGAGGACTACCGGTGGGCAATCCTGCGTCAGCGCATGAAACCGTGGCAGTTTGCGGTCTTCAACCTCGCGTTCATCAGCATTTACCAGAACATCATCATCTTCCTCATGACCCTGCCGGCCCTGACCGTGTATGAGAACCCGGCTCCGCTCAACGCCGGGGACTGGATCCTCGCCGTGCTGTTCGTGGGTGCGCTCGCCGGTGAAACCGCGGCCGATCAGCAGCAATGGGATTTCCAGCAGTGGAAGGCCGCCGAACGCAGGGCGGGCCGCACCCCGAAGCCCGGCTTCCTGCAGAACGGACTCTTCCGGTACTCCCGCCATCCGAACTTCTTCTTTGAGCAGGCGCAGTGGTGGCTGTTCTACGGCTTCACCGTGGCGGCGACGGGGATATGGCTGCACTGGACGATCGTTGGCGCGGTACTGCTCACCCTGCTCTTCATGGGTTCCACCGTGTTCACGGAGAGCATCTCGCGGTCCCGGTATCCCGACTATGCGCAATACCGGTACCGGACGTCGGCGATCATCCCGCTGCCGCCCCGGCACGGGCTGCGGCCGGCTGCGGAAGCCGGGTAGGGCACACCCGCATCCAACAGGCGGAAATTAGGCCGACACGCCGCCCGGGCGGCCTGTGCTGCATCAGTGTCTGCGAGGGAATAGAATCTTTTCGACAGGTGTTGAATAGCAAAGAACATCGTGTTCACACCTAAGGAGATTTGTAATGGAACGCGTCAGCGGAAAAGTGGCGTTGGTCAGCGGCGGTGCACGGGGCATGGGCGCTGCCCACGCCAAGCGGCTGGTGGACGAGGGTGCCCGGGTTGTCATCGGCGACATTCTCGATGACGAAGGGCAGAAGACCGCCGAACAGCTTGGCGAAAATGCCCGATACGTCCACTTGGATGTCACGAAGCCCGAGGACTGGGAAGCTGCCGTCCAGACAGCTGTCACCGAGTTCGGCGGACTGGACGTACTGGTCAACAACGCCGGCATTGCCAACTTCGGCCACATCGAGGACTTCACGCTGGATCAGTGGAACGCCATCATCAACATCAACCTCACCGGTGTGTTCCTGGGCATCAAGGCGGCCATCCCGGCGCTGAAGGAGTCCAAGGGCGGTTCCATCATCAACATTTCCTCCACCGCGGGCCTGCAGGGCTTTGTGGAGCTTCCCGGCTACACGGCCACCAAGTACGCAGTGCGCGGCCTCACGAAGTCGGTGGCCCTGGATCTGGGCAAGTACGGCATCCGCGTCAACTCGGTGCACCCCGGCGTCATCAAGACGCCTATGACCGAAGGCATGGACAACCCCATGAACCACGTTGCGCTGCACCGCATGGGCGAGGCCGAGGAAGTCTCCAACATGATCCTGTTCCTGGCCAGTGACGATTCCTCCTTCTCCACCGGCGCCGAATTTGTGGTGGACGGCGGCGAAACGGCCGGCCTGGCCAACCACTAACGGCAACTACATAGACTTGCGGCGTCCCCCAGCGCCGCGGCACGGAAGGGCTTCGCTTCGGCGGGGCCCTTCCGTGTATCTGAGAAGATAAGTTCCATGCCTGAACCGGAAGACCCCAAGCCCCAGCGGCGTTCTTCTCACGATGAGCCCCGGACGGTCCGCACCCGGGAAGCCCTGGAAGCCGGTTTGTGGGACCTGCTGCGTGATCACGAACTCGCGGACATCAGCGTGGCGGCACTGTGCCGCCGGGCCGGGGTGCACCGCACCACGTTTTACGGTCATTACCGCAATATCTTCGATTTTGCGGCATCGGTGTATGCCGGCGTCGTAGACCGGCTGGGCACCGTGGATGTGGATCAGCGCGGCACGGGGCGGACGGTGGAGGAAATCAACATGCTCTACATTGATTCCGTGCGCCGGATCCTCCAGCACACCAGGGCGGAGGACCGGGTTTACCGGGCGCTGTTCCATACCGAAACCTTCCTGGGCGTCATGGCCGGCGGGCTGGCCCAGCGCTTTCTCCTGTCACTGCACGTCTGGAAGGCGCATGGCGTGGTGCCGACCCCCAATCTTGAAGCAACGGCTGCGTACCTGGGCGGCGCCTATGCGGCATGGATTGAGCAGTGGGTAACCTCCGGGGACAACGACGTCGACGGCTGGCTGGGTTCGCTGGTGTACCTGCTGCCTCCGTGGTGGCCCCGGACCGGATACCCCGGAGTCCGCTTGAGCGGGGCCTAAACCGGAGTCTGAGCCCGGCCGGAGAAACGGTCAATCCTGTCCTCCAGACCGGCCCGCACTGCAGGCCATTCCGGAGCAAGTATCGAGTACACCGCAGTGTCCCGCCAGCTGCCGTCCGCACGCAGCTTCTCCCGGCGCAGGATACCTTCGAACGTTCCGCCGAGCTTTTCGACGGCAGCCCTGGAGCGGACGTTGAGGGCATCTGCCTGAATGCTGACCCGGCCAAATCCCGCGTTGAAGGCATGTTCCAGCAGCAAAAGCTTGGTCTCGGCATTGACTGCAGTTCCCCAGACAGCGGGACTGTAGGCAGTCCAGCCCAGCTGCACCGTCTCCTGGTGCAGGTCCAGATCCGCCAGGGTGCTGGTGCCCACCACTGAACCGGGGGCGCCGTCGCGGAACTCCCGGACGGCAAAGGGAAGTTCGTTCCACCGGTAGTATGTCCGCGCCCACCCGATGAACCCGCCGCGGTCCGAGTGGAGCCCCGCCGGCCCGCCGCCGTAGCCGCCGGCAAACACCTCGGGCACGGCGATGGCACGGTGCAGGTCCGGGAGCAGGTCCTCCGTGAGTGGTTCTAGCCGGACAAACCGGCCCGTGAGGATGGAGGAAGCGGGGCGCACGGCAGTCATGCCGCCAGTCTAGGGTGCCGGCGCTTCCCGGCACCCTCGGTGACGGCCCGGTTACGTCAGGAATTTGTCCGGCGTCAGCGGCAAATCCCGAACCCGGATCCCGGAGGCGTTGTACGCGGCGTTGGCGATGGCGGCAGCGCTGCCCACAATTCCGATTTCACCGATGCCGCGGGCGCCCAGCGGGCCGGCGTGCTCGTCCCGGTCTTCAATCCACAGGGCTTCCATGTCCAGCACATCGGCATTGGTGGGAATGTGGTACTCGGCCAGGTCATGGTTCACGAAGATGCCGAACCGGGGGTCCAGCACACTCTGCTCATGCAGTGCCATGCCCAGGCCCATGGTCATGCCGCCCAGGAACTGCGACCGTGCCGTGCGCGGATTGATAATCCGGCCGGCGGAAAACACCCCCAGCATGCGCGCTACCCGGATTTCCCCGGTGTCCGCAGAGATTCGGACTTCAGCGAAATGGGCGCCGAAGGAGTACAGGGCCAGGTTCTCCGCCTCGGGGTCCTGCGGTGCCCTGGCCTCGGTCTGTGCGCCGGGGGAGGGATGCTCTCCGTGGTCCGCCCGGAACGCACGCGCGGCGGCAATGATCGTTCCGCCCCAGCTCGCCGTACCTGAGGATCCGCCCGCCACCGACGCTGCCGGGAACTTCGTGTCTCCGATCCCCAGCCGGATCCGGTCAATCGGTGCCTCCAGGGCGTCGGCCGCGATCTGCGTCAGGGCCGTCCACGCGCCGGTGCCAATGTCCGCGGCGCCAATCTGCACCGAGTAAATGCCGTCCTGCTCATAGCGGATCCGCGCCGTATTGGCGGGCTGGCGCATGAACGGGTAGACGGCACTGGCCGTCCCCAGACCCACCAGCCAGCCGTCCTCCTGCACGGAGCGCGGCCGGGTCACCCGCCGGTCCCAGCCGAAGCATTCGGCGCCGAGGTCAAAGCACTCCAGCAAATGCCGGCTGGACCACGGGTTGCCGGTCTCCGGGTCCACGCCCGGTTCATTCCGGCGCCGCAGCTCAATGGGATCCAGCCCGGCCGCGGCGGCGAGTTCATCCATGGCAACTTCGGGGCCGAACATGCCCGGACACTCACCGGGTGCCCGCATCCACGACGGAACCGGTATGTCCAGCGGTGCCACCCGGGTGGTGGTGCTCCGGTTGGGGGACGCGTACATCATCCGGAACGGCGCCGGGGTTTGCTCGGCGAACTCTTTGATCCGGGAGGTGTGTTCCACGATGTCCAGGGACATGGCGGTGAGCCGGCCGTCGTCGGCGGCGCCGAGTCTGATGCGCTGGAGGGTGGGGGTGCGGTGGCTGGTCAGCGTGTACATCTGCCGGCGGGTGACCGGAAACTTCACCGGCCGGCCCCCGGTCACCTGCGCCGCCAGCGCGGCCATCACCACATGGACGTGCGGCATCCCCTTGGAGCCGAACCCGCCGCCCACGTGCGGGGCAATGACATGAACCTGCTCTTCCTCCAGCCCGAGCACCTGCGCCAGCGTGCCCTTCACGGCATGCACGCCCTGGGTGGAGTCCCACAGGGTCAGCACGGACCCGTCCCACTGTGCCACCGTGGCGTGCGGTTCCAGCGGGTTGTTGTGTTCTGCCGGAGTGGAATAGGTCTGTTCAACCTTCAGCGCGGCAGTGGCAAAGGCTGTATCCACGTCCCCCTCGCTGCTGTCCGTAGGGGTTCCGGCATTGAGTTCCTCCGGCGCATACAGCTCCGGCCCGTCTGCGCGAAGCTGGGCTGAGAACGGCTCCTCCGTGTACGTGACGGTGACGGCCGCAGCGGCTTCCCGGGCAATCTCGGGGGTTTCGGCAAGGACCGCGGCCACAATCTGACCACGGTAACCAATGCTGTTGTCCTGCAGGACTGCCAGTTCGCGGTCGGACGGGTCTTCCAGACGGGGCGTTGTCTCCGACGTGAGGACCGTGAAGACTCCGCTGACGGCTTCAGCCGCGGCACTTTCGACCCGCTTCACAGTGCCCCGGGCAATGGTGGAGAGCACGGGGTGGAGATACAGCGGGTTCTGGACCGGCTGCTCATACGCGTACGGGGCGGTTCCTCTGACCTTCAGTTCACCGTCCAGGCGTTCATACGGCGTGCCGATGGCCCTCCCGGGCAGCAGGTTGCTCATGAGTCCAGTTCCTCCCAGCCGGTGTTCCCGGGACCGGCATGGCCTTCGGGATGGTTCGTTCCTGCGGCGCCGGCGTCCGGGACAGGAATCCCGGCCAGCTCCCGGAGCACCGCGGCCAGCGTGTTGCGGACCATTGGAATCTTGAAGCCGTTCTCCCGCAGCGGTTCAGCGGCCGCCAGCTCTGCATCGGCCGCGGCCCGGAAATTCTCCTCGGTGGCCTCCGCTCCGCGCAGCGCGGCTTCAGCCTGCAGTGCGCGCCATGGCTTGTGCGCCACCCCGCCCAGGGCGATGCGCACGTCACGGATTACCGGCGGGTTGGCGGCGTCGTCCTCCAGTTCCAGGGCCGCCGCCACTGAGACCAGCGCAAAGGCGTACGACGCGCGGTCCCGCACCTTCCGGTACGCGGACCGCGCGGGTGCGGGCGGAAGTTCGACGGCGGTGATGAGCTCACCGTGTTCCAGGACGGTGTCCCGGTGCGGCTCGTTCCCGGGGAGCCGGTGGAAGTCGCTGACCGGGATGACCCGTTCGCCGGCCGGGCCGAGGACCACCACGGCGGCGTCCAGTGCGGCCAGGGCCACGGCCATGTCCGAGGGGTGTGTTGCCACGCAGTCCCCGGATGCGCCGAGGATGGCGTGGTAGCGGGTGTAGCCGTCGACGGCGGAGCAGCCGGATCCGGGCTCGCGCTTGTTGCACGGCGTAGTGGGGTCCTGAAAATACACGCAGCGTGTGCGCTGCAGGAGGTTGCCGCCGGTGGTGGCCAGGTTCCGCAGCTGCCCGGAGGCGCCGGAGAGCAGTGCCGCGGACAAAGCCGGATAGCGGCGGCGGATGTGGGCATTGGCGGCCAGATCAGCGTTGCGGACGTTGGTGCCGATCCGCACCCGGCCGTCGTCGAGCACATCCACGGTGTCCAGCGGCAGCCGGCTGACGTCCACCAGCAGGGTGGGTGAAGCAATCCCGAGCTTCATCCGGTCCACAAGGTTGGTGCCGCCGGCCAGGAACGCCGCATCGGGACGGGCTGAAACCAGGGCAACGGCGGACGCGGCGTCCTCGGCCCGCCGATAATCGAAGGGGATCATGGCCGGTCCTCCGGATGGGCGGGCATTGAGGCTGCGGTGGGGGAGTCCGGCACCGCAGCTTCAGCCGGATCGGGCAGCCCCTTGCGCAGGGATGCGGCCGTCTCGGCCGCCTGGTGCACTGCCGCCACAATGTTTACGTACGCGCCGCAGCGGCACAGGTTTCCGCTCATGCGCTCGCGGATCTCATCATCGGTGAGGCTGATCCCGCCCTCGGCCGCCGGATCGGTTGCGGTGGAGGGATGCCCGGCCGCGGCTTCTTCGATCATGCCGGCGGCGGAGCAGATCTGCCCCGGAGTGCAGTAGCCGCACTGGAAGCCGTCCTGTTCCAGGAAAGCCTGCTGCACCGGATGCAGGTGCCCGTCCGGAACCACATCGGCGAGCCCTTCCGCAGTGATGACTTCAGCGCCGTCGTGCGCCACCGCGAGGGTCAGGCAGGAATTCGCCCGCCGCCCGTCCAGCAGCACGGTGCAGGCACCGCACTGCCCGTGGTCACAGCCCTTCTTGGGGGACGTCACTCCGAGCCGGTCCCGCAGTGCGTCCAGCACTGTGGTGCGGGTGTCCACGGTCAGGGTCCGTTCGCTGCCGTCCACCTGCAGCGTTATTTCAGAATCCAACTACACACCGCCCTTGAGTAGAGTTTCTTTGGTGGTGAAACCTACCGGAGGACATGTGGCGGGGACAACTGTCCACCGCCGCTTAAACAGAATGGTCCCCACCGGTTTTCACCGGTGGGGACCATCTTCTTGGTTGCGGGGGCAAGATTTGAACTTGCGACCTCTGGGTTATGAGCCCAGCGAGCTACCGAACTGCTCCACCCCGCGTCGTACTTAGAACTCTACCCCCATGTGGGCCGGGATGAAGAATCCAGTGACTGCCGTCACGCTCAAACCGGCAAAGTTTCCTCTGTAGGGTGGGGCTGTGAGCCTGCCTACCATAGATACAACTGTCACCTATCCCTCCGGCGCCGTGGACTCCTCCGGCACCGTCCTGCACGTTGCAGACGCCGACGGCGCCCGCGTGGTCCTGCTGGACACCACCGCCGTGCATCCGGTGGATGCCGGGTGGCCGGACCAGGGCGCGGACCGTGCTGTGCTGACCACGGCCGACGGGACCTCCCATGAGGTCCGCGACGCCGTAGTGGCCGCCACCGACGGAACCGGCCTGTTCCTGGGCGCGGCCATTCCGGTCAAGAAGGGCACCGAAGGGTGGGCCTTCACCGTGGCCCACCTGCTCCCGGCCGGCGCTGCCGTAAATGTTGGGGACTCCGTGCGGATCGAGGTGGACGCGGCATACCGGAGCGCCCTCTCCGCCGGCCACACGGCCTGCCATCTGGCATCGCTGGCACTGAACCGGCAGCTGGCCGGAGCCTGGAAAAAGGACGTTCTCACGGATGCCGCCGGCAACCCGAACTTTGACGCCCTGGCCATCGAGACGTCCACCATCACCGAGCACGGCTCCACCGATGTTTACCGGCTGGGCAAGTCACTGCGCCGCAAGGGCTTTGTTCCGGACGCCCTGCTCGCGGACCTGCCCGCTGCGGAAGCCGGCATCAATGCCATCCTGGCGGACTGGACCGCCACCGGAGCCGCGGTACGGATCGAGTGCGACGGGGACGGTCTCACCGATATGCGGCGCTGGAGCGTTGACCTGCCCGAGGGCACCGTTTCCATTCCGTGCGGCGGAACGCACGCCGCTTCCCTGCAGGAGACCGGGGGCATCCAGGTCACGCTCACGGCAACAGAAGGCGACGGCGCGGTGACCGTCATCATGGACACCATCTGCGTGCAGCCGGCCGGATAAACCGGCTCAGGCGCCCACGTAAGCGGCTAAATGCTGACCGGTGAGCGTGGATTTGCCGGCCACCAGGTCCGCCGGTGTGCCCTCGAAGACTATGCGGCCGCCGTCGTGCCCGGCGCCCGGACCCAGATCGATGATCCAGTCTGCGTGCGCCATCACCGCCTGGTGATGCTCAATGACTATCAGGGATTTGCCGGAATCAACGAGCCGGTCCAGCAGCCCCAGCAGCTGTTCCACGTCCGCCAGGTGCAGGCCTGTGGTGGGCTCGTCCAGAACGTAGACGGTGCCCTTTTCCGCCATCTGGGCGGCCAGCTTCAACCGCTGCCGCTCCCCGCCGGAGAGTGTGGTGAGCGGCTGGCCGAGGTGGAGGTAGCCCAGGCCGACGTCGGCGAGCCGGACCAGGACCCTGTGGGCTGCCGGGGTTGCGGCTTCGCCGCCGCTGCCGAAGAAGGCCCCGGCGTCGGTCACGGACATGCCAAGCACTTCGGAAATGTTCCTGCCGCCCAGGGTGTATTCCAGCACGGCCGCCTGAAACCGCTTGCCGCCGCATTCTTCACACGTGGACTCCACCGTGGCCATCACTCCCAGATCGGTGAAGATCACGCCGGCCCCGTTGCAGACCGGGCAGGCACCCGCGGAATTGGAACTAAACAGGGCGGGTTTGACGCCGTTGGCTTTTGCAAAGGCCTTGCGGATGGGTTCCAGCAGCCCCGTGTAGGTGGCGGGGTTGCTGCGCCGGGACCCTTTGATGGCTCCCTGGTCTATGACGACGACGCCGTCCCTGCGCGCCACTGACCCGGAGATGAGCGAACTCTTGCCTGAGCCGGCCACCCCGGTGAGCACGCAGAACACGCCCAGGGGGATATCGACGTCGACATCCCGGAGGTTGTTCGTGCCGGCACCGCGGACCTCCAGTGCGCCGTCGGGGGTGCGGACGCTGTCCTTCAGCCGGGCCCGGTCATCGAGATGTTGTCCGGTGACCGTACCGCTGCGGCGCAGGTCTTCCACGGTGCCCTCGAAGCACACTGTCCCGCCGTCGCTCCCGGCCCCGGGACCCAGATCAATGACATGATCCGCGACGGCGATGGTTTCGGGTTTGTGCTCCACCACCAGCACGGTGTTGCCCTTGTCCCGCAGCTGCAGCAGCAGGCGGTTCATCCGCTCGATGTCATGCGGGTGCAGGCCGATGGTGGGTTCGTCAAAAACATAGGTAACGTCCGTCAGCGAGGAGCCGAGGTGCCGGATCATCTTAGTGCGCTGGGACTCGCCGCCTGACAGCGTTCCCGAGGGGCGGTCCAGGCTGAGGTAGCCCAGGCCGATTTCAGCAAAGGAGTCCAGCAGGTGCTGCAGGCCCGTTAGCAGCGGCGCGACTGACGGTTCCCTGAGGGTGCGGATCCATTCCGCCAGGTCGGAGATTTGCAGGGCGCACGCGTCGGCGATGTTCTTGCCGTCGATTTTGGAGGAACGGGCTTCTGCGCTGAGCCGGGTGCCGCCGCACTCGGGGCAGGTGGTGAACGTGATGGCACGGTCCACAAAGGCGCGGATGTGCGGCTGCATCGCCTCCGGATCCTTGGACAGCATGGACTTGGAGATTTTCGGGATCAACCCCTCATAGGTCAGGTTGATGCCCTCCACCTTGATCTTGGTGGGTTCCTTGTAGAGCAGGTCGTGCAGTTCGCGTTTCGTGAACTTGGCAATCGGTTTGTCCGGATCAAAGAAGCCGGTGCTGCTGTAGATGCGGCCGTACCAGCCGTCCATGCTGTAGCCGGGGATGGTGAGCGCTCCCTCGTTCAGGGATTTGCTGTCATCGTAGAGCGCGGTCAGGTCAAAGTCCTTCACGGATCCCATGCCCTCGCACCGCGGGCACATGCCGCCGAGCCGGTTGAACGTGGCCTTCTCGGCTTTGGTCCGGCCGCCGCGTTCCACGGTGATGGCTCCGCTGGCCTTCACAGAGGGGACATTGAAGGAATAGGCGTTGGGGGAGCCGATCTGCGGCTGGCCGAGCCGGCTGAAGATGATCCGGAGCATGGCATTGGCGTCCGTGGCGGTACCCACGGTGGAGCGCGGATTGGCGCCCATCCGCTCCTGGTCCACGATGATGGCGGTGGTCAGCCCTTCCAGCAGATCAACATCGGGCCGGGCCAGGCTGGGCATGAAGCCCTGCAGGAAGGCACTGTAGGTTTCGTTGATGAGCCGCTGCGACTCCGCCGCAATGGTGCCAAAAACCAGCGAGCTCTTGCCGGAACCGGAGACCCCGGTAAAGGCGGTGAGACGGCGTTTGGGAATCTCAACGCTGACCTGACGCAGGTTGTTCTCCCGTGCGCCGGAAACCCGGATGACATCCTGGCGGTCGGCCGCGTGCGGGGATGGTGAGCCGGTTGCCGCGGCCGTTTTAGGTGACATAGCCATGTGCGTGCCGTTCTTCTCATGGGTGGTCCTGCCTCCGCCCGGGGCTACAGGTTACCCTCCCACGGCTGGGGGCCGCGGCAAAAGAAATCCCAGAGGTGCCCGTCCGGATCTGCAGCCGTTCCCAGATAGACACCCTTGTCCCGGAGCTTGGCACGCCGCATGACCCTGCCGCCGCCCGGCACGCAGGCGGCGAGAATCTCATCAACCTCGCTGCGGGTGGGAAAAGCCAGGGCCGTCCGGGTTTTCTGGGTGACAGGCCTTGGCTGAAGCAGCAGGACAATGGCGGCGGAGATGTCAACGGCGGAAAGGTCAAGGGTGCTGAGCTTTTCGTTGAGGGAAAACCCCAAACCTATGTAGAAGCCGGTGGACCGGTCCAGATCGTTCACCGGGAGGCGCGGATAGATGACGGGATACAAACGCAGCCCTCCCAGGCTCTATTCGGGGATGGACGGATCCATCCACATGAACTCCCAGACGTGCCCGTCCGGGTCAGTGGCAGCACCGGAATACATGCCGGGCATCTGCTCACGGGCGGGTTGAAACACGGCTCCGCCGTTCTCTGCGCAGTTCGCCAGGAAGGTGTCCACCTCTTCACGGCTGCCGCAGCTCAGGCAGTTCAGCACTTCCTTGCCCGCTGCCCGCAGATGCGGGGAGTCTCCCTCGGGAAGGAACCCCGCGAAGAAATCCTGCTGCAGCAGCATGAGGACAATCGTGTCTGAAATGACCACCGCCGCACAGCCCTCATTGCTGAATTGAGGGCTCTGCTTGAATCCCAGGCCCAAATAGAAGTCAGTGGCTGCGCGAAGGTCAGCAACGGGGAGGTTGGGGAAAATCATGCGATCCACGGCCATGTCCTTTCGACGGTGCTGCGGTCCGTCCCCCAAAGAACCCGTCCCCCAACTAAGAACGCTGTCACAGCTGCGCTGCCCCGTCCAGAGCCGTAACACGCTGCAGCGTGTTTGCCGGGTCCCGATGTTAGCCTTGTGCTGCCGAAGGCGGGCACCGCATGGTGCTATCTACCTGGCAGATCCGGCAGCTGTTGCCGCCGTCCCCACTCAAGGAGATGTCCATGACCATCAGTGACGCCGAGTATCTTGCCCGTGCCATCAACCTGGCCACTGAAAACGTTGCCGCCGGCGGCGGCCCGTTCGGCGCCGTCGTCGTCACGGCCGACGGTTCGGTTTTTGAGGGCGTCAACCGGGTGACCGCGAACCACGATCCCACCGCGCACGCCGAAGTGACGGCCATCCGAGCGGCGGGCGCCGGCACCGGGACGCATGACCTCAGCGGTGCGGTGCTTTACACCAGCTGTGAACCCTGCCCCATGTGCCTGGCTTCCTCACTGTGGGCACGGCTGGACCGGGTTGTTTTCGCCGCGGACCGGCATGACGCGGCCCGCGCCGGCTTCGATGACGCGGTGTTCTACGAGTACTTTGAGACTCCGGTTGAGGAGCGCTCGCTTCAGGTGACGCAGGTGGCGGTTGAGGATGTTCCCGCAACCGCTCCGTTTGAAGCCTGGACCGCGGCGGAGGACCGCATCGACTACTGACGCTTGCCCTGTCGGCCGGCCGGTCGTGCTTCAGCCGAGTCTGCCCCAGGGAGCGGAAGCCGGAGGCATCTGCGTCTGGATGCCGGGGCCGATGGTCTTCGCAAAGCACACCGAGTCCGGCACCTCGGCGTAGGGGCCGAAGTTCGGCACCACTGTGTAGCCGCCGTGCTGATAGAAACGCTGTCCGTCGGGCTGGGCAGACCCGGATTCGGCAGTGATGACTGCATATCCGGCGGCCCGGGCCCGGTATTCCAGCGCTGCCAGCACGGCAGTGGCGATCCCGGAGCCGCGGGCGTAGGGAAGAACATAGATCCGTTTGATTTCAGCCGTGAAGTCATCCAGCCGCCGCAGGCCGCCGCAGCCAAGGGGCTGGCCGGAGCTCTTCTCGTACGCGACGAGAAAAACTGTCATGTCCTCCGCGGTGGGCGGCGCCGGTTCCGGCGTTGAGGTTCCAAAGCGGCTGTTCAGTTCGGCCTGCTGGGCGGCGCGCAGATCGGCGCCCACAGGATTGCTCCAGGGCACTTCCCTGATGGTGAGGTGCGGCGGGTGGTCGGCAAGCATAGGGCCTCCTGCGGAAGGTGCTCCGAAACACGGATTTTCCTTCAATCTAGGGGCGTGCCGTTTCAGCGGTGTTTCAGCTGCATGGCAAGTTGGCTAAGAGAAGCAGAGAAACCGGATGCATGCAAAAATGGAAGAGATGACTTCCCTCGATACTTCCCCCGCAAACCCGTCCAGGCCGGTTGGCACTTCCAAGGCCCAGCTGCAGGCGCGGAAAACGCAGGTGCGGCCCGCCACCGAGGGCTGGGAACAGGCCAAGGAACCCGACGGCCGCCCGCTGCTTCAGTTCAAGTCCCCGCGGGTGTCACAGCCTCCGGTGCACCTGGCTGATCTGACCCTGCCCGAGCGCCAGGCCAAGCTCAAGGAGCTGGGCCTTCCGGCGTTCCGCGCCAAGCAGCTCTCGGTGCACTATTTCCAGCACTACACCACGGACCCCGAAGCCATGAGCGACCTCCCCAAGGAGCGCCGCGATGACCTGGTGAAGGAAATGTTCCCGACGCTGCTCACCGAGGTCAAACGCCTGACCACGGACAACGGTGACACCATCAAATTCCTGTGGCGGCTCTTCGACGGCTCCCTCGTGGAATCGGTCCTCATGCGTTACCCCGGCCGGATCACGCTGTGCGTATCCAGCCAGTGCGGCTGCGGCATGAACTGCCCGTTCTGCGCCACGGGCCAGGCCGGCCTGACCCGGAACATGTCCACCGCGGAAATCCTGGACCAGATTGTCCAGGCCAACCGCGTGATCAAGGAAGGCGGCCTCGGCGGCAAGCGCCGCGACGGCGGGCACGACGCCGAGCGCGTCACCAACATTGTCTTCATGGGCATGGGTGAGCCGCTGGCCAACTACAAGCGCGTGATGAACGCCGTGCACCGGATGGCCGCCGAGGTCCCGGAGGGCCTGGGCATGAGCGCCCGCAACATCACGGTCTCCACCGTGGGCCTGGTTCCGGCCATCAACAAGCTGGCCGCGGAAAACATCCCCGTCACGTTTGCGCTGAGTCTGCACGCTCCGGACGATGAGCTGCGTGACGAGCTGATCCCGGTCAACAGCCGCTGGAAGGTGGACGAGGCCCTGGACGCCGCGTACAACTACTACCGCGTCACGGGCCGCCGCGTGTCGATCGAATATGCGCTGATCAAGGACATGAATGACCACCCCTGGCGCGCCGACCTGCTGGCCAAGAAGCTCAATGCCCGCGGCCGCGGCTGGGTGCATGTGAATCCCATTCCGCTGAACCCCACCCCGGGTTCCATCTGGACCTCGCCGGAACCGCACGTGACCCGCGAGTTCATCAACCACCTGATTGACGCCGGCATCCCCACCACGCTGCGGGACACCCGCGGCAAGGAAATCGACGGCGCCTGCGGCCAGCTGGCTGCTGCGGACTAAGAACCGGATCCCCCGGCGGGTAGGGGTAATCCTTACCCGCCGTGGGCCGCGTGCCAGTTGTTGTGCAGCATCTGGTGTTCAGCTGAGACAAAGGCTCCGCATCTCACGCACGTCAAATAGGCTGCGCGGGAAGCCTTCTCATACTGGTCGAGGACCTTTACCGGCTGCACGCCAAGGTACCTCTGAATCTTTGCCGTGAATTCCATGGAGCCCAGTCTGCCTTTGAACGGTCCGCCGCCCAAATGCGGATTCCTGAGTCCTGTTAGGCCACGAAGATGCAGAACGGGTGCCCGGCCGGATCAGCGTAAACGTATAACGGCTCATCGGGATTGTCTGTGCGGTCCAAAAGAAGTTCAGCTCCCAGAGCCAATGCCCTGGCATGCTGCCCTTCAAGTGCCCTACGGTCCGGAACGGTGAGGTCCAGGTGCATCTGCATCGGCACATCCGGCCGGGGCCAGGTGGTCCGCTGAAGATGTTCTGCCTGCTGAAAGGCGAGTTTGCGGCTGCCCTGCGTGTCGGTGAGCACGAGCCAATCGACGTCATCGGCCGTCCCCTGCTGTGAGGGTTCATCTCCCGTGCGGTACTGCAGCCCGAGGAGCTGGCGGTAGAACTCTGCCAGTCCCCGCACATCGTGTGTGTCCAAAACGGTGTGGAGCAGCTGAGGGAATCCAGTCATGCGCCCACCATAACGGCCCCGGACCGTCGTACGCTGCGGGAGGAGCCGCAGGAATGAATCCGCGGGCGGAATATTGCGAATTAGTTTCCCGAATCCATGTCCTGTGATGAACATTCCTGCAACAAAAATTCCTCCTGCCCGTCAATCATGAATTGACCGCGGTGCGTTGACAGGTTGAGGCTCCCGGCGTATTCGTTCACGCGCTATTGCTCCGCTCGTGTCAGTGACCGCAACGGGATACCAACTGAGTTCCCGTCGAAGAGGCCGGGGGCTTGTGTTCTCAGCGGGGACCTTCTTCAACGAGCACCTCGTATTAATGCACGCCCCGGCGTCAGAGCTGACGTGTAATTGCATGCACCCTGCTGTAGCGTTCGGCCCACTTCACCGCATCCTTGCGGGCGGGGCATGCGCAAGTTTGCGGCGTCAACAACGACATCGCCATGTCTGCGGAGGAGAAGCGGTAGCCGCGCATCGCGCTGAGGGACCGGCTTGCGGACGGCCTGTCACCACAATTTCGCCACATAGCTTGGAGGGTCGGCCTATGGTTCGATGATTACGAAATCATTTTTAGAGAAAAGGCTTAGAAATTGGACGTTTGGCTGGCGTGGATTGCACTTGTTTTCGTAGTCGGGAGTTGTCTAGCCATTATCGTCCCCGGAGTTAAGGCAATTCGCTAGGGCGCCTTCGCGGATTTTTCTGTCCCTAAGCGGTCCTGGGTAATCTTCGGTGTACTGCTCGTCATCGCCTTTGCATTTATAGCAATCATTCTTCTCAACTAAGAAATTGGAAGCTGTAAGCCGATCCTATTGTGGTGATAGCTGCCAGCATCCAGTGATCGTCATGCGGGATCTTCTTGATCTACCGACCTCCGAGCAAAGATCGGGTCGGACCGGGCTTGAATGACGACTCCTATCATCATCAGATCTGCAACAATCACCCCGATTGGCAAAGCTATATTTTGATTAAAGAGCCCGGCAATCAGGGGTAGGGAGACCGTTAAGACTCCGACGGCGAAAAAGCATCGCGCAACACGCTTCATCCTGCGTTGCCGTACGAATGCGGCCGGAGGAAAGTCTTCCACTAGCGCGTCCTCCTTTTGTTCGGGGCATTCATTAGTGAGTATCGGAGACCCGTCGGGCGCTAATAGAGGATTCTCTGACAACAGGAACGCCATGAACGACCATGATGGGAGTCGAGTTCGAGAAACCCATGGTCCCGTTGTGTGTCCGCCAGATTCCGCTCGACGAAGCATCGGGAGTCACTGCTTGTATACATCCGCCGTCGCCGTCGTTGCTTGGCTGGCACCTGGAACACCTGCGAAGGCAATCATCCCTCCCGATAATAGATCGGGTTACGGGACAGTCATAGAAGCCCACACAGAACGACGATTGCGGGGTGTCTGTGCACAGGCAACAAAATACTAGGTCCAGATTCTGGCGGGAAGCGGGCCGAAGCTCGCAGTCTGCGTCTTGAAGCGTTTTCGATACTCGTCAAGGAGACGGTCAGCGTATTTCGGTGGTAATCGGGTCAAGGAGTAGTAGGTCTCCACCTGCGTTGTAGCCGGCGACTTTCGCAATGATGTGGATGTTGTCGCCTTCACGGAGAGTGTCAGGGATCTTTGGGCCGGTGAGATTTAGGTCAGAGACTATGTTGACGTCGTTTAACTGAAAGGATGGACCATGAGAATCGTTGAAATCACCGGAATAGATCAAGATGTCATATCTTGTCTTGTATGTGCCGTGATTCGCCATATGGGCTATATATCCATCGAATTCAATGGTTCTGCCCTCATATTTTTCGACAAAATCTTTGCCCAGCTCGAAGGGATCCCGAGTAGATAGAAGTGATGCAAGATCTCTGTTATTCGCTATTGTTAGATATTCTTCTTTTGCGTCTTGGCTCGAGGACGGCTCGGCAGAAACGGAACTCGTTTCGGAGGCAGCCGCAGTCGCAGACTCCGAAGGCTCATCAGGATCTACTTTGAACGAGTGATACGAAACAAGTATTTCCGCATCTTTGGGAAAGCTGTCGTCTGTAGTGAAAAGGGAGTCCCCGTTAATGGAGATCGTTTCCACCGAATCCTCTTTGGTTATCCAACCAGTGATCAAGTCGTCCAATGGCTTCGGCTCTACATTAGTGAAGCCGGCCCTTGTTAGGTCATCGATTACGCCTTCGTAGCCCTTGTCCTTGAAATCTTTTGACGACGAAGGTGTGCTTAGCATATTGGCTGGGTCAGGCGGATTTCCACAGGCTGATGTCAGTACCAGCAGTGACACCGTGACTGTGCCGGTAAGAAAGTGTTTTACCATTTCGGAGGACCTCTCGAGAATTCGGTTCTTACTCGGCGTGCGGAGCGACGCCAGCAGTCGTGGTGCTTGCTCAATATATATCTCACGATTACGCGAAAACCTTGTCTGAGACTTGGCCCAGCGATATTAGCTAACCATAACTCGATTTGATGGACGTATTTTCCTCTTGCCTCGTTATGCTCAGTGTCGTCCACCCTGAGAGCTTGGGCTTGGGTTTGCAAACGCTTGTGAACCAACTGGACGTGCAATACGGAAAAGTTGCGCCGGAACATGTATGCCGCCGGCCATGTACTGGCCCGGATTCTCAGCCGGCGGTCGCTGTCCGCAGGTGGTTCCACAGTGGGGACCAGCTAAAGGGACTGATCTATCTGCATCGTCCATAGGATTACCAACCTCCTAGTCTGGCGCTATCGATAATCTGCCCGCGGTGTCCCCTCTGGGCTGTGGCGAGAGGGGCAAGCAGGCAGTTTCGCGCCCTGCCGGTCATCAAGGGACTTAGGGTTTCTATTACGAGCCGTCTATGAAGAAGATTCTGGGCGATGTTGACGCCCCTGCCGCGGCAGCGGCAGAGAACCGGCCGATAAGAATGTGCGGTGCGCGTGTCGCTTTAGGCTCAGCGAACACATTGGCGGGTTAGCCTGCCGGCTACCGAACTCCTTCCGTCGATGGTTCCCGGTGCTGCCCGGCAGGCAACTGCCGAGTGGAGTTGCCTGCCGGTGAATACTTATCTGCCGTCCTTAGCTGTTGAGCCAGTGGGCAGGATAGTCGAGTTCGGAGGGTAGAAGCGTGAGTGCATCGCCGTGGGCGGCGTTCAGTTGGGCCTGGGTTAGGTAGAGGGTTTTGGAGAGGTCGGCCCCTCCAAGACGGGCGTCTCGGAGATCAGCACCAAGGAGGTTAGCGCCTGAAAGGTTGCAGCCCCGCAGGTCCGCAGCAATGAGATAAGCGCCTCGAAGATCTGCGCCGCACAGCGACCGGGATTTCATCTTCCTGCCCATGAGATCCGCTCCCGGGACAAGCTCAGCATCCAGATGATCATCACCGGCGGCAAGATATGCGGATCTCACTTCTTCGCTGACTTCCATCAACACGGACCGGACCCGGCCATGCATGGCGCCAACGTCAAGGGCCAGGACCTGCTGCAGGTCTCCCATCGCATCCTCGATCGCCCTTCTGAGTTCGTTGATCTGTTGTGAGGTGTCCGGATCGAAGGTTTTGCCGGCGGCTTCTGCCAGGAACCAGAGCATCTCGTGAAGTTGCCGGACAACTTTGAACGCCGGAAACATATCCTTCGCTGTTCCCGGATCCGCTTTCCAGCTGAGTCCTTGAAAGAGATCCTGGGAGACACTCTGGCCGGCACCGAAGCAGTCAAAGACGGTGCATCCACGGAAGCCCCGCGGACGCAGGCTGTCGTGGATGGTGCAGGAAAAGTCGGAGTTCAGGTTTTGACAGGGAGTCCCTGCCGGCTTGTCGATGGCGAAGTCCGAGCTGCGGGAAAACCCCAGGGCCGTGCAGCAAAGTGCGAAGCAGTTACCGCAATCAGGGCGCAGGGATTGCCGATCAAGGACGGGTACGGAGGACGCTGTGGAGTCGTTCGATATACAGGGCATGTGTTCTTCTCTGAATGAGTTCGGTGAGGGACCGGGTGTCAGGGGAACTCGTGAGAGAGTCCCCCTGAAGGGCACACTGAACCACCACCGCTCCCAAGGGAAGCGCGCGGGAACTGCTGCATCGACTCTGGATCACAGAGAATATAAGAATGTCACTGCGGCCAAACGTAGCATCGCGTCTTGCCTGTCCGTTAGCGGACGGACGTAATAGGTCAGAATTTTCTGATCCGGCACCACAGGTAGTGCACGGCTTCAGGGCCGTTAAACAACGACGGCGGGAGGCCGGGTTCTGCAACCCGGCCTCCCGCCGTCGTCGTACGCTGTGGACTACTTGGTGACGTGGTCCACCAGGGCATCGGCGATGCCGATGTACTTGCCGGGGGTGAGGTCCAGGAGACGGGCCTCGGCCTCGGCCGGCAGTCCCAGGCCGGTGACGAATTCGCGCATCCGTTCCGCGTCCACGCGGTGGCCGCGGGTCAGTTCCTTGAGGCGCTCATACGGGTTCTCCATGCCGGGTGCACCCGCGATGGCCTCGGCGCGCATCACCATCTGGATCGCTTCGCCGAGCACTTCCCAGTTGGTGTCCAGGTCGGCAGCGAGGACGTCGTCGGCCACATCCAGCCGTTCCAGGCCCTTGGCCACGTTGGAGATGGCCAGCACGGAGTGGCCAAACGCCACGCCGATGTTGCGCTGGGAGGAGGAATCCGTGAGGTCGCGCTGCCAGCGGGACGTCACCAGAGTGGAGGCCAGAGTGTCCAGCAGGCCGTTGGAGATCTCCAGATTGGCCTCGGCGTTCTCGAAGCGGATCGGGTTCACCTTGTGCGGCATGGTGGAGGAACCCGTGGCGCCGGCCACCGGGATCTGCTTGAAGTAGCCAATGGAGATGTAGCTCCACACATCCGTGCAGAAGTTGTGCAGGATCCGGTTGAAGCGGGCGATGTCCGCGTAGAGCTCGGCCTGCCAGTCGTGGGATTCAATCTGCGTGGTCAGGGGATTCCAGGTCAGGCCCAGACCCTCCACGAAGCTGCGGGCCACCTGCTCCCAATCGGCGGCGGGCACAGAAGCGTAGTGGGCTGCGTAGGTGCCGGTGGCGCCGTTGATCTTGCCCAGGTACTCGGTCTTTTCGATCCGGCGCAGCTGGCGGGTGAGGCGGTGGGCGGTGACCGCCAGTTCCTTGCCGAGGGTGGTGGGCGTGGCCGGCTGGCCGTGGGTGCGTGAGAGCATCGGCACGGCCCGGGTCTCTTCAGCCATGACGGTGATCCTGTCCACCAGGTCATGGGCAGCCGGAAGCCACACGTTCTCCACCGCGCCCTTGACGCCCAGGGCGTAGGAGAGGTTGTTCACGTCCTCGGAAGTGCAGCCGAAATGCACCAGCGCGGTCAGGTTCTCAATGCCGATCGCGGGGAGCCGGCGGCCGATGTAGTACTCCACGGCCTTCACATCGTGGACGGTGACCTGTTCGATCTCGGCCAGCTCCGCGATGGAGCCGCCGTCGAAGCCGGTGACAATGTCACGCAGCTGTGCCTGCTGCGCTTCGCTCAGCGGGGAGGTGCCCGGAAGTACAGAGTTGGAGGTGAGGTGGATCAGCCACTCCACCTCGACGTGCGTGCGGTCGCGGTTCAGGGCCGCTTCGGACAGGTAGTCCACCAGCGGTGCCGTGACGCCGCGGTAGCGGCCGTCCAGCGGGCCAAGGGCAATGGCGGGGGTGACGGAGG
>NZ_JASDDG010000002.1:0-185123 GCF_030407495.1 Arthrobacter sp. APC 3897 | reverse complement strand
CCATGCGGTAATTCTTTCATGTTCCGCCGGAGCCTCCGCTCTGTGACATGGTCCGTGCGGGACGGCGTGATTGTCCTCCACAGGGGTCGGGGCACTGCGGTGACGGCGGGGGTCCTCCCCATCCCCGGGCCGGCGGAACAAGAGGGAAGCCGGGACATGAAAGAACTGGAAGGGCAATCGCTGAACGAGTCTTCAGACCGGGAAAGGGGCGGCAGCTGATGAAGGTGGCTACGGAGTCAATGGCGGTCAATCCGCGCGATGTCTACGCTGCGGCTGAGGCAGCCGCTGAGGTTGTAAAGGCGGTGAAGGAGCTGGCGGGCATCGAACAGGAGCTGCCTGCCCTTATCCGGATGGATTGGTATTCCCCGGCGGCTGCGGAGTTCACAACGCTCCTGCGGCAGTCCATCGGGAACGTGTCAACGACGCTGGAAGACCTGCAAACCTGTGCCGGCGCCGTGGCACGGCATGTGGAAGAACTCCGTGCCCTGGGCCACGAGGTGCCCTAGATGCCTTATCAGTGGTCCGCGGAAGACAATTCCCCAGGAATCCATGTGCGGGGCGGTACACACGGATTGACGGTGGAGTACGGGCAGCTGGAATCGGTGGCCGGCGCACTGGAGGAGACCGCCGGACGGCTCACCGCCCTGCGGTCCACCTGCATGGAAATGTACTTGCTGCTCAGTGGAACCAGCGCTGTGCACGGTCACGCCCGTGAAGCGGCCGGCGCTGCGGAGCTCGTCATCAAAGGCCTTGCCCGGAACCGGCGGGAACTGGAGGAAGCGGCCGCGAATCTTCGCCGGGCTGCCCGGAACTACCTGGACACGGAGGGTCGGCTGAAAGAAACAATCTCGTGGCTGGCCGTGGGAGTGCCGGTGGGGATCGAGATGTGGCACAGAAGCGGCGGCGGCTTTCCGGACCGCAGCGTCAGTGAATTGACGGTTCCGCCGTTTGACGGGTTCCTCATTGAAAAATTGCTGGAGCGGCTGGCTGACGGCAGATTCGGAGAGCTGAGACCGCTTGATGTCGCCAAGCTGGACGACGGCGGGGGAACAGTTCCGGTCACCGGATCGGCCCGGGGGCTGCTGGAACGTTCAAAGGTCCTGCTAGACGCACCGGACCGCGGAGTAGTGGAAATCCTGACCGTCGACCAGGGGGAACGCCGTGTCCGGATTGTCACCCTGCCCGGCATGCAGGACTCGGGCAGTCTGATGGTGGGACCAAACCCCTTCGACGCGTATGGAAACGCGGAGGGCCGTGCCCGGGACAGCGAGTATGTTGCCGCGGCCGTGGCACAGGCCCTGCGGGAGTCGGGGGCCTCGGCAGAGGATGCGGTCATCCTGGTCGGGTACAGCCAGGGCGGCATCCATGCAGTGAATACCGGAGCGCGCCTGACGGAGTCCGGAGAATTCTCCGTTGCAATGGTGCTGACAGCCGGCGCGCCGGCAGGGGACAGGATCACCCCCGACGGGCTCAGAGTTGTCCACTTGGAGCACTACCAGGATTGGGTTCCCGGCGCGGACGGAACCCTGAACCCGGACACCGCCGACAGGATTACGGTCACGGGACGGACCCCGGTCCCCCCGGATGCCGTCCGTGACGGGCTGGGACCTGCGCATGACCTGGACCTGTATCTGGACCTGGCCAACCAGGCAGATGCCGGCAAGGACCGGTCCCTGCAGGAAACGGCCGGATATCTGGGGCAAATCCTTCCGCCGGCATCAATTGCTGCGCGAAGCCTTTTTCGGTTCTCGAGGAAGCCGGTTTCCGAACCCTCCCGGAAACCGGCCGCTGAGCTGAAAAGCGCCGTCGCCCCGTCCGCAGGCCGCGGATCCGCTACCGGCGGGTTCCGGTCAGTGAGCCGGCCACCATGGAGACCACGCTGATGATGATGGAGGCGAGAACGGCGGTCCAGAAAAAGGAATCCACATTGAAATCAACCGGTGTGTAACTGCTCAGCCAGGATGTCAGCATGAGCATGGCCGCGTTGACGATGATGGTGAACAGGCCCAAAGTCAGAATGGTCAGCGGCAGGGTAAGCAGCTTGACGACCGGCCGGATCAGCGCGTTGACAATGCCGAACAGCAGACCAATAAAGAGGAACGCCAGCACCAGGTCAATGGTGGGATTGCCTGTGACGGCGTCGCCGGTCTCGAAAACCGTGATGCCGGGAAGCAGCCACGCAGCCACATACAGGGCGAGGGCATTAATGAGGATCTGGACCAGGAAGCGCATGGCTCAATGCTGACACAGCCGCGCCCCGAAGACACGAAGGGAGGTGTCCGCCGGTTCCAGTGGTCCGCATCACCCGCCGGCGGAGGCGACTAGGGTTAAGTCCATGACGACCACCGAAAAGGACACCAACGCCGCCAAGGTCCCGGCTTCCGGGATCCGCCCCCGGAATGTAATGGGGAAGCTGCCCCGCTACACGGCGGGGAAGCCGCCGGCGGTTATCGAGGGGCTGCAGAGCTACAAGCTGTCGTCCAACGAAAACCCGTTACCGCCCTTGCCGGCCGTGCTTGACGCCATCAGCAACTGGCAGGACTTCAATCGGTACCCGGATCCGCTGTCCACTGCCCTGCGCACCGAGCTCGCGGCCTTCCTGGACGTGCCGGCCGAGGACATCGTGACCGGCGCAGGCAGCCTGGGTGCGCTGAACCAGCTGCTCTCCACTTTTGCCGGGCAGGATGAGAACGGTGTTTCGGACGAGGTGATTTACCCGTGGCGTTCC
Source organism: Arthrobacter sp. APC 3897 (assembly GCF_030407495.1). Taxonomy (GTDB): domain Bacteria; phylum Actinomycetota; class Actinomycetes; order Actinomycetales; family Micrococcaceae; genus Arthrobacter_B. The sequence continues at coordinate 182,395 of NZ_JASDDG010000002.1, read as the reverse complement.
TTTGAGGCCTATCCCATTAGTGTGGGGCTGTCCGGAGCGGACAGTGTCCAGGTGCCGCTGCAGGCCGACGGCACCCATGACCTGGACGCCATGGCGGCGGCTGTTACTGAGCGGACACGCGTGATCCTGCTGTGCACGCCCAATAACCCGACCGGACCGGCCCTGACCTCCAGCCAGGTTGAGGACTTCCTCGCCAAGGTGCCCGGCGATGTACTGGTGGTGATTGATGAAGCGTATGAAGACTTCGTCCGGGATCCGGAAGCCGTCAACGGAATTGAGATGTACCGGAAACACTCGAACGTAGTGGTGCTGCGGACCTTCTCCAAAGGTGCCGGACTGGCAGGTCTCCGCGTCGGATATTCGGTGTCACACCCTCAGGTGACCCAGCACCTGCGGGTGTCAGCGGTGCCGTTTGCCGTCTCGCAGCTTGCTGAAACAGCTGCAGTGGCTTCTTTGCGCCATCACGGGGAACTTGTGGAAAGAATACAAGGCTTGGTGGAGGAGCGGGCCCGTGTGGTGACGGGTTTGGAGGGCCTCGGATGGTGGATTCCTGAGGCTCAGGGGAACTTTGTCTGGCTGGCTCTGGGAGAGAATACCCCCGAGTTCGCAGCGCTGGCGGAGCAACAGGCCCTGGCCGTGCGGGCGTTCGGCACCGAGGGGATTCGGGTCACCATCGGTGAGCCGGAGGCCAACACCCGATTCCTCGCGCTATGTGCGACTTATACAAAGGGACCCCGGGTTTCCTAGCGTGTCCTGACTGCGGGGCAGGACCCGGCCCTCGTTAGGCTGGGGAGGTACGTTCCACATATATGCCGCAGCTGTGATCTATTCCTTCTGAGGCATATGTATCTAACGCGGGCCGGTCGCTGACCGCCCCGGCGAGGAGTAAGCATGGATCTGAAGCATCTGGCTGTCCGCCCGGAGGCCACCGCTTCCGGCCTGCCCGAAAACGGGGCAGGCAACGCGGATCCCGGCATGGTGGGAGGGGAGGCTGATCCGGCGATGGTGCAGATGCTTAGCCCTGAAGGCGAGCTCCTCCTGCACGGCCCTTACGGTGCCTACGCCGCGGAGCTTGACGCCGAAGACCTTCGCGGCATGTACCGGGATATGTACACCATCCGCCGCTTCGACCAGGAAGCCACGGCCCTGCAGCGCCAGGGCGAACTGGTGATGTGGGTGCCGATGACCGGGCAGGAAGGTGCGCAGATCGGTTCCGGCAGCGCCCTGCAGCAGCAGGACTATGTGTTTCCCACTTACCGGGAGCACGGCGTCGCCCTGACGCGGGGCCTGGAACTGTCTTCACTGCTGCGCCGCTTCCGCGGGGTGTCCCACGGCGGGTGGGATCCGAGCGAAACAAACTTCCACCTCTACACGCTGGTCCTGGCCGCGCAGGTGCCGCACGCCGTCGGCTACGCCATGGGTATGGCCCGTGACCGGAAGATTGATCCGCAGCTGCCCGAGGCCGCCACAGTGGCTTACTTCGGCGACGGTGCCAGCTCGGAGGGTGACGTGCACGAATCCATGGTGTTTGCGGCCTCCTACGACGCACCTGTGGTGTTCTTCTGCCAGAACAACCACTGGGCTATCTCGGTACCTACGGAAGTTCAGTCCCGTATTCCGCTCGCCAACCGTGCAAAGGGTTACGGCTTCCCGGGCATCCGAGTGGACGGCAATGACGCAGTTGCGGTCCGGGCTGTCACCAGCTGGGCGCTGGAACACGCACGCTCGGGCAAGGGCCCGGTGCTGATCGAGGCCTTCACCTACCGGATGAGCGCCCACACCACCGCCGATGACCCCACGAAATACCGGCTCAGCGCAGACGAGGAAGCCTGGATCTCCCGTGATCCGCTCATTCGGCTGGAGAAACATCTGCGCGCCGCCGGACTGGCGGATGACGAGTTCTTTGAGGCGCTGGCGGCGGAGGGCCAGGCCATGGCGGAGAAGCTCCGCGCAGATGTGCTTGCCATGTCATCGCCGGGGTTTACGGATGCCTTCACCGACGTCTACGCCGAAGCACACCCGCTGATCCAGGAGGAACTGGAGTTCCACCGCCGCTACGAGGCCGGCTTCGCCGACTCCCAGGAGCCCACCGCATGAGCACCATGACCATGGCCAAAGCCATCAACGCCGGACTGAGGGCAGGGCTGGAACAGAACCCCAAGTCGCTGCTGATGGGCGAAGATATTGGCGATCTGGGCGGCGTTTACCGCGTCACGGAAGGGCTCAAAGCGGACTTCGGTGCGGACCGGGTAATGGACACTCCGCTGGCGGAATCCGGCATCATCGGCACCGCCATCGGCCTTGCGCTGCGCGGCTACCGTCCCGTCTGCGAGATTCAGTTTGACGGTTTTGTCTTCCCCGGGTTCAACCAGATCACCACCCAGCTCGCCAAGATGCATTCGCGAAGCGAAGGAGCCCTCAGCGCGCCGGTGGTTATCCGCATCCCCTACGGCGGCGGCATCGGATCCATTGAACACCATTCGGAATCGCCCGAAGCACTGTTTGCGCATACGGCAGGGCTGCGGATCCTGACCCCGTCCAGTCCCCAGGACGCCTATTGGATGATCCAGCAGGCCATGACCTGCCTTGATCCGGTCATCCTTTTCGAACCCAAGCGCCGTTACTGGCTCAAGGGCGACGTCGACACGGAAAACCCCTCGGGTGATCCGTTTGCGGCACACGTCCTGCGCGAAGGAACCGACGCAACCATCGTGGCCTATGGTCCCCTCGTGCCCGTGGCCCTTGCCGCCGCCAAGGCCGCCGAGGAGGACGGACGCAGCATCGAAGTGGTGGACCTGCGCTCCATCTCGCCGATCGATTTCGACACCGTCACAGACTCGGTCCGCAAGACCGGCCGGCTCATCGTCACCCACGAAGCCCCCACCTTCGGCGGAATCGGCGGGGAGATCGCGGCGCGGGTGACGGAGCGGGCGTTCCTGTCCCTGGAGGCACCCGTGATCCGCGTCGGCGGTTTCCATATGCCGTATCCGGTGGCCAAGGTCGAAGAGCACTACCTGCCGGACATCGACAAGCTGATGGATGCCCTGGACCGGTCCTTCGCCTACTAACCCGGCCACACAGCAGCGTGCCGCACACAAAGATTGAGAAACCATGACTGAAAGAACGTTCCACCTTCCCGACGTGGGCGAAGGCCTGACCGAAGCCGACATTGTCCAGTGGAAGGTTCAAGCCGGCGACACCGTGGCCGTCAATGACGTCATCGTGGAGATTGAAACGGCTAAATCACTGGTGGAGCTGCCCTCTCCCTACGCCGGCACCGTGTCCGCGCTGCTTGTGGAGGAGGGGCAGACCGTGGATGTCGGCACGCCCATCATCAGCGTTGCGGCCGGTTCGCCGGCCCAGGAGAGCGGCCAGCAGCCCGGTGCGCCCATGACCCCCGCACCCGTTCCGGCGGCAGCGGCCGACGACGACGGCCAGCCCAGCGCTTCCCTTACCGGCACGGGCCCCAAGGCCGACGCCGTAAAGCGGCGGCCGCGGACCGGCCGGACTGCTCCGTCGGCAGCCGGCAAACCGGCTGCACCTGCACCGGCCGCCGCTTCGGCTGCACCTGCACCAGCCGCCGCACCGCCTGCTCCGACAGTCCCCGCACCCGATCCCCGCCCGCAGGCCGTGGCCGCTGCAGGCGCCGCGGTGCAGGACACGCTCTCCCGCCTGATCCAGCGGGTGCTGGCCAAACCGCCGGTACGCAAGGCGGCGAAGGACCTCGGCATCAACCTGGCGGAGGTGCCGGCAACCGGAGCCAGCGGCGAGGTGACCAAGCAGGACTTGATCAGCTACCAGGCGCAGCGTGAAGCCGAGCAGCAGTCCGCGGATACCTTCTGGGCAGGAGCGCAGAAGCCCCGTGACGAGCGGATTGAACGCGTCCCGGTCAAGGGGGTCCGCCGGGCTACGGCCAAGGCCATGGTGGAGAGCGCGTTTTCCGCGCCCCACGTCAGCATTTTCGTGGATGTGGACGCCTCGCGAACCATGGAGTTCGTCAAGCGGCTCAAGGCGTCCCGGGACTTTGACGGCATCAAGGTCTCGCCCCTGCTGATCCTGGCAAAGGCGGTGATCTGGGCGGCGGCCCGCAACCCGTCGGTCAACGCCACCTGGGCCGGGGATGAAATCCTGGTCAAGCACTTCATGAACCTCGGAATTGCTGCCGCCACGCCCCGAGGGCTCATGGTTCCGAACATCAAGGATGCCCAGGACCTGTCACTCAAGGAACTGGCCATCGCCCTCAATGCCCTGGCTGCGACGGCCCGGGCCGGGAAAACCCCGCCGGCTGACATGCAGGGCGGAACCCTCACCATCACCAACATCGGCGCCCTGGGCATCGATACCGGAACACCCATCATCAACCCCGGCGAAGTGGCCATCGTGGCCTTCGGGACCATCAAGCAGAAGCCGTGGGTGGTGGAGGGGGAGGTTGTTCCGCGCTGGGTGACCACCCTGGGCGGATCCTTCGACCACCGGGTGGTGGACGGTGATCTTTCCGCGCGTTTCATGGCGGACGTCGCCGCCATCCTGGAAGAGCCTGCACTGCTGCTGGATTAGGCGGCAGGCGGGGCGAACACGGAGCAGGCGCTGCATTAGCGGCCGGCGGCGGATACGATCGGGCACTATGACTATTCCTCGGAGCCCCCAGGGGCAGGGCGGTCCGCCGCGCATTGACCTCAAACGCACGCTCATCCTGCTGGCCGTCGCCTTTGTCATCTCCAGCCTGCTGATCATGCTCTTCCCCGGACTGGGCACCTTCTGGCGCCTGCTGATCATCCTCGGCCTGTTTCTCGTCGTCTTTCCCTTCCTGGAACGGCGGCGAAAGGGCCGTTAGCCGGCAGCACGCTCCAGGGCACGGCGAAGAACCGGTGCGAGCCGCCGCACGCCCTCGGCAATGTCCTCTTCGGAAACAGCACTGAAAGCCAGCCGCAACTTGTTGGAAGGCTCGTCCGAGGGCGAGAACGCGGCTCCGGGGATGAAGACCACGCCCGCGTCGATGGCTTCATACAGCAGGGGGTACGTGTCCACACCCTCGGGCATGCTCAGCCACACGAAGAACCCGCCGTCGGGCACTGTCCAGCTCACGCCGTCGGGCAGTTCTCCGGACAGTGCCGCAAGCAAGGCGGCGCAGCGCGCGGCATACAGCTTCCGGGAATCGCGGATGTTCTGCATCCAGTCGTAGTCGCGCAGATAGGCGGACACCAGCATTTGCGTGAGCGGCGACGGGCAGAGGACCACCGCCTCGCAGGCCAAATAGAAGCGGCGGTGCAGATGGCGGGGCACCAGCGCCCAGCCTACCCGGACGCCCGGGGCAAAGATCTTGGAGAAGGACCCCAGGTACAGGACATCATCCGGGTTGCCTGCACGCAGCGGCACCAGCGGGTTGCCGTCAAAGCGCAGCATTCCGTAGGGGTTGTCCTCGAGGATGAGGATGTTCGCCTCCGCGCAGATTTCGACAATGCGCGGCCGTCTGCGGGCAGCCAGGGTCACACCGCTGGGGTTGTTGAAACTGGGAATGGTGTAGAGCATCTTGATGGTCTTGCCCTGCTTCCGCAGCGAAGCGATGGCGTCCTCGAGTGCTTCAGGCACCAGCCCTTCGCCGTCCACCGGAAGGGCGTGCATCTCCACCTCGTACGCCTCGAACGCATTCAGTGCCCCTACATAGGTGGGGTCCTCGCACAGCACCACGTCTCCGGGGTTGCAGAACACCTTGGCGGCAACGTCCTGGGCGGACTGGGAACCAGTGGTGATGACAACATCCGCAGGATCGGCGTCGGTAATCCCTTCCGCGGCCATGACCTCACAGGCTTGGATGCGGAGTTCCTCCATGCCCTGTCCGGCGCCGTACTGCAGCGCCTCGAGGCCGTGTTCGGCAACAATGCGCTGCGCCGACAAGCCCAGTTCGGCCAGGGGAAGGGACTTCAGATAGGGGCTGCCGCCCGCCAGCGAGATCAGCCCGGGCCGGATGGAAATGTCGAAGACGTCACGTACTGCCGACTGCTTGATATGGAAGGCGCGGTCTGAAAAAAGAGCTTCATGGCGGTGCGTTGAAGAATGCGTTGAAGAAGCGGCACGGTCAAGGGCTGCCTGGGTGTCTGCCGTCAGAACTGTGGCGGCGGTCTCCTCGGATGTCATCCCCACATCCTAGCCCGGCTTGTTGTCCTCCCGACAACAATAGTTTTCTAGATCCACCCCGCCCGGTGGGCTTTTACTCCGGCCTGGAAGCGGCTTTCCGCGCCCAGGTCCTCCAGCATCTTGGCGATGTGACGCCGGCACGTCCGCACACTGATGCCCATCCGGCGGGCTATGACTTCGTCCGGCTGGCCCGAGGCCAGGGCGCGGAGGATTGAGCGCTGGACGCTGTTCAGCTGGTTTCCGCGCGGTTCCTCGGCGAGGAACGGCTCGCCCAGCTCCCAGGCGAACTCAAACAGCCGGACAAGCACGGAAACCACATTGGGATCCCGGATGACGAGCCCCGCCCGGTCCTGCGCATGGGCTGCCCGCGGGATGACGGCTACGCTGCCGTCAAAGATCACGGCCCGAAGCGGCAGCTGGGGGAGGGTCCTAAACTCTCCGCCGGCAGCGGTGACCACTTCCACGGCTCTTCGCGTGGGCATGTGGTCCCGGATGCTGGAGTGGTACAGGGTGCGCCGGGACACCCCCTGCTGCAGCATGTCCACATCCTTCCGGATGCTTTCCTCCTGGGTATCGGCGGTGGCCCCCTGGCCGGGCCGCGCCATGAGGACGCACTCCGATGCCGACCTGGCGTATCCGATCAGGATGCGCATCACCTGGTCCGGGTCCTCCAGGACCTCCACCGGGGCATCGGTGGATACCCGCCGGCTGGCCTCGGCAAAGACGGGCACGAGCGCGGCCAGTTCGCGGCGCTTGGCGCCGATCCGTGAACGGAGATCCAGGAGCGCCCGCTCATCGGGATCAATCAGTTCAGCCAGTGCGACGTCGGGGGAGACCGCGGTGTAGCTGTGCCGGCCGTTACCGGCCTGGACCAGCAGGCAGCGCTCTTCCAGGGACGTGATGGCCGCTTCGATGGAGCGGGTGGTGAAGCCCAGTGCTTCCGAGGCCTCTTCCACCGTCCACCCCGGGCTGCTTACGGCGTACCGGTAGACGGCCTGGGACAAGTCATCCACATCCGTTCCTTTCGATCGGCTGAGGCTACCTTATCCGCCGATACCCCCTGGCCTGCCGGTTATTCCATTTCGTAGCCGGAAATCGCGTCCACCTTCTCCGCCGAAGCACTGGCCGGATCAAACGCATACCCCAGCCATTCCTTGGCGAGGCGGCGGGCCAGCTCAATGCCGACCACGCGCTGACCCATGCACAGCACCTGGGCGTTGTTACTGAGGACGGAGCGCTCCACCGAGAAGGAGTCATGGGCCGTGACGGCACGGATGCCGGGAACCTTGTTCGCGGAAATGGCCACCCCCAGGCCGGTTCCGCAGATCAGCAGCGCACGGTCTGCTTCGCCGGCGGCAATTTTGCGTGCGGCATCAACGGCCACATGGGGGTAGGCAGTGTTCTCCGAGTCCGAAACGCCTACGTCCACCACGCTCTCCACGCGGTCGTCCGCCTCCAGATCCCGGCGCAGAATCTCCTTGTAATCAAAACCGGCGTCATCTCCGCCAATAACTATCCGCAGCTTCCTGGTTTCACTCATGATGTCCTCAGTTCTTGGTTGATGGTGTTAGCGGCGATGTCCAGGAGCGTCAGGTAGCCCTGTGCCTGCCACGCGGCGCGGCCTATGAACAATCCGTTGACATGCGGGATCTCCAGCAAAGCGGCGGCGTTTTCCGGTGCCACTGAGCCGCCGTACAGCAATCCGGCCACCCGGTGGCCCCAGCTGTCTGCGAGGGCTGAAAAGGGCTCGGCGAGCTCGCGGGGACCGGCCGGGCGCCCGGCGGCGCCGATCGCCCAGACAGGCTCATAGGCAATCAGGACCCGGGCGAGTTCTTCCCCGGAAAGCCCCTCCAATGCCCGGGATGCCTGCCCGACGATGAACTCCGGGGACCGGCCGGCATCCTTCACCTCGGCGGACTCGCCGATGCACAGCAGCGGAGTCAGTCCGTGACGCAAAACCGCCGCCACTTTGAGCCGAACCGTTTCGTCGTTCTCTCCGAAGTGCTCGCGGCGCTCCGAGTGGCCAATCTCCACCAGCCGGGCACCGGCGTCGGCCACTTGGGGAACGGAAACCTCTCCGGTCCAGGCGCCGTCGTCCTCCCAATGGGCGTTCTGCGCTCCCAGCAGCACCCGGCGGTCGCCCGCCAGAATCCCGGCCACTGCTGACAGGGCGGTGGCCGGGGGGATGATGAAGGGCTGGACGGTGCCCAGCTCCCGGCCGTCGAGACCGGCGAGCAGGGTGCGGGTGTACCTCTGCGCTTCGGAGACGGTTTTGTTCATCTTCCAGCTGGTGCCAATCCAAACGGTCACGATGGTTCCTCAGGCCGTGCCGGACGGGGAGGCAAGGAAGTCCGCCAGCGCATCCATCAGGACCGAGAAGGAGTGGGCGCCGGGATCCGGGGTGCCCAGGCTCTTTTCACCCAGAATGCGGGATCTCCCCAGGCGGGACGTGATGCCCGCCGTGGCTTCGGCCGCCTCCTGCGCGGCGGCCGCGGCCTGTTTCACGGATCCGGCCAGATCTCCCGAGGACGCGAATTCCGCCACCAGGACCTCACGGAAGGGCAGGGCGGCATCCACCATGGTCTTATCCCCGGCCTTCGCCCCGCCCAGGCGGACGACGGCGTCAATTCCCGCGGCCAGAGCCTCAACTATTTCCGGGGCTGCCACGGCACGGGCATCATCAAAGACGCCGCCGGCCGCGGTGAGAGCCGCACCCCACAGTGCCCCGGAGGTGCCGCCGGCTTCTTCGGCCCAGGCGTCTCCGGCGTGAAGCAGGACGGTCCGCGCTCCGGCGCCTTTGGCAGCAGCCTGCCGGCCTGCATCCGCTGCACCGCTGGTTCCATAGGCCATGCCCTGGCCGTGGTCACCGTCGCCGGCCACCGCGTCCAGGCGGCCAAAATGCTCTTCGTGCTTCGACGCAGTGTCGCGCAGCATTTCCAGCACCTGCACAATCCCCGCAGCGGATGCCCGGGATTCCTCGGCCGCCTCCGGAATGGGATCCTCACCGGGAACATGAACTCCTGTCCGCGGCGGTGCGGAGGACTCTGTCCCCGCGGCCCGCCGGAAGGCGGGTGTATCAGCCGGCGCCAGCCAGTACTGCTCCAACTCATCGTCGAGGAACACAATGCTCAGCGACAGCCCGGCCATATTGAGGCTGGTGACATGTTCTCCGATTTCCGGGGCCACCACCGTGAACCCCTTCTCGGACAGCTGCTCGGCCACCCGGCCGTACACCACAAAGAGTTCCTCGTACTTGACCGTGCCCAGGCCGTTGAGCACCACTGAGACCCGGCCGCTGTAGCTGCCGCTGCGTTCCGGTTCCTCCTCCAGGACGCCGTGGAGCAGCAGATCTGCAACTTCCGCCGCAGTCCCCATGGGGACTTCGCGGATTCCCGGTTCCCCGTGGATTCCCAGCCCGACGGCCATCTCTCCGGCCGGCACATGGAACAGGGCCTCACCGGCGCCGGGCAGTGTGCAGCCGTCAAAGGCCACACCGAAGGAGCGGGTTGCGTCATTGGCTTTCCACGCCACCCGTTCTGCTTCATCCAGATCGGCACCGGCCGCAATGGCCGCACCGGCAATCTTGAAGACAATGAGGTCCCCGGCAATTCCGCGGCGGTCCCGGTGGGAATGCGCCGGACCGGAGGCAATGTCGTCCGAGACCTTAATGATCCGCACATCGATACCCTCGGCCCGCAGTTTCTCGGCAGCCTGGCCAAAGTGCAGGACATCCCCGGCATAGTTGCCGAAGCCCAGAAGGACACCCCCGCCGTTCTCCGCGGAGCGGGAAACGGAATACACCTGCGAGGCGGACGGGGAGGAGAAAATGTTGCCGCAGGGCGCACCGTGGGCCAGTCCCGGTCCCACCCAGCCGGCAAAGGCCGGGTAGTGGCCCGACCCTCCGCCGATCACCAGCGCAGGCTGGTTTTCCGGCGTTTCAGTGGAACGGACCACGCCGCCGTGGGCCTGCATCACGTGGCGGGGATGGGCTGCGGTGTATCCGCGCAAAGCGTCGACGGCGAAGTCTGCGGGGTTGTTCAGGAGGTAGGTCATGGCATCAGCGGGTTTCCGTGGCAGCGCGGGCGGTGCCCAGGCCTGCCTCCTCGGCAGGGCTGGGTCCGAGCTCCTTGAGGAGCCCGGACATGGCAACATACGCCTTGTTTCGGTAGGCGACAAGGTCCTGGGACTTGTCCGCGGGAATCTGCAGGAAGCCTGCCCCGGACTTGGTGCCGAGCTTTCCGGCATCCACGAGGTCCTTCAGAATTCCCGGCGTGGCAAACCGTTCGGGGAAGGATGTCTGCAGAGATGCATAGCAGAAGGAGTAGACGTCCAGCCCGGCCATATCCGCGATCGCAAACGGGCCGAAGAACGGCAGGCGGAACCCGAAGGTGGTTCGAACCAGGGTATCCACGTCCTCAGCCGAGGCAATTCCCTCCTCAACCACCTGGGCGGCTTCGTGGAAGAGAGCATACTGCAGGCGGTTCAGCACAAAACCGGTCACGTCCTTGACGACGGCGGCATGCTTGCCGGTGAGGGCCACCATCTCCCGTGCTGTCTCAACGGTTTCTTCCGTGGTGCCGGCATGGGGGATGACCTCCACTCCGGGGATGAAGGGAGCGGGGTTGGAGAAATGCACCCCCAGGAAGCGGCCCGGGTTCGAGACCGCCTCCGCCAGGCTGGCAATGAGGATGGTGGAGGTATTGGAACCGATCACCGCGTCCTGAGGCGCCGCGTCGCTGATCCGCCGCAAAGTGGCGTGCTTGATCTCAAGGACCTCCGGCACCGCCTCCTCGATGTAGGTGGCGTCAACAACGGCGTCTTCAATGCTGGGGGCAGCCCACAGGTTCTCCCGCAGGCGCTGCACGGCATCATCCGGAAACAGTCCGTCGGCTACAAACTGCCCGGCTTCGGTGAGCAGGCGTTCAAGGTTCTTCTCGGCCACTTCCCGGGAAACATCCGCCAGCGCCACCCGCGCTCCGCCGAGGGCAAGGACCTGGGCGATCCCTCCACCCATGTATCCGGAACCGACTACGGCTACTGTTCGCTGGGTCACTGGCGAGTCCTCCGTTGCACTGATCGATGATTTCCCCGGACGGATTGACCCGGCGTCATTTCATCTTTCCTATAGGATCCATGGGACACGTTGTGATGTCAACCACAGTTGGGGGCAGTGAAGGAGGCGGAGCCGGACCCGGCTAGTGCTCCCCGGCGCGGGTTGCTTCGTGTTCCTGAATTGCGCGGTTTTGAACTCCGCAGATGTGGCCGGCCATGGCTGCGCGCGCCTCGGCTGCATCGCCGCGCCGCATTGCGGCGACAATCTGCGAGTGTTCCTCGATCGCACTGCCGGCGTCGCGGACGCCGGTTCCGCCAAACAGGCGGAAGCGGTGGACGTGTCCGCCCAGGGAGTTGTAGGCACCCATCAGGAAGCGGTTGCCGGTCTGTTCGGCGATGGTGCGGTGAAAACGCTCATCTGCTTCCCAGTAGGAGCGGTAATCGGAAAACTGGGGGCCGTTGGGTGCCTGCCGCAGGTCATCGATGGACCGTTCCAGCTTTGCCAGGAAATCCTCATCAGCATGCCTGCACGCCACTTCGGCGGTGTGGCCCTCGATCAGCAGCCGGGCCTCCATGAGGTCCATGAGTTCGTCATGGCTCAGCACCGGCGCCACGCGGTACCCGCGCAGTGCAGCCCGCACCACCATTCCCGTAGCCTCCAGCCGGGCCAGCGCTTCCCGCACGGGAGTCGGCGAGACGCCAAGGTCCCGTGCGGTGCCGTCAATGCTGAGCGGGTCCCCGGATGCCAGTTTTCCATCCATCAGCCGCGCAAGAATTTCCGTGTAGACCTGATCCGCCAGGACACTGCGCTGCACCCAGGCACCGCCCGCTGCTGCATCCGTACCCATCATGCTCCTCTTGGTCCCGCGTCGGTTATGCCTTCAGGATTTTCCCACAGGGGCACGGCATTGCGCGCCCCGGCGCCTGAATGGCGGTCCGGTACAGGGATTCCCTGCATTGTCGGGTTACGGTTCCGGCTGGACACGGTCCCAATATCCTATAGGGTATAGCCCAGAGTCGAACTATGGTCTGCATCACATCAGTCTGGAGCGAGACTCCAGCGAACAAAGGTGTTCTTCCCATGCACTTGCTTCCCGCTGCCCTGCCTGCCGAGACTCTTGTCCTGGCCGAGCGCCCCTCCGGTGTGCTGATCGCCATCGCGGTCACGGCCATCGCGGTCCTGCTTTTCATGATTATCAAACTGCGGATCCACGCTTTTTTTGCGCTGATCATCATCAGCGTGCTCACCGCCCTCGCGGCGGGCATCGGCATCGGGGACGTGATGACCGTCGTCGTCGCCGGATTCAGCACCACAGTGGGAACCGTTGCCCTGCTGGTGGGATTCGGGGCTGTCCTGGGCCGCCTGGTGGAAGTGTCGGGAGGTGCCCAGGTCCTCGCCGATGCCATGCTTCGCCGGTTCGGCGAGAAGCGGGCGCCGCTGGCGCTGGCCGTCGCGTCGCTGTTCTACGCCTTCCCTATTTTCCTCGACGCCGGATTCATCGTGATGCTGCCGATCATCTACACCGTCGCGCGCCGCCTGGGCGGCTCCTTCATGCTGTATGTGCTTCCCTCCATCGGCTCGTTCCTCATGATGCATGCCCTGACTCCGCCGCACCCGGGTCCCACGGCCGCCGCAACGGTCATGGGCGCGGACATCGGGATGGTAATCCTGGTTGCCCTGCTGGTGGGGCTTCCCGCCTGGTACCTCGGCGGCTACCGGCTGGCCCTCGTTATTGCCAGGCGTTACCCGGACATGCCCGTTCCGAACCTGCTGGGGGAGGCGGACCTGGATGAGGACACGCCCCGCCCGGGCTTCTGGATGATCATCTTCGTGCTGCTGCTGCCGCTGTTCCTCATCTTCTTCAACACGATGTTCAGCACCCTGGAAGCCGGCGGAACCGTCGACAACCAGAACATCCTCTTCCAGCTCTCCCGGCTGATCGGCAGCACCCCGATCGCCCTGCTGATAGCCACTCTGGCCGCCATGTACCTGCTGTACATGCGTCCGCGGCGCGGCCGCGGCACCATCGGCAGTGCCTTGGAAGATCTTGTCGACAACGCGCTGGCCCCGGTCTGCTCCATCATCCTCATCACCGGAGCCGGCGGCGCCTTCGGCCGGGTACTGACCGAAACCGGAATCGGCGGAACCATCGCCTCCGGGCTGGACGCGATCGGCCTGCCCGTCATCCTGGCCGGCTTTCTCGTTGCGATTGCCTTCCGGGTGGCCCAGGGGTCGGCCACCGTCGCCGCCACCACCGCCGGTTCCATCATGGCGCCAGCCGTCATGGAACTCGGGGTCTCCGGAATCGGCCTGGCCGCCGTCGTCGTAGCCATTGCCGCCGGCTCCATCACCTTCTCGCATGTCAATGACTCCGGCTTCTGGCTCATCGGCAGGTTCTGCGGTTTTGACACCCTGACCACCTTGAAAACCTGGACCGTCGTCGGCACCGCCATCGGCTTCCTGTCCTTCGCACTGGCCTGGGCACTCTACGCGGTAGCGGCCTGAGCCCGACCGGCAAAAATCCCTCCAACCATTCCAGGAGTCCTTATGGCCAAATATCCCGAACATCGAACCGCAGTTGTCACCGGAACAGGCAGTGAAAGAGGCATCGGCCGCCAGGTTGCCCGCCGTCTTGCCAAGGAAGGGTGGGCCCTGGCCCTGCTGGACCTTGACGGAGATGCGGTGCAGTCCTTTGCCGAAGAGCTCGCTGCCGAATCGGCGCAGCCGGTCCTGGGCATGGCCGCTGACGTTGTGGTCCCTGAGTCGGTCCAGGCGGCCTTCGCCCGGATGGATGCCGAGCTGCCCCCGGTGCTGGCACTGGTCAACCTTGCCGGCATCGCCAGTCCGCACACCCTGTTCGAGCTCTCAAAGGAGATATGGACGCGCGTCATGGACGTCAACGCCACGGGAACGCTGCTCATGATGCAGGCCGCGGCGCGGCGCATGGTCGACGGCGGTGCCGGCGGACGCATCGTGAACACCTCCTCCATCACTGCCTACGACGGAGGAGGGACCTTCTCGAAAACCGGATACGCCGGTGCCAAGGCCGCCGTGCTGGGACTCACCCGGGGCGCGGCCCGGGAGCTGGGACCGCACGGCATCACCTGCAACGCTCTCGTTCCCGGCCCCATTGACACCGACATCATGGGCGGACCGCTGAGCGAAGACCGCCGGGCCGGCCTCTCCGGCGGCATCCCCGTGCAGCGGGTAGGCCATCCATCGGAGGTTGCTGCCCTGGTGAGCTTTTTACTGGGCGAAGAGGCAGGTTTCATCAACGGCGGGTCGTACTTCATCGACGGCGGCAAGCACATGGTGTGAACCGTCCAACAGCAACCACCATTGACTACTGCAAGGAGAAGGAAATGACGTACACACCCGAAACATGGCCGATCGGAGCGGCCCTGCTCAACTTCGCGGGAGTCACGCAGGACGGACTGGACCGCACCGAGGCTGGACCGCACGCCTGGAAACAGACCCTGCGGGAGGTCAGTGTGGCTGGTTTTGACCACGTGGACCTGACGGATTCATGGGTCCGGGCTGGCGATCTCGACGCCGCCGGGCGGAGTCAGCTGCTGGAGCTGGCACGCTCCTACGGGTTGTCTTTCAGCGATCTCGCGGTCACCCGCAAGAGTGTGATCACCGCAGATGAAGACCAGGCGCAGCGGAACATGGCCTACACCAAGCGGACCATTGATGCAGCGGCGGACCTCGAAGCGCCTATGGTCTGCCTGGGACTGCACGATCCCCTTACGCAGGAGCAGAAGGACGCAACCTGGTTCTGGCTCGCACAGGGAATCGAGGATGAAGACACGCCGGCTAACCGGGACAAGGCGGCAGAGCGCTTTCGTGAGCTGGGCGAATATGCGGCCGAACGCGGAGTAAGCCTGTCGCTGGAGATGTACGAAGGAACTTTCCTCGGAACGGCGGACAGCTCCGTGCAGCTGGTAAAAGCCGTGGATCTGCCCAACGTGGGACTTTGCCCTGACATCGGCAACATCGTGCGCCTTCACCGTCCGGTCGAGGACTGGCGGGAAATGCTGGCCAAGATGCTCCCGCATACCAACTACTGGCAGCTGAAGAATTATTTTCGGGACCATGATCCGGCTACGGGGGCCTACGCCTCCGCGCCCGCGCCGCTGGCGCTGGGGTTCATCAACTACCGGGAGGCCATCGGCATGGCAGTGGAAGCAGGGTTTGACGGTCCGATGTGCGTGGAGCACTACGGTGGTGACGGACTGTCCGTGGCCGCCATGAACCGGAACTACATCCGGGACATCCTGCGGGCGAAGCTGCCGGAAGAATAGCCGCTGCGAAATGACTGCCATGGCCGCTTAATGCCATTTCTGGGAAGCCTGCACGGAAGCAGCGGATTTTTCCCGTTTTCCCTGCTGGCATGCGGGCATACGGTCAAGGACAGCGGTGAATGGATGACAGGCAAGGGCCAAAGGGGCCATGACAGGAACAGGGCACCGGAAAGGGTAGACGAGGCGTTGCGCACCGGGGGAAGCTTTCGGAGTCAACCAACCGCACAGGCCGGCACGCGGCCGCAGGTACAGGAGGGGAACGAAAATGACCAAAGTTTGGGACTGGATCTAGTAAATCCCCTCAGGGGGAAAGCAACTTGATGCACAACGAGTAAACAGCAAGACCCCGCTCAGCGGCGGTAACCAAGTACCAACCCCGGAGGGGACTCACGCCATGACACAGCTGACAGCAGTTCGAAACGCCTCACGAACTCGCCCGACGGCCCAGTGGTGGACGGTCTCCTTCTACACCGGGGGCTTCGATGTAGCGGACGGCATCATTGGAGAGCTGGTTACCCCGCTGGCGGCTCAAGCACAGGCTTACGGGGCCGGCAGATGGTATTACACGAGGTGCCTGGAGCCTGCCAACGCGCATGTGCGGGTCCGGTTCCTGGGGGAACCCGAGATTTTTGAGCGGCTGACGCCGCTGCTGGGTGCACTGCGGCAACAGGCCAGCGGTGTCATTGGCCATCTGGAAATGACCCAGCAGATCAGTGATCGGGCCACGGACCGGCTGGGTCCCGGCGGAGCGGACCACCAGAACCCCCGGCTCGAGGCAGACCTGGCCAAATACGGCGGTCTGGAGGGGTTGTCACTGGCTGAAGAGGTTTTTGAACTCTCCTCAGAGCTGGCTGCCTGGGCTACGGTGCGGTTCCCCAAGATTCAGAACAGGTGGGCCTTCGGATCGCTCCTGTTGTTTGATTCCGCCCGCGCCATGATGAAGGGCCCCCACTCGGCAAGCTGGCCGGACCGCCGGCGAATCTCCTGGGACTACTACTGGGACAGCCATTTGCGCAGCTGCACTGCGGGCTTTGGGCAGCGGGCAGCAAGTGTCCGGGAAGCGATGACCATTCAGGTTGCGGCTAAGGTGACGCCCACCCACCGCCTGATGGCCGCCACCGCTGCCGAAAACGCCGTGGAGAACTGGCGCCGCCGCTGGTTCAGGAGCGTTGATAACTATCTCTACCGTGCGGACAAGGCCCGGCTGAGCAGGAGCGCACAGCATTTGACGGTGTATCAGGCGCACATGCTGCTGAACCGGCTCGGACTGTCCCTGCGGGAAGAGGCGGCACTGGGGCTGTACGCCCGCAGTTGGAGCACTGAACGCGAAGCGGCACTGCTGGGCCGGCACTAGGCAACCATCAAGCCCTACCAGAAGGAGACCCCGTGACGAGCCGCAACGAGTTCATAGTCGCGTCGAGTTCCCAAGACCTCTCGGAGGTTCTGGGATGTTCGGAGGACGTTGTTGAAGACCTGCGGGACAAGGGGATTGTTGCCTCCAGCGGAGAACTTTGGGATGTAGGCCCGGCGCGCGACTACCTGCGGGATGCGGCCTGGGCCGGCGGCTTCTGGGATTAGGCAACCAGGTTAGGGACTTCAGACAAATACATCAGGACGGACCCAGCTGCGGCAGCAGCGGGGTCCGTCCTGATGTGATTCGGGGCTGTTAAGCAGCGCTGGAGGTGGAAGCCCCGGCAAGCGAGGAAACCACGCTGCGGATCTGCTCCACAACCTCGGCATCATCCTTGGGGTGGACCTCGGCGAAGCGGGTCACGGAGCCGCCGATGGACAGGCGGACGTCCTCCACCAGATGGGCGCCGGCAATACCCAGGGACTTGCGGGCGTCATCATGGGCCCAGACTCCGCCGAACTGGCCAAAGGCGGATCCGATCACGGCGGCAGGGGTGCCAACAATGGCGCCGGTGCCGAACGGGCGCGACAGCCAGTCAATGGCGTTCTTCAGCACGGCGGGCATTGTTCCGTTGTATTCCGGGCACACCAGGAGCAGGGCGTCGGAGGAAGCGGCTGCCTTGCGCAGCGCCGCAGCGGCTTCGGGGACAGTGCCCTCGACGTCGATGTCTTCGTTGTAGAACGGGATGGTTCCGATGCCCTCGTGGATGACAATCTCAACGTCCTCGGGGGCGTTCACGACGGCCGTTTCGGCGAGTTGGCGGTTGACGGAACCAGCCCGAAGGCTGCCGACCAGGGTAAGTACTTTGGTGCTCAAGAAAACTCCTATCAGGAACCGTGCCGGTTTTGCGGCACAGGTATTACACCTAAGACTACAAGCGGACCGTGGTCGGTTTCTGTTCCGCGGTGACCGCACGGTCGGGCCTGCAGGCAGCCGGCTGAGGGGTTGCAGGCAGCGGAGGCGGGCCTGTGGACGCAGCAGGGAACCGCAGTCTGCCGCTGCGCACAGTGCTGGACATGGTGTCCGGGCTGGGCACGCCGGCATCCGCCATGGACCCTCCTGCCAACGGTGCCGGTGTGGGGAAGGGAACCGTTTTCCGGTGCTACGGCTGCGGATAACCGGGGGCTGGCCGGCTTCGGCGGACCCGCCAACGGCAAATAAGTGTCAGCAGGCTTACTAATTTAGTAGGGTGGCTATGGGCCGTCGCATTTGGACGGCACCTGGTTCGAACGATGATGGAGGCTACATGTCTGACAAGAGCACATCCGTACCGGGCGTCCCGGGGCCGCAGGCTCCGGAGCTGGCCGAGCCAACCCAGCCGCGGGAACCGCTGCCTCCGAAGCCTGACCAGGACGGACCCGAAACGGTCTCCCCCACCGGCGTTCCCACCGGAGCACCGAAGTCCTCCAACGCGCAGAGCGGCCGGTACCTGACCACTGCACAGGGCGCCCGGCTCCGCGACACTGACCATTCGCTGAAGGCAGGTCCCCGCGGACCGGTCCTCCTGCAGGACCATCACCTCCGGGAAAAAATCACTCACTTTGACCATGAGCGCATCCCGGAGCGCGTCGTCCACGCCCGCGGCGCTGCGGCCCACGGCGTGTTTGTGGCCAACGGCGCCGCAGAAGGCGTCACACGGGCCGGGTTCCTCGCCAAGGGCGCTGAAACGCCGGTATTCGTGCGGTTTTCCACGGTGCTGGGTTCCCGAGGTTCCGCGGACACAGTCCGTGACACCCGCGGTTTCAGCACCAAGTTTTACACCGACGAGGGCAACTATGACCTGGTTGCCAACAACATTCCGGTGTTCTTCATTCAGGACGCCATCAAGTTCCCCGATGTCATCCACGCCGGCAAGCCGCACCCGGACCGTGAAATTCCGCAGGCGCAGAGCGCCCATGACACGTTCTGGGATTTTGTTTCCCTGCACACTGAGGCCCAGCACCACACCATGTGGAACATGTCGGACCGCGGTATCCCGCGCTCCTACCGCACCATGGAGGGCTTCGGCGTCCACACCTTCCGTCTGGTGAACGCCGCCGGCGAAACCACGCTGGTGAAGTTCCATTGGAAGCCCCGGCAGGGCGTGCATTCGCTGGTCTGGGAAGAAGCGCAGATCATCAACGGCATGGACCCCGACTTCCACCGCCGTGACCTGGCAGACTCCATTGAAGCCGGCGCCTTCCCGCAGTGGGACCTCGGCATCCAGGTTTTCCCGGACACCGAAGATGAAATGTTCGAGGGCATCGATCTCCTCGATCCCACCAAGCTGGTCCCCGAGGAACTGGCTCCGGTGCAGCTCATCGGCACCATGACCCTGAACGCCAACGTCACGAACTACTTCGCGGAGACGGAGCAGGTTGCCTTCCACCCCGGCCACCTGGTGCCGGGCATCGACGTCACCAATGATCCGCTGCTGCAGGGCCGGCTGTTCTCCTACATTGACACGCAGCTGACCCGCCTGGGCGGCCCCAACTTTGCCCAGATTCCGATCAACCGTCCGCACGCCCCGGTCAATGACATGCTCCGGGACGGTTTCCACCAGGACGCGGACCACTCGGGGGTTGCTCCGTACCAGCCCAACTCCCTCGACGGCGGCTGCCCGTTCATGGCCGGAGCGGACATGGGCGCCTTCATCGATGTCCCCACCGAGGTGCCGGCCTCACGGAAGGTCCGCGAAAACCCGGCAACCTTCGATGACCACTACAGCCAGACACGGATGTTCTTCCGCTCCCTGACTCCCGTGGAACAGGACCATGTGGTGCAGGCCTACACGTTTGAACTCGGCAAGTGCTACGAGGAGAACATCCGGCTGCGTCAGCTCCAGTCCCTGGCCAATATCGACGAGCGCCTTGCCGCTGAGGTGGCCACTGGTCTTGGCCTTGAAGCGCCGGCGCCGAATGTCGTCGTTGAAGACACCCAGCCGAGCCCGGCGCTGAGCCAGCTCGGCGGGACGTGGCCCGTGGCAGGCCGTCTGGTCGGTGTTGTCGCCGATGACGCGACGGACTTGGGTGCGCTGAATGAAGTGCTCTCCGCTGTCACCGCCGAGGGCATGGTTCCGCTGGTGATTGCTCCGCACGGCGGCAAGCTGGGGGGCGAAGTGACCATCCAGCGGACCTACCTCACGGCCCGCTCCACCGAGTTTGACGCCATTGTGGTGGCGGCAACGGGTAACCCGGCCCCCGATGCCGTCGACAGCCTGGACGCCAAGGCAGGCAACCCCGAGGGCCACCCTTCCCTTGACCCGCGCGTCACCATGCTCCTGGCGGAGGCCTTCCGCCATGCCAAGGCCATTGGTGCCCTGGGTGACGGCTCCGTCCTCATGGCCGCAGGAGTGCCCGTGGACGCCCCCGGCGTTGTGGTGGGTACTCCTGCCGAGGCAACAGCCGGTGTCAGCGGACTGCTGGCAAGCCACCGTGTCTGGGAGCGTTTCCCGACGATGGTTCCGTAGCTTCAAGACGCTGCGCGGACACCGTGCAGCAGCTTAAAAGGGGAAGCCCGGCGGCAGTAGCGCCGGGCTTCCCCTTTTTCCTTGGCCGGGGTTGTGCTTAGTAACCGGGGTTGTCACTGGCGGGCGGCGTCAGTGCCCTGATGAGAGAGTGCAGATCACCCCGCAGGCTGTCGACGTCGGTGTCGGAGAGGAGCAGGAGCTGGGTTTCGGCGCGGGTGGCCCGGGCGCTGATGCTCTCTCCGGAGGCAGTGATGGTCCACAGACCTCCGGCGCCTGAAGTGATGTAGCCGCAGTGCTGAAGGTCGGCCAGGCAGTCGCGGACACAGGCAGCGGGCAGTCCGGAACTCGCGGAGAGCTGATCCTCCGTAGTCTCGGAATGGGTTAGCAGCCGCAGGATGAGCGTGCGTTCATGGGTAAGGCGCAGCTCTGTCAGGGATTCTTCGGTGGCGCGGTTGGTGATGAATGCTGCGGCGGAGAGCAGCCGGGGAACATATCCGGGAGCGGGCCGGTCAGCCGGAGCGCTCATTTGCCCTGTCCGGGAGGGAGCCAGCCGGCAGGAACAAAGTGCCCGGCGAAAGACTC
The DNA here is from genome assembly GCF_030407495.1 of Arthrobacter sp. APC 3897. Lineage (GTDB taxonomy): Bacteria > Actinomycetota > Actinomycetes > Actinomycetales > Micrococcaceae > Arthrobacter_B. The sequence continues at coordinate 161,462 of NZ_JASDDG010000002.1, read as the reverse complement.
GCAGACGGAACATGTGTAGTTGGCCATAGCGGGCGTATCGCCGGCCGCGGGGGTGAAGGACTCAAAAATGAGAAAATCGTCTACACCGCACTGGTGACAGACGGGAATTTGAACTGCAGGATCCATGGATATCCTCTGCTGGAGGGTGCGCAGAAAGCCATGGCCGCGTCTTGACCGTGATTTTTTTATCGTAATATCAAACCGCACGGCAGACAATTCCGTGCCCGGGCATACCGCCCGTCATTGCGCATACTGCCGCGGTCCTCTCCGGTGCGGCGTGCGCCGGCAGAGGAATCATGAACGACTCAAGCACCATAAGTGCCCCGTGGGCACACCTGCAGGATCTCCTTGTTCACCACGAGGACGTGCAGGACTTTCTCTCGGAACTTGCCGTTCTCACGGCGTCATCGCTTTCCCTTCGGGGAACCACCTACTGCGGCATCACCTTCCAGCGTTCGCGGGACCATCAGTTCACGGTGGCCAGCAGCGACAGCGAAGCGCTGCAGATGGACGAACTCCAGTACGCGTTCGGGGACGGGCCGTGCCTGCACGCGATCCGGGTCCAGGCCGAGGTGCACGTGGGCAATGCTGCCACCGACAACCGCTGGCCGGAGTACATGGACTGCATCCGAAACTACGGCATCCGGTCCATGTACGCCGTTCCGCTCAAGCTGGGCGGACATGCCAAAGCAGCAATGAACCTGTACGCCAAGAGTCCGGATGTTTTCGACGAGGACTTCCGCCGCGTCGCCCGTACCTATGCCGCCGAAGCCTCACAGGCCCTGCTGCTGGCGGTGCGGGTCTCGCAGCACGCGGCCACTGTAGAGGACCTGCAGGGCGTACTCGCCTCACGGACCAGCATAGATCTGGCCGTGGGCATCATCATGGGACAGAACCGCTGCACCCAGCAGGAGGCCTTCGACACCCTGCGGCGGGCCTCCAACAGCCGCAACGTCAAGGTCCGGGATCTGGCCGGGGAAATAGTCGAGCGGCTGAACGGTAAACCCGCAGCCACCCATTTCACCGAAGGTTAACGGCCCCGGGCGCGGACGGCCGGCATGTTCCGCCGTCCGCGCTTTCCGCGCATCAGGCCGGGACGAGCGCGGACCAGTCCTCCGTCAGTTCCAGGCCGAGGGCGGTGGACACCGAGGCATGGGCTACCTTGCCGCCGGCAATGTTCAGCCCGCGTGCCAGTGCCGGAGAGGCGTCAAACGCACCGCGCACACCGCGGTCTGCGAGTGCGACGGCGTAGGGCAGGGTGACGTTGGTCAGCGCATACGTGGAGGTGTTGGGCACCGCTCCGGGCATATTGGCCACGCAGTAGAACAGCGAACCATGGACCCGGTAGGTCGGATCCTCGTGGGTGGTGGGCCGGGAGTCCTCGAAGCAGCCGCCCTGGTCCACGGCGATGTCCACCAGGACGCTGCCGGGCTTCATCCGCGAGACCATGTCATTGGTGACCAGCTTCGGGGCCCGGGCCCCCGGAATCAGCACCGATCCAATGACGAGGTCAGCGTCTGCCATCGCACGCTCGATTTCAAAAGCGTTGGACGCGATGGTGCGGATCCGGCCGGCGTACTGGGCGTCGAGCTGGCGCAGGCGGTCAATGTTGATGTCCAGGACCGAGACGTCGGCGTGGGCACCCACTGCCGCAGCCACCGCATTGGTGCCGGCCACTCCGGCGCCCAGGACCACCACCTTTGCCGGGCGGACGCCGGGAACACCGCCAAGGAGCAGTCCGGGACCTCCGGCCGGGGACATCAGGCACTGTGCGCCCACCTGGACGGAGAGGCGGCCGGCCACCTCGGACATGGGTGCCAGCAGCGGCAGTGCCCGTCCTTCCTGCACTGTTTCATAGGCAATGGCGGTCATTCCGGAGGCCAGCAGGGCCTTCGTCAGTTCGGGTGCGGCGGCCAGATGCAGGTAGGTAAACAGCACCAGATCGGAACGGAAGTACCGGTACTCCGCTTCCACCGGTTCCTTGACCTTCAGGATGAGATCTGCCTGGTTCCAGACGTCATCGGCCGACTCCAGAATTGTGGCGCCCGCCCCGGCATATTCGGCATCGCTGATACTGGAACCTGTGCCCGCGCCGGATTCCACCAGCACCTCGTGTCCGCGCGTCCTGAACTCATGGACGCCGGAGGCCGTTATGGCCACCCGGAATTCATTGTTCTTGATTTCCTTGGGGATACCGATAATCACAGCTAGCTCCGTTGCATTGCAGGTGAGGCGGGCAACCGCCGGGGTTCTCCCCAGCATAGGGGAGTGATCCCCTCACTCCTCAACTTGGGCCCCGCCTCCCTGTGTCCGCGCGGACTTGGCCGCCTGCTGCGCCTGCAGCCAGGCTTCGACGTCGGACAGGCGGATGCGGCGGTGCGTGCCGCGGTATTCAACGGGGATGACGCCGGCGTCCGTGAGGTTGCGCAGATACGTGTGGGAAATTCCCGCTGCAGCCGCAGCCTGCGACGTCGTCAGGAGGGGGATGCCGGACCCGCTCCGGGCGGACGGGGCTGCCGGGCCGGAGGGCGCCGTGGAGGGCGGTGCCGCGGCCGGCTGGGCTGCCGCCGGCCCGGCCCCGTCGCCGGATGCCACCACAACGTCTTCACCCCGGCCCAGCCGTGCGAGCAGGTCCAGCACCGCGTCGCGGGCGGCAGCGGGCAGGCGCAGCGCAGTCCCGTCAACAAAAACGGTCACGTCACCCGCGGAAAGTGCACGGGACAGCGCCCGCACCTCAGCGGCAGGGAGTGGAGATGTATGAAGAGGGGTCGCGGTCATGCTGCCATCTTGCCAAAGATCCGCGGCAATAACCTCACCGGCTCTGTGCGCCGGCCGGGCGGCGCTGGGGCCCGGCTGCGTTGACCGCAGGCTCGGCGGCACGGGAGCATGGACGGTAGCCGCACGGACGCCGTCCGGCCTCCGGACACGCGGCCCGAAGGGAACTTTTGCCTTGCAGGAACTGAACCCCCCTCCCGGGGCCTGGCAGCCCGACATTCTCGGTGAAGGCTTTGAACAGCTGACGCTCGACCTGCCCGACGGCGCTCCGGCAACTCTGGTCCGCTACTCGCCGCCGGATGCTCCTCCCGGCGGGGAGCATGCCGCCGCCGGTGATGTCCTTTACGTGCACGGATGGTCGGACTACTTTTTCCAGACCGAGCTTGCCCGGTACTGGGCGCAGGCCGGGATGCGCTTCTTTGCGCTGGACCTGCACAACTACGGCCGGAGCCTCCGTCCGGGGCAAAGCCCGGGATTCACCACGGATCTGACCGAATACGACGCCGACATTGCCGCGGCGCTCGCCGCGATGGGGCGGCCGGTCCCGGCGGCCGCCGGCCAGCCCTCCGGTCCGGCGACACCTGCGCGGCCTCTGATCCTGCTGGGGCATTCCACCGGCGGGCTCACCCTGAGTCTCTGGGCGTCCCGGCATCCGGGAGCGGCCTCGGCCCTGGTGCTGAACAGTCCGTGGCTCGAATTCCAGGCTACGGAGCTGGGCAGGCGGATCATCTCGCCGCTGATCGGCAGGGAAGCGCAGCGGCGCCCTCTGGCCCAGCTGCCTTCGGTGGACGCCGGAAACTATGCCCGCGCCGTCTTCTCCGCCTTCGGCGGAGAGTGGACCTACAACCTGATGTGGCGTCCGCTGCGGGGGTTTCCGGGCACCGTCGCGTTCCTCAACGCGGTGTTCCGTGCCCAGGCTGTGGTCGCGCAGGGGCTCCGCCTTGACCTGCCTGTGCTCGTGCTGCTCTCCGACAAGAGCTATCTGCAGCCCCGGTGGTCAGCCGACGCCGAAAAGGCCGATGTTGCCCTGGATGTGGACGTGGTGGCCCGCCGGGCCCTGTCACTTGGAACCTGTGTAACGGTGGCACGGGTGCCGGACGCCCTGCACGACGTTTTCCTGTCCGCAAAGCCGGTGCGCCGGCGCGCCTACGCGGTGGTGGACCAGTGGGCGCGGGGTTACCTGCCCGCAGCCCCGGAAGTGTCCCCGAAGCTGCGGGCGGGTTCTCAGCCGATCAGCTCATAGGCAGGCTGGGTCAGGAAGTCCACATAGTCCTCGGACAGGCTGATGTCTGCAATCAGCCGGCTTGCCGGAGCGTAGAAGCGGGTGAACTGCTCCTCGGGAACCTCGCTGCGCAGACGCTCGGTTTCTTCGGCCAGCAGGCGCTCCACCAGTTCCGGGGTCACGGTGGCGCCGGTGTCCTCCAGGACAACGCCGTTATGCACCTGCTGCCACACCTGTGAGCGGGAGATTTCAGCGGTGGCTGCGTCCTCCATCAGGTTGTGGATGGCCACGGCACCGTTGCCGGAGAGCCAGACGGCCGTATAGGCCACTGCCACATACAGGTTGGAACGCAGACCGGCCTCGGTAATGGCGCCTTCCGCCGTGGAGACATCCAGCAGGTCCTTGGCTGTGACGGAAACGTCGTCACGCAGCTTGTCCACCTGGTTGGGCTTGTCCCCAAGGACGGAGTCGAACACCTCTCGGCAGGTATCCACCATGTCCGGATGGGCCACCCAGGAACCGTCGAAGCCGTCATTGGCTTCCCGCGTCTTGTCCGCGGTCACCTTTTCGAACGCCTTGGCCGTGACTTCCGGTTCCCGCCGGTTCGGGATGAAGGCGGCCATGCCGCCCATGGCAAAGGCGCCGCGGCGGTGGCAGGTGCTGACCAGCAGCTCCGTGTAGGCGCGCATGAACGGTGCGGTCATGGCGACGTCGGCGCGGTCCGGCAGCAGGAAATCCTTGCCGGAGTCACGGAAGACTTTGATCATGCTGAAGAGATAGTCCCACCGGCCCGCGTTGAGGCCGGAGGCGTGGTCGCGCAGTTCGTAAAGGATTTCGTCCATCTCGAAAGCCGCCGGGATGGTCTCGATAAGGACGGTGGCGCGGACCGTACCCTGCGGGATGCCCACGTACTCCTCGGAGAAGGTGAAGATGTCATTCCAGAGCCGGGCCTCCAGATGGCTCTCCATCTTCGGCAGGTAGTAGTAGGGGCCCTGTCCGTTGTCGAGGAGCTGTTTTGCGTTGTGGAAGAAGTGCAGGCCAAAGTCAACGAGCGCTCCCACGGCGGGTTCGCCGTCGACCGTTACATGCTTTTCCGGAAGGTGCCAGCCGCGGGGCCGCACCACGGGCACGGCGAGGGGCGCGTCTGTGCGCAGAGCGTATTCCTTGCCCTCGGGTGAGGTGAAGGACAGGTCCCCCCTCGCCGCCCGGTACAGGTTGTATTCGGCGTCCACCACGTTGTGCCAGGTGGGCGTGTGGGCGTCCTCCAGGTCCGCCAGCCAGACCTTCGCTCCGGAGTTGAGTGCGTTGATGGCCATCTTGGCCGGCGATGCCGGGCCGGTCATCTCCACGCGGCGGTCGGTCAGGGCGGCAGGGGCAGGAGCCACCTTCCAGCTGCCCTCACGGATGCCGGCGGTTTCGGGCAGGAAATCCAGGCTGTCTCCGGCCGCGACGCGGTTGCGGCGCTCGGTCCGGGTTTCCAGCAGATTGTCCCGGGTGGGGCGGAACCGCTGGTGCAGCTCCTCGACAAACGCCAGTGCGTCCGGGGTCAGAATCTTTTCAGCCCCGGGGGCGGGGGACATGTCGCTCACATCAATGGCCATGGTGTTTCTCCCTACGTGTCGTGAGACGGCTGGGTTGCCAGCCGATGCATCGATGCGTTGGAGCTTACACGCTTTCCCGACTAACACTTCCGCATCGTGGATATTTTTGTCTATTCAGTGAAAACATGACGAAAAGTTTAGGCATCCAGCGTGCGCATGAAGGTAAGCACTTCCGCCTCCGCAGTCCAACCCTGGCGGGCGTACCAGAAACCGGACTTGGGCAGGGCCGGCATCAGGATCAGCGGCAGGTCCCGCGCTGCTGCTTCCTCGGCCAGGGCCGCCAGTACCGCAGTCTCCATGGTGTGGTCAGGGTCCGGCCGGCGGATGTCCATGCCGCCGAATACGGCAAACCCCTCGCCGCCGGCAATCCGCCCGCGTGCCACCGGTTCCCCGAAGGCGTTAATTTCATCCACCGAATAGTCCCGGGATTCCGTGAGGGTGAGGTCTGCATCTTCGGGCAGCTGCGGAACCTGCGGAAGGTCTGCGGGATCAGCACTCATCAGTGCCAGCGAGGAAAGGGAAGCGAGCCCCTGCCCGGCCGCGAACTCCCTTGCCGTATCCGTATCATCGGTCACCAGCGTGAGCCGGGCGCCGGGTGTTGCGGAGACCTCCGCGGCGGCCCCCGGCGTGTTCCGCCCGGGCCAGGTCACCACGTACTGCGGTGCGCCCCCGCCGGCAGGAGCCATGAGCACCGCGTCCCCGTTCAGGGTGCTCTCCAGTCCGCGCACGGCCGCCCACACCGGTGCCCATTGCGTGAAGTTGCTTTTCCACGTCCCCAACCGCGTTTCACCGCCCCGGGGCGGCAGGGGACGGAGGTTCCTCAATGGCGAGGATGGTGACGTTCACGGAGCCCACGGAGACTCCGGTTCTGTGCAGGGCCTCGCGGATGCGTTCCTGAAGGTCAGCCGCAACCTCCAGAGCGTTGAACCGGGCATCCGTGGCCACCCCCACGTCAACGGTCGCACAGCCCCCCGAGACTGCGGCAAAAACCCCGTCCCGGCCCGTCCGGTAGCCTGCGTCCGGAACCCGGCGCAGGGTGTTGCGGGCTGCCGAGCGGACCCGGGCCAGCAGCTGCCCCAGCGGCGGGCCCAGCCGAAGGATGCCGGGCGTCTCGCGTGCAGCCCGGGCGGCTACCGAGGCTATTACCGAACTGCCGATCAACTTGCCGTGCAGCGGCCGCTCAGTCATCGTACAGATCCTCTACCGTCAGATGGACCGCCCGCGGCGCAATCCCCACGGATGTTTCCACGGCGTCGTGAATGGTCAGGCGCAGGGAGTCCATGGCCCGGCGGATGTCGACTCCCGGAGCCACTGCAGTGCGCAGATGGATCAGCAGTCCGGAGCCTGTCTCCGGCTCATGGTGAATCCGGCAGCGGCGGGCGCGCACTCCGCCGATGGTGCGCGCTGCGTCGTGCACGACGGCGGCGAGGGCCGCTTCGCTGATTTCCACCCTTCCGTCCGCAGCGCCGCACAGGACCAGCCGGGGGCTGCGCCGCATCTGCCGGAAGGCTGCCTCCAGCACCCTGTCTTTCAGCGTGTACGGCGGCCTCATGCCCGGGTGCCGCAGGTCGTGGTCCCGCAGCACGGCCGTGGCAGTGAACAGCGGCTCCAGATTGGCACGGACCGTCCGGCAGTCCGGGCAGGTCCGGGTGTGCCCGTCCGGCGGCTGCACCAGGTCCTGCCAGATACGGTTGACCGTACGCCCGCAGCCAACTTGGTCAGCGTGCATTTCTAATGCCATTGGCTCATCGCCTCCGCAAGTTTTTCCCGTGCGCGGGCCAGCCGGCCGCGCACCGTGCCCGCCCCAATTCCCAGTGCTGCGCCGATTTCCGCGTAGCTCTGGCCGTGCATTTCCCGCAACAGCCAGCAGGCACGCTGGTCGGGAGGAAGCTCCGCAAGCGCCCGTGACAAACACTCGAACTGCGCCGCCAGTTCTGCCGTCCGGTGCGGATCGCCGGACAGGGAACCGACGGCAGGCCAAAGGGTGGTGGAGTCGACGCTGTCTTCAGGGTGGGCGGCGCGGCGGCGGAGAACATCGAGGCACCGGTTGGTAGCCGTCCGATAGACCCAGCTGCCGAACGCGCCTGAACGGTCCAGCCCGGGAAGGGCACGCCAGCTGGCGGTCAGGGTGTCCTGGACAACGTCTTCCGCGTCACCCCGGTCATTGAGCAGCCGGTACGCCAAACGGAAAAGGCGTCCCTGATAAGACTCCACCAGGCACTCGAAGGCGGAAAGATCACCGTCCTGGGCCCGCGCCACCACTGTGGGCTCATCGAATCCCCTGAACCCGGCGGCAGGCGCAGCGGCGCGTGACCAAGTCACAGCGCCGGACTCGTCCGGCGATTCAGCCGCAGCCATGGGCGCCCCTGTCGGTCCGGCATGCGCCGGTCCCTCCCCAATATCCCAGAGCGTCAGCGCCGGCGGAACAGTGTCCGGGCCCATCGGAGGGCAGTGGAGGGAAGTTTGCCAAACGGTGTGACGATTGCCCCGGCCCTGCGTCTTTAAGCTCGCAAGCGTTCCCCAACGGGACCAGTTCCAAGCAGGAGATGAACACCATGGCAGATGCTCAGAAATCATCAGGACCATCGTCAGGACCCGTGCCCTCTTCACCGGGCAGCGGACAATCCTCGGGCGTGGGCGCCGTCCCCTCGCCGTCGGGCACCATGGCCGGCACCGGCGACACGGAACAAGCCCGCAAAACAGGCCCGCTGCACACGCCGCACGGTGACACCACCATCGAGGAAACGGTGGTCCAGAAGCTTGCCGGGATGGCCACCCGCGAGGTGCCCGGTGTCTATGCCATGGGTAATGCGGCACGCCGCGTATTCAGCTCCGTGACTGAACGGATTCCAGGTTCCCAGACCAACGTCAGCAACGGGATCAGTGTGGAAAAGGGCGAACGGCAGGCAGCAATCGACGTCAGCATCGTCGTGGAGTACGGCTACTCGATCGTGGAGGTCAGCCAGGGAATCCGGCGCAACGTGATCCGCTCCGTTGAAAATGCCACCGGACTGGAAGTGCTTGAAGTAAACGTCAACGTCACTGACGTGCACCTGCCGGACGACGATTCCGACGACGATCAGGACGTGAGCAAGAAGCCGTCGGACCGGTTGGAATAACGCTTCGGTGCAAGAAATCCGCCGGACAGGTGCTGCGGTGCCGCCGGAAAATTAGCAAAGGAGGACAACATGTCCGCAACTAAATGGTGCCTGGCAGTGGGCCTGGTCCTGGGAGTCGTGCTGGCTTTTGGCGGGTGGTACGCCCTCCTGCTGACAGTGTTGTTCGGTCTGGTGGGGCTGCTGGTGGGCATGGCTGCCGACGGCAAGCTTGATGTCCAGGCCATGTTTGGCAGAGCGTCGAGCAGATGACTACAGCCGGAATCCAGGATGTGAGGTCTACTGCCGCACGCCGGCAGCACCTCGACGCCGGCGACCGCGGGCGCACCGTTCTGTCCCGAAAGGTCCTTGAAAAGGTGGCCGCCCAAATAGTGGTGGATGAAACCTTTGCCGGCGGCAGCTCAGGCGGTTTTCTGGGCATCGGCGCACGGGCGGACCTCACCGCCCGTCCCGACGCCAAGGTGGAACTGGCCGGCAACGTTGCCTCGCTCAAGGTGGAAGTGGGACTGCCCTATCCGGTGCCCCTGCGGCAGGCCACGAACCAGCTGCGAGACCGGATTTCCAGCCGGGTCAGCGAGATGACCGGTGTGGAGGTGCGCCAGGTGGATGTCACCATCTCATGGCTGCGGCCGGCGGAACCCGATGACGGACGCCGGAGGCTGCTGTGAGCGGGAACCTGCCGGTGTCCCTGCGGCCCCGGCCCAGCCGGGCGGTCCCCGCCGTCATCTGCGCCCTGGTGCTGCTGGCTGCGGGAGTAATGCTGGTGTGGGCCGCCGTTGCCCGGCTGACGACGGGGCTGTGGCCGCCATTCTTCACAGCGGTTTCGGACTGGCTTGCCACGCTGAACTGGAACAGCGCCGGAACCTGGACCGTCGGCATCATCCTCGCCGCCATTGGGCTGGTGCTGCTGCTGACAGTGCTGGTTCCCGGAAAGTTTCACGCGCTTCCGCTGCGGCTGGACCCCATCCGGGAGGTCAGCGGAGACAGCCGTGCGGTGATGTCGCGCCGCGCTGTTGCACGGCTGGCAGCGGCCACCTGTGAACATATCGACGGCGTTGGCTCGGCCTCGGCAACGGCCTCGGACAAAGCCGTGCATGTGTCCGTTTACACGCCGCTGCACGACACCGCCGACCTGCAGCACTGGGTCACCGACGGCGTCCGCTCCCGGCTTCAGGCGTCCGGCCTGGACCCGGTGCCGAACATTAGCGTTTCTATCCGGTCCGGCCGCTGAAGGGCCGCTGACAACTGAAGGGGAACACCATGCGCCAGCATGCCGGTACCGCCAACCGTGTTTGGCTGACCATCCTTGCGCTGCTTTGCCTGGCGGCAGGTGCCTATCTCCTGCTGCTGGCTTCGGGAACAGCGGGAGCATCCGAAAGCCCGGTCCTGTCCGGGCCGCCGGAGGAGGTCACGGGGGCCGGCTATGCGCCCGGAGCAGTCCTGATTGCCGGTCTGATCCTGGGAACCCTGGGGCTGTGGTGGATGCTGACCCAGATTCCGCGGCGCGTTGCGGCGGATACCTTCAGGCTGCAGGAGAATCCTGCGCGCGGCATCACCGCCTGCAATCCGTCGGTGCTGGCAGCGGCTGTGCAGGATGACACGGACCGGATTCCCGGGGTGGTTGGCTCCACGGCACTGCTGCGCGGAACCGCCGAGGCGCCGGACCTGACGCTCAAGGTCACGGTCAATGCCTGGGCGGACATCCGCGAAGTCATGGACCGGATTGAGGGAGCCGTGGTGCCCCACCTGGCGATGGCGCTGGAGAATCCGCTGCACAGTCTGGGAGTCCAGCTGGAGGCGAGTAACAAACAGGGGCTTTCCGGCGGTCCGGTGACCTCGGGCGGAACTGTGGTTTATTAGGGCCGTGCCGTCCGAACCGGACCTCCCCTCTGCGCGGATCGCCGCACCCCGGTTTTCCCTCTGTTCTTAGAACAGCGGCCAGGGCACTGCAGGCATCCCGCCGCCGGGAGCGGGGAACTGCCCTGCTGAACGCAGCCGGGCGCAGCGCGCTGCAAAGGCCGCAAGCTCCTCGGCGGTGAGCAGGTCCGCCAGCCGCCGGCCGAGTCCGCCCTGCAATCCTTCGAGAACCCGGTCAATACCTGCGAGTTCCTCGGCGCTCAGTGCCTCCCCGATCCATCCCCACAGCACCGTCCGCAGTTTGTGCTCGCTGTGGAAGGTCAGCCCGTGGTCCACTCCGTACCGGTGCCCGCCGGGCATGGCGAGGACGTGGTCGCCCTTGCGGTCGGCATTGTTGACCAGGACGTCAAACACGGCCATCCGGCGGAGCGCCGGAGTGTCTTCGTGAATGAGGGCAACAATCTGCCCGCTTTGGTCCTCGCCTTCGAGCACCTCTTTCCAGCCGGTTTCGGGCATATCAGCTGCAGGAACCAGGTCCACGGCCGTCTGCTCCGGATCGGTGTCCTGCCAGAGCTGCACCATGCCGGCACCCAGCGGACCGTCCCGCAGCCAGGTGCGCGGCACGAGGTTCCATCCTGTCGCCTCCGAGACCAGATAGGCGGCCACCTCCCTGTGGGCGAGGAACCCGTCGGGAAAATCCCACAGCGGCTTCTCGCCTGCCATCGGTTTGTAGACCACGGCGGCATCGCCGATGCTGCCCAGGAAGGTGGCGTTGGACGCCGTCGTAATGCGGCCGGTGAGGGTCAGCTCCGCGGTGACCGGGTCCTGCGCGGGCATCAGGCTCCGGGGAACGTGCAGGTGTGTCCGCCGGCGTCGATCGGCTGGCCGCAGATCACGCAGATTGGACGCCCGGCACCCACGATCTCCCGTGTGCGCTTGGCAAAGGCGCGGGCGGCGCCCACCGGCATGCTGACCCGGAGCACCTCGGCGGGGTCGGCGTCGTCGTCCTCCTCGAGGAACCCGTCATCGTCCTCATCCACCTCTTCGAGCGGGTAAGCCTCGATGACAAGCTGCGCCGTCGTCGGGTCCCAGCCCAGGCTCATCACTCCGGCGCGGAACTGTTCCTGCACGGCCTCAAGGTCGTCATTGTCGACGAGTTCCAGGGGAGTGCTGGCGGGAACGTGGAAGGGATTGCCGTCGACGGTCATGAGCTGGTCGAGGATCTCATCGATCTTCTCGGCGAGCTGGGCCGACTGCTGTTTCTCCAGGGCAATGCTGACGAGCTGTTTTCCGGTGCGCACCTGCAGGTAGAACGTGCGCTGTCCCGGAACGCCGACAGTGCCGACGACGACGCGGTCAGGCCAGGCGAACTCGTGAACGGTTGTAGGCATAGGACTACTTTAGGCTCCTTCGGCCGGAGGCGCCGCATGTCCTGCGCCTCCGCCCACCGGCGCATCCTCTGATGCCGGGGGAACGGCCAGCCAGGAGAGGTCTCCGGCGTCGGTATTGGTGGCAAAAACGGTGGGTCGGCCCTTGCCGTAATGCACGATTGATACGGAGGCCGGGCCCACCGTAAGGCGCTGGAACAAATCCAGATGCATGCCGAGCGCGTCGGCCAGGACAGACTTGATGATGTCCCCGTGGCTCACCGCCGCCCAGACGGCACCGGGACCGTGCTCGGCCTCGAACGCGGCATCATGGCGGCGGATCGCCGCGACCGAACGCGCCTGCATCGCCGCCATGGATTCACCGCCGGGGAAGGTGACGGCGGAGGGCTGGGACTGCACGGTCTTCCACAGCTCCTCCTTCGCCAGGTCCCCAAGCATCCGGCCCTGCCACCGGCCGTAATCGCACTCGGTCAACTCCTGCTCCACCGGAGCATGCGGGGTGCCGGCCTGGCGGTCCAGAATGAACTGTGCTGTCTGCCGGCACCGTTCGAGCGGACTCGACACCACACCCGCAAGGGGCACGACGGCGAGCCGGTCCCCGGTCACGGCGGCCTGGCCGCGGCCGGCCTCGTCCAGTTCGACGCCGGGGGTCCGTCCGGCGAGCAGCCCGGAGGCGTTTGCAGTGGTGCGGCCGTGCCGCACGAGGATTACTGTTGCCATCCCCATAGCCTAGCCACCCCGTCCCGCAGCAGGGTGAACACACGTGAGATGCTCTAGTCCATGAGCTCTCCCGCACACCTCCGTCCCGCCGAAGTGAACGATCTGCCGTTTATCTTCAGCAAAGAGCGCGAGTACATGGAGACCAACGAGCCGGAAGCGCTCCAGGGGTGGATGGCAGCCCTTGAGCTGAACCTCGCAGACTGGATTGACTGCCTCCCGCGCACGGTCTTTTCCGTTGACGATTCCGGGAAGCCGCTCGGGTACGCGATGTGGACCCTCAAGGATGACTGCGCCACCCTGGCATCGATCCATGTTCTGGGCGGCCGCCGCCGGCAGGGAATCGGCCGGCTTCTGCTGGAGACGTTCGAGCAGGAGGCAGCCGCACGCGGAGTCCGTGTGCTCAAGCTGGGTGTTCACCGAAACAACCCGGCCCGTCTGCTCTATGAGGCCGCGGGTTATCAGCCTGCGGGCCGGGACGGCGGGTACCTGCTCTTCAGCAGGGTCCCTGCTGAATCCTGACGCGGGGCCCGCAGCCTGACGGGGGCTGCCTGCAGCGGAGCGGTGAGCACCTGCCGTCCGGCGTTCAGGGTGCTCACCGCTCCGGTGCCACTGAGGGTTACTCGGCGGTCTCCCGCTGCAGCGCACCCCGCTCGGCTGCCGCCATGGCCTGGTACTCCGCCACCCGTGCCTGGTGCAGCGGAGTGCGGCGCAGGAATGCGTAGACAACGCCCAGCAGCGCAAACCAGATGGGGGTCACCAGCAGGGCCTGCAGGGTGTCAGCCTGGGTGGTCAGTGCCCAGAGGATGAAGGCGAAGAATGCCAGCACCACGTAGACCATCACCACGCCGCCGGGCAGCTTGAACGTCGACGCTTCGTGCAGCTGCGGCCGGCGCTTCCGGTACGCCAGGTAGCTGAGCAGGATGATGGTCCAGACAAACATGAAGCACAGTGCCGAGATGGTGGTCACCAGGGTGAAGGCCGCGCTGACCGATTCGCCGGCATAGAGCAGGACGACGCCGCCGAGCAGGAAGGTGCAGGAGAAGAACAGTGCGTTCTGGGGCACCTTGCGCCGTGACAGGCGGCCGAACGCCCGGGGGGCGTCGCCGTCGTGCGCCAGGCCGAAAACCATGCGGGAGGTGGAATATATCCCGGAATTTGCCGAACTGGCGGCGGAGGTCAGGACCACGAAGTTCACCACGGCAGCTGCGGCGCCCAGTCCGGCCAGGGCAAACATGCCCACAAACGGGCTTTCATCCGCACTGAATTCATCCCACGGCACCACGGAAATCAGGACCACCAGGGCGCCTACATAGAAGAGCATGATGCGCAGCGGGATGGAGTTGATGGCGCGGGGAAGGTTCTTTTCCGGATCCTTGGTTTCGGCTGCCGCCGTGCCCACCAGCTCAATGCCCACGAAGGCGAAGACGGCAATCTGGAACCCGGCCACAAAGCCCATGGGGCCGGTGGGGAACAAGCCGCCGTGCTCCCAGAGGTTGTTGAAGCCGGCCACGTTGCCGTCGCCGGAGTTGAAGCGGGTGAAGATCATCACCAGGCCCACCACAATGAGGGTGACGATGGCCAGGATCTTGATCAGGGCAAACCAGAATTCGGTCTCGCCGAAGGCCTTCACCGTGGGAAGGTTCAGCGCCACCAGCACTAGGATGCAGGCCAGCGCGGGTATCCACAGCGGGGCGTCCGCCCACCAGAAGGTGACGTAGTGCGCAATGGCCACCACGTCCGCTATGCCGGTGACCACCCAGCAGAACCAGTAGGTCCAGCCGGTGAAGAATCCGGCCCAGGGGCCCAGGAGGTCGGCGGAGAAATCGGTGAAGGACTTGTACTTGAGATTGGAGAGCAGCAGCTCGCCCATAGCCCGCATGACAAAGAACAGCATGAAGCCGATGGCCATGTAGACGAAGATCACGGAGGGTCCGGCCACTGAAATGGTTTTTCCGGAGCCCATGAACAGGCCCGTTCCAATGGCGCCGCCGATGGCCAGGAGCTGGATGTGGCGGCTGGAGAGGGAGCGGGAGAGTTCCGGCTCTGAAGAGCTTTTTATGCCGGGAGAATTCTCGGCGGAGGTGGGGCGGGTCAGGCGGTCGGACATGGGGATCTTTCTTGATTAGGCACCCGCCGGCGCGCGTGGCGTCGCCACGCGCACGGAAGGATCGTACCCAGGCCGTAAGAAAGATGCTGGCGCCACCGCCGACATTCCAGTGTGGAATTCCCCGCCGCGTGATGTCAATTTGGTGCCCCTCCACCGGCAAATAGGTGCCGAAGAGCACCTGTCGGCGTCAAACAGGGTGCGGCGGGCGTCACATTCTTGATGGCCCACCTGCGGGAGGGTAGGGTCACAGGTGGAAACACATAAGTGAATATGCCTTTATCAGCCGTGGCGGGAGAGTCCCGTTACCTGCAGCCTCCTCTCGGGGGTAATGCATCGGCGGGCGCCGTAGGAGCAAACCCTCCCCGGGAATCTCTCAGGCCCCTGTACCGCCATGGCGAGGCAACTCTGGAAAGCAGTTTCCGCACCCTGCGTGCGGAACTCACCGACGGTGCAAGCGGCTAGTCTCCGCGGAATCTCTCAGGTCCAATACAGAGCGGGGAGGACCCAACGTTAGTTGGCGTACCCCGTCTGCCTTTCCAGGAGCCCAGAATGACTGCTGATCTGTCCACTGCCGAAACCCCCGCCACAGCCGCCGCGAACCACCTCGGCTCCGCCCAGTCCGCACCTGTTGCCGAGGGCTTTGTTGACCGCCACATCGGTGCCCGCGCCGGCTCCGCAGAGGCCATGCTCAAGGCTGTGGGATACGACTCCCTGAATGCACTGGCAGACATGGCCGTTCCCGCGGCCATCCGTCAGGCCAGCCCGCTGGTGCTGGATCCCGCCCGCTCCGAAGAAGAGACGCTGGCGCAGCTGCGCGCCATCGCCGGCAAGAACAAGACGGCCGTGCAGATGATCGGCCAGGGCTACTACGGCACCCACACCCCGCCGGTGATCCTGCGCAACGTCGTCGAGGACCCCGCCTGGTACACCGCCTACACTCCCTACCAGCCCGAAATCTCCCAGGGCCGGCTCGAAGCGCTGCTGAACTTCCAGACCATGGTCCAGGACCTCACCGCCCTGCCCATCGCCAACGCGTCCCTCCTGGACGAAGCCACCGCCGTGGCAGAGGCGGTGCTGCTGATGCGCCGCTCCAACAAGTCCAAGTCAAACGGTGCCATCGTGCTGGACTCGGAAACCCTGCCGCAGACCATCGCCGTGGTGAAGGGCCGGGCCAAGGCCCTGGGCTTCGACGTGATCGTTGCCGATCTGGCCAACGGACTGCCCGAGGGCGACATCACCGGCCTGGTCCTGCAGCAGCCGGGCGTTTCCGGCGTGGTCCGCAACCAGGAAGCCCTGATTGCAGAAGCCAAGGAACGCGGCGCACTGGTCACCGTGGCCGCGGACCTGCTGGCCCTGACCCTCATCACGCCTCCCGGCGAGCAGGGCGCTGACATTGCCGTCGGTTCCGTGCAGCGTTTCGGCGTTCCGCTCTTCTTCGGCGGCCCGCACGCCGCCTACATGGCCGTCCGCAAGGGCCTGGAGCGTTCGCTGCCCGGCCGCCTGGTGGGTGTGTCCAAGGACTCAGCCGGCACCCCGGCCTACCGGCTGGCACTGCAGACCCGCGAGCAGCACATCCGCCGCGAGAAGGCCACCTCCAACATCTGCACCGCACAGGCGCTGCTGGCCATCGTGGCCTCCATGTACGCCGTGTACCACGGCCCCGAAGGCCTGACGCGGATTGCCCGCCGCGCCCACAACTCCGCCCGGACCCTCGCGGCCGCCCTGCAGGCCGCCGGCATCGAGCTCCTGCACACCAGCTTCTTCGACACCGTCACGGCCCGCGTTCCCGGCCGCGCCGCCGAGATTGTTGCCGCAGCCGAGGCCCGCGGCATCAACCTGCGCAGCATCGATGCGGACACCGTGGGCATCTCCTGCGATGAGACCACGACGCCGGCTGTCCTTGTCGACGTTGCCGCCGCCTTCGGTGCCGCTCTTGACTCCGCCGCAGAGCCGGAAGGCTTCGAGCTGGCCGACGACGTCCTGCGCACCTCGGACTTCATGACCCACCCGGTGTTCTCCTCCTACCGCTCCGAAACCCAGATGCTGCGCTACCTTCGCCGCCTCTCGGACCGGGACCTGGCCCTGGACCGCACCATGATCCCGCTGGGCTCGTGCACCATGAAGCTCAACGCCACCGCTGAAATGCAGGCCATGACCTGGCCGGAGTTCGCCTCCATCCACCCCTTCGCCCCGGATTCCCAGACCGAAGGCTGGCGCGAACTGATCGCGGACCTCGAAGAGAAGCTCGCGGTCATCACCGGTTATGACAAGGTGTCCATCCAGCCCAACGCCGGCTCGCAGGGTGAACTGGCCGGTCTGCTGGCCATCCGCGGCTACCACCACTCCCGCGGCGATGACCAGCGCACCGTCTGCCTGATCCCCGCCTCCGCGCACGGCACCAACGCGGCCTCCGCAGTCCTGGCCGGAATGAAGGTGGTGGTGGTTGCCACCGCCGGTGACGGCGCCATTGACCACGCTGACCTGCGCGCCAAGATCGATGCGCACCGGGACAATCTGGCTGCCATCATGATCACGTACCCCTCCACCCACGGCGTGTTCGACGACGACGTCCGGGACGTTTGCGACGCCGTCCATGAGGCGGGCGGCCAGGTATACATCGACGGTGCCAACCTCAACGCGCTGGTGGGCCTGGCGCAGCCGGGCGAATTCGGCGGCGACGTCTCGCACCTGAACCTGCACAAGACCTTCTGCATCCCGCACGGCGGCGGCGGTCCCGGCGTCGGCCCGGTGGCTGTGAAGTCCCACCTGGCACCGTTCCTGCCCGGCGACGCAGCCACCTGGACCGAAGGTGAGGACATCCCCGTCTCCGCCTCCCGGTTCGGCTCCGCCGGCGTCCTGCCCATCTCCTGGGCCTACGTAAACCTCATGGGGGGCGTTGGCCTTACCGAAGCCACCAAGAGCGCACTGCTGGCCGCCAACTATGTGGCAACCCGGCTCAACGAGTACTTCCCGGTGCTGTACACCGGCCGCGGCGGTCTCGTGGCGCACGAATGCATCCTGGACCTGCGCGACCTCACCGCCAAGACCGGTGTCAGCGCCGAAGACGTGGCCAAGCGCCTGGTGGACTACGGATTCCACGCCCCCACGCTGTCCTTCCCGGTGGCCGGCACCCTGATGGTGGAGCCCACCGAGTCCGAGGACCTGGGTGAAATTGACCGGTTTATTGACGCCATGATTGCCATCCGTGCCGAAATCGACCAGGTGGCCGCCGGGGACTTCACCCTGGAAGGCAGCCCGCTGCGCAACGCGCCGCACACCGCCGTCGTGCTGGCCGGCAATGAGTGGGACCGCGCCTACCCGCGCGAACAGGCAGCCTTCCCGATGCGCAGCCAGCGGATGGACAAGTACTTCCCGCCGGTGGGCCGGATCGACGGCGCAGCCGGGGACCGCAACCTCATCTGCTCCTGCCCGCCCATTGAAGACTTCGAAAACTAGAGCGCAAAGGCCAAGAACAATGACTGAGAAATTCACCGCGCTCTACGAAGAGCACAAACGCCTCGGCGCTTCTTTCACTGACTTCGGCGGCTGGCAGATGCCGCTGAAATACAGCTCGGAACTGGCCGAACACCACGCCGTCCGCAAAGCCGCGGGCCTGTTTGACCTCTCCCACATGGGTGAGGTGAAGGTCACGGGCCCCGATGCCGGCGCCTTCCTGGACTATGCGCTGGTGGGCAAGCTGTCCGCCGTGAAGGTAGGCCGTGCCAAGTACTCGCTGATCACAAACGCCGACGGCGGGATCATCGATGACCTGATCAGCTACCGGCTCGACGACGACACCTACCTGGTGGTGCCCAACGCCGGCAATGCACCGGTGGTTGCCGCGGAACTGGCGGCCCGGGCCGGGGGCTTTGACGTCACCGTCAACAACATCTCCGACGACACCTCACTGGTGGCTGTGCAGGGACCCAATGCGGAGGCCATCCTGCTGGCCCTGGTCCCGGCCGCGGACCGGGACCTGGTGACGGAGATGAAGTACTACGCCGCCGCGAAGGTACCGATGGCGCTGGGCGCCTGGAGCGCAGACCTGCTGGTGGCCCGCACCGGCTACACCGGCGAGGACGGCTTCGAAATCTACGTTCCCAACGACGCCGCCCCCATCCTCTGGGCTGCACTGCTCGACGCCGGAGCGGACCGGGGGCTGATCCCCGCCGGTCTGGCCTGCCGCGACTCGCTGCGGCTGGAGGCGGGCATGCCGCTGTACGGCAATGAACTCACCCTGGAGCTGGATCCCTACGCCGCAGGCCTGGGCCCCGTTGTCGCCCTCTCCAAGGAGGGGGACTTTGTTGGCCGCGCCGCGCTGGAAACCAAGAAGCAGCAGGCTCCGGCCCGCCGCCTCGTGGGTCTTAAGGGCTCCGGCCGCCGCGCCGGCCGCTCGCACTATCCGGTCCTTTCCGACGGCGCCGTGATCGGCGAGGTCACGTCCGGTGCGCCGAGCCCCACACTGGGCTATCCGATCGCCCTGGCCTATGTGGACAACGCCTTCACGGAGCCCGGCACCGAAGTTCAGGTGGACCTGCGCGGCAAGCCTGAGCCCTTCACCGTCGTCGCGCTGCCGTTCTACAAGCGCGGACAGTAACTTCCCCGCCGGCAGCACGGCAAAATGCCGTGCTGCCGCAGTGCCGACCTAGACTTTGAACTAACCCGCAGAACTCCACATGCACCGAAAGGCAACCCCATGAGCAAAGTGAACGCAGGACTCCGTTATTCGGCAGAGCACGAGTGGGTGGACGGTTCCAGCCCCGTGAAGGTTGGCATCTCCGCCGTCGCAGCCGACGCCCTGGGCGACGTGGTGTACGTGGACCTGCCCGAGGTTGGGTCCGTCGTCACCGCCGGCGAGACCTGCGGCGAGGTCGAGTCCACCAAGTCCGTGTCCGACCTGTACGCACCGGTCTCCGGCGAAATCGTTGAGGTCAACCAGGACGCCATCGACAACCCGGCCCTGCTGAACGAGGACCCGTACGGCGCCGGCTGGCTCTTCACGGTCAACACCACGTCCGAGGGTGAACTGCTCAGCGCCGAGGAGTACGCAGAAAAGAACGGCGGCGAGCTGTGACCGATTACCTGAATTCCCACCTCGCGCAGATTGATCCGGAGGTGGCGGAGCAGATCGACAACGAGCGCCGCCGCCAGCAGTCCGGCCTGGAAATGATCGCCTCGGAAAACCACACCTCCGTAGCCATCATGGAAGCCCAGGGTTCGGTGCTGACCAACAAGTACGCCGAAGGCTACCCGGGACGCCGCTACTACGGCGGCTGCGAATACGTGGATGTCATTGAGCAGCTGGCCATCGACCGCGCCAAGGACCTGTTCGGCGCAAACTTCGCGAATGTGCAGCCGCACTCCGGCGCGCAGGCCAACGCCTCGGTGATGCACGCCCTGATCCGTCCCGGCGACACCATCCTGGGCCTGTCCCTGGCGCACGGCGGGCACCTCACGCACGGCATGAAGATCAACTTCTCCGGCCGCCTGTACAACGTGGTCCCGTACAACGTTGCCGAAGACACCCACCAGGTGGACATGACCGAGGTGGAGCGCCTCGCCCGCGAGCACCGGCCGAAGCTGATCGTGGCCGGCTGGTCCGCATACGCCCGCCAGCTGGACTTCGCGGAATTCCGCCGCATCGCCGATGAAGTAGGTGCCTACCTGATGGTGGACATGGCCCACTTCGCCGGCCTGGTGGCCGCCGGACTGCATCCCAGCCCGGTGCCCCACGCTCACGTGGTCACCTCCACCACGCACAAAACCCTCGCGGGTCCGCGCGGCGGCATCATCCTCTCCAACGACGCGGACATTGCCAAGAAGATCAACTCGGCAGTGTTCCCCGGACAGCAGGGCGGACCGCTGGAGCACGTCATCGCAGGCAAGGCCACCGCGCTGAAGATCGCCGGCACGCCTGAGTTCAAGGAACGCCAGGAGCGCACCCTCGCCGGTGCCCGCATCCTCGCCGGGCGGCTGCTGGCCGACGACGTCGCCGCCAAGGGTATCTCCGTGGTCTCCGGCGGCACCGACGTGCACCTGGTGCTGGTGGACCTGCGCAACGCCGAGCTCAACGGGCAGGAAGCCGAAGACCGGCTGGCGCAGATCGACATCACCGTGAACCGCAACGCTGTTCCGTTCGACCCGCGGCCGCCGATGGTGACCTCGGGCCTGCGGATCGGCACCCCGGCCCTGGCCACCCGCGGCTTTGATGAAGACGCCTTCCGTGAAGTGGCGGACATTATCGCGCTGGCACTGGTTGCCGGCGCGGATGATGACCTTTCAGAGCTGAAGGCACGCGTCACCGCGCTGGCCGAAGCGCATCCGATGTACACCGAGGTAGCCGACCTGGCCTCCTCACCCGCACGCGTCTAAGGAATCTCCATGGCTGTTGGCGTTTTTGACCTGTTCTCCGTGGGCATCGGCCCGTCGAGCTCACACACCGTGGGCCCGATGCGTGCCGCTGCCGTCTTCGCGGCGGAACTGGTCGACGCCGGCATCCTGGATTCCGTGGCCGGTCTCCGTGTTGATCTGTACGGGTCACTCGCGGCGACCGGCCGCGGCCACGGCACCATGACTGCGGTGCTGCTGGGACTGGAAGGCTTCGCCCCGGAAAAAATCCTGCCCGAAGAGGTTGAGGAACGCCTCGCAGCCATTGAATCAACCCGAAAACTGCAGCTGTGCTCGCAGGTCCCCGGTGCCGGCGCCTGCGTGCTGGAGTACGGGGAAGCGGACATCGTCCTGCATCCGCTCACCGTCCTGCCGCGCCACACCAACGGCATGAAGTTCGCCGCTTCCGCTGCCGACGGGTCGGTGCTGCACGCGGCAACGTTCTTCTCCGTGGGCGGCGGGTTCATTGTGCGCGAGGGAGAAGAAGACGCCGCCCGCGAGGAGCTGGAGTCCACCAAGGCGCAGCTTCCGTTCCCCTTCCGCACCGCCGTCGGCCTCCTGAAACACTGCACGAACAACGGGCTGAGCATCTCCGAGGTCATGCTCGCCAACGAAAAAGCGTCCCGGACCGAAGAAGAAATCCGCTCCGGCCTGCTGCACATCCGCGACGTGATGGAAGAGTGCAAAAACTCAGCCATCCGCCGCACCGGCCTGCTGCCCGGCGGACTAAAGGTCCGCCGTCGTGCACCGGCCTGGCACACCCGGCTGCGCGCCGAAGACCCGAACCGGGATCCGAAATTCTGGCAGGAATGGGTGAACCTCGTGGCGCTGGCCGTCAACGAGGAAAACGCCTCCGGCGGGCGGGTGGTCACCGCACCCACCAACGGCGCCGCCGGCATCATTCCCGCCGTCATGTTTTATGCCACCCACTACGGTCCCGGGATGGAAAACGCCACGCAGGAACAGAAGGACGACGTCGTCGTGCGGTTCCTGCTCGCGGCCGCTGCCGTGGGCGTGCTTTACAAGGAGCAGGCCTCCATCTCCGGCGCGGAGGTGGGCTGCCAGGGCGAGGTGGGATCGGCGTCCTCCATGGCCGCAGCCGGGCTGGCCGAAATTCTTGGCGGCACCCCGGAGCAGGTGGAAAACGCCGCCGAAATCGCGATGGAGCACAACCTGGGCCTGACCTGTGATCCCATTGGCGGGTTGGTGCAGGTTCCGTGCATCGAGCGCAACGCCATCGGCGCGGCCAAGGCCGTGAACGCGGCGAAGATGGCGCTCTGGGGCGACGGCGACCACCGTGTCTCCCTCGATGAAGTCATCGTGACTATGCGGGAAACCGGCCGCGACATGAGCTCAAAGTACAAGGAAACCGCACTTGGCGGATTGGCCGTCAACGTGGTGGAGTGCTGAGTTTCGGGTCTGCAGCGGGTTGAGCCGCTGCCCCTCCTTTGGTAGACAGTAAGGGTACTTAGTACTGCACCTGCCGGAAAGGAAGAGCAATGCCCAAGACCGGAAAGAATGATTCCGCCAAGAAGAGTGAACTGCCTTCAACTCTGCAGCGTTCGGATAAGAAGGCGCAGGATACGTTCGCAAAGACCTACGATTCCGCGGTTGACGAGTACGGCGATGAGGAACGCGCTGCGCGTACGGCCTATGCAGCACTGAAGCGCACCTATGAAAAAGTCGGCGACCGGTGGGAGCCCAAAGACGGGTCCGGACCCTCGGATGAGAGGGCTGAACGAGGCAGGGACTCCGCCGCGGAAACCGCCGGCGGGGTGAATGCCAAGGCCACCAAGAAACACCTTTATGAGATCGCCTCGAAGCTGGACATTTCCGGCCGCTCCAGCATGACCAAGCCCGAATTGGTCAAAGCCATCCAGAAGGCCAATGACAGGGAAACGCGGAAGTCCCGGGAAAACTAGGCTGCCGCTTGGCGCTTACTTCACGGCACCCATCGACAGGCCACGGACCAACCGCTTCTGGGGCACCCATCCAGCCAGGACCAGCGGCAGCGATGTGAGGACCGAGGCCACCTACTGCTGCGCCAGGTACAGGCCTTCGCTGGTCATCTCGGCAGGGCAGGTCTTTGATTTATTTTAGAAAATTTTGGTGTTTTCTGGGTCGGCGTGCGGGGATGTGGGGCAAGGCGTTAAACACCTCGGCGGAACCCCAGGTGCGCTTGAAGGGCCAACCCCGTGGCTGCGCCAGGTGCCCCGCTCCACAATTCAGTGTCGACATGGCTGAAAGAAACTAACCGCACTGGTCGACGACACGGCAGCGGCAAGTCTTGGACCATGGAAAACTCTCCCGCACCCGATCACAGTTCACCAAAGTCAACATTAGGTCCCGTCACATTCCTGGCCAGACCCAGGCAACCCACAAGCATGGTTCCTTAACGCATAACACCACTGAGTGCCGCAGCCCGGCACCCCGAGGTGAAAACAGGTTCATCAAACTCCTTCAGCACTTACCCCAAACAAAAAGAATTGGTTAAGATCCACATCGCGCCGCCCCACATGTTCTCCAAAGGTGGGGTGAGAAAATCCTGGTGGGTGTCTCAATTCTGAGGAACTGAGACACCCCAGGTGGCACCCTTATGAGTGCGTGCCCATAACCTCTTGCTATAGGTCGTTCATCACCGTCGGAGGCGTATGCGGGGAAGCATGTCCCGTTGATCTGCTGAGGTCCGAAGAACGCAGATGAGAAGCTGCCGGAGAATCTTATTGAACTAGGCCCCGGCGGCCCGTTCGAGGAGATCGGGTAGCCATTCGGCCATCTGTGGCACGGCAATCATGAGGATGATGAAGAGGACCGCAACGGGTAGGAACCACAGCAGAGAGGTAAAGATGTCCTTGAGAGTAATGCTCTGGCCAAGGTTAACCTCGGGGTTCTTCGTGATGTTGTGGACGACGAAGGACAGGATGCCCACGGGCGGGGTGATCATACCGATTTCCGCCAGCAGGATGACGAAAACACCAAACCAGAGAGCGCTGATGTCCATCGCTGCCAGGGTAGGCAAAAGAATCGGAATGGTCAGAAGCATCATTGACAGGGTGTCGAAGAACATCCCCATGATGAGATAGAGCAGGACGAGCACGAGGAGGAACCCGATGCGGTTCAGCCCAAGTCCGGTGATGTAGTCCGTGAGGAGCGTTGCAAGACCGGTGATAGCCAGCATTTTTGTGAGCATTGCCGCGCCGATGAGGATAAAGAAGATCGAGGCGGTCGCCGAGACGGTGGATACGGCGGCACGGGAGACACTGCCGAGCGGGTCATCATTCCTTTTGTACCATAACGTCAGCAGCATCGCAGTTAGAGCGGCGGCGGCGCCAGCTTCCGTGGGTGTGAAGGCACCAGAGAACATACCGCCGAAGAGAACAACCATGATGAGCGGGAAGCCCCAAATTTCACCAAGGGACTGGAAGCGCTGGCGCCATGTGGCGGGGGTCCTCCGGGCAGCGGAATTCTTACTACGACCGACCAGCGAGGGGGCAAAGAGGCTTAGGCAGAAGATGAAGATACTGAAAGTGACTGCGATGAGAACACCCGGCACCGCGCCTGCCATGAGCTGAGGGCCGACCGGGACTGATGCGATTCCAGCATAGACCACCATCAGCATCGAAGGCGGGATGAGTGCGCCGGGCAGACCTGCGACGAGGACGGTGCCAACGGCAATGCGCTTGTCATAGCCAGCTCGAAGCATCTCCGGGATACCCGTGCGGCCAAGCGTATAGGTCATGCCGATGGTGGAGCCAGATACCGATGCTAACCCAGCGCCGGCGGCAACGGTACCGATTCCGCTGCCGCCAGGTAACCAGGACAACCACCGGTCAGTGGCCCGGTAGATACGGGTAGCCATGCCGGAATGGGATAACAGCATACCCATGAAGATGAACATGGGCAGCACGGAGTACGTCCAGGACGAGACTGCATTGAAAGGGGATGTGCCGAGAATATTTATCGTTGCGGGAACACCGGAAAGTGCATAGGCGCCAAGGATGCTGGGGATCGACAACGAGAACGCGACGGGCACGGACATGAATAGCAGCAGAATCATCAGTGCTACGCACCACATGCCGGCTATAGGCCCGGAGGTGCTGGTGAAGAGTCCGGCCACGCAAATGCCCAGAAGGATGAAGCAGACGGTCAGTGCGATCTTACCGGGCTTGCGTCGGTTGCCCGACGGCAGCAACTTCCCGGATGTTAGGAGGGATGGCTGTTGGCCGTTCACGATTACGCCGCCATCGTCATGGGTGGTGCTGGTCGAAGCTGTCATCATAGGGCCCTTCGTTAGGAGACTGGTGCCTCAGAGAGCGGTTCAGTGGACGGTTTTGCCTTAACCGGCTCACGGGGGCTAACGACCTCTGGGCCGTTGCTGCAAGCAACGACGATGTCGTTTACGTACAGGACGGCCAGAACGACGAAGACCAACGGAACGAGGAAGTACACCGGCCACGAAATAATGTCGGTCACACCGGCGGTTGCTCCCACTGACATTTTGTCCAGGGCCTTCTGGAAACCGAAGACGCTGAATCCAACGCTTACCATTGCCCCCATCACGCAAGCGAAGACGAGGAAGATTCTCTGAATCCGCCAGCCGACGTTCTCTACCAACAGCGTGACGGTGATGTGTTCCTTCTGAAGATGAGCCGCAGGAATGCCCAGCAACGCGATCACGGGCATGTACCAGAACGATACAATTTCGGTCGTGCCATGAATCGGAGCGTTGAAGAAAAAACGCAGTAGTCCGTGAGCGACCACGTGCAGCATCGTCGTCACCACCGCAATCGCGGTCAGTACCAACAACACCCTTTTGAGACCTTCGGTCAGTCGGTTCATCGAAGTCACCTCGCTTTCGTTTGGGAATCAGCGGGAGCCCCGCCTTCCTCTCGGTTTTATACCGGATACAACGCCAGTCCTCGTCTCCTGAAAGGTGCCGCTTGAGTGCGCACATTCATACCGCGATATTGGCGAGTGTCCCGGGTAGTGAGTATGGAGTGTCGGAAAAGAGGTGGTCGCTATTCGCGGTTGCGGCTAGCGACCACCTAGGTGCCTGAGTCCGGGCTCGATACCGGGTCAACACGTGCTGGTCCTACACACGATCCGGATAGTCTTGGTTCTGGAGCCCGTTTTAATTGTGCGCAAGACCGATCCATATGAGCAGAGGTGGAGTCATATTCCTGCGCACAGCATCAGGAACCCTATGTCCATCAATTGGGGCGGTGTTCTAGTGCAGTGCCCTGTTCTATGGCTGCATCTACGTATGGCTTGAAGTCGGTATTCTTGTCGTACCATTTATCCAGCTCCTCAAGGGAGCCCTCATCGACGTAGCCAAGAGCCTCAAACGTCTCCTCCCAATGCGATTGAGATTCGCTGATGGTATTGAGGGTGTTCTCGTCGAGGAGTCCATTTGCTACAGCTTCCTCCGTGAGCACTTTCGATTGGTCTTCGAGTGATTTGAGCACTTCATTGTCGAAAGCAGAGATCTTTCCGCCAGCAGCCTTGGCCTGTTGAATCGCTTCGGCTTTGCCCTTCATGATGGTTTCCATCCCACCCAAGGCCGATTCTAGGTTGGCATCAAAGATGAGCTGCTGGTACGGAAGCGGAAAGTTTTGGAAACTGGAGCCGGCCAGGACGGCGCCGGGCGCACTAGCGAAGGTACTGGTTGTTGTGTGACCGATGTTGGGTGCAACTTCCAGGAAGCCGCTCTCAACTGCGGCAACGAGTTGGAACATTGTGCAGTCAACCGTCCCGCGTTGGAGAGCTTCATAAGTTTCTGCGTATTCCAGCGACACCGGAGAGCCACCAAGAGCGTTCAGCTGCTTGCCTTGGGCCGCGGAACCTATACGGGCCTGTTTTCCTTTCAAGTCGCCGAGGCTAGTAACGGGCGTGGAGCAAATGGGGTAGAAAATACCTCGGGCCGCCAATGGTGTCAAAGGAACGAGGTTCTTATCCGTATAGCCCTGGATAATGGACTCGTTATTCCAACCGAGTTCAGCGCCCATCACATAGTTGATTAATTCTTGTTGAAAGGGAGAGTTAGGTAGTGCGGCCATGACGGTGGCCAGATCATTGAAGGCGGGAAATTCTTCCGGTTCATAAATCGGCAGGGTGTAGGCCATATCCAGACGACCATCGGCTAGGGCGTCGTGCACTTCGCCGTAACCAGCGATGGCCTGTCCGTAGACAATATCTACCTTGATCTTGCCGCCGGAACGTTCTTCGATGATCTCTTTGAACCCGGTCACGAAGGGGGCCAAGGTGGAGTCCGGTGAGGCTGCGGCCGGTTGGTAAGTGATGGTAACGGGGTCGAGGTCAGCCAGTGCCTTGTCGATCACCTCTTGGGACGCACCGAACTCAAAGCCGGCGGTATCGACGGATCCATTACTTCCGGCGCCGTTGCCTCCGGCGCTGCCGGCACAGGCGGTGAGGGCCAGGGAAAGGATTGAGACCCCAGCGATCAAAGTTGTCAAGCGGGGTAATGCGGGTAGAGCGCTTCGTGCCTTCATTCATTCTCTCCTTCGAGTATCTACGAGCCAGGTGCCGAGGGGGCGGGGGTCTTGAACTCAAGTGCAGCGAGGACCTGCTGCGTCGGTTGTACATCGGCATATTTCTGCGACATGTCAAATAGATTTACGTCGTGAATGATTTTGCTGCGGTCGTAAACAGCGTCCTCAGGGACAGTAACGCGATAGTTATAGGAGAATGCGTCTACGACGGTTGAACGCACGCATCCTGAAGTTGAGCAGCCAGTTACGACTAGGGAGTCCACTCCTGCCTGCACGAGATACGAGGCCAAGGGTGTGCCGAAGAACGCGCTGGGATGGCGCTTTGGTACGAGGATGTCGCCATCTTGCGGAGCGATCTCCTCGACAAAGTCATACCCATAATCCGCAATCTGCATGATCGACGGAACCTTTGAGCCGAGTGCTCCTTGGTCAAAGTCCTTCTTAGGTGCAACGTGGGGGTACAGCACAGGCCAGCCGTTCTCACGAAACATCTTGAGCAGGGCGGAGATATTCTGAACGGCATCCCAAGCTACGTCGCCCACGCTCGTAGAAAATTCCTTGATCGCTTCATCAAACGGCCTCGGTTTTGTTCCTGTAGTCCGGTATTGCACATCAATGATGAGCAGGGCAGGGCGGTCCCCCATGCCGACCGGGTGTCCGAACCCTGCTCGGTTATACCGATCCAGAGTTGTTTCATCGATGAATTCAGAGGTGAAAATGGTCAAGAGGGTCTTCCTTCCAATGCTGCTGCACCACTGTGCGGTCGGGAAATGTATTTGCCGGCGCAGATGTCCGTGAGCGCACCGTCCCGGAGCGCAAATCTTCCGCCAACTAGCGTGTGGGCAACCGACAGAGGGATCTCGGTCCCTTCCCAGGGAGTGTAATCCGCAGCAGAGTGCTGCGTTTCCGCGGTGATTTTAGTTGGTTTATTGAGGTCAATTACGGTCAGGTCCGCATCTGAACCAACAGCAATTAAGCCTTTTTGGGGGTACATCCCAAATAACTTTGCTGATCGAGTGCTGATCGCGTCGACGATGGTCGCCAGACTGATTTTCCGGCGAAGACCCTCGGCGAGGGTCATCGGAACTAAGGTGCCCATGCCGGGGAAACCTGCCGAAGCATCCCAAATACTCTTGTCCTTATTGCTTCGGTGCCTAGCGTTGTGATCAGAACCAACTGTGTCGATTTGTCCATTGGCGAATGCGGTCCAGAGACTTTCAACATCCTCACGCGGACGCACGGGGGGATTCACTTTCGCGTAGACACCTACGTCGGAGGACGTATCAAGAGTCAGGTACTGCGTGCATGTCTCAATAAAGAGATTCGGGTACGCAGCCCGTTGCCGCGCAATCGCTTGCAAAGCCTCATTGCTACTTGTGTGAACGCAGTACACCGAAGCTCCAGTCACACTTGCGAGGTAGGCGACCCGCTGAGCAGCGTCAGCTTCAACGAAGGGAGGTCGAGCTGCGTTCCATGCTTCAAGAGGTGGGAGAGAGTCGTCCCGTGTGCTATCACTCAGCATTCGTACGAGTTCGATGTTTTCTGGGTGCGGGTTGATCATCGCACCGTGCTCAGCACTCTTCTTGAGTAGTTCATACATGAAAGAGTCATCATTGCCAGGCATACCCAGGTATGCGCCTTCATCCCCACGGAAGTTCATAAAGAACTTGAATGAGGAAACACCAAGGTTCATGTAGTCCTTGAATTCCTCGAGATGCTCTGGGGTGCCGAGCACAAAATGAAATCCAAAATTGGCGTGCGAATTTCCAGACATTACGGCCTGAGCATCTTCGAACTCGCTCACGTATGAATTCGAACTCATGAGATATGTGAGGATGGAGGTGACCCCACCCGCGACTGCGGAGGCGGTCTCTCTTTCAGCATCGTCGGGGTCACGTGGAACCCTGATGTCCTTACCGAGGTGCACGTGGGGATCAATGCCGCCCGGCAGAACAAGCTTTCCTGTTATATCAACAATTTCGGTGGCGTCATTGGCCGCGTCAGGCTCGGTAAGCGCGGCGATACGGCCGTCTCGAATCAGGATATCGACCGTCGATGTGCCGTGACCTTCGAGAAACACCTCTCCACCTGTAAGTCTTAAATCATACTTTTCCATCAACTTAGGGTCCTTTCATCGTTGAGTGTGCTTTCTAGGTTCATTACTTGGAGACTGTTACGGAGTGAATCCATAAGGTGTTCGCCGATTAGCCGCACACAGGTTTCTTCTTCGCGTTCACGCAATGCCTTGAGGATATGGTTGTGGGAGACGGCGGACTGATGTTTACGATCTTCCGACCGCTTAGTCGGGCGTAACGCGAGGTACAGCTTGAGGTTCGCCTCGATTAGCTCTTTGCGAATGAGTTCGTTTCCGCCGAGCTCAACCAACCGCTGATGGAAATCAAACTCAGCGACATACGGACCAGATGTCAACGTGTCGGAGGGAGAAGCGCCTGATTCTTGCCGGCGTTGTTCTGCTTCGAGCGCAGTTGATAGTTGCGTGATCTGATCATCAGTAGCTTTTCGAACCGCCAGGCGTACCGCGAACATCTCGAGTGCGCTTCGAAGCTCGTAGAGTTCAACGATTTCGCGGGGTTCATAACTCTTCACGAAGGCACCGTGATGTGTCTGCATGGTGAGGTATCCCTCTCCTGCGAGCCTTTTGATTGCCTCGCGAACAGGTCCGCGACTGATCAAAATGGACTCCGCAATCGCAGCTTCATTGAGCCGCTCTCCTGGCTGCAGTGTGCCGTCTGCCACCATCGAACGGATGTGCGCTTCGGCTTGGTCAGCGATAGTTTCGCGAGAAACGGTTTTTGGTTTTTGATTCATGGCGTTACTTCGTAACAGCTAGTGCTAGTACTGGGGTGACCAATTCGTGGCGAGTGTGATGCGAAGCGTAGTAATCCGGACTGGTATCCCTTTGCCTGAAAACTTGAACAGGCAGATGCACCTTTGCTCCTGTGATTGACATTGCAGCCATACCTCTCCTTTGTTGCGTTGCTCACATCCTAGGAGTCGTTTTGGGCAACAGTCAACTGTTGACAGTTTTTACCGGGCAGGCTAAGTTCGTATTGATTAACGACTTGAGACCCGCATCACATGCCGTACTGCAAGGCAGAAAACGTGCCTGAATTCGACACCTAGAGGCAGATACGTCAACGTTGCCAGAGCTTTTTCCCGGTATCTCGCTCTGATCAAGACTGACCATTCGCATTGAGGACCAAATTGTGACTGAAAACGAAACTACGACCATCAAGAGCCGATACGTCGATCTTCCGTCGGGCCAGATTCACATTCGGGGTTCTCTCGACGGCGACACCCGGACGCCAGTGTTGTTGTTGCATATGACCGCACTTTCCAGTGCCGTATATGAGCAAGCACTTATCCCGCTTGCCGAGTCGATTCGCCCTATAGCGATTGACACTCCTGGATTTGGATGCTCGGATCGTCTCGACTCTAAGCCCAGTATCGAGAAATACTCCGACGTCGTTCACAATCTGGTGAGCGAACTTGGTCTTAAGCGCCCAGCGCTTGTCGGGCAACACACGGGTACGAGCATCGCGATTGAATACGCGTTGCGGCATCCAGACGATGTGAGCGCTCTAGTGCTTTGTGGAGTCCCTGTCGTCACTGAAGCTCAGGCTGCGGCTCGGCTTGAGGGCAAGCAAAGTGTCGAGCTCGACGAATCCGGATCACATGTGACCTCCGCTTGGAATGGGTCGAGAAAGAAACACCCGCGGTTAAGCCTGGATACTGCGACTCGTTATTTGTCAGACGAGCTCCGTGCAGGTCCGGAATCATACATCGAAGCATATACGGCCGTATATACATATCCGATAGAGCGCAAACTTGCCGAGTTATCTGCTCTGTCGGTGCCGGTCCTGCTGCTCTACGGAACCGAGGACTGCATCGCAGATTTACAGGGGCGTGGAGCTGAGATCCTTTCAGGAGCTAGCGTGTTGACGCTCGACGGTTTGACCGACTTTCTCGCCGATGATGATCCTGCCGCATTTGCTGACGCCATCAAAAGGTTCCTTAGTGAACAGCCCTCGTCGGTCAGTTGCTAGTAGTTATCACGACGTGCATTTTTCGAATCCCATCTCACTGAAGGAGATATCCTGTGATTGAATCCCGCGCGGCAGTACTGCGGAATCCCGGAAGCCCACTAGAAATCGAAACGGTAACCTTTGCGGACCCAGGGCCTTCTGATGTGGTTGTTCGTATAGTCGCTGCGTCCATCTGCCATTCGGATGTCCACAACATTGCTAGTGGTGCTCCACACCTGCCGATGATTCTCGGCCACGAAGCTGCTGGTGTTGTGGAGCAGATCGGTTCTGCAGTAACCGATCTCCATCTGGGGCAGAAAGTTGGACTCTCATTTGTGCCCTCTTGTGGAAGTTGCCGAGCCTGTCTCCGCGGGTTGCGTGTAGCTTGCTCGAGGGGGAGTGGAATCGGTTCTGATGGCCGAGCTCTTGACGGAACGTTCAAGGCTAGGTCGACAGCCGGTGAAAAGGTCGGACAGATGGTGAGGCTGGGCGCATGGAGTGAGCGCACGGTGGTCCATCGTGATTCTGTCGTCGCTGTTCATCCGTCGACGGACATGAGAATTGCTGCTCTGATGTCGTGCGGATTTGTGACCGGCGCGGGTTCAGTGATCAATATTTTGCCAACCAAGCCCGGAGACAATGTTCTCGTGGTGGGCACAGGTGGCGTGGGAATCGCCGCAATTCAGGGCGCAAAGGTAGCCGGTGCATCTCGGGTAATAGCTGTTGATGTGAGCGAAGAGAAACTGGCGGTGGCGAAGTCGTTCGGCGCAACCCACGCTTTCAACGCCCGTGACGAGGGGTGGGTGGACGCTGTTGTTGAACTAACGGACGGCTTCGGTGTCGATAAGGTAGTCAATTGCGTGGGCAAACTTAGCGATGAAAACGTAGCTGAAGTACTAGGCGCTGTGATGGAAGGTGGGGTCGCAGTACTTGTCGGGGCTGGCCAAGCCAACCTTGATTTGTCAGCAATGGGCCGTAAAACAGTGGTTCGTACACTTTATGGCAGTTACGACCCCAAAGGAGACCAGGCACTTTTTCTAGAGATGCATAAAAACGGCTTGTTCGAAATTGAGGAAATGATTTCGGCGACATACTCACTGGAGAGCATTAATGAAGCCATCGCAGATCTAAAAAATGGAAAAAATATCCGTGGGGTAATTGAATTTGAAGTAGGTCACCAGGGATGATTAATGAAACCTTGCATGTCGGCATGCGAATCGGCAATGACGAGAGGGATTCTTCTGATGGTTTTCGATTTCAATCGATAAATCCCTCGGACGGTACAGTCGTTGCGACACTGCCAGAATCGACGGAGTCGGATGTTGATCTTGCGGTATCGACCGCTCGTGCAGCGCTTGATGGTGAGTGGTCCCGAACTGGGCCTGCTGATCGCCAACGGATGCTTCTCAACCTCGCTGACCTGATCCGTGCCAATCGTGATGAGCTTGCTCGCCTCGATTCACTCGAGATGGGTATGCCGATCACTCGCAGCCGAAACTCCGTTGACTCGGCGGCGGCGCATTTAGAATGGTACGCCGCAATGACCAGGACGATCAGCGGGCGCACGATAGAGAATAACCGTCCAACCGAACGGTTCAGCTATACGCTTCGTGAGCCTGTTGGTGTAGTCGGGGCGATCACGCCTTGGAATGTTCCCCTGACAATGATGGCCTGGAAACTGGGTCCGGTGATAGCGACTGGTTCGGTGCTCGTACATAAACCGGCGGAATACTCATCGCTGAGTTCGCTCCGGGTCAGCGAGCTTTGCCTTGAGGCGGGAATTCCCGCGGGCGTAGTCAACGTGATCACGGGTGGAAGGGTCGCTGGAGCGGCACTCGCTGAACATCTGGATGTCGATAAGGTTGCCTTTACCGGGTCGGTGAAGACTGGCCAAGCGATTATTCGCGCCTCCGCAGGGAACATTAAGCGACTTACGCTCGAACTGGGCGGAAAGTCACCTAACGTCGTCTTCGCTGATGCGAATCTCGAGGCCGCTGCGCTTGCCGCTGTTCAGTCGATCTTCGGAAATAGTGGTCAAATTTGTACGGCTGGTTCACGGTTGCTAGTTGAGCGGTCTATCCAGGATGAGTTCGTCGAGCGAATCCGGGAAATCACAAGTTCACTCGTGGTTGGAGACCCACTCAATCAGTCGACTGACATGGGTCCTGTCGCGTCACAATCGCAACTTGAGCGAGTACTTAGCTACATACATACCGGTGGCGAACAAGGCGCGACGCTCATCAGCGGCGGTGAACAGCTCACAGACGGGGACCTTAGAGAAGGATGCTTCGTCACACCGACAATTTTCGGGAACGTGTCTAACGAGATGGCGATCGCACAGGAAGAGATATTCGGACCCGTACTGTCTGTAACGCCATTCGACACCATTGATGAAGCTGTACAGTCAGCAAACTCAACGCAGTATGGACTATCAGGTTACGTGTGGACCGAGAAGCTGCGGACCGCCCACGAGATGACACAGCGATTGAAGCTCGGCACGGTGCACGTGAACTCAAGCAACATCGACCCTGCGGTTCCGATCGGAGGCCGAAAAATGAGCGGCTATGGCAAAGAGCTCGGCTCAGAGCAGCTTGAGGAGTACCTCGAAACGAAGACAGTTTGGATTGCACAGTAAAGATCCGAAATGCCCAGCTATAACCCCCAAGAGGAGAGACGTGTCAGATTTAGTTCGCGCTATAGATACAGTATGCAATTTTGAGTTCCCTGGTGAAGGAGCCGGCCGCACAGGATGGGCCCACCAGTTCATTACCGAGAAGATTGGTGCAGACCCACGTCTGATTGAAGACTTCACCCCAGAGAACTTTATTGACTACCTAGATGATGCAGGCGTGGAGCATGCATTCCTGATTGCGGTCCGAGCAGGTTCATATTTAAACACATTGAGCCGCGAAGTGACCTATGAGCAGGTCGCCAAAGTCGTTCAGGCTCACCCAACACGGTTTAGTGGTCTCGCGGGCATTGACCCGACTCGAGGAATGCGGGGCGTTCGAGAGCTCGAGGTTGCGGTAAAGGAGCATGGTTTCGTTGGGGCGCACCTCTATCCCCATTGGTTCGAGGAATCCCCGGATGCTGCTCGCTATTATCCCTACTATGCGAAGTGCGTCGAACTGGACATCCCGATTCAGATGCAGGTGGGACACTGCCTGCGGTATTCCGCGGAGCGGCCGTTGGCGAGTGTGACCCGTCCGATGGCGCTGGATCGAATTGCGTGCGACTTCCCCGAGCTGAAGCTCGTGGGCATCCACATCGGGTGGCCTTGGACCGAGGAGATGATCGCGGTGGCTTACAAGCACCCCAATGTGTATATCGGATCAGATGCGTATGGTCCGAAGCACTGGTCCAAGGAGTTCGTGCACTACATCGACTCTTGGGGTCAGGACAAGGTGCTGTTCGGCACTGATTTCCCTGTTATTAACCCGGAAAGGGCGCTACGAGAAATTGCTGAACTGCCCATCCGTTCCACGAGCATGGCAAAGTTTCTCCGTAACAACGCCATCGACCTGTACAATCTTCCGCTCGAGCGCGCGGTTGTCGAAGCTCAGCAGTGAAGGCGGGCAATAACGTGGAAACCATTGTCGAAGACATACTGCGCTGGTCCCCTGAGCGCATTAAGGAACTGCAGGGCAAGCGACTGCGGGAGGCGGTCTCACGCTGCTTCCGAGGACACCCCCATTATCGAAAACTAATGGAAAGACAAGGAATCACGCCCGACGACATCCAGACGATCGACGACCTGGAGAACTTTCCCGTCACGACTAAAGCGGACTTTGTTGCGAACCCCGAAGCCTTCCGTCTGCAGCTTGATGACCTTCCGGTTGAGGACCAGGCGCTGTCAAGAATCATCTACACAACGGGCTCCACAACTGGTGTGCCTGCGCCTGTTTATGTGACCGCGGCCGATCACTACGACTACATGCTGCGGTCGGTTCGGCGACGTGACTTCATCGATATTCGAAAAGGAGACCTGATGGTCAGCCTTTTCCCGCTGACGCCGTACCCCATGGGGGCGGCAGGCCGAGCCATCGCAGAAGCTTCGGCCTGCGGCGCAGCATTATTGGAAACCAATCCCGGACATTCCGGTGACTTGGTGTCACCACACAGGAGAACCGCCGAGATCATGGAGCTGGTGCTTGAGCACCAACCACATATCTTGTGGGGGATCCCGAGCTACGTTTTGAAATTCCTCAAGTCGGTTGCATCGACCGGACAGCAACTGCATCGGCTGCGTGTTGTGATGGTGACGGGAGAGGGACTGAGCAAGGCGATGGAGCAGAACATTCGTGATGCGATGACTGCGGTAGGGGCAGAAGACAACAACGTGGTGAACCGTTACGGATCCACTGAACAGGGCAGTGCGATGGTCGAGTGTGTGCCTGGATCCGGTTTTCACGATCTTGCGCCCGACTCAGTATTCATGGAAGTTCTCGACCCTGAGACAGGAAAACGGTGCCCCGATGGTGTCGAAGGTGAACTCGCCTTTACCCATCTAAACCGATCGGGGACCACGCTCCTGCGATTCGCGGTCGGTGACCGTGCAGTGTTGTCACATGAACCGTGTCCACACTGCGGTCGAACCGGATCCGCCCGGATGGTCTCCGGCCCCTTTCGAAGTGGAGACATCGTCAAGGTCAAAGGCACGCTCGTGAACTTAGCGGCCATGTGTGATCTCGTGTCCAAGACTCCCGGAGTCGAAGATATGCAGGTGATCGTTGAGTATAAAGACGGACTTGACTCGCTCCGAATTCGAGTGGCGCCGCACGAGAGCGTGTCTGTTGACAAAGATTCATTCGTAGACCGGGTGCAGCGAGTCGTCCAGAAGGCCACGTCCATTACCCCGCAGATCGAAACTGTGTCTATGGGTGACCTCATAGGGGCTGCCGCTGCAGGCAAGCTTCGGCGAGTGATTGACCAGAGGAAGGAAAGTTAATGATGACTAATATAGGACCGAAGAGTGAACTCGCTGAACGGCTCGGTGCGAGATATGCAGTATTTGGCTTCAGTCATGACTGGGAAGTTGTCGCTGCGGTATCTGCCGCAGGGGGAGTGGGAGTACTGGGAACCAACCGGTACGACCCTGATGAGCTTGCTGAAGATCTGAAAAAGATCGAGCAATCTATCAATGGAGCACCCTATGGGGTTAACCTCCTGATGCCCAAAGCCGCGACGGCAGAGGATTTGTCCGCAATACCCCAAGAGCACACGGAGTTTTTCGCCGACGTGTGTGAAGAGCTTGGATTACCGGCGGGGGATGAGTGGGTCAGCGACCGCACCTTCGGTGGCGACGTAATGACACGCGAACATGCACTCGAGCTCTGGGATGTCTGTGCGAATGCGTCTCCGCGTCTCGTGAGTTTCGGGCTCGGTGCCCCCCCCGAATCCGTTAGGCACCAAACGCGCGACATGGGCGCGATCATGGTGGCCCTGGCCGGGTCGAGGCGACACGCGGAACGTTTGAAAGACGACGGCTTTGACTGCATCGTTGCCCAAGGGTACGAGGCGGCCGGGCATACTGGGTCGGTTAGCACCTTCGTGCTTGTGCCGGAACTCGTGCAGTCCATGGCTCCGATCCCCGTTCTCGCGGCCGGTGGCGTGTCACACGGGAGCCAGATCGCCGCGGCCCAGGCTCTAGGGGCACAAGGTGTATGGATTGGAACGGCATTGCTCCCGACCGAAGAGAGTTCGCTCCCCGAGACACTCAAAGAACGACTCCTTGAGGCCGGAACACATGAAACTTACCGAACACGCGCACTAAGTGGTAAGCCATCTCGGCAGTTGAAGAACGACATTCTGGATGCTTGGCAACGCGAGGACGCTCCAGACCCCTTACCATCACCGTTGCAGGGCCGTCTGATGGCCAACGCTGTCGTATCGGGCCTAAAATCAGAGAACTCACGACTGATGATTAGTCCCGCAGGTCAGGGGGTTGGTCTGCTTCATAAGAGAGAAACGGTGGGCGCCCTCATAGATCGTTTGGTAGCGGAGTATGGCGAAGCCGTCACAAGTTTCGTCTGAAGCTTCCTTTGTTTGAGGCGGAGGACGTGAGCGAGAAATCTACTCCGATGGTGGGATCCTCGCTTTCCAGAATGATGACCTTTGACGTTTATGAAGTCCTGAACGTCAAAGGTCGTCGTCCTTTGCATGCTGACTAGCGACTGTGAAATCCTGCAGGCCGAGTCGCGGTCCCCGCCGGCCACTGTCCGACTCGACCTGGGACTTTTATGGTTATTGGTGTCCTAGGAAGAGAGCATTATGGCTGCACATCGCATTGGTTAGGCCGGCTGTGTTGCCCTCAGCCCATCCACATACCGCCGTTGATGTCCAAGGCAATTTCGATACTGCCACGCTGGAACTCAGCCAATCCACGGCACTAGCAATTTCACTTAGTTCCGCAATATGTCCTAAGGGAATCTGGTCAATAAGACGGCCCGGATCGTTCGGTTTGAGCGATCGAGCATAGGCGTGGCGGCGGGACCAGCCGCTCATCACGCCCAAGGTTATCCGACGTACACCACGCTTAAACGTTCATGGGGACCATTGCTGGAGACGAGCAACGCTCCCCGCCACTGGTCGCGTCAGTCTCGCATGAAAAAAGCACCCCCCATCGCGGTGGATCCGCTGGGGTCATGGTCCGCGGGGCCGGCTACTACCAGTACGTGAGTGATCCGGGCCGCATTTTTACTAGTGTTGACCAAAAGAAGTTCAGTGCCTTGCTCATCATGCATGTCGCGACCCGGTTTGAAGAGCTCATCAAGGACTAAGCGGATGACCAAGCGACCCCGGAGGATCCATTCCTAAGGGCCGTTGACATCCTCGTCATGCTGCCGTCGGTAGCGGAGGCATGGGCGAGGGCACTGTGGAGCAGTGGAAGCAAGTCATGGACGACATAAGACCTCGGCGTTACAGGCAGGGACCAGTGGGTTACCCGTAGCGAACCGGCTCAGCGCCGGGCCCGGTGCGTGGATGAAATGTTGATGATTTCCGAACGTCCGGCAGAGGGTACGGACCGTGCGGCGCCCGGGCACTGGGGAGGAGACCTGATCACCGGGCCCCTAACCGCTCCGTGATCGGTGCCCTGGTCGAGCGCAGCCCCCGGTACGTGATGCTGGTGCACCTTCCCGGAGATCATGGAGCGGAAATCTCCGGGCACCGCTCCTTCAGCATGGCGACCGGGATGCCAGTCTATTTCCGTGACCCGGCCACCCCTGGCAGCGCGGATCCAACGAGAACACCAACGGGCTGCTGGGTCAGTACTTCCCCAAAATCACGGATTTGTCCGTGCATAGTCTGGAGGATCTTGAGTTCATGGTCCACAAGCTCAACGGATGGCCAAAACGCTCGGCTTGGACAGACAGCCCCGCCGAGCGTTTACGTGATTGCAACGACACTAGAACCCGCCAGGCCGGAAGGGTCCCTTCTGCCATCTCGAAGGGCTGGTGGGTGGCGGTCCGGGCGGCGCAGGAAACTACTTGTGATTTGGATTACCTTCATGGGTTAAGTAAGGCTGGGTTTCTTCATTCGGCAGCAGGCTTACTTCTATCCGAGGATTGAACAATGGACATAACACGGGCAGTTCCCATGGCACCTGCATCAGAGGAGTGGCTGGGATCGGTTGATGCCGGCATTAACTCCTTCTTCGAACCCATAACGGCCGCATTTTCCGCCATCGTGTTTTTTCCCATCACGATTGGCGGCTTCAGCTTTCCGGCGGTTGTGGCCTGGCTGATTATCGCCGGCGTTGTCTTCACGATTTACTTCGGCTTCATCCAGTTCCGCGGCATGAAAGTTTCCGCCCAGGTGGTCCGCGGCAAGTTCTCCTCAAAGGATGACCCGGGGGAAGTGCCGCACTTCCAGGCCCTCACGTCGGCCCTGTCCGGCACCGTAGGCCTGGGAAACATCGCAGGCGTCGGTGCCGCCATTACCCTTGGCGGCCCGGGCGCCACGTTCTGGATGATTCTGGCCGGCCTTCTGGGCATGGCCACCAAATTCGCTGAATGTACCCTCGGAGTGAAATACCGCGAAGTCCACGACGACGGATCCATCAGCGGCGGCCCGTTCAAGTACCTGCCCGTGGCGTTCAAGCGTTTCGGGCGGTGGCCCGCGAAAATCCTCACCGGGACCTTCGCCGTCGCCATCCTGCTCTTCGGCGTGGCCGGCGGAAACATGTTTCAGGCCAACCAGACCTTCGCCCAGGTCCAGAACGTCACCGGAGGCGAGGACGGCATCCTGGGCAGTGCCGGAGCTGCCCTGCTGTTCGGGGTAATCCTGGCCGCGCTGGTGGCCGTGGTGATCCTGGGCGGCATCAAGTCCATCGGGGCCACTACGTCGAAGCTGGTTCCGGCCATGGGCGGCGTATATATCCTCGCCTGCCTGTTTATCATCGTGGTGAACTTCGAGAATGTTCCTGCCGCCTTCGGCACCATCATCGAGGGCGCTTTCCGGCCCGAAGGTTTCGCCGGCGGCATTATCGGCGTCATGATCATCGGGTTCCAGCGGGCCTCCTTCTCCAACGAAGCAGGGGTGGGCTCCGCAGCCATTGCCCATTCGGCGGTCAAGACCCGCCGGCCCGTCAGCGAAGGCTTTGTGGCCATGTACGAGCCTCTGGTGGACACGGTCCTGATCTGCACCATGACCGCCCTGGCGATCATCATGGCAGGTGCGCCGAGCCTGCAGGCAGGCATCGCTGAAGTACAGGGCGGCGGCGACGCTGCCGACGGCGTAATCATCACCTCCGATGCCTTTGCCACCGTCCTGCCGTGGTTCCCGGTGGTGCTGTCCATCGCCGTCGTGCTCTTTGCCTACTCCACCCTCATCACCTGGTCCTACTACGGACTGAAGTCCTGGGAATACCTCTTTGGCCGCGGGCGCCGCCGGGAAATCGCCTACAAGGTCATCTTCCTGACCTTCACCGTTGCAGGCTGCGTGCTGTCCTTCAGCCAGGTCATCCAATTCACCGACGCCGCACTGTTTGTCTGCGCCTTTGTGAACCTGCTGGGCGTCTACCTCCTGCTTCCGGTAATCAAGCGGGAAATGAAGCAGTACCTGGCGGACCGCAAGAGCGGAAAACTGGAAATGCTGGGCATCGAGGACGAGGACATCAAGGACGCCGCAGCCAACGCCTGAGCGGTTCCTCCTACTTCACGGCACCCATCGACAAGCCGCGCACCAGCTGCTTCTGGGCCACCCACCCGGCAATCACCACCGGCAGGGAAGCCAGGACCGAGGCGGCGGAGAGCTGGGCCAGGTACAGGCCTTCGCTGGTCATCTGGGACACCAGGAACACCGGTACCGTGGCGGATTTGGCCGCCGTGAGGTTCAGGGCGAAGAAGAACTCGTTCCATGCAAAGATCACGCAGATCAGGGCGGTGGCCGCCAGCCCCGGCGCCACCATGGGCATCAGGACCCGCCAGAGTGTTTTCATCAGGCCGGCGCCGTCCATCTGGGCGGCCTCAAGCACTTCGGCTGGTACTTCCTGAAAGAAGGAACGCATCATCCACACCGCAATCGGGAGGTTCATGGAGGTGTACAGGACCACCAGGGTCCAGATGTTGTCCAGCACCTTCAGCTGCCCGGCAATGACGTAGATGGGCATGATGACCGCCACTACCGGGAGCATCCGGGTGGAGATGAAAAAGAACAGGACGTCGGAGGTCTTTTTTACCGGGCGGATGCTCAGCGCATAGGACGCCGGAACGGCCATGATCACCACCAGCAGCGTGGAAACGCCCGTGGCGATCATGGAGTTGACGAAGTAACTGCCGGCTCCGGCGTCGAGCACTGCCCGGTACTGGTCCAGCGTGGGCGAGAAGAAGAAGACGGGCGGATTGGACGCGGCGGCGGATTCCTGTTTGAAAGAGGTCAGCACCATCCACAGCACGGGTGAGAAGAACCCGATCGCCAGGATCCAGGTCAGCGCGGTCAGGAGGGAGGCTCCCGTGCGGGGGTTGCCTTTCCGCTGCCGTGCGGAGGAGGAACCGGAGGCGGAAGAAGCGCCCCGGGCGGGAGACGGTTCGGTTTGCGT
This sequence comes from Arthrobacter sp. APC 3897, assembly GCF_030407495.1. Lineage (GTDB taxonomy): Bacteria > Actinomycetota > Actinomycetes > Actinomycetales > Micrococcaceae > Arthrobacter_B. The sequence continues at coordinate 119,695 of NZ_JASDDG010000002.1, read as the reverse complement.
GCTCACGGCTAGTCCTTTACGTCGAAGCTGCGGAAAATCAGGCGGAGGGCGAAGGTGGCAATGACAATGGTCGCGATGACCACCACCACGCCCATGGCAGCCGCCTGGCCGATATCGAAGCCCAGGAACGCCCGCTGGTAGATGTAGAACGGCAGGTTGGCGCTGGCGGTCCCGGGACCGCCGGCAGTCATCAGGTAAATCTGGTCAAAGGTGTTCACCACGTAGATGGCCCCGAGCAGGACGCCCAGCTCGATGTACCGGCGCAGCTGCGGAAGGGTGACCGAAATGAACGTCCGCCACCATCCCGCACCGTCAACCTGCGCCGCCTCCAGCACGTCCTTGGGCTGCGACTGCAGGCCGGCAAGGACCAGCAGCATCATGAACGGTGTCCACTGCCAGACCAGGGACATGAGAATGGACGCGATCGGATGCGCCGAGGTCCAGTCCACCGGGGAGATTCCCACCAGTCCGATCAGCCAGTTCAGCAGTCCGTAGCTGGGGTTCAGGATGGATACGGACCACAGCAGGGAACCGGCCACCGGCATGATCAGGAAGGGGGTGATCAGCAGGGTCCGGACCACCCCGCGGCCGGCAAAGGATCGGTCCAGGAGGATGGCGAACACGATGCCCAGCAGCATCGCGAAGAAAACACAGCCCAGGGTAAAGATCACGGAATTCAGCGCGGCCTGGCGGAAGGTGGAATCAGCGAAGATTTCGACGTAGTTGGAGAGCCCCACAAAACGGTCTCCCTCGGGATTGAGCAGGTTCCAGTTCTGCAGTGAATACCAAATGGTGAAGAGGAACGGAACCTGCGTCACCACAAGCGTGAAGATCAGCGCCGGCAGGAGGGGTCCGCGGCGCCGCCACCCTTCGGCCCGGGACATGCCGCGGGCCTGGCGCTGCTCAGCCTCCCGCCGGACTTTGGCATGGTGCTTGTCTACCAGGGCGCTCATTTGTTCTCTCCTGACTGGTAGCTTTCCGCAACGGTTTCGGCATAGCGCTGTGATTGTTCAAGGGCTTCAGGCACGGTCTTCTGTCCGGCGATCGCGGCGGAGATTTGTTGGGCCACGCGGGTGCCAAGGTCCTGGAACTCCGGAATGCCCACAAACTGCAGTCCCGGATAGGGCACCGAACCGGTCATGCTGGTCTCCTGCGAGGCCCCGGCCATGGCCGTCAGCGTGGGTTCCGCGTAGGCCCGGGCGACGTCCGCGAATTCGGGAATCTCATAAGTCGACAGCCGGCTGCCGGGCGGTACGCGCTCCCAGCTGATCTTGTCCCCCACCAGCTGGATGTAGTCCTTGTTGGTCATCCAGGAGACAAAGTCCCAGGCGGCATCCTTCTTTTCGCTGGTGGCGGGAATGGCCAGGGACCAGCTGTACAACCAGCCGGACGAGTCGGTTTCCTGCACGGGGGCCTGCGCGTATCCGGTCTTGCCCACCACCAGGGACGAGGCGGGATCTTCCACGGTGGAGACCATGGAGGTGGCGTCGTACCACATGGCCGCATTGCCCTGGCTGTACTGGGTCAGGCAGTCACCGAAGCCGGAGGTGGCCGCACCCGGCTGTCCCGAGTTGCGGACCAGGTTCACGTAGTCGGTGACGGCGGCCTCCACCTCGGGCGAATCCAGGGTGGCGTTCCAGTCCTGGTCGAACCAGCCTCCGCCGTAGGTGTTCATCATGGTGGTCAGGGGTGCCATGACCTCGCCCCAGCCGGCCAGCCCGCGCAGGCAGATGCCGGAAAAGCCGTTGTCCGGGTCATGGAGCCGCTCGGCGAACGCGCTGATGTCCGCCCAGGTGGGCTTGGGCGGCATGACCAGGCCGGCTTCCTCGAACAGATCCTCGCGGTAGGCGAGGAAAGAGGATTCCCCGTAGAAGGGCACGGAGTACATGTCGCCTTCGTAACTGAGGGACTCGCGGATATTCGGAATGAAATCATCAGGGTCGTAGCCGGGAGTGTTATCTGCATACTCCTGCAGATTGGTAATCCAGCCATTCTCCGCCCACATGGGCGTCTCATAGTTGGAAATCATGACGACGTCGAACTCCCCGCCGCCGGTGGCCACCGACGCCGTGATCTTGGCACGGGCCTCATTTTCCGGGAGTGAGACAAATTGGGGGTCAACGTCCGGATACCGGGCCCGGAATTCGTCCTCGAGGGAAATGGCGTCGGTCATCTGCGGGTTCGAGACAATGGCCACCACAATCTCCTCGGGGCCGTCGCCGGAGTCACTGCCGCATCCTGCCAGTACGAGAGCCAGGGCCGCAGCACCCGCTGCCATGCTCCTTCCGGAACTCCGCCTGCGGCGGCCGGGCGTGCTGCGTTCTGCTCTCATGCCTCACCTTTGCTCATCTGAGAATTGCATTCTGCTCATTTGGGGGGAACTCTAAACAGATAGGCTCGAATGAGCAATAGGCTGCGATCTTTCGAAGACAGGCGGGATCGAATCATTACCGGTACAGATGCGTCCCATGAGGAATTGCTGGCCAGGATTGGCAGAGACTATTACCTGCACAACCATTCGAAGGTTGATATTGCCCGCCGGTTCGGCATTTCCCGGTTTCAGGTAGCCCGCTATCTGGAAGAAGCACGCGCGCTGGGCATTGTGCGCATTGACGTCCGTTTTCCCGAAGCTGTTTCCGGCCCGGATCCTCAGCAGCTGGCGGCTGAACTCGGCGTGGGCCGCGTCCGCATCTCGCCGACGGCGCTGATGACCGCAGCACCCGGGAGGCCCTCGGCAGGAGTGCGGCCGGGGAGCTGATGGCGGCGGCGTTCGACGGCGCCACCCTGGGAGTGTCATGGTCCCGGACCCTGGACCTTGCGGCCGGATATGTGACGGACCTGCCGCCCTGCAGCATCGTCCAGCTGGCAGGCGCGCTGCCGGTTCCCGGCAGCGGCAATTCGCTGGAACTGATTCAATCTCTGGGCCGGCTGGACGGGGTGGATACCTGGCCGCTGTGGGCTCCGTTGGTGGTGGAAAACGCCGCCACCGCGCAGAGTCTGCGCCGGCTGCCCGAGATTGGCGGGACCCTCGCCCAGGCCGGCGCCCTGGATGCCGCAATCGTTGCGGTGGGTGCCTGGCAGCCCGGGCTCTCCACCGTCTGGGACCGGGTGGACAACCGCCTGCGTCTGGAGGCTGCCCGCGCCGGGGCCGTTGCCGAATGCTCGGGCCGCCTGCTGGACGCGGCCGGGCAACCGGTGGTCTCGGAGCTGGATGAACGCGTGCTGGCCGTGACCATAGACCAGCTTCAGCACACGCCCCTGGTAGTGGCAGTGGCCCGGGGTGCCGCCCGCGCGGATGCAGTGCGGGCGGTGCTGGCCGCCGGATTTGTCACCACTCTGCTGGTGGATGGAGAACTCGCTGCGGCGCTGTCCGTCGGCGCTCCCGCCTGACAAGCAGGACGGCTTAGGTCAGCCGCCCCGCGGCCAATTCCTCCAGAGTTGCCCGGGCGCCGTGCTCATGCAGTGCGGCCAGGGCGGCCGTGTAGGACTGGACAAAGCGGTCCTCGGACGCGAGATCTCCGAAGAGATCCGGGTCCGTAACAAAAGCGAGCGGCTCAGTGCGGTTCCGCGCGGCGGCGGCCATCAGGGGGCCGCGGAGCCGGTCGACGACGTCGATTGGTGCGCCCTGCTCGTCCGTACCCTCGGCGTAGCGCGCCCAGCTTGCCACAATTGCTGCCGAGCGGTGGATTTCTCCTCCCGAGGCCAGATTCTCGCGGATCACCGGCAGCAGCCACTTGGGAATACGGTCCGAGCTTTCGGCACAGAGCCGGGCCAGCGTGTCGCGGACGTGCTCATTGGAGAACCGCTCGATCAGCCGGTGCCGGTAGGCGTCCAGATCCACCCCGGGCAGCGGCGCCAGTGTGGGGGTTGCCTCCCGGAGCATGTAATCCAGCAGGAACCCGGAAAACAACGGATCCTGGCAGACCTCGTGGGCATAACGGTAGCCGGCCAGGTAGCCGAAGTAGCACAGGCCCTGGTGGCTGGCGTTGAGCAGACGCAGCTTCATGAGTTCATACGGTTCCACATCCTCCACCACCTGAACCCCTGCGTCTTCAAAGGGCGGGCGCCCCTGCGGAAAGTGATCCTCCAGGACCCACTGCTCAAAGTCCTCGCTGACCACCGGCCAGGCGTCCTCCACTTCAAAGTCCCGGGCCACCATCGTCCGGTCCGCATCCGTGGTGACCGGCGTAATCCGGTCCACCATGGAATTGGGAAAGGCTACGTTCTCCCGCATCCAGGCGCCCAGCTCCGGATCCCGCAGGGAGGCAAAGGCCGTGAACATCTTCCGGGCTACATCCCCGTTGCCCTGGATGTTGTCGCAGGACATGACCGTGAACGGCGGCAGCCCCCTGTCCCTCCGGCGCTGCAAAGCCTCGCATACCAGCCCGAAAACGGTGGCCGGCACGGCGTCCGGCAGCAGATCCGCCGCCACCGCGGGGTTCGCGGCATCAAACTCGCCGGTCACGTGATGAAAGTTGTAGCCGCCCTCGGTGATGGTCAGGGAAACGATCCGGGTACCGGGTGCGGCCATTTTCTCGATGACGGCTTCCGGGTCCTCGGGCGCCAGCAGGTATTCGATCATGGAGCCGATGACGCGTCCCTCGCGTGTGCCGTCCGGGTTCTTCAGCACCAGCGTGTACAGGCAGTCCTGGGCATCCATCACCGTCTTCATGGCCGAGTCTCCCGGCAGGACGCCCACGCCGCAGATCGCCCAGTCCCTGGCGCCGCCGTCGTTCATCAGACGGTCCACGTACATTGCCTGGTGCGCGCGGTGGAAGCCTCCCACCCCGAAATGGACAATGCCCACACTCAGCTCGGAGCGGTCATACCCGGGAACAGAAAGCCCGGCCGGAAGGCCGGACAAGGACGCGGAATTGAGCTTGTTCATGGTTCCACCTGAGGCCTGGGTCGGATAGGTGCGGCTCAATTTATCATGTGAGCAAAAGTGTCCTCTCACATGAGCAGCCGCAGTTCTCCCGCCGCCACCGTTGACCTATTTGCGGCTTCGGGCCTAGGGTCAACCCAATGTCACCGCGGATGGGGCTGGTTCGGTTACCCAGCGCGAAGGGATGTGAAACAAAGACAAAGGAGTTTTTGTGAGGACACAGCTAGCCGCGTTCCAACAGCCGCTCGATCCCATCGCCGATTCGCTGGCACTGTCCGCGGTTCTTGCGGCCTTGCCGCTGCTGCTGTTGTTTGTCCTGCTGGGCGTCTTCCGGATGAAGGCCTACCAGGCCGGGCTCATCTCGCTGGTGCTGTCCATCCTGCTTGCGGTGATCGGGTGGCAGATGCCGATCGGCCAGGTGGCGGCGGCAACCGGGCTGGGTGCGTTCTACGCAATCTTTCCCATTCTCTGGATCCTGATCAACGCCCTGTGGATCTACAAGCTCACGGTGGCCACCCCGTGGTTTGAAGTCCTCGGCAGGACCATCCGCTCCATCTCGGATGATCTGCGCATCCTGTCCATCCTGATTGCTTTCTGCTTCGGTGCGCTGCTGGAGTCACTGGCCGGGTTTGGTGCGCCGGTAGCCATTGCGGCCGCCATGCTCATGGCAGCGGGCATGAAGCCCCTGAAATCGGCGATTGTCGCCCTGCTGGCCAACACCGCTCCGGTTGCCTTCGGAGCCATGGCCGCACCGATCATTGCGCTGAACGGCGTCACCGGAATTCCGCTGCACGAGTTGTCCTCCATGACCGGCCGGCAGACCCCGTTCATTGCCCTGGTGGTACCGCTGATCCTGGTGTTCCTGGTGGACGGCAAACGCGGCCTCAAACAAACCTGGCCCGTGGCGCTGGTGGCGGGTTTTGTCTTCGGACTGGCCCAGTTCTTCGCCTCCAACTTCTTTGTCGTGGAACTGACCGACGTCGTGGCGGCGGTCGCCACGGTGATTGCGGTTTTGCTGATGCTCCGCGTTTGGCAGCCGGCAGAAATCATCGGCATGTCCGGCCAGGTGCAGGAAGACCAGGACGCTGCCGCAGCGCCGCGGGAAACTGTCGGCGCCGCTGGTTCCGGCAGTACAACGGAAACCCTCGACGGGGCCGGCCCCGCAGAACCGGTCAAAACCGGGCGGGGCCGGCGTTCGGCCGGCGAATCGGCAGGTGCCGCGGCCGGTTCCGGGGGAGCAGGCAGCACCGCTCCCGGCGGCCCCGGTTCCACGAGCAACACCGCCCGCCCCGATGCCCGCAGCGTATGGATGGCCACAGCGCCGTACCTGATCATCATTGTGGTGTTCTCGCTGGCCCAGATTCCGGTGATCAAGACCTGGCTGACATCCATTGGCAGTGTCACCTTCCACTGGCCGGGGCTGGACGTGGTGGACTCCAACGGGACGGCGGTTGCCGCGCAGACCCTGCGGTTCGACCACATCCGGGCCACCGGAACCCTCCTGCTGTTCTCCGGGATCCTGACCATGCTGCTGTACCGGATCCGGCCCCGCGAAGGTGTTCGCGTGTACGGGGATACCCTGAAGCAGCTGCGCTGGACTATCGTCACCGTCTGCGCCGTGCTGGCTCTGTCCTTTGTCATGAATCTGTCCGGCCAAACCACCACACTGGGTGTGGCCCTGGCCTCCGCCGGGGGATTCTTTGCCCTGTTGTCCCCGCTGCTGGGCTGGATTGGCGTGGCGCTGACGGGTTCCGACACCTCCTCCAACTCGCTGTTCGGCCAGCTCCAGGTGGCCGCGGCCAACGAGACGGGACTGTCCGCCACCCTGATGGCGGCATCGAACTCCTCCGCCGGAGTGCTCGGCAAGATGCTGTCGCTGCAGAATCTGGCCATCGCCTCAGCCGCCGTGGGACTGGAAGGTGCTGAAAGCACGCTGCTGCGTAAACTCATTGGCTGGAGTCTTGGCCTGCTGGTCATGATGACGCTGCTGATCTGGCTGCAGTCAACGTCCATCCTCGGCTGGATGGTGCCCTGATGAGCATCTTCTCCGACTCCGATTCCACTGTAGGGCTGCCGGACCCGGCCCCTGCCGCGACCCTGCTGGGCCAGGCTCCGAACGCCTCCCTCGAGCCCGGTCACCGTGAACAGGCCAGCACCGACCGTTCCGGATTCGTGGCCCAAACCCATCCGGACGGCGTTGTGTTCGCCGAATCCGCCGGGGACGTGGCGGAGACCCTGCGTCTTGCCACCCGGCACCGCGTACCGGTGGTGCCCCGAGGTGCGGGAACCGGACTGGCCGGAGGGTCATCAGCACGCTCGGGCGAAGTGGTGCTGGACGTCTCCCGCATGAACAAGATCCTGCGAATTGACCCGCAGGAGCAGCTGGCAGTGGTCCAGCCCGGAGTCCTGAACGCTCAGATCAATGCGGCCGCCGCGGAGTACGGCCTGTTTTATGCACCTGATCCTGCAAGTACGGCCATCTGTTCCATTGGCGGCAACATTGCCACCAACGCCGGCGGCATGCGCTGCGCCAAGTACGGTGTCACCCGCGAATCAGTGCTGGCGCTTCGGGTCATCCTGGCCGACGGACGCGAACTGCGCACGGGCAGGGAAACCATCAAGGGTGTCACCGGCTATGACCTGAACGCCCTGATTATCGGCTCCGAAGGAACCCTCGGCATCGTGGTGGAGGCAACGCTGCGCCTGCGGCCGCTGCCGGTGGCCACCGCCACCGTCGCCGCCTTCTTCCCCGACGTCGAAAGCGCGGCCCGCGCGGCGTCGGCCGTGGTTGCCGCCCGGATCCAGCCGTCCATGATGGAACTGATGGACGGGCCCACCCTGGAAGCCGTGGACGCCGCCACCGGTTCCGATTACCGCTCCCGAGGCGCATCTTTCCTCCTGGTGCAGACAGACGGCTACGGGGCGTTCCTGGAACAGGACGTAGTGCTGGAAGCGGTGCGCCCCTACGCCGGCTCGTGCGGGAAGGCGGCCGACGACGACGAGGCAGCGGCGATGGTGAGTGCCCGCCGGGATGCAATTCCTTCCCTGGAGCAGATGGGGCGGGTCTCGATCGGGGACATCGGCGTGCCGCGCGGACGGCTGGCGGAAGCCGTCACCGGCCTTGAAGAGATTTCCGCTGCTACCGGGGTAAGGATTTTCACCATCGCCCATGCCTCGGACGGAAACCTGCATCCCATGATCGTGATGGATCCCGAGGATTCGGTCACTGAGGGTCCGGCCAAGGATGCCCTGGGGCAGATGTTCTTCCTGGCCAACCGGCTCGGCGGCACCTTGACCGGTGAACACGGCGTGGGGCTGCTGAAACGGGACTGGGTGGGTGCCGAGCTGGGCGACGTATCGGTGGGAGTGCAGCACTCCATCCGCCGGGCCCTGGATCCGTTGGGCATCCTCAACCCCGGCAAGGCCATCTGAGCCCGTGTAGGATCGGGGGCACCAGCCCGGAGCGGCACCGCTCCGGGCGGCTTTCATCGGGGGAATCAATGGCAGCTATGTCCGGAATCGGCGCACTTTTCGGCATCCTCTATTTCTTAATCGTCGCGGCGGTCGCGGTTTTGTCGGTCTGGGCACTGGTGCTGCTGATCATCTTCCTGCGGCTGCGCATTGCCGAGCTGCGTTCAGCCGCCGCCGGACAGGGAGCCCCGGGAGGCGGAGGGCTCGGTGACTAAGGAGAGGTTCCGTGAACAGGTCCCCGGATAACGCTCCTGAAAGCACCCCGTTCACCAAGCCGGGCTTTGTCCTCTCAGTCTTGCTGGGGGTCACTTGTATAGCTGCCGGCGTTGTCATCTTCCTGCTTCCTGCAAAAGACGACAGTGCACAGTCTGTTGTAACCCCAACCTTCGGAAGCAGCAATTCCACTTCTGAAGCTCCGGGCCCGTCCGCCTCGACCGGCACCAACAACGTTGAACGGAAAAGTGCGTGTGGCTTGCCGCCCACCGATGAGCTGGCGCTGGATACAGCGCCGATATCCAACTGGAAGATGGTGGATGGGATGGCAACGCCTCGTGATCCGATATCCCTTGGCCCGGGAATAATGGAGGAGAGCGGCTTCCGGCCGTGCTTCGCCAGCTCACCGGCGGCGCCCTCTAGTCGGCTATGAACGTCATCGCCCTGGGATCTTCGGGATCGCCCGAAGTCATGATGAAGATGTCCGAACAGCTTCTGGTACCAGGGCCCGGCCGGGATGCCGCAGTCCGGGACACGGGCACTGCCGTGGATTCGTCAGGGGAGAGCGGCATCCAAGTTCGTGGCTGCACGCTCGAGTCCTATAACCCTTCGGAAGCAAAGATGGACCTTGCCTTCGAAACCGCGGAGGGCGATCTGATGCGCGTGAGCATGTCGCTGCGATGGATGGGTGATGACTATAAAGTACGGCCGGCTGATGATGGCACGCCTTGGAATGACATGTCACAGCTAAGCAACCTGAGCGGTTACGTGCTTTGGTCCGGAGCCTGAGGAGTTCAGCCCCCCCGGCAGGGATCCCCGGAGGCGGGACGGCTTTAGGCCCGCGCCTCGCGCAGCGCAAGAAAGACCACGTCGCGGGCCAGCGGAAGAACGCTGAACCGGACCCCGGTGGCATCCCGGACGGCGTTGGCCAGGGCCGGTGCCACGGGGTTGAACGGGCTCTCACTCATGGACTTGGCACCCATGGGACCCAGCGAGTCGTTGGTCTGCGCAAAGTACACCTCTGTGCGCGGCACATCCGCGAAAGCCGGCACATGGTATTCGCGCAGGATCTTCGTCGTCACCTCGCCGGTGCTGCTCACCTGAACCTTTTCAAACAGAGCCGCACCCAGTGCCTGGGCAATACCGCCCTCAATCTGGCCCCGGCACTGCAGCGGATTCATGACCACTCCGGCGTCCGCGGCATGCACGCTCTGCAGAATCCGGATTTCACCCGTGCCGGTGTGCACTCCCACCCGGAAGCCCTGCACATTGAAGGCTACGGAGCGCGGTGTTCCGCCCCAGCGGCCCTGTGCTGACAGGTCGATGCCGGCGTCCTTCGCGCGTACTGCGACGTCGGCCAGCGAAATACGCCCGCCGGCGCACTCCACCGCATCCGCCAGCAGCGTCACCTGGGCCGACGTGTTGGAAAAGAGCGAGGCAGCGAAGCCCTTGAGCAGGACGGCCAGTTCCTCTGCCGCCGCCAGGGAAGCCTTGCCGGCCACTACGGTGCCGGTGGAGCCGTAAGCCCCGGTGTCATGGTCCACCAGATCGGTGTCCGACTGCCGGATGACAATCCGGTCCGCCGTGGTGTGCAAGGCGGTGGACGCGAGCTGGGTGTGGACAGTGGTGGTGCCGTTGCCGAACTCGGAGGTGCCGACGTCGAGCCCGTACCGTCCGTCCTCCTGCAGCCGGATCCGGGCGTGGCTCATGTGCCCGCGCGGCGGAACGGTGTCGATCATGGCGACCGCGGTCCCGGTGCCAATCCGCCACTGATCATCCAGGTTGTCGCCGGAAGTTTCGGCGGACAGTTGTCCCCGCTCCATCGCTGCACGCACCAGTTCCACGCATTGATCCAGTCCGTAGCTGCCGTAATGGACGTCCTCCGCCGGAACCGGGGAGGTAGAGAGCATGGCGTCACCCCGGGCGATGACGTTGCGGCGGCGGAACTCCAGCGGATCCATCCCGATGCCGCGCGCCAATTCGTCCATCGCGGACTCGACGGCGAAAATCATCTGGCTCAGTCCGTAGCCGCGGAAGGCACCGGACGGAACGGTGTTGGTGTAGACGGCGCGCGCGTCGACCTTTTTGTTGTCACACCGGTACACGGCCACTGATTCACCGCAGCCGTGGAACATCACGCCTGGGGCATGGTTTCCGTAGGCTCCCGTGTTGGTGGTGACATCCAGCTCCAGTGCGGTCAGCGTGCCGTCCCTTGTTGCTCCGGCCCGCACCCGGACCGAGAAGGGGTGCCGCACGGTGGCGGCGGTGAACTGTTCCCGGCGGGTCAGTTCGAGCTGCACCGGACGGTTCAACTTGAGTGCGGCCAGTGCGGCCAGATCCTCGGTGAGCATCTCCTGCTTGCCTCCGAAGCCGCCGCCCACCCGTCCGGTGAGCACCCGCACGGATTCAGGCTTCAACCCGAAGACCCGGCACAGCGCCCGCCGGATCAGGAACGGAACCTGCGTGGAGGTGCGCACCACCAGCCGGCCCGCCTCGTCGAAGGAGGCAATGGAGCCGTGCGTTTCCAGTGCCATGTGCTGCAGGCGCTGGCTTTCGTAGGTTTTCTCATGCACGACGTCGGCTGCCGACAGTCCGGCGGCAGTGTCACCGAGTTCGGAGTGCAGTTCCGCGACGATGTTGCCGGCGGTGCCCGGATGGACCTCGGGAGCGCCGTCGGCCAGAGCCGAGGCGGTGTCCAGGACCGCGGGGAGCAGTTCGTAGTCAACCTTGAGGGCCCTCACCCCTTCTTCGGCGGCACCCACGGATGCGGCAACAACCGCGGCCACACGCTGGCCGCGGAAACGGACCACGTCATCCAGGATCCGCGTATCGTCCGGGTCATCGGTGTGCAGTTCGTGCTGCGCGGTGGAGAACAGCTGCCCCGGGGCGTCCTTGTGCGTGAGGACTGCCTCGACGCCGGGCACTGCCAGGGCGGCACCCGCATCAATGGAAACAACCCGTGCGTGCGCGTGCGGGGAGCGCAGGATCTTCAGATGCAGCAGCCCGGGCAGCTCCGCGGCCGGCACATCCATGGTGTACCGGGCACGGCCGGTCACAATGTCCGGGCCGGCCGGGGCGGGGATGCAGGCGCCCACGGTCCGGGCAGCAGGAGAAGTCCCGGCCGGGACATCAACGGTGCGGTGCCCGCAGACCGCGTCACCGACGGCGCGGTAGCCTGTGCAGCGGCAGAGATTTCCTTTGAGGTTCCGGGGCAGATCCTGCTTCTGTTCCTCGTCCAGCGCGGCGGCGGTCATCACCATGCCGGCTGTGCAGAAACCGCATTGGAAGCCCTGGGCGTCCAGGAACTGCTGCTGCATTGGATGCAGTTCCTCTCCGTTGGCCAGCCCCTCTATGGTGGTGATTTCCCGGCCTTCGGCACGCACTGCCGGGTAGAGGCAGCTGTGGACGGGCTTGCCGTCAACATGGACGGTGCACGCACCGCAGTCTCCGGCGTCGCAGCCTTTCTTGACCCCCAGACTGCCCTGCTCCCGCAGGAAGGTGCGCAGGCACTGGCCGGGGAAGGGTGCAGCCTCCACTTCGGTCTTATTGATCCGGTATGTCACAGGGAACCCTCCTTTGACCCGGATGCGGCCAGCTCGGCCCGGATTTCTTCCGCCAGCCGGCCCGTCATGTAGCGCCGCCATTCCGGCAGGCCGTGGACATCGTCATGCCACAGTTCGGCGTCGATCTGTTCGCTGAGCTGCGCCCGGAGTTCGACGCCGGTCGGCAGCGCGGCGAACCGCAGCTGAACCGGACGCTTGGTGGCGGCGGTGACGGTCAGGACAAACGTGCCGTCCCCGTCCACCCGGCCAATCAGCAGCGCCCCGGACCGTCCCAGGTTGGTCAGTGACTGCCGGCGAAACGCGGTCCTGGCCCGCAGGGCGGCTGCCGGCAGGGTTACGCTGCGCAGCAGCTCTCCCGGTGCCAGTGCAGTGCGGCCGTCGCCGATCACCAGGTCAGCCACGGGGATTTCGCGGGACGTCCCGCCGGGGGAGTGGATCACCGCAATACCGTCCAGCGCTGCGGTCAGGGCCGTCATGGGCCCGGCGGGCAGGCCGGTGCAGATGTTGCCGCCCACCGTGGAAACGTTCCAGACTTTGAAGGACGCCACAAAGGAATCACAGCACAACGGCACCAGATCCAGGGCCCGCCACTCGGCCCTAACGCCGGCAGGGGCTGTGCCGGGAAAAGCGTACAGTTCCGCGATGGTGCAGGTTGCCGCAATCTCCAGTCCGCCGTCGGACACGCTCAGCGGTTCCCAGCCGGCACCGGTGATGTCCAGCAGCCGCTGCAGGGAATCGCTGCCGTAGGAGAAGAGTACGGTGCCGCCGGCCAGCCAGGCATCGCCGGGACGCCAGTCGCCGGGGTTGCTGGTGCGGACCAGATCGGAAACGGTGGGCATGTCCATGGATGAATCCCTCAGTGGCTGATGTGTTGGCGGGTGAACGGATGGATGGGGCCGCTGAGGGTGCGCAGGGGCTGCCCGGTGACGGCGGCACCTGAACGTGCGGCCACTATTTCAGCGAAAACGGACAGTGCGGTTTCCTCGGGTGTCGCGGCTCCGATGTCCAGTCCGATGGGGGAATGCAGCCGTGCCGTCTCGGTCTCACTCAGTCCGGCGTCCCGTAATGCGGTCATCCGCTGCTCATGGCTGCGGCGCGAGCCCATGGCTCCGACGTAGGCGATGTCCAGCCGCAGCGCCTCAACCAGCACCGGGATATCGAACTTGGCGTCATGGCTGAGTACGCAAACCACGGTGCGGGGATCCAGCCGCCCCGCCGAAGCCTCCGCACGCAGGTAGCGGTCCGGCCACTGCACCTGCACCTGATGGGCCGCAGGGAAGCGCTCCTCAGCAGTGAAGGCAGGCCGGGCATCACAAATGGTCACGTGGTAACCGAGCATCCGTCCCTGCCGGGCCAGCGCGGCCGAGAAATCGTTCGCCCCGATCACCACCAGCCGGGCAGGTGCGAGCCGGGACTCGAGGAATAGCACCGGACCGCCGAGCTCCACGATTCCCGTGCGGCCGGCCGCAAGCAGAGGGGCCAGCCGTGCCGCGGCATGGGCCGGGTCCATGTCGAGCATCGACGCCAGGGCCGCGCCGTGGGCAGCCAGCAGACCAGCGGGTGTGGCAGCACCGCCCGGGTCAGCGACCAGCAGCGGCTGCGCAGCACTGTTCCGTGCCGTGCCGGGGGCATCGATCCGACGGACGAGGGCGCAGGGAGCTTCCGCACTCGGGATGACTCGAAAGGCGCCGGGAGTGATGAGCTGGATCAGCACCTCCAGGGTGCCGCCGCAGCTGAGCCCGACGGCGAAGGCATCAGTGTCGCTGTAGGCGAAGGATTCAAGCCGGGGTTGCCCGTCGGTAAGGACCTCCTCGGCCAGGGCCACCACTGCGGCCTCCACGCATCCGCCGGAGAGGGATCCCGTGATCCGGCCGTTGTGGTGGATGAGCATGGACGTGCCCGCCGGACGCGGCACGGATCCGGACGCGCGGATGACAGTTGCCGCGGCACAGGGAAGGCCGTCTGCCGTGGCCGCAGCCAGCGCGTCCAGCATGTCAAGCATGCGCCACCTGCCCTCCAGCGATACTGCCGTCGGCTGACCGCCACCGGCTAACCCAGTAACCAAGCGGTGAGTTCCCCCTGCCGGAGTTGCCGGGCTGGGGGCTTAAATCCGCAAACAATGACATTATCGAAACATAATAGGTATATCTTTTAAAGCCCATGACGGGCAAGAAGAAATGTTGGCATGTTTGCACAACAATATAAGTTCCAGTGCTGCCAAGAACCTGATCTGCCGTAATTGTTCCGGTAATTGCACGGAAGCCTACCACGGCAATCTGCGCGGCGGGACACCCTTCTGCTTTATCTTCCGAAGGAGGGCACCGTTGTGGTTGTATGGTGGGCGCGTGCAAACGGTTAGGCCGCCGGCACGGCAAAACCCGGCCTCTTGGATCAGCAGACAAGCCCACTGAGCTGGCCCCGGGAGGGGTCTGCATTCCTGAGGATGTCCCATGACTGTTTCCATGCCTTCCGGCACAGCCGCCACCGCCACCGCCGCCGGCGTCGGCCGGCTCTGGATCAAGAATCCGCTGGCCGTCTTTACCGCAAATGAACTGGATGCCGCGGGCGGCCTGGTGGTGGAGAAGGGGGTCATCGCCGAGGTGCTGGCCGTCGGCCAGAGTCCCGCCGCCCCCTGCGCAGAGGTGTTTGACGCCTCCGGCCATGTGCTGCTGCCGGGGCTGATCAACACGCACCACCACTTCTACCAAACCCTCACCCGCGCCTGGGCTCCGGTGGTGAACACCCCGCTGTTTCCCTGGTTGAAGAACCTGTATCCGGTGTGGGCGCGCCTGACTCCGGCGGATCTGGAACTGGCCACCACCGTGGCCCTGTCCGAGCTGCTGCTCTCCGGCTGCACCACCGCGGCGGATCACCACTATCTCTTCCCCGACGGGCTGGAGGATGGCATTGACGTGCAGGTGGATGTGGTGCGGAAACTGGGCATGCGGGCCATGCTCACCCGCGGTTCCATGACGCTGGGGGAGGACGACGGCGGCCTGCCGCCGCAGCACACCGTGCAGGCCCCGGACGTGATCCTCGAGGACAGCCGGCGGCTCATCCGGGACTACCACGAGCGCGGTGACGGCGCCGTGATCCAGATAGGCCTGGCCCCCTGCTCTCCGTTCTCGGTGACCCGGGACATCATGCGCGAGAGTGCCGCGCTCGCCGGGGAATACGACGTCCGGCTGCACACCCACCTGGCCGAAACCATGGATGAGGAAGCCTTCTGCCTGAAGATGTTCGGCCTGCGGACGGTGGATTACCTGGAGAGCGTCGGCTGGCTGGGGAACCGGACCTGGCTGGCGCACGGAGTGCACTTCAACGACGGCGAAATTGCCCGGCTGGGGGCAGCGGGCACCGCCGTCGCCCACTGTCCGACGTCGAACATGCGCCTGGCCAGCGGCATCGGCCGGATGGTGGAACTGGAAGATGCCGGCGCGCCGGTGGGGCTGGGCGTGGACGGCTCGGCCTCCAATGACGCCTCGAACCTGATTCTGGAGGCGCGGCAGGCACTGTATCTGCAGCGGCTGCGCTACGGGGCCGAAGCCATTACGCCCGAGCGGGTGCTGGGCTGGGCCACCAGGGGGTCGGCGCGGGCGCTGGGCCGGGAGGATGTGGGTGAGCTGGCGCCGGACCGGCAGGCGGACCTAGCGATGTTCCGGCTGGATGACCTGCGCTTCTCCGGCAGCCACGATCCGCTCTCGGCCCTGCTGCTCTGCGGCGCGGACCGGGCGGACCGGGTGATGGTCGGCGGCACCTGGCGGGTGGTGGACGGGGAGCTGCCCGGCATGGACCTGCCGGGGCTCGTTGCCCGGCATACGGCAGCTGCCCGGCGGATGATGGCGGGCTGATTTCCGGGAGCCTGGCCCGGGATTGTGGCAAAGCCCGGAACCGGCTGCAACGCATTGCGGTATAAACGGCGGATTGTTTGCACAGAATTAACAGCCATGAAACACGATGCGGTTTTATTCCGCAACAATTATTTACCTGTTGACAGATTTACCCGGCCGCACCCACACTGTCGAAATAGCAATTCCAACTGCCGGAAACATCGAATCAAGTCGGCGCCGCCGATGGTCAAGGGTGTTCAGCGCCGGCAATGGAACAGATCTACCGAAAGCTGACACCCGTGCGCCCAGAACCACATTCAGAGCCAACCCCGGAATCCGCTCCCGAGCCGGCACCGGCCTTCCTTGCAACCTTCAACACGGCAGGATACGCAGAAGCTGAAGACATGCTGCGCCCCTGCCTGGACATCCAGCGCTGGTGCAATGAGATTGCCGCTGCCCGTCCTTTCGCCACCCCCGGTGAGCTGCTCAGCTTTGCCGAACTGGCGGCCCCGGACTTCACCGAAGCGGAGATAGACGCCGCCCTGGCCCACCATCCCCGCATCGGCGAACGCCTTGCAGGGGCGGGCGCCGAAGCCACCTTCTCACGCGGCGAGCAGGCCTCTGTGGCCGGGCTGGACGATGTCCAGGAACGGCTGGCCGCCGGCAACCGCGCGTATGAAGACAAGCACGGGCGCGTCTTCCTGATCCGCGCGGCCGGCCGCAGCGCCGAGGAGATCCTCGCCAACCTGCAGGAACGCCTCGGACACACCCCTGAGGAAGAAGTCCCGCTGATCGCAGGCCAGCTGCGGGACATTGCCATCCTGCGACTGGAAGGACTGCTTACGCCATGACCCGCAGCCACGTCACCACCCACATCCTGGACACCGCGGCCGGGAAGCCGGCTCCCGGCGTCGCCGTATCGCTCTGGGGGAGCGGTGACGGCGGCTGGACCCGGATCGGGGACGGAACCACCGACGACGACGGCCGGGTGGGCAGCCTGGGCCCGGAACAGCTGGAGCCCGGAACCTACCGGATCGACTTCGCCACCGGCGAGTACTTTGCGGCTGCCGGCACTCAGACTTTCTTCCCCGCCGTTTCCCTCACTTTTTCCCTGACCGACGCGGGCCAGCACTACCACGTACCGCTGCTGCTGAGCCCGTTCGCCTACTCCACCTACCGAGGAAGTTGAACCATGACTGAAACAACTCAGGCCCCCTCAGGGGAGATGACAGGCAGTGCCGGAATTGTCCTCGGCAGCAACCAGTACGGCAAGGCCGAGGTGCGGCTGGTCAAGGTCACCCGGGACACAGTCCGGCACCAGCTCGAAGACCTCAGCATCACCAGCCAGCTCCACGGCGACTTCGAAGCCGCGCACACTCAGGGGGACAATTCCCGCGTGGTCGCCACCGATACGCAGAAGAACACCGTCTATGCTTTCGCCCGGGACGGCGTTGGCTCGCCGGAAGCGTTCCTGCTGCGCCTGGAACAGCACTTCACCGGCGGATTCGAGTGGGTGTCCGGCGGGCGCTGGGCTGCTGAACAGTACTTCTGGAACCGGATCAGCGACCATGACCATGCCTTCTCCAAGGAC
This sequence comes from Arthrobacter sp. APC 3897, assembly GCF_030407495.1. Lineage (GTDB taxonomy): Bacteria > Actinomycetota > Actinomycetes > Actinomycetales > Micrococcaceae > Arthrobacter_B. Next base: position 102,142 of record NZ_JASDDG010000002.1, on the reverse strand, counting down.
AAGTCGGAGATCCGCACCGCGGTGCTGGTCTCTGAAGCCGGCCGGCAGCATCTGGTGTCCGGCATCAGCGGCCTGACCGTCCTGAAGTCCACCGGGTCCGAGTTCTCCGGCTTCCCCCGGGACCGCTACACCACTCTGGCCGAAACCACGGACCGGGTTCTGGCCACGGATGTTACCGCCAAGTGGCGCTATGCGCCGGACACGGACGTGAGCAGCCTGGACTTCAACGCCCTCTACGCTTCCGCCCGGACCCTGCTGCTGGACGCGTTCGCGAATACGCACTCGCTGGCCCTTCAGCAGTCCATGTTCGAAATGGGCAAGGCCGTCATCGCCGCACACCGGGAGATTGACGAGGTCCGGCTCTCGCTGCCGAACAACCACCATTTCCTCGTGGACCTGGCACCGTTCGGCCTGGACAACCCCAACGAGGTCTTCTTCGCCGCGGACCGCCCGTACGGCCTGATCGAAGCCTCCATCCTGCGCGAAGGCACGGTCTCCGAATCGCCGGTCTGGAATACCGCGGGCGGTTTCTGCTGATGAGCAGCAAGCCCCGCGCCAGGGCGGCCGGCACCGCCGCCCGCCCGGAAGATGCCCGGCTGCCGCTGGGCAGCACTTTCGCCTACGGTTTCCAGCACGTGCTGACCATGTACGGCGGGATCATCGCTCCGCCGCTGATTGTCGGCACCGCCGCCGGACTGGATTCCGCCGACGTCGGCATGCTCGTAGCCGCCTGCCTCTTTGTGGGCGGGCTGGCCACCCTGCTGCAGACCATCGGCATCCCCTTCTTCGGCTCCCGGCTGCCCCTGGTCCAGGGTGTTTCCTTTGCCGGCGTGGCCACCATGACCGCCATTCTCGACGGCGGCGGCGGGCTGCAGTCCGTGTTCGGCGCGGTGATCGTCGCCTCCCTGATCGGCCTGCTGATCACTCCGGTCTTCGCCAAGGTGATCCGCTTCTTCCCGCCGGTGGTCACCGGCGTTGTCATCACCACCATCGGCCTGACGCTCATGCCCGTGGCCGCGAACTGGGCCATGGGCGGCAGCAGCGCCGCCCCGGACTACGGCAGCGTCTCGAACATCGGCATGGCCGCCCTGACCCTGCTGCTCGTGCTGCTGTTGAGCAAAGTGGGCAATTCCGCCGTTTCCCGGCTTTCCATCCTCATCGCCATCGTGCTGGGCACCATCTTCGCGGTTGTGACCGGCAAAGCCGATTTCTCCGCCGTCGGCAGCGGCGCGATGTTTGCGGTTCCGGAACCCTTCGCCTTCGGCATGCCGACCTTTGAGGCAGCTGCGATCATCTCCATGGTGATCGTGATCCTGGTGACCCTGACCGAAACCACAGCGGACATCATCGCCGTGGGCGAGATTGTGGAAACCAAAGTGGATTCCAAACGCATTGCCGACGGACTGCGGGCCGACATGCTGTCCAGCGCCCTGTCCCCGGTCTTCAACTCCTTCACCCAGAGCGCCTTCGCCCAGAACGTGGGGCTGGTGGCCATCACCGGCGTCAAGAGCCGCTTTGTGGTCAGCGCCGGCGGCCTGATCCTGGTGATCCTCGGCCTGCTTCCGGTCCTGGGCCGGGTAGTGGCCGCGGTGCCGACGCCGGTGCTTGGCGGAGCCGGGATAGTCCTCTTCGGCACGGTTGCAGCCAGCGGCATCCGCACCCTGGCCAAAGTGGATTACCGCAACAACATGAACTTCATCATTGTGGCCACCTCCATCGGGTTCGGCATGATTCCGATTGCCGCGCCCACCTTCTACGACGAGTTTCCCGCCTGGTTTGGCACCATCTTCCATTCCGGCATCAGCTCCGCCGCCGTCATGGCCATCCTGATGAACATCCTCTTCAACCACATCCGGACCGGCAACCCGAAGGACCCGTCCGTGTGGGCCGAGGGTGCAAACCGCATTGTGCGCCTCGAGGACACTGCGGCGCTCAAGGACGGCGACCACATGCTGGACGGAAAACTGCTCGACGCCGACGGCCGGGAAATCCCGCTGACCGCCACCGGCAGCACCGAAAACGACCCCCATTAGGACCGTGACCGTGAACTTCTCTCCTCCGACCACTGAACCCGCACCCGTTCTCGGTGCCGCGCACCTGCAAAGGCTCGACAACGTCCTCGCGGACACCGACCGGTTGCTGGCCGCCGCGTACCCGGGCGACGCCGGTACCCGCCAGCCGGTGCACACCGTTTACATCCCAGCGGACCGCTGCGTGCCGGCGCTGCCCGCCCACTGGGGCCGGGAGGGCCTGGCTGCAGCCGCGGCGCAGGGGTCCCTGACGGACCTGGCCCAACTGGCGGGCCTGGACGCAGACCTGGCAGCCGCCGTCGTGCCCCTGGTGGAGGCGAAGCTGCGCACCGAACCGATCGAGGATCTGCGTTTGGACTTCGAGGATGGCTACGGCATCCGTCCGGACCCGGAAGAAGACACCCACGCCCGGCAGGCCGCCGCCGCCGTGGCGGATGCGGTGGCGGCCGGGACCGCGCCGCCGTTCATCGGGATCCGGTTCAAGTGCTTTGAAGCGGCCACCCGGGCCCGCGGCATCCGGACCCTGGACCTGTTCCTCGCCGGCCTGCTCGCGGCGGGAAAGCTGCCCGACGGGCTGGTGCTGACCCTGCCGAAGGTGTCCACCGTGGAACAGGTGCAGGCCATGGTCTACATCTGCGGACAGCTCGAAGAGGCCCACGGCCTGGAACCGGGACGGCTGCGGTTTGAGGTGCAGGTGGAAACTCCGCAGCTGATCCTGGCTGCCAACGGCACCGTGCCCGCTGCGCAGCTGATCCACCACGGCAGCGGCCGCGTTTCGGCCCTGCACTACGGTACTTATGACTACAGCGATGCGGTGCAGGTTGCCGCGCAGTACCAGTCCATGGAGCACCCGGCTGCGGACTTTGCCAAGGCCGTCATGCAGGCGGCGGCTGCCGGGACCGGCGTCCGGCTCTCGGACGGCTCCACCAACATCCTGCCGCTGGGCACGCCCGGGGAAATCCGGTCCGCCTGGCAGCTGCACGCCAGGCTGGTGCGCCGTTCGCTGGAACGCGGTTTCTACCAGGGCTGGGACCTGCATCCGGCGCAGCTTCCCACCCGTTTCCTGGCCACCTATGCCTTCTACCGGCAGGGGTTCGACGCCGCTGCCCGGCGGCTGGACACCTACGTCCGGAAACAGGAGGGAACGGTCCTGGACGAACCCGCCACCGCCCGGGCACTGGCCCGATTTGTGCACCGCGGACTGCTCTGCGGTGCCCTGACCGACACGGAAATTGAACAGGGCACCGGGCTGACCGGCTCCGAACTCGCCGCTCTTGCCCACCCCAAGACTGCCGTATCGCCCCTCACAGAGAAGGTCCGCTAGATGACTACCCAGGAGCAGAACGTCCACCTCAGCGGCACTCCGCGCTACTACGCCGCGGCCGGCGGGCTGCCCGCGCAGACCGAGCTGCTCACCGGAAGAGCCGTGGTGACGGAGGCGTACACCGTGATTCCGCGCGGCGTGCTGCGCGACATTGTCACCAGCGTGCTGCCCGAATGGACCGGCACCCGCACCTGGATCCTGAACCGTCCGGTTGCCGGCGGTGCCACCACCTTCGCCCAGTACCTGGTGGAGGTGGCCCCCGGCGGCGGCTCCGCCTCGCCGGAACCGCAGCCCACCGTGGAATCCTTCGTCTTTATCCTCGAGGGCACGCTGACCGTCCGCCTGCACGGCGGGGAAAAGGTCCTGACCCCCGGCGGGTTTGCCTACCTGCCGCCCGGCGCCCCGTGGAGTGCCTTCAACGAATCCGGTGAACCGGTGAAGTTTCAGTGGATCCGCAAGGCATATCAGCCCCTGGCGGGTCACACGCCGCAGCCGGTCTTCGGCAACGAGACGGAGATTGAACCCGCGCCCATGCCGGGCACGGACAACAAATGGCGCACCACCCGGATGATCCCCGTGGATGACGTCGCCTATGACATGCACGTCAACGTGGTGACGTTTGAACCCGGTGCCGTCATTCCCTTCGCTGAAACCCACGTCATGGAACACGGACTGTACGTCCTGGAGGGCAAGGCCGTGTACCGGCTGAACCAGGACTGGGTGGAGGTGGAGGAAGGCGATTACATGTCCCTGCGGGCCTTCTGCCCGCAGGCCTGTTACGCCGGCGGTCCGGCCGACTTCCGCTATCTCCTATATAAGGACGTCAACCGCCAGATCCTGCTCGGCGGCCAGCCGTGAGCGCTCAGCTGCCGGACCCGGCGCCGGAACCTTTCGACCTGGTGATCCGCGGGCATGCTGTGCTGACCCCCGGGGGAACCATCCCGGCCGAGGTGGGGGTGCGCCGCGGGGTGATCGCCGCCGTCGTACCGCCGGGAACCGGGCTGGAAGGGAAGCGGAGCATCGACCTGGCCGCCGATGAGACCCTGCTGCCCGGGCTGGTGGACACGCACGTGCACATCAACGAACCGGGCCGCACCGAGTGGGAGGGATTTTCCTCCGCCACGCGCGCGGCGGCCGCGGGCGGGGTCACCACTCTGGTGGATATGCCGCTGAACAGCATTCCGCCCACAGTGACAGTGGAGGCACTGAACATTAAACGGGACTGCGCGGCCCCGCAGGCCTTTGTGGACTTGGGTTTTTGGGGCGGCGCCGTCCCCGGAAACCTGGCTGACCTGCGGCCGCTGCACGAAGCGGGTGCCTTTGGGTTCAAATGTTTCCTGGTCCATTCCGGCGTGGATGAGTTTCCGCACCTGGAACCGGCGGAAATGGAGGCGGCGCTCGCCGAGCTGAAGACCTTTGACGGTCTGCTGATTGTGCACGCTGAAGATCCGGCAGCCATCCGGGACACACCGCCGGGCACCGGCTACGCGGGTTTCTTGGCGTCCCGGCCGCCCGCAGCGGAAAACACCGCCATAGCCGGCGTCATCGATGCCGCAGCGCGCACCGGCGCCCGCGCCCACATCCTGCACCTGTCTTCCGCCGAAGCCCTGCCCCTGCTTCGGGCGGCAAAGGCCGACGGCGTGCGGCTGACGGCGGAAACCTGCCCGCACTACTTGACGCTGGCGGCCGAGGAGATTCCCGACGGTGCCACGGCGTTCAAATGCTGCCCGCCCATCCGCGGCGACGCCAACCGCGAGCAGCTCTGGGCCGGTCTGGCGGACGGGACCATAGACTGCATCGTCTCGGACCATTCGCCCAGCACCCTGGACCTGAAGGATCTGGAGAACGGAGACTTCAGCGTGGCCTGGGGCGGGGTGTCCTCTCTGCAGCTGGGCCTGTCGCTGATCTGGACGGAGGCCCGCCGGCGGGGCATTCCGCTGGAGCGGGTGCTGCACTGGATGTCCGCCGCACCGGCAGCACTGGCCGGCCTTGACCGCAAGGGCGGCATCGTTGAGGGCAATGACGCAGACTTCGCCGTGTTCGCTGCGGAGGACACCTTCACGGTGGATCCGGCGGCGCTGCAGCACCGGAATCCCATCACTCCCTACGCCGGGAAGCAGCTCACCGGCGTCGTCCGCCGCACCGTGCTCGCCGGTGCCGACGTCGACCCCGCCGTACCGGCCGGACGCCTGCTGGCCCGGCAGGCAGTGATAGCCGCCACAAAGCCATGCGTCGCATTTAAGGAACGGCCGGAACGGAAAGTAGGGTCTAGGTATGGCTCCTTTTCGTAACAGCCGCGCTGCGTCGCTGCCTGCAAAACTTTCCCGTTCCTGGCTTCTGGCATCGGCTGCCGATGAGGCGAATTTTGGCCCGGCGCTGGCCTCGGAAGCGGATTCCGTGGTGTTCGACATGGAGGACGCCGTACCCGCGGCAGGCAAGGCTGAGGCGCGTGAACGCGTTGTGGAGGCGCTGTCCACCGGTATGACCGCCTGGGTGCGCGTGAACGGCATCGAAACCGATTACTGGGCCGATGACCTGGCCGCGCTGTCCAAGGCTCCGGGCCTGCGCGGCGTCATGCTTGCCATGACCGAAAAGCCGGAACAGGTTACCCACACAGCCATGCGCCTGCAGGCCGGCACCCCTGTGCTGGCCCTCGTGGAGTCCGCACTGGGCATTGAAAACGCGACGGCGATTGCCTCGGCCCCCGGTACCTTCCGGCTGGCTTTCGGCGTGGGCGACTTCCGCCGCGACACGGGCGCCTCCGACGATCCCATGGCGCTGGCCTACGCCCGGTCCAAGCTGGTGGTGGCTTCCCGTGTGGGGCAGCTTCCCGGCCCGATCGACGGTCCTACCGTCGGTGCGCTGGGCGAAAAGCTGCTGGATGCCTGCAAAGTCACCCAGTCCATGGGCATGACCGGCAAGCTGTGCCTGATGCCCGAGGCCGCTGACTTCATCAACCACGGGCTTTCGCCGAGCGAATCCGAGATCACCTGGGCGCATGAGCTTCTCGAAGCGCACGCCGCAGGCGCCGTTGTGGGCGACGGTTCTTACCTGCCGCGCCTGGCCCGCGCCCAGAAGATTTCCTCGCTGGCCGACTCCTACGGCCTCTGGAACGCGTAGCCTTCTGCAGTCACTCGCCGGCGGGTCCGGCAGGGCCGCCGTCCGCGCGGTCCAGCATCTCCAGCACCGCGCGGGTGAGGGCAAAGGCCTGCTCCGGGTCATAATCCGGCAGGCTGATGTCCGCGAACAGGTGTGACGCGCCCGGGTACAGGAACAATTCGGCGTCCGGAGTGGAGGCTGCGAGGTTTTTGGCGGCGTCCAGGTCTCCGGAGTCGACAAACTCCTCGTCGGCATCCATGCCATGGATCTGCACGGGCACATCCGCAGGCCAGGTGTCCCCGTAGATGCCCAGCGGAAGGCAGGCGCTGATCAGTACCGCGCCGCGGGCGCCGGGGCGGGTCTGCGCCAACCGCTGTGCCGGAATCACGCCGAGGGAGAAGCCGATATAGACCATTTCCTGCGGGAAACGGTTCGCGATACGCACGCCCAGCTCTTCGATCGTGTCCAGGCCGATCTCCTGGGCGTACGCAACTCCGTCCGCCAGGCCGATAAAGGTATGCCCGTCGTAGAGATCAGGCACCGTCACCGTATGGCCGGCCCCGCGCAGGACGTCCGCGAACGCATCCATGCCCGGAGTCAGGCCCTGGGCGTGGTGGAAAAGCAGGATATTTGCCATGCCGTCTCCTAGGGCTCGACGAGGATGCCATCCATATCGGCGTACAGCGTGGCGCCGGGACGGAAAGTGACACCGCCGAACTCTACAGGCACGTCCACTTCGCCAACCGAGTCCTTGGCGCTCTTGCGCGGGTTGGAGCCCAGCGCCTTCACGCCCAGGGGCAGCTTGGCGACGGCGGCGCGGTCCCTGATGGGTCCGTTGATGACAACACCGGCCCAGCCGTTGGCAACCGCGGCTTCGGCAATCATGTCTCCCATGAGGGCGCTGTTGAGGGACCCTGCGCCGTCCACCACCAGCACGGCACCGTTGCCCGGGGAGCTGAGGACGGACTTCACCAGACCATTGTCTTCGCGGCAGCGGATGGTGCGTACCGGGCCGGTGAAGGACAGCCGGCCCCCGAGGTCCTGGAACTGCAGGGAGACGGAAGCCAAGGACTCACCGTGCTGGTCATAGAGGTCTGCTGTGCTGATTTCCATGGGACCACTGTGGCATGAGTTAACCGTTTTGCGGAACGCCGGAGGCGTGCGCCTTCAGGACGTCCACGACCTCCAGCAGGTCAGCGACCGACCGGGCGGTGGAAGGGTCCCGGTCCCGCGGCCAGCCGCCGGGCAAACCCTCGTTGTAATAGAGTCCGTCGCCGAGCAGGACAATGGCGCGTGCAATGGCCGGATTCCCTACTTCCTCCAGGATCATATCCATCCAGCTGCGGTGAATCCGTTCCAGTACCGCTGAGGCATCCGGATCGGATGCCTGGGCAAGACGGACGACGCCGATCAGCGCGCGGTCCAGGGCGCTGCCGACATAAACGGACTCCCGAACCAGGTACCGGGACGGGCCTTCCGGGTCGGCGCCCATTCGCAGGAGGTCGACGGCGGCCAGCTCCTCGAGCCGCTCGATAAGGGCTGCGGCCAGCGCTTCCTTGTTTTTGAAGTGGTAGAGGAGCCCGCCTTTGGATACCCCGGCCAGGGCAATCACGGCATCCATGGTGGCACCGCGCGGGCCTTCATTGATCAGCAGCTCTTCATAAGCGGAGAGGATGCGGTCCCGGGTGGAAATGTGCTCAGGCATACGTTTACGCTACGCCATCAAATGCTGTACAGTCTAGACGGTACAGTAATCCGCATCGGGCGTGATGATCCCGCCCCGCCGCTGCTGCGGACCCCTACGACTACCTGCGAAGGAGACAGCTGTGCTTTCCGTACAGGAGAAGCCTCGGATCCAGCGAGCCGGCCGGCGCGAATGGCTGGGACTTGCCGTCCTGATGCTGCCGGTGCTGCTGATTTCCGTAGACAACACCGTTCTCAGTTTTGCGATCCCGTCCCTTTCCCGCGCGCTTGCGCCGTCCGGCACGGAACTGCTGTGGATCGTGGACATCTACGCCCTGGTGCTGGCGGGGCTGCTGGTTCCCATGGGTGCGCTCGGTGACCGGATTGGCCGGCGGAAACTGCTGCTGGTCGGAAGCGCCGGGTTTGGCCTGGTCTCCGCGGCCGCGGCGTTCGTGCCCAGCGCCGGGGCCCTTATTGGCGCCCGCGCCCTGCTCGGCCTGTTCGGCGCTATGCTCATGCCGGCCACCCTGTCGCTGATCCGGAACATCTTCACTGTTCCGTCCCAGCGGCGGATCGCGATTGCCGTTTGGGCTGCCGGGTTCTCCGGCGGCGCCGCCCTGGGTCCGATCGTCGGCGGCGTGCTGCTGGAGCACTTCTGGTGGGGCTCGGTCTTCCTGCTCTCCGTTCCGGTCCTCATTCCGCTGCTGGTCTTCGCTCCCATGCTGGTGCCTGAATCCCGAGACCCCAACCCCGGTCCGGTGGATGTGTGGAGCCTCCTGCTGGTGATGGCAACCATGTTCCCCGTCGTTTACGGGATCAAGGAAATTGCCGTGGCGGGCGTCGGCACGCAATCCCTGGTGCCCATCGCCGTCGGCCTGGTCTTTGGTGTGCTCTTTGTCCGCCGGCAGCTGCGGCGGATCCATCCCATGCTGGATGTCCGGCTGTTCCGCAACCCCACGTTCAGCGGTTCCATCGGCGCCAACCTGGTGAGTGTGTTTTCCCTGGTGGGCTTCATCTTCTTCCTCTCCCAGCACCTGCAGCTGGTCCTGGAGAAGTCCCCGCAGGAGGCGGGCCTGATTATGCTGCCGGGGCTGGTGCTGACCATCATCGCCGGGCTGGCCGTGGTTCGTCTCGTCCGGCACATCCGGCCCGGCTATGTCGTGGCCGGCGGCCTGCTCCTGAACGCCGTGGGCTACACGATCATCCTGGCCGCCGGAGCCGAGGACGGCATCGCAGGCCTGATGATTGCGTTCATGGTGCTGGGGCTGGGAGTAGGTGCAGCGGAGACTATTTCCAATGACCTCATCCTCTCGTCCGTGCCGCCCACCAAGGCAGGAGCAGCGTCGGCCATCTCCGAAACCGCCTACGAAGTGGGCGCTGTGCTGGGCACTGCCGTCCTGGGCAGCATCCTCACCGCCGGTTACCGCAACGGCGTATCCCTGCCGGAGGGGCTCTCCGCGGCGGACGCCGCGGCCGCCTCGGAAACCCTGGGCGGCGCGGTTGAAGCTGCACAGCGGCTGCCCGGCGACCAAGCCATGGCACTGCTGGAATCAGCCCGCCACGCCTTCGACTCCGGTGTAGGCACCACCTCACTCATCGGCGTCGTCCTGATGCTGGCCGCAGCCGCCGGTGCCGTGGTCACCCTGCGGCGGGCCTCGGTCGAACACTGACGGCGAAAACCGGCAGCCCCGCCTGGAGCGCTTTGGCGGGGGCTGCTGTGATGCTGCCCTAAGCTGATTCTCCGCGGTGCACGATCAGCACCGGACAATGGGCATGTGCCGCCAGCGTTGAGCTGACGGAACCGAGCAGCAGTCCGGCAAAGCCGCCGCGTCCGCGGTTGCCCACCACCAGCATTTCCGCCCCGCGGCTGGCCTCGATGAGGAGCTCCACCGGCAGTCCCACCAGGGGAGTCTCTTTGAGATCCGCCGGCACATCATCACCGAAGGCTTCCTCCACCGCTTCTCTGAGTGTCAGCTCGGCCTGGGTCTGCGGAGACCAGGTGTCGGTGGGGACAGGCGGGGCGAGGGAGATGCTGTATTCCCAAACCGTCACCACCTCCAAGTAACAGCCCAGGACAGCGGCCAGGCGCCGGGCCTTCCAGAGTGCTTCAATGGAGAGCCGGGAGCCGTCCACCCCCACAACAATGCGTTTGCGGTCTTCACCGTTGCTCATGGTGCATCCGTCCTTCTGAATGTCGGCGTGTGACGTGCCGGATGGTGCCGTGCTGCCATCCTCCCCCTGAATGGAGCTGCGGGCGAGGGGCCACGTACCATCAGGCCTATGTTTAGTCCGTTTCACCGCAAGCCGGTTACCTCCATGACAACCGGCCTGCTGCTGGTTCTGGCCCTGCTCTCCGCCACCGGGCCGTTTGCCACCGATCTCTACCTGCCTTCCTTCCCGGCCATGACCGATGAGCTCGAAGCGTCCGCCACCGCGGTGCAGCTGACCCTCACTGCATTCCTTCTCGGCATGGGCGCCGGCCAGCTGGTGTTCGGCCCCCTCTCGGACCGGTACGGCCGTTTCCGCCCGCTGTTCCTGGGATCAGCCGGATTCGTCCTGGCCTCGGCCGTGTGCGCCCTCGCGCCGAACCTGGGCGTCCTTGTTGCGGGACGCCTGCTGCAGGGGCTGTGTGCTTCGGCCGGGGTGGTGATTGCACGCGCCATGGTCGCCGACCTGACGACGGGCGCGGCGTCGGCACGGACCTTCAGCCTGCTCATGACCATCGGAGGCGTGGCGCCGGTGGTTGCGCCGACGGTGGGCGGGCTGCTGGCAGAGTATCTTGGCTGGCGCGGCGTCCTCTGGGTCCTTGCCGGGCTGGCACTGGTGATGTTCGTGTGCGTGGCGGGCGTGCTGGCCGAATCCCAGCCCCCGCACCACCGCAGCAGCGGCCCGCTGCTTGCAGGGCTGTCAGGCGTGGTGGCGAACCGCAAATTCCTCAGTTACGCCGTGCTGTTTGCCAGTACCTTCGGTGTACTCATGGCCTACATCTCGGCCTCGCCGTTTGTCTATCAAAACCTCATGGGGCTGTCCGCGTCAGCCTATGGACTGGTCTTCGGCGTGAACGCCATGGGCCTGGTGGGCGCCGGGTTTGTCTCCGCCCGGCTGGCCCGCCGGATACCGCCGAGAAAGACGGTGACGGCGGCGGTGTGTGTGCTGCTCACCATGTCCGCCGCCCTTCTGGCTCTTGCGGCCGGATCCGCACCGCCGGTGTTTCTGGCGGTCCCCATCTTCTTCGCATCCACCTCTGTGGGCTTCATTATGGGAAACACAACGTCCCTCGCCCTTGCTGAGGTGGGCCTCGCCGCGGGCAGCGGATCCGCTGTGCTGGGCGGGGGCCAGTTCTTTGCCGGCGCCCTGGTTTCGCCGCTGACGGGACTTGCCGGCAAGGAATCCGCGGTGCCGCTGGCGGTCATTATGACGCTGTCCGCATTGGTGGCAGCGGGTGCACTGATTGCCACCCGGACGCGTTCTGCCGCCGGCCGGTAGACTCGACGCACTATGCGAACCATGAATAAGTACCGAACGCTCATTGTCTGGCTCCTCATCATTGCACTGGTGGGCAGCCTCAGCGTGGGGTTCCTTGGCATGCTTTTCTGACCCGCCGCCACCTTCTTCCGGCGCGCACGGCAAGTCCGAACTTGAGGCCTGCTGACTCATGGGCTTAGAATGCTAAGCATACTTACGCTTCTTCCGGGGGCGGCGAAAGTCCGTCCCTGAGCGGCGTACCGCATGCAGAATGACCTACCGAAAGTGGGAAACTCTATGACCAACGGCAACACAAGCGATCAGTACACCTTCCAGAATCCCGTGGACCGCTTCCCGTCCATTACGCCGCCGAAGCAGGATCAGCCCGAGCCCGGCCTGGACGCGACCCTGGAGCCCAAGACGGACCGCGGCGAGGAATCGTACCGCGGCACCGGCCGGCTGGAAGGCCGCAAGGCCCTGATCACGGGCGCCGACTCAGGTATTGGCGCGGCAGTTGCCATTGCATACGCACGTGAAGGCGCCGACGTCGCACTGGCCTACCTGCCCGAGGAAGAGGAAGACACCCGGGAAATCGTGCGCCTCGTGGAAGATGCCGGCCGCAAGGCTGTGGCCCTTCCCGGCGACGTGCGGGACGCGCAATACTGCAGGCAGCTGGTTGCAGACGCGGTGGAAGCGCTTGGCGGCCTGGATATCCTCGTGAACAACGCGGGCAAGCAGGTTGCCGTGGAGAACCTTGAAGATCTCTCCGACGAGCAGTTGGATGACACATTCAAGACCAACATCTACGCGTTCTTCCGCATCACCAAGGCAGCTCTGCCGCATCTGCCGGCCGGATCGAGCATCATCAACACCACGTCCATCCAGGCTTACAGCCCGTCGCCGTTCCTGCTGGACTACGCCAGCACCAAGGCTGCCATCAACAACTTCACCAAGGGTCTGTCGATGCAGCTCGCACCCAAGGGTATCCGCGTGAACGCTGTTGCTCCGGGTCCGTTCTGGACGCCGCTGCAGGTTTCCGACGGCCAGCCCAAGGAAGCACTGCCGGAATTCGGCAAGGACACCGCGCTCGGCCGCGCCGGCCAGCCCACCGAGCTTGCCCCGGCCTACGTCTTCCTGGCGTCCCCGGAATCCAGCTACGTCATCGGTGAAACCCTGAACGTCAACGGCGGTATGCCTACTCCGTAATCGGCGGCGCATCGCTGAAGAAACCAAGAACCGGCCCGCACCTCGAAAGGTGCGGGCCGGTTCCTCTTAAAAGCTTGAGCTCAAATGCTAGACGCGGAGGTCCGCATCGCCGAAGTCCGCCCGGTCAATCCGCCGGTGGTACCGCATGCCGGCGAGGCCGCCGAGCAGCGCGCCGATGAGCGTCGCAGCCAGTGTTGCGGCAACGGCAAGCCACGTTGCGGCGGTGGCGCCGTTGAGGTCCTCGGGCAGCGGTGCCACAGTGTTCAGCTGGGTGATGCTGCGGATGTCGTCACCGAAGATCAGTCCAAGAACCACCACAACCAGTCCGGCGATCAGTGCCCAGAGCCACACTGCCAGACCCTGCTTGAGACCGTTGAACCGGGCCATCCGGCCGGCGACGTAACCTCCGGCGTAATACGCCAGCACCAGGATCACCAGCAGGATGACCGTTCCGATGATCCCGGCGCTCTGGTTTGCCATCGCCTGGTCCAGGGACTGGCCCAGATCATTGTCGGTGTTGAAGTCGACGGCGGCGCCAATGGCTGCCGCCAGTGCGGACAGGAGCACCACCATTCCGGTGGCGGTCAGCCAGCCGAAGAAGGCCGCGCCGAACTTCATGCCGCCAAAACGCTCCTTTTCCAGTGCGAGCAATGCCTCGCGGTTGGCCTTGCCGGGAAGCGGATTCCGGGTCTCGGCGGTGCGTGCGGTGCCGGCGCGCCCGGTTTCGCTCCCAACGTTGCCGTTTCCGTTTCCGGGGCGGTAGTCCGTGCCGTCGTCATAGTCCGCATTGGGGTCCTTGGTGTGGCTTAGCGGCATCGCTTTGGTGTGCCCGCCGTCGTCGGTCCCGGCAGCGGTTGCCCCTGCGGTCCCGGCGGCCGGAGTATTCTCTGCCGCGGTTCCGTTGCCCGTGGGCAGGACCTGGGTTTCGTCAGCGGGACCCAGCCGGTCCGGCCGGTCACGGAGGCGTCCGCCGTCCGGTCCGGCGGGATTTCCGAAGTCGCCGGAGTTGTTGGCTCCGGCCCGGCCGTTGTTGCCTGGTTCCGTGCTCATCTGTTTCTCCTGTTGCCATCGAATGTTCGGGCGGTCAGGGTCAGCTTATAAGCATCCTTATTATTTTCTCCACCTGTCCTTCATCCTCGCAGGCCACCGGAAATTCCGGTTGGGGACAAATCGACCGTTATGGGAAATCCCTGCCGCGGCGGACCGGACGGTTTTCCCAAACCGGAGCAGAATCCCAAACCGGAGGAGGATCCCAAACCGGAGGAGGATCAACCAGCCGGAGACCGGTATGGGAGCGCCCACCTGCGGGCAGGCCCAATCTGCGGGACCGGGACCCAATGAAACACTGGAGGAATGGACCCCGACATCATCATTACCGTCATTGCCGCCCTGGCCATCGCCGTGGGTCTGACCGGAATCATCATTCCGGTCCTTCCGGGCAGCATTCTGATCATCGCCGCACTGCTGGGCTGGGCACTCGGAATGCAAAGTACAGCTGCCTGGTGGACCTTCGGGGTGGGCGCAGTGCTGGCGCTGGCAGGATTGCTCGCCAGTGCGGTGTTGACCGGCAGGAGGCTGAAGCAGCGCGAGGTCCCCAACACCTCGGTCCTGGCGGGAGTGGTGGTGGGCGTAGTGGGCATGTTCGTGATTCCCGTGGTGGGGCTCATCGTGGGGTTTGTGGCCGGTCTGCTGCTCAGCGAGTTCATTCGCCGCCGCAGCCTGCCCGCGGCATGGTCAGCGAGCTATGCCGCACTGAAAGCGATGGGGCTGGGCATCCTGGTGGAACTGGGCCTTGCCTTCGCCGCCGGATCCGTATTTGCCGGCGGGATCTGGTGGCATTTTTCCAGTCGCTGACTGAATTCCAGCCCAGCCCTGCAGCCCAGCCCCGCAGCCGAACTAGCCGGCGCTGACGAACTCGGCCAGGGCAGCGAGCTGGTCGGTCCGGCACTCCGGCTTGAGATACATCATGTGTCCGGCCTCGTGATAGTGGTGCGTGAACCGTGCCCGCGCAGCATCACTCAGCCGCATGTGCGCCCAAACATACTCGGCCGCGAAGTGGGGCGTGGCGCCGTCGTGGTAGCCGTAGTCCACATGCACGCGCAGGGAGGGGTTGTGCGCGAGCAGCCGTTCGAGTGTCCCGGTCACGTCCACGGGAACCCCCTCAAAGCTTTTGTAGCTCCACGGCTGGACCCGGCCGGTGAGGATTTCATACGGGAGGTCATTTTCGTAGCCCAGCTCGGCCCGGACATAGTGGTTCACTGCAGCGGAGTACGGTCCGTTGATGGCCTGCAGGCTGGGATCATCCCAGTTGATGGAATCCTGCTGGTTCGCGGGCGGTGCTGTAAACCGGCCGTCTATCCGCCCCACCACCAGGTTCTCGCTGCGCAGCAGCTCCGCGGAGAACTGGGCGTAGTCCCACCGCAGGTTCGTACGCCGGATAAAGCCCTCATCCAAGGTGGTGATTTCCGCCAGCCGGCGGACGACGTCGTCGAACTCTTGCGTACTCAACCGGGAACCCTGCGTCAGTGCGTAGCCGAACTCCCGTCCGGCGAATTCCTCCGCTTCGCGCACCACCTCAGCCAGTGGCCGGTCTCCGTGCCGCCCGTGGAAGTGTGCAATGGCCGCGTAAGTGGGCAGATGAAGCGCGTAGGGAGTGTCGCGGCCCGGGGCAAAGTCCAGTGTGGCCATGTTCAGGACTGTGGAAATCAGCCCGAGCCCGTTGACGGCCATGCCGTAGGCATCGAACAACCGCCCGGCGACGGCGACGGCCCGCAGAGTGCCGTAGGACTCGCCCACGAGGTACTTGGGGCTTAGCCAGCGGTTGTTGCGGGTGGTCCAGAGCCGGATGACTTCCGCCACCAGATCCCGGTCCTCTTCGAAGCCGTGGAACTCTGTGGCTTCGTTGCCGTCCACCACCCGGGAAAACCCGGTGTTGACCGGATCGATCATCACCAGGTCCGCGTGCTGCAGGATCGTTTCCGGGTTGTCCACCAGGCCAAACGGGGGAGGCGTCAGTGCTCCAACGTCCCCGGAATCCACCATCCGGGGTCCCAGCAGGCCCATATGCAGCCAGACCGAGGACGAGCCGGGTCCGCCGTTGAAGGCGAAAATCACGGGCCTGCGGTTGGCCTCCGGAGCAGACGGCTGAGCATCAGGCGAGGGGTCGGCCGGATCGGCGGTGTAGGCAACGAGGAAGATTTCCGCCTTGGGCAGGAAGCCGTCCGCCCTTCCGTCCCTGGTTTCCTCCCGCCGAAGCACCAGCCGCCCTGCGGTGGTGGTGTATTTCAGGCCGGTTGGCAGGGCGTGGCGGCGGACAGTGAAGTCATCGGTAATCTTCGGGTTCCCACCTTGTGGTTCACCGCCGTTCCGGGAGTTCTCACGGCTCTGCTGCTGCTTGTCGGCGTCCTGGTGCTGCTCGTCATGGGGCATTGGAGCAGTCTAACCAGTTAGCCAGCTGCGCCCCGCACCGGCTCGCATGGCCCGCGCCCGCGACGCGAAGCTCACCGGAACCAATTAGTAAGTATGCTGATCACTCTTCGATTCCGGGGGTTGCCGCCGCTAATTTGGAACTCACGCGCACCGGCTCGCCGGCTGTCACAGCGGTACGGAGGCGGTGCTCCAACCCCTCACGGAGGTACCTATGTTTTTCCATAAGCAGGAACTCCAGTTCAAATCCACCCGGACCAGCCTGACGCGGTTTACGCCCGAAAGCTGCAGGAGGTGCTTGGCGGCCAGTACAGCGAAATCACGGTGGCCCTGCAGTACGAATTCCAGGCGTGGAACACCCACATCCCAGGCAAGTACCGCGACCTGCTCTTCGGTATCGGAGCGGAGGAAATGGGCCACGTGGAGATGCTGGCCGTCATGATTGCGCAGCTGCTGGAAAAGGCACCGCTGGGAATCACTGATGACGCGGTCCAGAATGACCCCACAGTGGCGGCTGTGGTGGGAGGCATGGACGTACAGCACGCCATCCTGGCCGGCGCCGGCGCACGCCCGGTGGACTCCAACGGCAACCCCTGGCAGGGCAGTTTCATCACGGCCAGCGGAAACCTGCTGGCGGATTTCACGGCCAACGCCAACGCCGAAATGCAGGGCAGGCTCGCTGTGGCCCGCCTCTATCACATGACCGATGACCATGGTGTCAGGGACCTGCTCTCCTTCCTGCTGGCCCGTGACACCATGCACCAGAACCAATGGACCACCGCCGCGTTGGAGCTGCAGGCAAGCGGCGCGGAACAGCTTCCCGTGCCCAGCAACTTCCCGTTGGGCAAGGAACACCGCGAGGTTTCCTACCAGTACCTGAATTTCTCAGACGGAGAGGCCGCTTCCGAAGGCACCTGGGCGTCCGGCCCCACGCCGGACGGGCACGGCGAGTTTACCTACCATGACGGCCCGACGACGTCCTCCCCCATGCCGCCGCCCACCCGGGTGGATGCCCGCTACTACGGCACCACTGACCTGCCTAACGTCGTAGAGAAGGCTGCCGGAGCGGTGCAGGACAAGCTGCATAAGGAGTAACTGAACGGCATGCGGCGGGGCTGCCGGCAGGTTATGCGGCAGTCCCGCCGGCAAAGGATCATCTATCAGCGAGTGCTGCCACCAGGCACAGGTTCGACAAGGGGGACGGGAGTTGGGTGGACCGGGGTTGGCGGAAGCGGAATACATCCTGCCGCTCAAATGGAACGACGGCGGAGACCTGGCTTCGCTGTGCAGGTATCTGGAGGACCTGAGCCGGTGGATCGCCGTCCTGGTTGTTGACGGGTCCCCTCCCGGCCTGTTTGCCCAGCACGCAAAAGCGTTCCCCGCCGCGGTGCGGCACAGCCGTCCGCTTCCATTGGGGTGCACCAACGGAAAAGTGGAGGGCGTGCTGACCGGAGTGCAGCTCAGCAGGTGCGAGTACCTCGTGATCGCGGACGACGACGTGCGGTACACCCGGGATTCCCTTGAGCGCGCCGTGGGACTGCTCGCGGAGGCCGATATTGTGCGGCCGCAGAACTATTTTTTGGATCCCCGTCCCTGGCATGCCCGGTGGGATACCGCGCGAACTTTGATTAACCGGGCGTTTGGGTCCGACTACCCCGGGACGCTGGCCATCCGCAGGTCCACGCTGCAGGCCGCCGGCGGGTACAGCGGCGATGTCCTCTTCGAAAACCTTGAACTCCTTCGTACCATCCGGGCGGCAGGCGGCCGGGAGATTCGCGCAGATGACCTGTTTGTTCCCCGGACCTGCTGTTCGGTCCGGCATTTCCTGGGCCAGCGGGTGCGGCAGGCCTATGACGACTTCGCCCAGCCGGGGCGGCTGGCGGTTGAGGCCGCCCTGCTGCCGCTGGCGCTGAGGCTCCGGAGGGAACCGGCACGGCTGGCGATGCTTGCGGCAGCCAGCGTTATGGCGGCCGAGCTCGGCCGCCGCCGGGCAGGCGGAGTGCGGGTGTTCAGCGCGGACGCTGCTCTGTGGGCGCCGTTGTGGGTGGCGGAGCGCGCGGTCAGCGTCTGGCTGGCGGCTGCGGGGAGGCGTCCCCTACGCGGGGAAGCGGCTCTTGACGGCCGGGCACTCCCTGCGCCGGCTCCGAAAGAACAGGTGACGTCCTCATCGCAGCTGTATTTTCACTGCCGGGTCACACTCTGAACAGCTCTGTGTTTTATGTCACAATTCCGGTATTCTCTCCGCAAGGTGCATACCGAACGTTCTTTCAGTTATTCCCCCATGAACAATGGAGTTTTCATGAGCAGCAGCATCGCGGGAGCCCCCGCCGACGGCAAGATGACCAGGGAGGAACGCAAGGTCCTTGCGGGAACCCTGGTGGGCACCACCATCGAATGGTACGACTTCTTCATTTATGCCCAGGCGGCCGGGCTGGTCCTGGCCACCCTCTATTTTGGACCGGTCAGCGAGGGCCCGCTGAGGCAGGTGGTGTCCTTCGCCACGATCGGCATCAGCTTCCTGTTCCGGCCGCTGGGCGCCGTGGTAGCCGGCCATTTGGGCGACAAGCTGGGCCGGAAGAAAATGCTCGTCTTCACCCTGCTGATGATGGGAGCTTCAACCGCCCTCATCGGCCTGGTTCCCACCTACGCCCAGATTGGCGTGGCCGCTCCCATTCTCCTGGTGCTGCTGCGGATCCTGCAGGGCTTCTCGGCCGGTGGGGAGTGGGGCGGCGCCGCCCTGCTGTCGGTGGAGCACGCACCGGTGAACAAGCGCGGCCTCTTTGGCGCCTATCCGCAGATCGGCGTGCCGATCGGAATGATCCTGGCGACGTTCGTCATGTACGTGCTGAGCACCAGCCTCACAGAAGAGCAGTTCCTTTCCTGGGGGTGGCGGATCCCGTTCCTGTTCTCCGTAGTGCTGATCGGCGTTGGGTACTTCATCCGCCGGTCCGTCGATGAGAGCCCGGTCTTTCTGGAAATCCAGGAACGCAAAAAGGAATCCTCCGCGCCGCTTGCTCAGCTGTTCAAGCACAACACCCGCGAAGTGGTGCTCAGCGCCCTGATCTTCATCGCCAACAACGCCGCCGGTTACCTGGTCATCGCGTTCTTCGCCTCCTATGCCTCAACCAAGGTCGTCGACGGCGGGCTGGGGATGCACCGGCCGTCAGTGCTTCTGGCCACCACCTTGGGGTCCTTCGGTTGGTTGATTTTCACCATGTACGGCGGGATCCTCTCGGACCGGATCGGCAGGATCCGGACCTTCCAGATCGGTTACGCCTGGGTGTTCCTCTGGGCCGTGCCCATGTTCCTGCTCATCGATACCGCCAACATCGTCCTGTTTGCCGTGGCCATCTTTGTGCTGACCATCGGATTGGGGTTGTCCTACGGCCCGCAGTCAGCGCTCTATGCGGAGATGTTCCCCGCCCGAGTCCGATACTCGGGGGTGTCCATCGGCTATGCCCTGGGAGCAATCCTCGGCGGCGCGTTTGCCCCCACCGTCGCTCAGCTGCTGCTCAATGAAACGGGATGGTCGCCGTCAATCGGCATCTACATCATGGTGCTGTGCGTGATCTCGTTCGCCGCAGTGACCATGGTCAAGGAGACCAGGGGCGCTGACCTGCACGTCGACGAAGTGCACAAGATCAAACGGTGAAAATCCGTGGAGCGGTGCTCGAAGAGATCGGCAGGGCACCCAAGTACGCAGATTCGACGCCGCTGACCATCTGTGACCTGGAACTGGATGAGCCGGCCGGCGACGAAATCCTGGTGCGGATCGAATGCGCCGGGATCTGCCATTCGGACTTATCCGTGGTCAACGGCGACCGGGTGCGCCCGGTGCCCATGCTTCTGGGCCATGAGGCCGCCGGAATCGTGGAGCAGGCGGGGGACTCCGTGACGGATCTGGTTCCGGGGGACCGCGTTGTCATGACATTCCTGCCCCGCTGCGGTCAATGCCGCGGGTGCCGGTCCAACGGGCTGCTTCCCTGCAGCGAAGGAACGGCTTCCAACACCAAGGGAACCCTGTTGTCGGGACAGGTCCGGCTGCACCGCGGCGGCGAAGATGTGCTGCACCATCTGGGGGTTTCCGGCTTCGCCACCCACGCCGTTGTCGACAAGCGGTCGGTGGTGAAAGTACCCGCCGACGTGCCGCCCGAGGTTGCCGCGCTGCTGGGCTGCGCCGTTCTGACCGGAGGCGGGGCGGTGCTCAACCTGGCCAGGCCGGAGCCGGGGGACACCCTGGTGGTGGTGGGCCTGGGCGGTGTGGGAATGGCTGCCCTGCTGACGGCACGTGCACTTGGCGCGGAGGTCATCGGGATTGACGCGAATGAGGAGAAACTGGGGCAGGCCCGGTCTCTGGGCGCCTCGGCTGCTTATACGCCGGCGGCTGCAGCGGAGCTGGGCATCACTGCGCCCACCGTGGTGGAAGCAGCCGGTAACACCCGTGCCTTCGAGACAGCAGTGGCCCTGACCGAACCCGGCGGCACCACCATCACAGTGGGCCTGCCGGCGCCGGATGCCATGGCGCAGGTTTCGCCGCTCATGCTGGTGGCTGAGGCCCGGACCATCATCGGCAGCTATCTGGGATCAGCAGTTCCCGCACGCGATGTGCCCGTCTTTGCCGACCTCTGGCGGCAGGGACGGCTTCCGGTGGAGAAACTGGTGTCGGCCCGGATCCGGCTGGAGGACATCAACGCTGCCATGGATGATCTGGCCGGCGGGCGTGCCCTGCGCCAGATTATCCATTTTGAGGGGGAAGCCTCCGGCTAGCGCTCCAACGTTCCAATCGGCTCGCCGTCCTCGTTGAACACAGCCAGGGTGTCACCGTCGATTTCAGCGGTGAAGGCAGCGGAGAGCCACGTGTCCACGTCCTGGCAGAACATCATGGTGGAGGCGAGGTTGCTGATGGTTACCAGGGTGCCGTCCTGGGCCCACTGGCCCATAAGGCGGTTGCAGCCGTCGGTTCCCGTCACCCTCCCGTCGGAGGCAAAGTCCAGGGACGGAGCATTGGAATCTGCGGTGTTTCCCCAGGTGCCTTCCACCGACGGGACGGGCGCGCCGGCGGAGTCCGCGCAGGACGTCAGCCCGGCGGCGGCCAGCACCGCACCGAGCAGGAGGGCGGTCCGCAGAAGGCGCCGTTCAGCAGGGCGGCGTCGCGTGCTCAAAGCCATTTGTTCCTCTTAAAGGTTAGATATAGGGCGGCCGCCATGATGACCATGGCGCCCAGGGCCAAAGGATATCCCCATGCCCAGGACAGTTCGGGCATGTTTTCGAAGTTCATGCCGTAGATGGCGCCAATGAGGGTGGGTGCGAACAGGATGGCAGCCCAGGAGGAGATGCGTTTGACCTGCTCGTTCTGCGCTATGGATGTTTCTGCCAGCCGGTTCGACGCCAGGGTGGAGGAGAGGTTCAGGGCATTCTCCAACAGGGCGCGGTAGGCGTTGGCACGGTCGATCAGGCGCAGGACGTGGTCCAGGACGTCGCCCAGGTTGTCCTGCAGCTGATCCGGAATTCCGAACTCTCCGGTGTTGCTCCGCAGGGTGCCCACCATGCCTTCGAGCGGTGCAATGGCGCGCTGGAACTGGATGACTTCGCGGGAGAGTTCATAGATGCGCCGGGACACTTCAACGTCGCCGCCGAAAAGCTGGTCCTCGATCTCGTCGATGTCGTTTTCCAGCCCTGCGGCCACGGGCGCGTATTCGTCCACCACCTGGTCCAGGACGGCGTACAGCACAGCGTGGGGACCAAGAGCCAGCAGGTCCGGTTCCTGTTCCAGCCGCTTGCGGACGCGGCCCAGATCCGGGGATTCGGCATGCCGGACCGTCACCACAAAGTTTGGGCCGACAAACAGGTGCAGTTCACCGAACTCGACGCGTTCGACGTCGTCCAGGTACCGGGCCGGCCGAAGCACCGTGAACAGCGTAGTGTCGTAGCGCTCCAGCTTGGCCCGCTGGTGGCCGGCAAGCGCGTCCTCCACCGTCAGCAGGTTCAAGCCGAACTCCTCGGCCACGGCCAGCAGCTCAATGTCGTCGGGACGGTACAAACCGATCCAGGCCATGCCGCCGGACGTGCGGGTCAGCTCGAAGGTTTCATCCAAACTGTCCGGTGTGTGCTGGCGCTTTCCGTCCACATACACCCCGTTGTCGATCAGAGTCATGGACGTCCCTCCGTTTTTGTTGGCTTCTGCGCCCGCGGTGCAGCACGGACAAAAGTTCATTATCCCTGCTGTTGTCCCAGGGAGCGGGCACCGATAGCATCCGGGGCATGGAGACCGTCGAATACCGGCCGAGCCGTGATCAGTTTGTCTATACTTTTGGCGGTGCTGCCCCGGTGATGCGGGTCAAGCCGGGCACGGCACTTTTCCTGTGGTCGGAGGATGCCTTCAACAATGCGTTGACCTCTGCTGCGGATATTTCCAGTGAAAAGGTGGACCTGAATTTTGTGAATCCCCAAACCGGCCCCTTTTACGTTGAAGGGGCCGAGCCGGGGGATACCCTCGCCTTGCACATCGCCGATCTAACCCCGGCGCGCAGCTACGGCGCCTCAGCCACCATTCCCTTCTTTGGAGGACTGACAAGCACCGACCGGACCGCATTTCTGCAGGACCCGCTGCCTGACACCACCTGGATCTACCACGTCGATTCGGCACGGAACACGGTGGGGTTTTCTGCCCGCTTCGGGGATTTTGAGGTGGCCCTGCCGCTGGAACCCATGCTGGGCACCGTGGGAGTGGCCCCGCCGGGAGGCGAGGTCCGCTCCTCACTGGTGCCCGAGCGCTTCGGCGGGAACATGGACGCGCCGGACGTCAAGGCCGGAACCACGGTTTACCTGGGTGTAAACCGGGAGGGCGCTCTCTTCTCGATCGGAGACGGGCACTACCGTCAGGGTGAGGGCGAAGCGTGCGGTACCGCTGTCGAGGGAGCCATGAGCTCCACCATCATCGTGGAACTGATCAAGGGCGGCGCCCCGGCCTGGCCCCGGCTCGAAACAGACACGGACTGGATGGCGGTGGGGTCTTCCCGGCCCATGGAGGACTCCTGGCGGATCGGACAGGTGGAGATGGTCCGGTGGTTCGGGGAGCTGTTCGGGCTGCATCAAATGGATGCCTACCAGCTGCTCACCCAGACGGCGCAGGCTCCGATCGCCAATGCCGTCGATGCCAACTACAGCGTGGTTGTCAAGGCCCGCAAAGCCCTGTTCCCTGAGGCCCATGCCTACGACGGACTTCATGCCGACCTGCGCCGGCGCAGCGCAGAACTCCTTTGATGACGTCCCGGAAGGCTCCATGGATCTGCAGCTAGAGGGCAAAACGGCACTGGTGACCGGCGGAACCCGCGGCATCGGAAGGGCCATTGCGGAGGCATTCGCCGCGGAGGGCGCCAACGTCGCGTTCTGTGCCCGCAGCGCCGCCGAGATTGCCGGCACCCAAGCTGCCCTCGCTCGTTTCGGCGTGCGGGTGCAGGGCACCGTTGCAGATATGGGTGACGCCGATGCGGTTACCCGTTGGGTGAACGCGGCAGCAGCAGAATTCGGCGGCCTTGATGCGGTGGTCAGCAACGTCAGCGCGCTGGACATCGCGGACACTCCGGAAGCCTGGGAAAACTGTCTGCGGGTGGATCTGCTTGGAACCGTGAACCTCATGAAGGCTGCGCTCCCGCACGTGGAGCGCAGTGATTCTCCGTCCCTGCTCGCCATCTCCAGTGTCTCGGGACGGGAAGTGGACTTCGCGTCGGGCCCGTACGGAACGGTGAAATCCGCCCTCATCGCCTACATGGCCGGTTTGGCCTTCCAGCTGGCCGGCCGCGGCATCCGCGCCAACACGGTGTCACCGGGCAACACCTACCACGACGGCGGAGTGTGGCAGGGTATCGAGGCAGGCAACCCGGAGCTCTTTAAGCAATCAATGGACCTCAACCCGACGCACCGGATGGGAACGCCGCAGGAAATTGCCGACACCGTTGTCTTTATTTCGAGTCCGGTCTCCAGCCGCACCACCGGGGCAAATATCCTCGTAGACGGCGGGCTCTCGCGCGGAATTCAGTTCTGAACCGTTCCCGGCACAACGCCGGGAGACTTCCTCCGCTCCGAGGGTCCGGTTCCAGGCTGCCCAAGGGCGGATCCGCCGCCGAGGGCGCGCAGCGCGTTGAGGATGGCCGCCAGGTCCACGAGCTCCTGAATCAGGGCTCCGGCCACGGCAGGAATGAATCCGAACGCCGCCAGCACCATCAGACCGACGCTGAGCGAAATCCCCAGCCAGATACTGCCCAGGGCAATGCGCATGGTCCGCCGGCCAATGACGACGGCGTCGGTCACCTTGGAAATGTCATCGGTCACGATCACGGCATCGGCAGACTCCCCGGCCGCGGTGGAACCCCGTGCGCCCATGGCAATGCCGACGTCGGCCGCAGCCAGCACCGGCGCGTCGTTGACGCCGTCGCCCACCATGATCACCGGACGCGAGGGCATCTCCGCGACCAGCCGGACCTTGTCCTCGGGCAGGAGCTCCGCGTGGACCTGCCGGATACCCAGCGCCCCGGCAGTGCTCTCAGCCGAAGCGCGCCCGTCTCCGGTGAGCATGACGGGCGGTTCCAGCCCCAGGCCGGCGAGCCGCTCCAGCGTGGCCCGTGCATTCCGGCGCGGGGTGTCACTAAGGAGAAGGGTGCCGGCGAAGCGTCCGTCCACTGCCACGTACACCCTCAGCTGCCCGGCGCCGGCCGCCGTTTCACCGCCGTCTGCGGTTTCCGGAGCCTCCGCCGCCACGAAGCGGCGCTTGCCCACCAGGACCGTGTGGCCGTCCACAACGGCACGCACGCCGTTGGTCGCCACCTCGGAAGCAGTGGTGGCCGGACTCAGCTGCAGCCCGCGTTCCAGGGCGGCGTTCTGCACAGCGGCTGCCAGCACATGGGAGGAGTACTGTTCGGCCGAGGCAGCCAGCCGCAGCACGTCGTCGGCGGCGAAGGAGGAAGCAGGCAGGACACCGGTGAGCTCCGGCCTGCCGTAGGTCAGCGTGCCGGTCTTATCGAAGGCAATGCTGCGGGCTCCGGCCAGCTGCTGCAGGGTTGCCCCGCCCTTGACGATGATGCCGTCCTTGGCAGCCCGGCTCATGCCGCCCATGAAGGCTACCGGAGCGGCGATCAGCAGGGGACACGGAGTGGCCAGAACCAGCACCTCGGCGAAACGGACGGGTTCGCCGCTTACCCACCAGGCAATGCCGGCGAGGAGCAGGGAAAAGACAGTGAACGGGACGGCAAAGCGGTCCGCCAGACGGACCACCGGGGCCTTGGATTCCGCGGCTTCGCGCACCAGGGCGACGATGCGCTGGTACTGGCTGTCCTCCGTGGCCGCAGTGGCCCGGATCAGTACCGCCTGCGGCCCGTTGACCGAGCCGCTCATGACCGTTTGCCCGTCAGTGATGGTCACCGGCAGCGGTTCACCGGTCAGCGAAGATTCGTCAAAGCTGCCCTCCGGGCTGAGCAGGACACCGTCCACGGGCACGAGCTCAGAAGGTTTGACCAGCAGCACATCGCCCGGGACCACTTCGTCCGCGGAGATATCAACGGGCGTCCGGGAGCCGGCCGGCAAACGGTGTGCGGCCTGCGGTGCCCGTGCGAGCAGTGCATCCAGCTCTCCGCGCGCACGCCCCGCCGCGTAATCCTCCAGTGCCTCGCCGCCCGAGAGCATGAGCACGATGATCAGGGAGGCAACGTATTCGCCCACCGCCACGGTGGACAGGATGGCCACCACCGCCAGGATGTCCAGGCCCCAGTGGCCGCGCATAATGTCCCGGATCATCCGCACGCCCGTTCCGGCGGCGATCAGCAGGGCAAAGATTGAGGCGATCCAGGCGGCAGCCTGAGGGAGAGCGGCGCCGAGCAGTGCGAAAACCGCCAGACCGACGACGACGGTTGCAGCCACCACCGGGTACTTCCGGATTGCGCTAAGAACCTTCATGTTTCCTGTTATAGGCCTGCCGCAGGGACCCCGCCAGCAAGAGATGGCTTGCCTTACTCAGCAGGCCGGATTAGTTCAGCCGCGCGGTGATCGAGCGTGCTGTTTCCGCCAGCCGCCGGCCCAGCGTTTCTTCGTCCCTTCCGGAGCCGAAATACACCACGGACACGGCGGCCGGGAGCTGCCCGGAAACGGTGATGGGAGACGCGACGGCGGAGACGCCGCCGATAACTTCGTCGTGGCTGACGGCGTAGCCCCGGGTTCGTGCCAGAGCGGATTCCGGCCGGTAGGGCTGTCCGGGTGCCAGCTTGGCCCATTGTTCTTCACCCACGGCTGACTGGATGGCAATCCCCGGAGCTCCGGAAGCGAAGGAGTGCCGGGTTCCCGGGCGCTGGACCAGTGCCGTGCGGCTGTGCCGCGGTTCCACCGTCACCAGCGTCACGCAGTCGTGCTGGTCCCACACAGCTACGAAAGCGGTCATCGAGAGTTCATCGGCCAGTGCCGTCAGCTCGGGCAGCGCCGCCGTCTGGAGGTCCCGCGATACGCCGCGGGCCAGCGCGGCGAGGCCGGGTGCCGTCGCCACCCGGCCGGCGTCGTCGCGCATCACCAGCGAATGTGCCTCGAGCGTGCGCAGGATGCGGTAGGCAATGGACCGGTGGACCCCGAGGCTCTGCGACAATTCGGCGATGGTCATGGGTGACTCGGACTCTGCCAGCAGCTCCAGGGCCCGCAGGCCGCGTGAGAGGGTCTGGGACAGCGAGCCGGCTCCGCCGGTGCCCGGGGAGCTGGAAGATACGGATGCGCCGTCGTGGCCGGAGGGATCAGTCATGGAGCCCATCTTAGGATGACTCGTACCGCCGGACAGCCGCAGTTACGGCATCCGGCGGCGGCTCAGCAGGCCGGACATCAGGAACGCGAGGCCGGCAGCCAGCGGCCACCAGACGTACATGCTCAGGGTTTCGCCCAGAAAGGCAACCACCAGGATCCCCAGCATGCAGGCAATCACCATGGTCATACCCACCACAATGCGGATGCGGCCGCGGTGGGGGGAAGGCAGAGGCGGAAGCCACGGCGGACGCTCGTCGGTCCAACTCATGCGGATAGGTTAAGCCTGCCCGTGCCGATTGCACCCGGCACGGGATGGCTTTCTTCTCAGACGAACCCGTCCCTGCGGTTGCTCTATCCCGGCGCGGGCGCACATGAAAGGATGGCGGCGATCCCCGCCGGGCCGCCCTCCTGCAACCTGCCGCTGCGGCTGCCCGTCACTGTGACCCCAGGAGTACCGACATGGAACAAAGCGATCTCCTCATTGATGCCTTCGGCCGGCTTCCCCAGGCCGTCCGCCACGCAACACACGGCCTGGACGCGGGGGCTCTGAACCACCGCCCCTATCCGCAGGGCAACTCCATCGCCTGGCTGATCTGGCATCTGGCCCGGAGCGAAGACGCCCAGATTGCTCCCTTGGCCGGACACGAACAGGCCTGGACGGCGGAGGGATGGTACCAGCGGGTGGGGTTGCCGCTTGCTGTTGAAGACACCGGATACGGCCACGACTCCGAGCAGGTGGCTGCCGTGCAGGTACAGTCGGCCGAGGTCCTGCTGGGCTATTACGAGGCGGTGCACTCGCGGACGGCCGCCTTTGTGTCCGGAGTTACCGGACAGGACCTGGACCAGGTGGTGGACACTGCCTGGGATCCGCCCGTGACCCTCGGGGTGCGGCTGGTGAGCATCCTGGCAGACGGGCTGGAACATGCAGGTCAGGCAGCCTACGTCCGCGGGATGGTGCTCGCCGCCGGCGCGTAGCCGGGAGCCGCCGTCGGGCGTTCTTTGGATAGGCAGTATTCCTCAGCTGCGGGACATGACCACCAGGAGTTCTTCGCACATGGCGGCGCAGCGGCGGCAGGTTTCGGCACAGATCCTGCAGTGTCCGTGTTCCGCCGCGTGCTGGGCGCATTCTTCCGCACACTGGTGGCAGGCTGCTGCACACGCCCGCAGCAGTGCCGCCGTGCTGTCCGGATATCCGGCATACCGGGTGCCGACCCGCGCCACCACGGTTCCAGTGGCAGCACAGATATCGGCGCAGTTGAGGTCCTTGCGGATGCATTCCACCATGTCGCCCAGCATGTCCTCGCTAAGGCAGGCGTCGGCGCAGGCGGTGCACACCTGCACGCAGTCGAAGCAGGCAATGACGCAGGTGGAGACGGCCAAGAGGTCCGTTCCGGCGCCGTCGGGACGTTCACTGAGGATGGATTCGATGAGGCTCATGGCTGCTCCTAGTTGCGTTCGCTGATTGGTGGTGTGTTCACTGATCGGTGCGGTTTCGCCGGGAGTGCGGCCGGGGGTGCTGCGGCCCGGGCTGTCAGGATAGCCCTGCGCCGGAAAGCCGAACCAGAGCCCAGGCGGCCAGAGACGGTGCGGGAGGCCAGAACGCCGCGGCGATTTGCCTATGAACCTGTGCCCGGGTCTAGAATCGTGCTTATGCCCCTCGGGGTTGTCCGGCCACGGCCGGGCTGGGGCTTTAGCTCAGTTGGTAGAGCGTTTCGTTCGCAATGAAAAGGTCAGGGGTTCGATTCCCCTAAGCTCCACAGTTTTGCAGGGGCCCGCTTTCCTCGTCACACAGGAAGGAGGGCCCTTTTCTATGTCGGGAAAGAGGCCAATCAGTTGCGCCGACACAACGCTGAATGGTCACGCCTGCATGATGAGGCGGTTCAGAGTGTCCGTTACATGCTTTGCCTCGGAGTGTGAGACACGGAAATCGATGGAATTTCCTGTCGTGAGCACGGAAACGACGGTGTACATCATTCCGTCACGCCTTGTGGTCACCGACGAGACCCTCCTGAGCGGAATCATCTCCGTGAAGGCATTTCCGCGCTTCACTCCGGTACCCAGGAGGGATACGCCACCGGTCATTAACCCGGCGGTGAGCTTGCCGGCGGACAGGCCCGGCTTCAATTCCCACTCAATGCGGTCGTGGAAAATGCGAACCCGCGCGTTCCTGCCTTTGGTGTGGGAGGCGAACCCGAGGATCGGGATGCTCACTGTCTTCCTTTCAGCAGTTGATGAGGGAGGACATACCTCCATTTTAGAAGGTGTGTCCCGCGGCCATGCGGCTGAGTCCTGCGGGATTCCCTGCCCTATACTCGGGCGACGTGCAATGAATCCGACAGCACAGATCCGGCGTGCCAAACAGCCGGCGTGCCAAACATCCAAGGAGCAACCATGAAAGTCCTCATCACCGGAGCCCACGGAAAAGTCGGACGCGCCGCCACCCAGGCAATGATCGATGCCGGACACGAAGTCACCACCACCGATCTGAGCCGGCCAAGCTACGAACGGAAGCCGGAAGGCACTCCGCGCTACGTCATGGCCGACCTCACCGACGCCGGCCAGGCCTACGCCGTCGTACGCGGAGCAGACGCCGTCGTACACATCGCCGCCATCCCCGAGCCCACGGGCCACGCTCCACACGTTGTCTTCCAGAACAATCTCATGTCCACGTTCAACGTCCTTGAGGCAGCCGTCAGCTTCGGCATCAATCGTTTTGTCTTCATCTCCAGCGAAACGGTGCCCGGGTTCTTCTTCCCGGAACGCGATTTCCTTCCGGAGTACGCCCCTGTGGATGAAGAGCACCCGATCCACCCGCAGGACCCCTACGCGCTCGCCAAGCACTTCAGCGAGCAGCTCATGGACGCCGCTGTTGCCCGGTCCGACATCCAGTGCATCTCCATCCGGCCCAGCTGGGTGCAGTTCGAGGGCAACTACGAAAACAATCTGGGCCCGCAGATCCGCGACGCTTCAGTGCTCAGTCCCGGGCTGTGGAGCTACATCGACGTGTATGACCTGGCCGACGCCATTGTCCTCGCCGCCGAATCCGACCTGCCCGGACACGAAGTCTTCTACATCGCCTCACCGGACAACGCGGGCGGTCACGACTTCGCCGAGGTCCTGACGAAGTACTACGGCGACCGGATCCAGTTGAAGGATCTCGACCGGACCGATGCTTCAGGCATCTCGAGTGCCAAGGCTCAAAGGATGCTCGGCTGGAAGCCCAAGCGCTCCTGGCGCGACTACCTGGATGCTGACGGAAGAGCGCCGGGGAAGGCCGACGGCGCAGCCGGCTAATCCGCAGGAGGGCGCTGCCGCTGCCGTTTGGTGGCGGAGCGCTGCTTCTTCGCGTCGAGGCGCCGGAAATTCGAGCCCCGGGTGGGTTTGGTCTTCCGCCGGGCTGCGGACTCCGGGGCGAGGCCGTCCGCCACGAGCTCCGCAAGCTTGGCCAGCGCGATCTCCCGGTTGCGCAGCTGGGAGCGCTGCTCCGACGCGGTGACGGTGACGGTTCCCGCAATCAGGCGCCGTTTGAGGCGCCGCAGCAGGATCTGCCGCTGGGTATCCGACAGCGACGTCGAAGCGGCCACATTCCAGGACAGCGCCACACGGCTGTCCGAGGTGTTCACGTGCTGGCCGCCGGGGCCGGATGAGCGCGAGAAGCGCCAGGCAAGTTCCGACGCGGGAATCGTGAGCCCGGGCAACACGGTCAAGTCCATGCAACCAGCCTCGCATGATTTCGGCACCGGAACATCTGCCGAATCCCTCTTCCACAGGTAGTGTCCCATTGGTACAGTGCCGCACATGACTACACACGCCCTGCCTCATGCCCCTGTCAATGCCCGGTCGGTGCTGCTGCCGTATGTGGTGATTCTGGTACTCGCCATGGCGGCGATTCAAGCCGTGATTGCCCTCGCCGGAGGGGACATCACGCTTCTCGCCGGGATTCTCACCGCCCTCGTGGCAGCCGGGATCACCGTCTGGTCCTGGCGCAACTACCGGACACTCACCAAGATCCGTTTCGGGGCGGCCGTCGCCCACACCCTTGCGTTTGTCACCGTAACGGCATCCTTCAACCTGCACGCGGTGATCCGTACACTGTCCCTTGGTGCGGCGGACGGCGCCGCTGCCCAAGAGTTCCTGTCCACGCCGTGGTTCGGCGCCACCCTCGTCATGAGTGCCGCCTGGGGAGCCGGACTTCTCATCCATCTCGCCGGCGTCGTGCTGGGCCGCGGCTGGGAGGACTGAGCGTGCCGCATCCCGGCGAGGAACAGGAATGGGTGGAAGCCCGGGTTGAATCCTGGGTGGAGACTTACAAGAAATCCATGCTGACGCCGGTCATTCTGCGGGCGGTCGCCGAGCGGCAACCGGTGACCGTGGCCAGTGTTGCAGCAGACATTGCGGCAACCAGCGGCTGGCAGATTACCGAACGCAGTCTCTACCGCGCTCTGAAGAGACTGCAGGACACCGGACTCCTGCACAGTGCGGAGGTTGATGTTCCGCGCACCGGGGCCAAGCGCAAGGAAATCTCGCTCACGGGCCTGGGCGTACAGTTCCTGGCAGGAATCACCGCCAGTCTCGTTGAGCTTTCGGACCCCCAATCCGGCAGGGGTGCGGACGGTCGGCCCGGGGGGATTAGCGGCCTCGGCGCAGCCCGCGGCTAGACTCCCCCGCATGGGGTTACTGGAAATAGTCTTGATCGTGTCCGCCATAGCCGTGTCCTGGACGGCGGAAGCAACCGCACGGGGCAAGCTCGGGGTGAATTCAGCCGTTGGACTCTGGGTGGGCTATGTGGCCCATTCAGAAGAGGCATGGCTGGCCGGGCACCGTGCGGCACGGCCTCTCCTGCATGCTTCGAGTGCAGCCTTCGCACTCGCCGGTGTTCTGTCGCTGGTGATTCCCGGCATTACGGATGAAACCGGTGCCGTCATCGCCCTGACCTGCTGCCTGGTTGCTCTGGGGTTGGTGATCGCGGCATCGGTCAAAGCCGGCCGGGCGGCGGAACATGCGGTCTTGGAATCCGTGGACGGCAAAGACCGCTAAACGGCCTTCACCACCGGCAGGTCCGACCATTCCGTGGTGTAGCGCGGCGAGGCGAAGTTCCGCGCCATGGTCCAGTCCGGCTTTGCCGTGGACATCCCGGCCAGACCCAGGCCAATGCTCGCGGCACCGTACTTGTCCGTAACCTTCGCCAGGAGCGGACCGATGTCCTTCTGCTCGGGTCCGGCGTCAAACAGGTCAAACACCGGTTCGGCTCCGGCGGGGGAGAGGCCGGTGAGCATGATCCCGGCCTTGGCATACCGGGCACCCTCCACCATCCGGGGATCCATGGCGTCAATCGCGGCCCGGGTGAGCATCAGCGGATCCGCAGTGGGCCGCTGCAGCCGGACCGTGGCCGAAGGCGAGGACGCATCTGTACCGCTGAACCGTGACGTGGAGGCGAAGACCGTCATCACCCCGGCCAGCTGTCCCTCCCTGGCCAGCCGGATGGCCGCTTTCTGGGCGTACAGGCTCATGACCTGGCGCATCGACTCACGCGTTGTCACGGGCGTTGCAAAGCTGCGGGAAAACAGGACCTGCTGCTTATCCGCGGACTCGGTGTCCATGGGAATGCAGGAAGTGCCGTTCAGCTCCAGCACCGTGCGCTGCAGCACCACCGAAAACTTAGCCCGGATGACCGCCGGATCGGCGTCCCGCAGATCTGCGACGGTGTGGATGCCCAGCGCGTTCAGCCGGGTGCCGTTGCGGGAGCCCACGCCCCACAGTC
This sequence comes from Arthrobacter sp. APC 3897, assembly GCF_030407495.1. Lineage (GTDB taxonomy): Bacteria > Actinomycetota > Actinomycetes > Actinomycetales > Micrococcaceae > Arthrobacter_B. The sequence goes on along the minus strand of NZ_JASDDG010000002.1, from coordinate 69,375 downwards.
CGGTGACCGGGACACGGGACATGATGGTGTCGACGACGGCGGGATCCAGGGCATCAAGGTTGCAGACCCCTCCCATATGGGGATTCTGCTTGGCAATCCGGTTCGCAAATTTGGCCAGGGTTTTAGTGGGGCCGATCCCCACGCAGACCGGCAGGCCAATATTCTTCGCCACGGCAGCCCGGATGTCAGTGCCCCGGCCCCGCAGCTCATCGTCGGTGCCGTGCAGGTGCAGGAAACACTCGTCGATGGAGTAGATCTCCTGCTCGGAGGAGAACCGGGACAGCAGCTGCATCACGCGCGAACTCAGGTCCCCGTACAGCTCATAGTTGCTGGAGCGCTGCACCAGCCCCAGTTTCGGGGCAGCCTCGGCCAGCTTGAACCACGGCTCACCGGTCTTGATGCCCAGGGCCTTGGCCTCATCGGAACGCGCCACCACACAGCCGTCATTGTTGGAGAGCACCACCACGGGAATGCCGGCCAGCCGGGGGTCGAAGACGCGCTCGCAGGAGACGTAGAAACTGTTGACGTCCACCAGTGCGATGCGGTGCCGCTCAGCCATGGCGCACTTCGTGTTCCAGCGGCGCGTCAGACATGGTGAAGGCACCGGGTTGCAACGCCCCAGACGGAAAGCTCCGCCGGATCCGGCACCCTGATGTCCTTTGAACCCGGGCTGTCCGCGTGCAGGAAGATCCCCTGCCCGGTAAGCAGCAGCCGCCGAATGATCAGCTCTCCGTTGAGCACGGCGACGACGACGGAGCCGTCTTTGGGTGTCAGGGACCGGTCCACAATCAACTCGTCGCCGTCGCTGATGCCTGCTCCGTCCATCGCGTCTCCGGAGACCCGCATGATGAAGGTGGAGGTGGCATCACGGATCAGATGCCGGTTCAGGTCAATGCCGGCGTCGTAATAGTCCTGGGCGGGGGAGGCGAACCCGGCCGGAAGCGTTGAACCCCGGGACGGCGGCTGCTCCTTCGCGCCGCCTGAATGCGGCGCGGGAGCGGAAGAAAAGACGGGCACCGCACAACCTCCCTAGAACACACCTTCGAATGATCTCAGAGTAGCATCCACTCGAAATTCCGTGCGCCCGCCCGCTCATGTCCACTGTGTCTGGCCGCAGCGGAAACGGCCCCCTACGCTGGCACCAGCCAGCTGCTGTTCCCGAATCACCGTTTCCGAAACCGCCCCAGGAGTTCACGATGAAGCAGACACCAGTACGTACCGTCATCAGTCCCGGCCGCTATGTGCAGGGCGCCGGCGCCATCCACCGGCTCGGTGAATTCCTCAGCCAGGTTGGCAAGACACCCCTGCTGGTGGCCGACGACGTCGTTTGGGGTTTTGTGGGGCATGACATTGGCACCTCCCTCCGGATTGCCGAACTCCCGCTCACCCGCGAGGTCTTCAACGGAACGCCTACGGCCGCGGAGATTGACCGGCTGACCGGTGCCATCCGGTCGGCCAAGGCTGACGTGGTGGTGGGGGTGGGCGGCGGCAGCACCATCGATGCGTGCAAGGCCGCCGGTGATGCGGCCGGAATCCGCTGGGCATCGGTCCCCACCGTCGCCTCCACCGACGCGCCGACGTCGGCGCTCGCCGTCGTTTACACCGCGGACGGAGCGTTCGAGGAATACCGGTTCTTCACCCGGAACCCGGACCTGGTGCTGGTGGACTCGCAGATTGTGGCCAACGCCCCGGCGTCCTTCCTGGCTTACGGGGTAGGCGACGCGCTGGCCACCTGGCTGGAAGCACGGGCTACGGCTGCGTCCTTCTCGCTGACCATGGCCGGCGGGCTGCCCACCGAGACCGGCACCGCATTGGCGCGGCTGAGCTGGGACGTGTTGTGGGAGTTCGCACTTCCCGCACTGGACGCCGTCCGGGACAACCTGGTGACCCCGGCGCTGGAAAAGGTGATCGAAGCCAATACCCTCCTCTCCGGCCTGGGGTTCGAGTCAGGCGGACTGGCGGCAGCCCATGCCATCCACAACGGACTGACCGCAGCACCCCAGACGCACGGCCTGGCCCACGGACAGAAGGTCAACATCGGTTCACTGACGCAGCTGGTGCTGGAGGGTGCTCCTACGGCGGAGATTCGTGACTTTGTGGAGTTCACCACGCGAGTGGGCCTGCCGAACACCCTCACCGAGGTGGGTTTGTCCGTGGACGACGCGCGGGAACTGGACCTCGTGGCGGAGGCCGCCACTGTCCCCGGCGAGACGATGAAGTCCATGCCCTTCGACGTTGGCCCGGCCGACGTCAAAGCCGCACTGAAATCCATTGAACGGTTCTCCCGCCGGGTGCGCAGTGAGGCCGGGCTGCCGGAACCGGTGCCGTACAAGGCGCATTGATGTTCGTTTAGGGGGCGGCGCTAGGCTCCCCGCAGGGCCGCGACGGGCTCAATGCTCGTGGCCTTGCGGGCCGGGAACCCGCCGGCAACGAGCCCGACCAGCGCTCCGAGGAGCGCCCCGCCGCAGGCGGGCAGCGGGTCAAGCACGGGGGTCCACTGCTGGGACAGGGAGATGCCGATGACGGCGAAAACCCCTGCGGCTGCGCCGAGTACCCCGCCCAGAAGCCCGATGATGACCGACTCCGCGACAAACTGCGCGGCAATTTGCCGACGGGTGGCACCGATGGCACGGCGCAGGCCGATTTCCCCGGTGCGTTCCATGACGGAAAGCATGGTCACATTCGCAATGCCGACGCCTCCGGCCAGAAGCACCACCACGGACAGCACCACAAAAATGAGGTTGACGTCCGCCTGGACATTGCCTGCGAGCTGGGACCTTCCCTGCGGGGCGGCGACGTCGATGCGTTCGGGCTCATCCGGCGAGAGGGACAGGGCAGCCTGCTCAGCCACCTGCGGTCCGGCGCCAATGGCGATGCGGGCCTGCACCTCTCCCGGCGCGGCCAGGCCAAAGTCTGACCGGGCGGCGCCGGTGGAGATGACCACGCTCTCCAGCAGCTCGGAGCGCTGCCGGATGTCGCCGAAGACACCGACGACGGCGTAGGGCAGGCCGTCAATGAAGATGGACGGCTGGGAATCCACCCGGGTGATGCCAAGACGGTCCGCGAGCCGGTTGCCCAGTACCGCCACGCGGTCCTGCCGCTGGTCATGTCCGGTGTCGAAGAGCCGGCCGTGCAGGACGGTTCCCTCCAGTGTGTCGATGAGTCCGGGGGAGGCGGCAAAAACCCGCGGCGGTGCGGTGAGGGGTGCGGAAGGATCATTGACGGGAACCGCGGTGACGGTGCCCTCACGGAGTTTCACTTCCGTGATCAAAGCTGCCTGTTCAATTCCGGAAAGGCGTTCCATGCGTTCCACAGCGTCCCAGGGGAGGGTAGCGGTGGCAACACTGTTGCCGTCGGAGTTCTGGGCCGTGGCCGGAGACGCGATGACCTGGGTGGCTGCGAAGGCATCGAATTGTTTGGCCAGCTGTCCGGCGGTGGTCTGGGCGAAGCCCAGGGTGGCCACCAGGGCTCCGATGCCGAGGATGGTTCCGGCCAGCGTCATCAGGAGCCGGCCGGGCCGTGTTCCGAGGTCGGAGGTGGCCTCGATCAGCAGGTCAATGAAGCTGAAGCGGTCTGCGGAAGGAACGGGTGAAAGGAGTCCTGCAGCCGGCGAAGCGGCGGGGGCGCGGTCTCGTACGGCGCGGGCGAGCTTCATGCGGGTGTTACCACCCTTCCGTCTGCAATCCGGACGCACCGGGGTGCGCGCCGGGCTACCCCCTGATCGTGCGTGATGATGACCAGGGCCAGCCCGTCGGTCACCAGTTCTTCGAACAGTGCCATGACATCCTGGGTGGTGCCGCCGTCGAGGTTGCCGGTGGGTTCGTCGGCCAGGAGCACGCTGGGGCGGGTGACGACGGCGCGTGCCACAGCCACGCGCTGGCGTTCGCCTCCCGAGAGGGTGCCGGGCAGGAAATCGATCCGGTGGCCCAGACCGACGCGCTGAAGCGCCTCCCGGGCACGGTCGGCACGTTCCACGCGCGGGGTTCCGCTGTACAGCATGGGCATCATCACGTTCTCCAGAACTGACCGCCGCGGCATAAGGTGAAAGGCCTGGAAAACAAACCCGATGCGCTGGGCTCGGACGGCAGCCCGGATGTCCTCGTCCAGAACCCCGGTCAGATGGCCGTCAAAGCGGTACTCGCCCACGCTGGGCCGGTCCAGCAGGCCAAGGATATTGAGCATGGTGGATTTGCCGGAGCCGCTGGGGCCCACAATCGACACGTAGTCGCCCTGCTGCACCGTGAGGTTGATGCCTTTCAGGGCCTGCACTTCGGGCGGTCCGGGAAAAGACCTCGTGACATCACGCAGTTCCAGGAGGGGAACACTCACGTCCCCACCACAACCAGATCTCCTTCGGCCAGTTCTCCTTCCACCGGGATGACTTCCACCGCACCGGGAGTCGCCAATCCGCTGCGGACCACCACCAGACGGGTGGCCGTCCGTTCACCCTCGCGGGGGTCTCCCGCCACCACTTCCACGCGGGTTTCGCCCCCGGGCCCGGAAGTGAGCGCCGCGTAGGGGACGGACAAAACCTCGCCGTCCGTGGCACCGACGGCGATCGACACGCGAACGTTGGTTCCCTGGAGTTCCGAAATTTGCTCCGGGGCCAGGGGATCCGGCTGCAGCTGAACGGTCCACCGCGCCGAGTCTCCCTCGCCGGCCGCCACAGAGGTAATGGTGGCCGGGTGCGCGGTGCCGTCCGGCAGGTCAAAGGATGCTTTGTCTCCGGCCTTAAGGAGACGCGCATCGGCTTCCGCCGCGGATCCGGACAGTCCCAGAGTTGCGCCGGAGACCGTCATGGAGGATCCCTCCAAGATGGAGCCGCGCTCGGTGGTGACGGTGTCGACCCGGCGGGGCAGCTGGGCCAGATACAGCACCTCTCCGGCGGGCAGCGACGGCAGCGCCGCCTGCTCGGCGCGGACCAGTTCCTCCTGTGCCTGCCCAAGCTGCACCGCGGCGGCGTCAACTGCCGCCCGCTGCGGAGCATCGGTCCGGTCAGCGCCGATTTGCTGGCGGCGCAGTTCAGCCAGTTCGAGGGCATCCACCAGGTTGCCGATCTGCAGCGCATCCGGGGGTGTGGCCTGCCGGGCGGCGGTCAGCTCGCGCTGTGCGGCGGCGACAGCGTTATCCGCCTCCCGGATTTCCACGGGTGTTGCACCCACCGGCGTCAGAGCCAGTTCGTTCTGGGCCGAGGACAAACCCTGCTCCGCCATTCGTACGGATTCCTGTGCTGCGCGGACGGATTCGGCGCTTCCCTCCGCCGACTCCGGGACCGAGTACCCGGCCGTGGCGTAGAGGGTTGCGACGGCGCTGGCTGCGTCTGCACCGAACACGGGGTCGGACGGATCTCCGGCGTCAATTCCCACGGTCCGAACCGCCGTCTTGAACTGGACCACATCCGGGCCCGATGCGCCGAGGGAGAGGGTCCGGTAGGCAGGGAGTTCTCCGGGCAGGACAATGACGGGCCGGCCGGCAACCTCAAGGGCTATCGACAGGGGCTTGAATTCCGCTCCCACGTCCGGCACCTGGCCCGTCACGACGGCGGGGCCTGCGATGGAGGTGGTGTCAATGCGCACTTCCACCGGGTCCGCATAGGCCACCTCCCCGCGGATGGTCACGTCATTGCTGAGCTGGCCAAACTGCACGGGAACGGTCACCAGACCCGGTGCCGGAGGCTCGGCCGCGCCTGCTGCGTCAGCCGGCCCGATCAGCGTCCGCCCCAGCAGCAGACCGGCAATCAGGCTCAGAACGGCGGCCGCGGCCACAATCCAGAGCGTCCGGTTGCGCTGGAAAACAGTGATGACGCCTGCCCGGGCTGATGAGCGCGCGGGAACGTCCTGCTCCCGGGCCTGCTCCGGTTCCTCGTCGAGGAGCAGCCCCAGACCCGATGCCTGGTCCGCCTGCCGGCCGGCACCTTTGCGTCCAATCCCCGCCACTCAGTTGCCCTGCTCGATGTCCGCGCGGAAAGCTTCCAGCTCGGCCTTATGGTCATCAATGAACTGCTGCTCGAGCTCGAACTGCACGCTCTCCATGGTGTCCCGGTAATTTGTCTTCTCCCGGCAGTCCAGGTCAGCGAGGGCGAGGGCGATTTCTTCCTCGGCCAGCCCGTCCATGTCCGGTTCGACCATTGCGCCGGGTTCAACAGCCTCGGCGGTGGCGCTGCTGCCGGCGCTCATCCCGTCGTAGGCGGAGTTCATCTTTTCATTGATGCTGTTCTGTGCATCCAGCTGAGCCGTGAAGCCCGGGTGTCCCGCATCAGCCATGCAGGAGGACCACTCGGCATCGGCCTCGGTGAGTTCCGGGGAACTCATCATGTCCTCGTAGAGGGTATTCATGGAGTCAATCAGCGGCTGGTGCTTCTCGGTGGTGTCGGCGTCGTCGCCGTTTATTTCGTTCTCCGACCATCCGTAACAGCCCGCGGTGGTCCAGTCCCATTCCACCATTTCCCCCTCGGCGGGCATGTCCTCTTCGTCGGGCGTGGGGCCGTGCAGCGCCTCATAGAAGGCGGTTCGCTCAGATTCCGACAAACTGGAGACATAATCAGCGTTCGGATCGACGTATTCCTGTTCGCTGGCCACGGGCTCGTCATCCCGGCCGGGGTAATTGATCATTCCGTAGCCGTACTGGGACACCCATTCCCGGGAGTCAGGATTCCACTCCGTTTCCGTTCCCATGGAAAAGGAGACGTCCTGGACATTCGGGGTGTACTCGAACCCCTCCTCCGTCATGCACTGCGCCACGAGGTCCTCCCGCTTGCGCTCCCGCTCGGCGTATTCCTTCTCCTGCTCCTCCTGGCTCATCCCGCTCTCATAGGCGGAGGACATGAATTCAGCCAGGGGTGAGTCATTGGCGGGGGCCGGGTCTTCAGCTTCGCCGGACGAACCGCACCCGCTGAGGACGATGGAGAAACACAAAGCGGCAAGGAGCGCAGCAGCGCGCGGAGAATGATGCACGGGAATCCTTTTTCGGAAGGCGGCAGTGAACCTGCGAGTTCACGTACGTCAAAGAATGCCTCACAACCGAGGCCGAAATATGCTTGCAGCCAGTAACGTTTTCATCTCATCTGCAGCCGCATTAAACGGGAGAAATATCAAAGTGCGGCGAAGGGTCGGCCGCCCTTTCCTTTGGTTAGGGTTCCCCGGCGGGAACGGACACCGAGGTTGTAGCCGGCTGCGGATCAGCGGTGCCGCCGGACCAGTGCCGCGACCGCGAGTACCAGAGCGAGCCCGGCCAGCGGAAAAAACAGCGGCACAACAACAAGGGACAGGACCAGTGCCGTGAGCGCAGTAATTCCCGGCGGGGTGCCCAGCCACGGGCTGGCGGGACCCGGGCGGACAGTGATCCCGGCACCGCCGGAGGGGGACGGGAGGGTGCTCAAGACTCCAGATCCTCCTCCTGCTGAAGGAACCCCTGCCGCTTGCCGTGCATGGACAATACGATGTCCAGCACCCGAAGGTCGGAAATGGGCTCGGTGATGCCCGACTTGGCGCGGATCTCCGTCAACCGTTCGGAAAGAACCCCGTCCGCAAAGGAGGTGTGCCAGTATTCCCACTGGTCCTTGGGACCGGGCAGCGCAGTGACGCGGCGGATGATGGAGTCGTAGACCGGAATCAGCCGGGGCCGCTTGCGGGCAAGGAGTTTGCTGGCGGTGCTCGGGCCCACGCCCCAGCCGCCGTCGTCGTCCCGGCCGCGCAGGAGGTTCCACAGCCGGCGGGCCGGGCTGCCCGCACCCAGGTCCTGAACCGGGTCTGCATCCGGCAGATCGACGTTCGCCGGTATGGAAGCCAGCAGGTCGGATATGTCCCCGGCCCGCGTTTCCAGCAGGGCAACGGCCGCCCGCGCCGGAATCTTGACCAACGGAAGGACGCGGCCACAACGTCGTCGGCCGTGAAGCGGTTCACCACGTCCGGGGCATCGCCGCCGCCGGCCCAGGAATCGAACCGGGAACTGCTGCGGACCCTGCCGGTACGGGGCATGAGTTCGGTGAAATAATCATGGAGATTCCGTGCCGCCGACTCAACGGTAATTTCCCCGGTTGAAACAACTCGTCTCATGAATCTCCCCCAAGTCTGGGCTGAAATGCTCGTGGACACCTAATGATCAACACCCTACTGGTGTCGGATAGGCTCCCACCATGGTTATTGATTTTCGACCCATGGCTGAATCTGCGTCTGAGGCGGAAGCCATTGTGCAATTCCTGACATCAAACAGTTTCCCTTTCCACATGACGGCACAGCACACGGCGGAGTCGGCACGGGAAACGGTGGACAGCGGCAGATTCTGGTCTGCGGAATCGGCGGGCTGGTGGATCCTCGCTGACGCGGAAACCGTGGGAATGGTAGTGCTTGATGACCTGGAGGATGACACCCCCATGTTCGATTTGCGGCTGGCGGAGGACTTCCGCGGCCGGGGACTCGGCCCGCAGATCCTGAAGGCCCTGTGCTCACTGGTGTTTGAAACGTACCCGGAACCGGTGCGGTTCGAAGGCCAGACCCGGGAGGACAACATTGCCATGCGGAAGACCTTTGTCCGGTCGGGGTTCCTCAAAGAAGCCCACTACCGCCTCGGCTGGCCCGCGGCAGACGGTACGCGGGTGGCATCGGTGGCCTACGCCATCCTGCGGCAGGATTGGGAAAACAACGAGACTACGCCCTTTGAATGGGACGATCTGCGCCAGCTCTCCGGCTAGACTTTCCCCAGCCCGGAGGATGCCGCCGGAAGAATGGGAAGAGTCGGGGTAATCGTGGCAATAGCCGGAGACACCGCTATATCCGTCCGTGGGTTGACCAAGAAATACGGTGCCGCCACAGCCGTTGACGACCTTTCCTTCGAGGTGCAGCCCGGCACCGTCTTCGCCTTTCTGGGCGTTAACGGCGCCGGAAAATCCACCACTATTTCCTGTCTCACCACGGTCATTCCCTTCAACGCCGGTGAAGCAACCGTCAGCGGGCACGATGTACGCAGCGCGGCCGGCCAAGTCCGCAAGGACATCGGAGTCGTTTTCCAGGATTCGTTGCTGGACCCGCTGCTGACTGGCCGCGAAAACCTGCGGACGAGGGCTAAATTTTATTCGGCCGACACAGCGGCCAACGATGCCCGGATCCAGGAGCTGAGCGCCCTGATCGGGATCGACGACTTCGTAGACCGCCGCTACGGCACCTATTCCGGCGGGCAGCGGCGGCGTGTGGACATTGCCCGCGCACTGCTGCACTCGCCGTCGATCCTCTTTCTGGACGAACCCACCGCCGGTTTGGATCCGGCCAGCCGTGCCATGGTCTGGTCCACCATCCGCGAACTGCGGGACAGGCACGGGCTCACCGTCTTCCTCACTACGCACTACATGGAGGAAACCGAGGAAGCGGACAGGGTGTGCATTATTGAACGCGGCCGCATCATCGCGGACGGCACGCCCGCCCAGCTGCGCGCCCGGCACAGCAACTCCGTCCTGAGCATCACCACCGACAACCGTCCGGCGCTGCTGGCGCTGGCAACCGCTGCGGGGGCCGGCATCCGCGATGAGGACGACGGCGGGGTGGTGCGGCTCGTCGTCGACACCGCGGAGACGGCCCGCAGGATTCTGGCGGAGCACGGTGACGCCGTGCAGGATTTTGAGTTCCGTCACGGAACCATGGATGACGTTTTCCTGGCGCTGACCGGACACGAGGGGGAGGGCGCATGAACATTGTCGGCAACCTGATGCTGCGCAACCTGCGATTGTTCTTCCGTGACCGGATGGGCGTGTTTTTCTCGCTGCTTTCGGCGCTGATCCTGTTCCTGCTCTACACGCTGTTTCTCGGGAGCACCCAGATTGATGATCTTCAGCAGTCCTTCCCGGGAGCAACGCGGGATGACGTCAAGGGTTTCGTGGACACCTGGATGTTCGCCGGCATTGTCGGCATTACCTCCATTACCACCGGTCTCGGCGCCCTGAACGTGTTTGTGGAGGATTCGTCGTCGGGCCGTTTCCGGGATTTTATGGTTTCGCCGATCCGCCGCGAACAACTGATCCTGGGTTATCTGTCCTCCGCCGGTGTTGTGGCGCTGATTATGACCACGGTGGTGCTGATCATCAGTCTGGCCTATCTGTACCTGGTGGACGGGATCAGTTTTAGCGCCGGGCAGATCGCCACCGTTTACGGCTTCCTGGCCCTCAGCTGCCTGGCGTTTGCAGCGCTGAGCTCCTTTGCGGTCTCGTTTGTGCGAACTGCGGGAGCGTACTCAGCCCTCTCCACCATTGTGGGCACCATTCTGGGGTTCCTGGCCGGCGCCTATATTCCGGTGGGGGCGCTGCCCGAAGGCGTGCGCACCGTCGTCAGCGCCCTGCCGTTCATGCAGGCTGCGCTGCCGATCCGCCAGGAGATGACGGCGGACTCGCTGCAGGTCCTGGCAGCGGACCAGCCGGCTGCCGCCACCGAACTCGAGGAGATCTTCGGCATCACTGCGTCAGTGGGGGACTGGGCCGTCACCAATACCTACGTGGTGTTCATCCTGGCTGCCATGACGGTGGTGTTCACCCTGCTGGCTGCCGTCCAGATCCGGCGCCGTATCGCCTGATTCCGGCAGTGGGCCCGGCGCGGCCGGCCGCGGATCGCCTGCGAGGATGCCCATGCTGACCACATCCACCCTGGCGCCGTCCCACAGCAGGGCGGCGCGCCGGCGTCCCTCCACCGTGAACCCGGCTTTTTCATAGGCCCGCCGGGCGCGCGGATTGAACGAGCGCGACCCGGTGAAGTCCCAGGTCATCAAACGCATGCCCGACGACGGCGGCGGTGGCCTCGGTGCCGTACCCCTGCCCCGCACGTCTGCCGGGGACAAAGCAATCCGGAATCCCACCGACTCGTTGTGGGCATCGAAATCGTTCAACACCACTTCGCCCAAATACCGTTCCTCCGGGTGCAGTTCGTCTGCACGGCGGATGACGGTCCAGTCTGCGCGGTCATGCTGCGCGGCGAGCCCTGCCAGCCAGGCCTCAATCAGTTCCGGAGTGAACTCGGCGTGGGTTCCGGTCAGCCGGCGTGCTTCCGGATCCTGGAGAGCCGCCCAGGCGCCGTCGAAATGCTCAGGTCCCAGCGGTTCCAGGCGCAGCCGTGCTGTGGTCAGTGGCCTGATGGGCGAAGAGATTTTCGGAAAGCATCAGGCCAGCCTACTGATGCTGTGCGGACTGGTTGCCTGCGGCCACTTCGAAAATGATCTCCGGTCCGTCTTCCTCATCCCATTGGGACCCGTTTTCTTCGAACCCGTACTGCAGCACCAGGTGCCGGGAAGCTTCATTATCCGGACTGATCGTGGCCCGCACGGTGCGGACGTCCGGTTCACCGGCGGCCCGGGCCAGCAGCAACTCCAGTGCCGCCCGTGCATAGCCGCTCCGGCGGAACACCGGATCCACCGAATATCCGAGTTCCACCATCCCAACCGCATCCGGTGGTCCGTGGAAACCGGCGCACCCCACGGCCTGTCCCGATGCACCGTCGATCAGCGCCCCGGTGACCCAGCCGGCGTCGTCGGGTGCTGCGGCCAACTGAAGGCTGCGAATTTTCCATACCGCCAGCCGGTCGACGGAAAAGTGCCGCGTCAGGGCCACGGGTGAGTGCCGGTTGGCTGTTTCCAGGTCGCCGCGGGCCAACGCATCGATGGCGGGCAGGGGCAGCTGCACCAGATGGACGGCAGGGCGTTGACGTGCGGGAGTAGGCATCGCTCCATTATGAGGGTGCCGGCACGGACTTCTTCCCGGCCGGGGCCGGGGCGGTCACACTGGGATTCAGAACGCTTCCGGTTTCCGAGCTTTCCGCCTGCCAAGGAGCACTTTATGAATACCGATCAGGTCATCATTATCGGCTCCGGTCCGTCCGGATATACGGCCGCCATTTACGCCGGCCGTGCAGGTCTGAAACCGCGGGTCCTGGCCGGGTCGGTGACCGCCGGCGGGGCCCTGATGAACACCACGGAAGTGGAGAACTTTCCCGGGTTTCCGGACGGAATCCAGGGGCCGGACCTGATGGACAGCCTGCGCCGGCAGGCCGAGAAGTTCGGCGCCGTGGTGCAGTACGACGACGTCGTGTCGGTGGATTTGGGCGGGCACGTGAAGCGGGTGGAGACAGGCAGCGGAGACAAGTACAAGGCCAGCAGCGTCATTTTGGCCACCGGATCCGCATATAAGGAACTGGGTCTGCCGGAGGAGAAACGGCTCAACGGCCGCGGCATTTCCTGGTGTGCCACCTGTGACGGCTTCTTCTTCCGGAACCAGGACATCCTGGTGGTTGGGGGCGGGGACTCGGCCATGGAGGAAGCTCTGTTCCTGAGCCGGTTCGGACGGTCTGTCACGGTCATTGTGCGGCGCGGCGAGCTGCGCGCCTCACGCATCATGGCCACGCGGGCCAAAAGCCACGAAAAGATCCGGTTTGAGTGGAACAGTGAAGTGACTGCGGTGCACGGCGAGGACAAAGTTACGGGGGTAACCCTCACCGACACGGTCACGGGTGAGCGGCGGGAACTGGCGGCTGCCGGACTGTTTGTCGCCATCGGCCATGTGCCGCGCACCGAGCTGCTGCACGGACAGGTGGATCTGGATCCGGAGGGGTACATTACGGTGGCTGCCCCCACTGCGGCGACCTCCGCCGACGGCGTTTTCGCGTGCGGTGATGCCGTGGATCACCGCTACCGCCAGGCCATCACTGCTGCCGGCACCGGGTGCGCCGCAGCACTGGACGCGGAACGGTATCTGGCTGCGGTGCAGGATGCTGACAGCATTGCCACCGCGCTGGTGGAGGGGACGGTGAACGACTAGACGGGTGAACGGCTCAGCAGAGGTTGAGTGTTGCGAACCCTGCCGCCGTCGTCGTCGTGCTGTGGCGGTGAACCCTCCCGCACCCTCCCGCACCCTCCCCGGCGCTACGCAGCGCCGGTGAACGTCAGGACGAGCAGCGTGATGTTCAGGCCCACCAGCAGGATGGCCACTGCGACCCCCAGCGCGGTGGTCCACCAACGGTTAGTGTGGACGCCCATCAGGGTCCGGCGCGAGGTCAGCCAAACCAGCGGAATCAGGGCAAACGGAATGCCGAAGGACAGGATGACCTGGCTGAGGATCAGTGCCCATGTGGGGTCCACCCCGGCCGCCAGGATCAGCAATGCGGGAATGAGCGTGATCAGGCGTCGCAGCAGCATTGGCATGCGGACCTTCAGCAGTCCCTGCATGATTTCGGCGCCGGCGTAGGCGCCCACTGAGGTGGATGCCAGTCCCGAGGCCAGCAGGCCAACGGCAAAGAGGGTGGCGACGGCGCCGCCAAGGGATGCGGCGATTGCAGCGTGAGCACCTTCCAAGGTGTCGGTTCCGGCGACGCCCTGGAGGGAGCTGGCTGCCAGGAGCAGGATCGCCAGGTTCACGGTTCCCGCTACGGCCAGTGCAATGGTGACATCCCAGCGGGTGGCGCGGATCAGCCGGGGAGTTGTCAGGAAGGCGGTGCGGTCAGGGAATCGGTCCCGGGTCAGTGCGGAATGCGCGTAAATGGCGTGCGGCATGACAGTGGCGCCAAGAATGGATGCTGCGAGCAGCACGGATTCACTTCCCTCGAAGCGGGGGATGAGGCCGTCTGCGACGCCGCCGGCGTCGGGCGGGGAGATGACGATGCCAGCTGTGAAACCGACGGCGATAATCGCCATCATGGATACGATCACGTATTCAAAAGTGCGGTGGCGTCCGCTGCCCTGAAGGGCCAGAACGGCCATGGAGATGACACCCGTGATGACCCCGCCCAGAAGCAGCGGCAGGTCGAACAGCAGCCATAAGGCAACGGCGCCGCCGATGACCTCTGCAACGTCGGTGGCCATTGCTACGAGTTCGGCCTGCAGCCAGTAGAGCCGGCGTCCGGTTTTGCGGCCCAGACGTTCTCCCAGCAGCTCGGGCAGCGACTTGCCGGTAACCAGTCCAAGTTTCGCGGAAAGGTACTGGATGAGCCACGCCATAATGTTGGCGGCAACCACAACCCATACAAGCAGGTACCCGAACCTGGCCCCCGCGGTCATGTTGCTGGCCACGTTTCCGGGGTCCAAGTAGGCAACGCCTGCAACCAGTGCGGGTCCCAGCATCCAGATCATGCGTTTGGGTCTGCCGGGCTTCGTGGGCGATGAAGCGGGCACGGGGGAAGTCTTGCCTGTTGCCGGTTTGGCAGGCCTCAGGAGTGCGGTCTTACGGCTCATGACAGCAACGTAGCATGAAAGTTCGGTGCACCGAAGATTATGTGACGGGGTTGTCGAACAATGGGGATGGTTCATGCCGCGCCGGGGCTGGATCTTGGGGTATGCAGGCAGATCTGCGGAGCCTTTGAGTATGTGGTCAGGGGAGCTGGCGGAGGTCATCCCGTTGAGTAAGTCCAGAAACCGACAAGTAGTTCCAGAAAAAGTCGAGTATTTTGAGGGTGTCGAAAGTGCCCGTTTTGGGACGTCGAGAGCCGTTTTCGGGACGGAAGTGTCGGTGCCGGGTGAAAGCCTGAGGACATGGATCAGGACGGATCTTTCCGAAGCAGCGGCACTGGCGATTTAACCGGTGCCGGGCCGCATGCTGGGGCCAGCCGGTCGGTCTTTGAAGCCGCTGCTGATGTTGCCCCGGGGCGTGACGGGTTCACGGGTTCGCTGGCGGTGCAGGGTGTTCAGTTCCTAACCCAGGATGAGGCCGGGGCGGTGTTGTCCCGGTTGGATTCCCTGACCCGGTGGGCTCAGGCCCAGCAGGCTAAAGTCCTGCACCGGATGGAAACCCTCTTCCGCGACGATCTGCTTCAGGAAGTGGGCCGGGAGGATCCGGCCCTGACCTTCAGTCTGGCAGCGGAGGAAGCCGCAGCCATCCTGCACCTGCCCACGAACACCGCGAAGATGCTGATGAGTGACGCCGGACGGCTCTGCACCACGCATACCGCCACCCTGACGCGCCTGGAACAAGGCACCCTGAGTTACGGGCATGTCCAAGCGGTGCTGGATCAGTCCCAGTACGTGCCCGGCCCTGAGCTTGCGGGGTTTGAGGCGGGTCTGCTGGAGCTGGCTGCCGAGGGTCAGACGTGTCCGCAGTTCCGGGTGAAGGCCCGCAGGATGCGGGAGGGCCGGTATCCGGAGACCATTCCGGTCCGGCATAAGAGTGCGTTCGAGGCGCGGCGGGTGTGTTTGGTGCCGGATGAGGACGGGATGTCGTGGTTGTCGGCGTTGTTGCCGGCAGCCCGGGCGCAGTTGATTTACACGCAGTTGAGTACTGCGGCGCGGGGTGAGCAGGCATCCGGGGACCCGCGGGGTGTGGACCAGTTACGGGCGGATATTTTGGCTGACCTGCTCGAGGGTGACCCTGGGGACGACGTGACCGACAGCGGCGGCTTCGACAGAAGTGACCGGAAGGGATGCCGCGACGACCGGGACACCCACGACAGCCCCAGCACGGGCAACCGCGCCGCTAAAGACCGTACGCGGGCGCGGGCTGAGATTCTGGTGCTGATCACCGCTGAAACTCTGTTCGGGGCTGATGAGCAGCCTGCGGAGCTGCACGGGTACGGGCCGATCGGTCCGGAAGCCGCCCGCCGGCTGGCCCGGGAGGCAGCCCGCTGGACACCGGTGGAACGGCACCCGGACACGGACGAGGTTCTGCGGGTCGGACGGCGGCGGAAAGTTCCTCCCGGGCTGCAGCGCTGGCTCCGGGCCCGGGACGGGACGTGCCGGTTCCCGGGATGCCGGACCAATGCCGTGATCTCCGAGATTGACCACACCACACCGTGGTCCCACGGCGGGGCCACGGACCACGACAATTTGGAACATCTGTGCCGGCGGCATCACATGTTCAAGTCCCGGGGTTTCTGGAAAGCCCGGCAGCGAGTCCCGGGGATCATTGAGTGGACGTCGCCCGGCGGGCGGACCTACCGGACCGATCCGCACCTCACCCTGGCCGCCGCCGGAACGACCACCGGATCAAATGCCGGACCATGCCGGGAACCGGATAAAGACGCCGCGAAGTGCGCACCAATCCCGATGTCGGGCTGGATCCCTGCCGACGAGCTCCCTGACGACGGCGATCACCCACCACCCTTTTAACACTCGTCCCGACAGCTCGTTCCGAATTGAAGCTCGTTCCAACGACGGGCCTGGGCCGTCGTTGCTTCGCTGGACGGCCCTTACGGATCGCGAATCTCGAAGAGAACGTCCGGCCCCTCGAACGTCGGGGGCTGATCGCCGTCGTCGGTGGGGAAGGCCGCTGTCTGACGATGAGAAGCTGCCAGCCACAGCACCGACCCCGCCACCGGAAGCAGCACAACAGCAAGCGTCCACCCACGCCGCGCAGAGCTGGAGACCCACGAGGAACCGGCCAGGCTGAAGAGCGCTGCCACAGCCAGAGTGAGGTACAGAACCAATGACAGCACCACCAGCGGAGCCCACATCAGGTATTCGATAGGCATAACGAAAACCATGCTCTTTCATCATGAACGGAGTCAGAACAAACAATGAACGGGGTCGCGCCGTTTATTGGGGGGTGGACGCCCTTCCAGAATAGGGTTTCGTCAGGACAAATAGCCTCATCCCCTGTGATGACATGCGGGGGGATCCGTACCCGCCCCAAGTAGTACGGACGCGGTACGTCCTGGTGCCTGCTTGGAGACATGATGAGCCATGAACCTCGCCTAGCCTTAAACCATGAGCACGACATCCCCGGCACAGTCCACGGTCCGTCCCGCAACCGTTTTTTCTGCTGTTGCAGCAGCGTTAAGCCTGCCCATGGCTTTGCTGATTCCTTTGTGGGTCACCGCAGGACGGATGCTGTTTGGTGTCGGAGGGAACCTGGTGGTGATCTTTGCGGCAACTGTTGGGCCGCTGCTGGCCATTCTGATGCTGGTGTCGGCAGCACGCATCACCGTGGCCGCCGCCCGGCGGCCACGCTTCGGAGCACCCTTGCGTACGTCCTTTCTTCTGCTCGGGCTGTGGCTGGCAGGTGGCGCCTTTGGCTTCCTGGTGCCCGACGTCGGCGGAGGCCCCGGGCGTGACGGCTCAGTAATGTCGGCGCTGGTCGGAACGGAAGCGGTAGGGTTCTCAGCGGCACTGGCCAACCCCGTAGGGATACTGACGCTGGGGCTGACCGTGGCTCTGCTCGTGGTCTCGGTGCGGGATGACCGCCGCGCCTGATAGGCAGTCGCCTATCCTGGCGGGCGTGCGGCTTCGGCCGGGCGAACCTGTTGCCAGGGCAGCCGCCCGGTGACTTCCAGTTGCAGGGTGTAGCTGAGGAAAGTCCGTATCAGGACGATGAGCGCCAACACCCCGAGCGATTCAAAAGTGGGAGTTACCGCCACGGTCCGGATGATATCGGCTGCAACCAGAAGCTCCAGCCCCAGCAGGATGGACCGGCCCAACTGCTGCCGGTATGTCTCGTAGACGGGGCGGCCCGTCCGCCGCAGAAGGGTTCGAACCACGGACACCGTTGCGAGGACAGCGCCCACAATGATGACGGCTACCCCGGCAAGGTCCACCAGCTCACCGGCTGCTTCAATGATGCCCTTGAATTCCATGCTCTGCTCCGCTCATCGGCTCCAGTGGTTGCTCCCGTGGGCCGAACCGCCCGTACCTCCATAAGCATGCGGACTCCGGCCGGTGTCAAGGGAACGGGCACGGAAGGAAGTCAGGCAGCCGTGGACAGAAGACCTACGGCTCGTTCCGGAGAAGAACCCGCGGAAGCGGCAGCGGCAGGATAGTAGAAGGCCCAGTCGTCATAGGGGTCCTGCCACGATGACTCGTCCCGGCCGAGGCGGAGGACGTTTTCGGCCGGCACCCAGCGGTTGTGGGCGCGCCCGAGGCCGTCAACCCAGTGCAGGAGCACCGAGGCCCGGGTCCAGGCGGCTGCCTTGCCGTCTATGACGGATGACGTCGTGCGCAAGCGGATGTACGGCTCGCGGCGGTAAGGAGCGTGAGTGACTGTCATGGCACCAGCCTGCCGTGGGGCACTGACACTTTGGCAGGCCGCAGATTCCGGACCGACGCCCGGAGTTAAAAGACCCGGAGGTTAGGAGGCCAGATCCCGCCACTTGGCAGCAGCTTTATCGGCGAGCGCTGCACTGTGGTCGGCAACCCGGCGCGGGACGAGGCGGATAACGGGCGCAAGTTCTGAAAGACCGGGACGGGCGGAGCTGCCGGCGGAGGGTTCCGTGCGTGCAGGCTTATTAACCACCACGTAGTAAGTTGCCGTTCCTGCAACGCCCAGTGAAATGAGGGTCACCACGGCCAGGCCGTAAAGGGCCAGCATTGCGTAGAAGGGGGAATCAAAAAGGCCGGCAATAAAGTTCGCACTGCCCAGCAGCAGCCAGAGCCAGAAGACACCCACAACCACCAGCATGGTTCGCCCGCGACGAAAAAGCATGGCGGATTTTTTCCGCACAGAAGGCACTGTTTGAGACTCCCCGCCCATTTCTACTCCCCCAGCTAACAGGCCTGTTATACCGGCCCTAAGCAGATGATAGCCCTTATTTGTCAGTGCAATGTTCACCGGTGAGTCAGAATGTACTGTGTCGTTGCGAGAAGGGCAGAAAGTGAACAACAAAGCGGGTCCCGGACTCTTGTTTGTGCTGGTGTGCGCAATGGCTGCCGGACCTGTCATGAATTACGGCATCAGCGCCACCAGCACGCTCATCATCGGCGATTTGGGTATCAGTGAAGCGCAGTTTGGGTTGCTGGCCACTGTTTGTTTCCTCAGCGCGGCACTGTCATCAGTGTCTCTGGGCAGGCTTAGTGACAGGATTTCCGGCCGCGCCCAGCTCAGCCTGATTTTCGGAGGCACAGCTGTCGCACTCACGCTGATGGCGGTGTCCGGAAGTTATCTCTGGCTTCTGATTGCCGTGGGGTTGGCGGGACCGGCACAGGCGATTTCCAATCCCACGACCAACAGGGTGATAGCGCATCAGGTGGACCCCGTCCGGCGTCCCGGCTGGTTGGGGATCAAGCAGTCCGGAGTGCAGGCAAGCCAGCTGTTTTCCAGCCTCTTCTTCCCGGCTGCAGCGCTGCTGGTCGGATGGCGCGGCGCGGCCGCGGGAGCCGCCGTCGTCATGGCGGGGCTCCTGATGTATTCGTGGAACAAACTGCCGTCGTCGGCGCCGGCACCGCCGACGACGGGCGCGGCTTCCGGTCCGCGGGACCCGTTTCCGCCCACGGTCTGGCTGCTGGCCGGGTTTGCGCTGTTTTCGGGTGCCGGTATGCAGGCCACCAACGTTTACCTGCCGATGTTTGCCCAGCGGGAGCTGGACTTTTCACTGCTGATGGCCGGAGCAGCCGCCGCCGCGGCCGGAGTGGTGGGCGTGGCTGCCCGGGTGATGTGGGGACGGCGGATTGCAGGCGGAACCGGGGTGGCATCGCTGCTGCTCATCTTGGCGCTGGGAGCCATTGGAGGAACGGCGCTTCTGCTGCTCGCCGGGCAAACAGGCATGCCCGTGCTTATGTGGGCCGGAGTAGCCCTTCACGGCGCCACGGTGCTTGGGGTGAATGTGGTGGTTATGGCCGGAGCCATGCGGGAGGTGGAGCCCGCCCGGGTGGGAGCGGCGTCCGGTGTGGTCTCGCTGGGAATGTACGTCGGATTCGCCTCGGGTCCGCTGGCCATGGGACTGCTGCTGCAGTATTCGGGAGGATTCCTCGCCGGCTGGTTGTTCGTGGCATCCGGTTATCTTCTATGCGTGGTTCTGGGCCTGGTCCTTCGCAGGATGACCGCACGCACCGCTGCAGTTGCGGAGACCTGAGGAGCACCTGGTCCCCGGCTCAAGCGGTTTCCGGAGCCGGCGGCGGCTTGGCCAGACGCGGACTGTTCGGATTCAGCAGTGAGTGGCGGCGGCCGTAGAACCAGTAGATGACAATGCCGATGACGAGCCAGACGGCAAAACGCAGCCAGGTCTCCCAGTGCAGCTGCAGCATCAGGAACCCCGAAGACAGCACACCGAAGGCCGGAATCCAGGGCATCAACGGAAGGCGGAACTCCCGAGGAGTGTCCGGCTGGCGCCGCCGGAGGACAATCACGGCCACCGAAACCACCACAAATGCTGCCAGGATGCCGATGTTGGTTAGATCGGCCACGGCACGGATCGGAAACACTCCGGCGAGCAGAGCCGAGACAATCCCGGCAATCCAGGTGACCCGCTGCGGCGTACCGTGCCGGTCCGTTCCTGAAAACCAGGCCGGAAGCAGCCCGTCGCGGCTCATCGAGAACCAGACCCGGGTGACGCCGAGCAGGAAGGTGAGCATCACGGTGAGGATGGACAGCACGGCGAAGGCGGAGATGACGGTGGCAATGACCGGCAGCCCCACGGCCTGGAAAGCGGAGGCGAATCCGGCGGTCGGGCTGATCTCGGTGTAATTCTGCATGCCCGTCAGAACCAGTGTTGCCAGGACGTACAGGACCATGGCCACGGCCAGCGAAAGCAGGATGGCCTTGGGCATGTGTTTCTTGCCGTCCGTGGCTTCTTCAGCAGCCGTGCTCATCGCGTCATATCCAAACACCGCGAAGAACACCGTAGCCGCACCGGTGAAGACAGCACCGAAACCGTTGGGCAGGAACGGCGTGTAGTTGTCTGTATTTACGAAGAAAAATCCCAGTCCCACGATGAAGAGAATCAGCAGTACTTTCAGGCCAACCGCCACCAGCTCGAAGCGTCCAAAAGTCTTGGTGCCCCGGCTGAGGATCCAGGTAATGAAGAGGCAGACCACCAGGGCCGGCACATTCACTACCCCGCCCTCCACAGTGTCGCCGGTGCCCTGCATCCAAGCCGGAACATCAATGCCGATTCCGCTCATGAATTCGGTGAAATAACCTGAAATGCCGATGGCGACTACGGCCACAATGGCGGTGTATTCCAGGAGCAGGTCCCAGCCGATAAACCAGCCGATGACCTCGCCCAGGGCCACGTAGCCGTAGGTGTAGGCGGAACCGGCGCGCGGGACCATTCCGGCAAATTCCGCGTAGGACAAGGCTGCTGCGGCACTTGCCAGCCCCGCGACAAGGAACGAAATGAGTACGCCCGGACCGACGCCGGCGGCGTCAGGCCCGCCGTTGGCCACCAACCCTGCAAGGGTGAAGATGCCGATGCCAATGATGCCGCCGACGCCGATGGCTGTGAGCTGCCAGAGCCCCAGGCTTTTGAAGAGTTTGCTGCCGCTCTTTTCGTCTTCGACCTCGTCGATCGGCTTGCGCCGGAAGAGGGAAGAAGACGCACTTTCCGCTGTGGACATGGAAGACTCCGATCATCGCTGCCGATGCCGCGGTACGCCGAAGCACTGCCGCGCTCAGAGAAGTATCAACCCGCCGGGTCCGCCTGAACAGTATCTGGGCTCTTGTCTTCTGGAGCGGACTCCACAAACTTCAGGCCGACCACACAGCCAATGATTCCGGCCAGGAAAAGAATCTTCAGCAGTCCGGGCTGTTCGTTGCCGAACACCATGGCATACGCGACCGTCAGGACCGCACCGAGCCCGGTCCACACCGCGTAGGCGGTGGAAAGCGGAATGGAGTTCATGGCGTAGGACAGGCCAACCATCGACGCGATGCCCGCCGCGAGGAAGAGGAGAGTGGGGCCAAGGACTGTGAATCCGGCCGATGCGTCCAGAGCTGTCGCCCACACGGCTTCCAGGACGGCGCTCAGGAGAAGAACAATCCACGGCATGTTCAGCTCACCACTTTCAGGCCCACAACACAGCCCACAACGCCCAGCAGGAGGAAGACTTTCATTACGGTGGCTCGTTCGCCGCCGAAGGCCATCGCGTAGCCCGCTGTGAGGACAGCGCCGATGCCAACCCACACGGCGTAGGCAGTGCCCACGGGGATGCTCTGCATGGCGAAGGAGAGGCCAGCCATGCTTAGGATGAGGCCGGCGGCAAAGATCACCGTAGGCCAGACTTTTCGAAAGTTTTGTGATCTGCCCAGAGCGGTGGCCCAGACGGCCTCCAGCATGCCGGAAAGAACAAGGACGACCCATGCCATGACTAAATCCTTTGGCCAGTCTTGTCGCTGTCCGGGTACTGAACCGTCGTCCGGAGACCGGGATCCGGTCTTGGCTACCTAGGGTAGCAAACCCCGCACCGGCACACCTGCACACCCGCGGATGTGGGGATAATGGGCCATGAGCATCGTGAAGATCAACGCCATCACTGTTCCCGCTGACTCCGGAGACGAGCTGGCCCGGCGGTTCGCCGCACGCGCCGGTGCCGTAGACGGACAGGAGGGGTTTGAAGGGTTTGAACTCCTGCAGCCCACTGACGAGCGCACCACCTGGCTGGTGGTGACCCGGTGGCGGGATGAGAAGTCCTTCCAGGACTGGGTGTCATCGAAGAATTTTGGCCGGGGACACGGACAGGAGACGGCCGACGGCGGCACCTCCGCAGATTCCCGCAGGGCCCGGCCGGTCGGGATCAGTGCCGAGCTGTGGAGTTACCGCCCTGCCGGAGGAAGCGAACCGGCCGGAAGCCAAAGAGCCGCAGACTAAACAGAAGCCGCAGACTCAGCAGGCTTCCCTGCGCCCGCCGTTACGCTCCGGCGGTGCGCAGCGCAGCCGCAGCGTCGGTGACGGTGGTCCGGATCCGGTACAGGCTGGTGGACGCGGTCATGTAGAGGGTGCGGCCGTCGTCGCCGCCAAAGCAGACATTGCTGACTGTTTCCGGGACCGCTATCTGCAGGATGCGTTTACCCTCGGGCGAAAAGACCTGCACGCCCCCCTTCGAGGAAGACCAGATATTCCCGTGCACATCCACCCGGAAACCGTCGGGAACTCCCGGCCCAACCTCCACAAAAGTCCGGCCGTTTCGCGCAAACCGGCCGGAGACGACGTCGTACGCGTGGATGGCATGGCCATGCAGCCGCTGCCCGCCGTCCAGGGCAGGGGTTCCCAGCGAGGTGTCGGAGACATAGAGGATGGATTCATCGGGCGAGAAGGCCAGCCCGTTGGGGACCTCTACGTCTATGACGGCCGGAGTCAGTTCCCCGCTGGACGGATCGAAGCGGAACACCCAGCGGTCGCCGTATTCCTCCCGGCCCAGGTGGCCCTCCTCTTCCTTCTGGATGCCGTAGGAAGGATCGGAAAACCAGATGGTGCCGTCGGACTTCACCACGACGTCGTTGGGCGAGTTCAGCCGCCGGCCGTTCCAGGAGTTCACCAGCGTGGAAACGGCGGGAACGGCATCAGCCGCGGTCCCGGTGTCCCGCTCAACAGCGCGCCGGCCGTGCGAGCACTGGATCACCGCGCCGTCGCGGTCCAGGGCGCGGCCGTTGGCAAACTCGGCATCCGCAGCATAAACCTCCAGGGCACCCGTGGTCTCGCGGTACTCCAGGATCCGGTTGCCCGGGATGTCGCTGAAGCGTACGGCGGAACGGGCCGGAACCCACAGCGGGCCCTCGGCCCACCGTGCTCCGGTCGCCACCTTCTCCACCGCGGCGTCCTGGGCGAGCAGAGTCTGGGGCGTTGTCGGCATGCGCGGTCCTTCGGTGTTGGGGGCGGTTTGCTCACAGTCTAGACACACCCCGGCACCGCTGCGGAGGGATAGGCTGGGAGCAGTAATCAGCAGCCAAGAGGAGAAAACCCTGTGAGTGCACTTCTGACCTCCCTCGTTTCCAGCGCCGGCCTGATCGGCGGCTATAAGACTGCCCGGGATACCGGAAACCGCCAGCTCGGCGGGGCGGTTTTGGCTGCAGCGGGCACTGCGGCCTTCATGATGTGGAAGCGCGACGCCGGCACCGGCACGGCCGCTGCCCTGACCGCCGGCTATGTGGCAGCTTTCGGACTGTCCCACCCGCTGGCAAAGAAACTCGGTGCCTGGCCCTCCGTCTACACGGTCACCGCTGCCACGGCGGCTGCTTCGCTGGTTTTCGGGCGCCGCCGCTAGCTCGGCAGAGACAGGAGGCAGACATGACAGAATCCCGTGGACGTATGCTCTTGAAGGCCGCCGGGCAGGGCGCTGCCGCAGGTTTGGCCGGCGTTGCCGTGATGACGGCGGGCGAGAAACTCGAACAGGCAATCACCAACCGCCCCAACTCCTATGTCCCCGCCCGGACTCTGCTGAGTCTCTTGGGCAGGCACCCTGCTCCGGATGCGCAGCCGCCGGTCTGGAACCATGCCATGCACTGGGGAACGGGTGCGGTGCTTGGTGCGCTGCGGGGTCTCTGGTCCGTGACCGGTATCCGCGGGGCCGAGGCCAATACCGGGTTCACCATGGTGCGGCTGGCAACGGACCAAACCCTGGAGAACGCCACCGGCGTCGGCGCTCCGCCGGCCACCTGGCCGCCGAAGGAAAGGGCGGTCGACGTCCTGCATAAAGTCGTCTACGCATGGGTCACCGGAACGGTGTCAGACGCGTGGATTGCGCCTAGCCTGGAATCGCGGCAGGGAACCACCAGCCACTGAGCGCCGAACCCGTGCAGGGCCCCGCCCCGGGAATCATCTGCGGGTCCGTGTCGTTATTATGTGTGGACGCCGGCGACGGCGGACCTGTGGGTTGGCAACTGAATACGGGGATGATCGGTTTCGACGATGTCTGTTGAGTCAGGGGAAGCGGGCCGAGAACGCAGAGTTATCTCGTTAACGTTCTCTGCAAAAAAATAAGTGCCAAACCTATGCGCACTGACTTCGCTCTCGCTGCCTAACCAGCCGGAGTAGTCCGTCAGCCCGGAGTCGCTCTCGCTCCGGATCCTGGCGTCGTTTAGAGGGCCACTGCTGAACACCTTCGCCGTCTGGGTGTTCGGGACTTTTGGACGGCTGGGCCCGGATCAGCCACTCGCTTGCAAGATGGCTGGGGCCAAGAAAATCCGACGCATGCTGCGCCCGGAGAAGCCCTGGCAATACAACATCGGACGGGGGTTCGATTCCCCCCATCTCCACAAAGCCAACATGAGAGGCCTGCCCCGCGGGGCGGGCCTCTTGTGTTCGGTCTCCTGTTTCAGATGCTGCTCGGCAGGACGGGAGTTCCCTGGTGGAAGCGGAGGCGCGGCTGGCCTGAGGAGGTGTCCCATACGGAGGTGTGCCGGCTGTGCCGGTACCGGGAATTCGGCGTGGCCCGGACGCGGATCCGGTAGGTCACCAGGACCAGGTGCGCGGCCAGGGCCGTGAAGTCCCATTCATCAGTCTCCGGGGCAGGCTGCCGATCCCGGGCGCTGAAGGACTCAATCATGTCCTCCCGTGTCCACCGCTGTCCCGAACGTCCGATTTCCAGGAACTCAGGGTGCAGCAACTGCCGCAGGCGTGTTGCATTTGACCGCGTGGACGGCGCCAGAAGCTCCAGCTCCGCGGTCCTGATCCGTCCGCACATCCCCATGGGTTCAGTGTGCCGCATCAGGGTGCCGATGGTCCTTATTGCCGTGGGTTCTTTTCCTACCCGGGGCGCCTCCCTACGCTGGAACATGGACCGGGGGTTTCCTTCAAGAGATCAAGGACCTTCTATGGCACAGCCAGGCAGCAGCGCGAATCCCCTGCGAATGGGTGTTTTCTCCATTTCGCCCGCGTTGGCGGCAGGGGAAAAGAAGGGATTTTTCGCCGCCAACGACGTGCAGGTATCCCTGGAACAGGTGGAGTCCTCCGAGCAGCAGTTCAGAGATTTCGACGCCGGGGCCTACGACGTCCTGCAGGCGTCCTTCGACACCGTGCTGAACTACCGGTGCAACGCCTCCAATGACCTGGGACGCACACTCAACGTCCTTGCTGATTTCGCCCTGGACCTGGGGATGGGCCTGAGCGTCATGAGTCCGCCGGAAATTACGTCCCTGGAAGCGGTGCGCGGAGGCGAGGTGGCGGTGGACGCAGCCAACAGCGGTTACGCGTATGTTCTCTACTCCATCCTCGACAAAGCAGGGCTCCGCCGCGGCGTCGACTACACCGTGGTGAGCCAGGGCAATGTCGCCGAACGCTATCGAAAGATGACAGACGGCTACGCCGCCGCCACCCTTCTGAGCGACGGTCTTGAAGCGCTGGCAGGGCAACAGGGCATGAATCATTTGGCCGACGAGTCAGTGCTCAACATGCCCTACATCGGGAGTGTGGCTGCCTGGAACGGGCAGTGGTACGCCGAAAACCGGAATACTGCGCGCCGCTTCCGGGAGGCGTATGAGGCTGCGCTGGCCTGGGTGCTGGAGCCAGCCAACCGGGAAGAGGCAGCTGACCTCATTGCCGATGCCCGTGACCTGCACGCGCCGGATGCACAGCGGGTGCTTGAGGCGGAACTCGGTCCGTGGGGTCTAGCCCGCGACACGGACATCACAGATGAGCCCGCCCGCGCCGTCATTGGTCTGCGGAAGCAGTACAACGGATTCGACGCCGACCCGGCCGTGAACCCTTACGGGGACCTGTCCGAGTTCTTCGTGAACAGCGGACCACACTTCACGGAAAGCCTCTAGCTCTCGCATCAGGAAGACGTTTCCGGCAAAGGAGAAGGCAGATGTCCGCAGCAAAAGATGACCGCCCAGCTGTCCCGACCGAAAATGAGGCCGACGTCCAGGAGCAGCAAACGCCTGCCGTTCCCGATGCGCAGGAGGATGCCGGAGTCAAAGACCCGGTGCAGGCGCACGGGGATCCGCTGCGTGCTGATGGTTCGGAAGCGGACCGCTTGGAACAGAGTGCGGAAAGCGGAGATGCCGACGAGGATGAGTATCCCCGCGGGAATGGCCGGTAGCCGGTTAGGGTTAGGCGGCCCGGTTTGCAGCGGCGGGTGCCGGTGACGAACCGTGGTGTTTCACACCGAGGCTTTGCCGGGTGTGTGCCTCCAGATCAGCGACAGCCCGGTCCGGCAGATCGATGATCCCGCGCAGCGAACCCCGCAGGCTTCGATAAGCGGCGTCCACCTCAGACGGCGTCGCTGCTCCGTCAAGGATGATGTTCAGTGCCTGCCGGGCGCCGGCGAGCTTACTGCGTTCGGCGGGATTGAGCTTGGACTGCCCGCAGCGGCGGGCGTGTTTTTCGGCTGTCAGGAAGGCGACCTCAAACCTGTTGACCGCGCGGAACAGCTTGGACGTTTCGGCCGGACCGCGGTCCAGATCCAGTGCCTCGGCTTCGGCGGCACGGATGCCCTGCATGGCAACAATGACATCCCGGACCACCGGGTCCGTGTAGTCCGTCATGACGGGATAGTCGATCATCAGGGCAACGTCAGTCTCGTAACGGGACCACCGCACCAGCAACTCGTCCCTTCTCAGGTACAGCCGCCGCCAGGACTCGGCCTGCGCAGCGGCATCGCTGCGCCGGCTCTGCGCCGCCCGGGCGCGGCGCCTCGAGGAACGCACGCCCACCGTCAGCAGCACCAGAGCTCCGATAAAAAGCGACGGCGCCATGAAGGCGGCAATAAAGGACCACACGGAGGGAACGCTGTCGTCACCGAACACCGCAGCCTGGACAAGCTGAAGTGCACCGTAACCCACCACGGTCACCAAGCCTGCAGCAACGGCCGTAAAAATGAGTGCTGCCACCGCGACTTTCTTTGCCACTCTCTTCAGCATGGCGTCAGCTTACCGAAAGCGCTGCCGGGATTTACAGGGGGTGCGGCCTGCATCACGAACGTGCGGAAACGGCGGATACCAGGGCTGCGGACCGGGCTACCGGGAATGGTGGGACGGCTGCAGTCCGTAGACCGGGGTGGGCAGCTCCTCCATCCGGGCCTTGAGCTGCAGTGCCAGGAACAGTGAGTAGTGCCGGCTCTGATGCAGGTTCCCGCCGTGAATCCACAGATTCTCCACATTGGTGGGTTTCCACATATTGCGCAGCTCCCCTTCCCAGGGCCCGGGATCCTTGGTGGTCCCGGAACCGAAGCCCCAGCATTTGCCCACCTGATCGGCTGTCTGCGGGGAGATCAGGTCCGCCAGCCAGTTGTTCATGGATCCGTATCCGGTGGCGTAAATGACGATGTCCGCGTCCAGTTCGGTGCCGTCGTCGAGCACCGCTCCGTTGCCCGTGAACTTGGTGACCTGCCCCTGCTTCAGCTTCACCCGCCCATCGATGATCAGCTGGGAAGCACCTACGTCAATGTAGTAGCCGGAACCGCGCCGCAGGTATTTCAGGAACAATCCGGACCCGTCTTCGCCGAAGTCGAGATTAAACCCGGCGGCGCGCAGCTGGTCATAGAACCCGGCGTCGTGCTCGGCTATCTGCTCATAGATGGGGATCTGTGCCTCCGGCAGGATCCGGTAGGGGAGGGACGCGAAGAGCATGTCAGCTTTTTCCGTGGTGGTTCCGGCTTCCACGGCGCGCTCCGAGTAGAGGTCGCCGAGGGCATACTCCATCAACGATTCGCTGCGGACAATGTGGGTGGAGGAGCGCTGCAGCATCGTGACGTCCGCACCGTGCTCCCAAAGGTCCGCGGCAATGTCATGGGCCGAGTTGTTCGAGCCGATGACCAGTGCCTTCTTGCCGGTCTGGTCTCCGCCGCCCGGGTACTGCGAGGAGTGGTACTGCTCGCCGAGGAATGCGCCGGAGCCTTCGAACTCCGGAACGTTGGGATATCCGGAGACTCCCAAGGCGAACACCAGCTGCTGCGGTTGCAGCGTGACGTCCTTGCCCCCGCGCCGGACCTTTAGCTCCCAAGTGCCCGCGCCGTCGTCGTACTGCGCACCGAGACATTCCGTGTCGGACCAGTAATCCAGCTCCATCAGGGCGGTGTAATGCTCCAGCCAGTCGCCAATCTTGTCCTTGGGCGCGAAGACCGGCCAGTCGTCCGGGAACTTGAGGTAGGGGAGATGGTCATACCAGACCGGGTCATGCAGGGCCAGGGACTTGTAGCGCTTGCGCCAGGAGTCACCGGCCCGTTTGTTCCGTTCGATCACAATGGTGGGAACGTTGAGCCGGCGAAGCCGTGCGGCGAGCCCAATTCCGCCCTGGCCGCCGCCCACGATGACACAGTACGGCTGCTCCTCATAGCCCAGCCGTGCCTGATGCTCCTGCCTTTCCTCGAGCCAGGATTTCCGGCCGCGTTCAATGGTGTGCTCCACTCCCTTGCGCCGGGTGGTTCCCTTTTGTTCTTCATGCCCCTTGAGTTCCTGCATGGTGGTCAGCAGGGTCCAGGCTTTGCCGTTGCGCAGCCGCAGGTGGCCCCAGCCGCGGGAGGCAGCGGTCTCGAACGTGATCCAGGCTTCGGTGGTTCCGGCGTCACCGGCGGCAGGCTCCGCCAGAGTCCAGGCGGAGGGCTGCACGTCCTCGAGGACGGAATCGAGCATGTTGGCGATCTGCTGCCTGCCCTCCAGTGTCTTGAGGTTCCAGGTAAAGGAGACGAAATCCCGCCACAGTCCGTCCTCCTCGAACAAGCCGGCCGCCGCTGCGGAGTTCCGGTCTGCGAGTGCGGTGTCGAGGTTGCCCAGCCAGCTGCGAACCGATTCGTCCAGCCGGGCCTGTGAACTGTCAGCCATCTCCACTCCTTTGTGGCGGGTTTGGGGAACACCAAATCCTGAGTCGCGAAGCTTCAGTAAACACTTCGGAACCACGGAGCGGTAGAGAGGGATGCGGCAACCGGGATGCCCTGTTGCTGAGCCGAGCGGCAGGTCTAAGCTACTGAGCCATGGAAAACGAACTTGTGGCGCTGGAAACCGAGGGGTGGCACGCCCTCTGCGCGGGGCCCGCGGAAGCCACCGCGTTCTATTCAAAGGTTCTGGCGCGGGAGCCGGTAATCATGTTGACCGGCGGCCTGCGGATCACCAGCCGGGACCAGATCATCGAATCGATGGGAGGCCCGCCGTGGTCTGCCTTCGAGATCATCGATCCGAAGGAATCCCTTCTGGGCTCCGACGCCGGATTCCTCACCTACAAGGTGCGCGCAGACCGCGAAAGAACCCCGTACACGGCCCTGCTCAGCAGCGTGTATGTCAGGGAAGGCGGGGAATGGAAACTAGCCCTGCACCAGCACACACCCTACTGATGCACGGGCTGCCTGTGGGATCCCGCACCCGATTCGCCGTCGGCGTCATGCTCCCCGGATACTGGGAAGCATGACTTCAACGCACGCTGATGCCCTCCCGCTGCGCGGGCCGGGGGCGGTAACGGTCTCCATCACCCGGCGGGTCGATCCCCTCCGTGTGCCCGAGGCCACCCACTGGGTCCAGGAAGGCGTCAACCTCGCCAACAGCTGGCCCGGTTTCCTGGGCTCGGGCTGGGTCCGCACCTCCGCCGAGTCCGATGAATGGCACATGCTCTACCGCTTCGCCGACGAGGAGGCGCTGGACGCCTGGGAGCATTCCGAACCCCGCCTCGCCTGGCTGGAACGGGGCCGTGACATGGTGGAGGACCGCCACGTCCTGCGCCGTACCGGGATCGAGGGCTGGTTTGACGCACCGTCCGTTTCCACGGATCTCGAGACACCGGTCAAGCCGCCTCGCTGGAAGCAGGCCATTGCCATTTGGCTGGGCTTCTTCCCCGTGAACCTGGCGTTCACGGCCCTGGTGGGCCTGCTGCTGCCCGAGTGGTGGGATTCGCTGCTGATGCCGCTGCGCGTGTTCATTACCACCGCTATCCTGACGCCGATCATGGCGTACTGGGTGCTGCCCTGGGTTACCGGGCTGCTTCAGCCCTGGCTCCAACGCCGGAAAACGCCGTAGCGGATCGGCTGCGCGGGAAATCGCGTGCGTCCTACCGGACCTGCCCGCCCCGGTAATGGCCCGGCCATTCCTCGGCGGGAATCCGGGTAATTTCCCGGACCTCGCCGATAGTGCCCCACTCGTTCAAACCCAGCCGGGAGAGCGGCCGCAGCTTGTCGATGCGCGGGTGGGAATCGCTGTCGAGCATGTCCGTTTGGACAGCCGCCAGGGTCACTTCGCCGTACACCACAAAACAGTCGCCCACCGGATGGATTTCATGCAGCCGGCATTCGAGGACAGCCGGGGAGCCGGCAACGCGGGGAGGGCGGACCGTGGCGCTGGGCTCACGGGCAATGCCTGCGGCGTCGAACTCGCTGACACCCGGGGTGAAACCGGTGCCGGTGGCGTTGACCGCCTCAAAGAGGTTCTCCGGGGCGAGGCTGATGACAAACTCGCCCGTCTCGCGGATGTTGCGCAGCGAATCCTTCTCACCCACCGAGGTGAAGGACACCACCGGCGGGTTGACCGACGCGACGGTGAAGAAGGAATGCGGCGCCAGGTTGTCCACGCCGCCGGCCGAGACCGTGGAAACCCAGGCGATGGGGCGCGGCACCACCACGGAGGTGAGCAGCCGGTAGAAACTGCGGCCGCCCAGGGCGGCCGGATCAAAGTCCGTTCTCATACGCGTGAGCTTAGCTGGAGCTGGAACGGCCGCGCATGAACTCCAGCACCGGCGCCGCCAGGGACGCACCAATCTGGTCCTGCGGCCGCTTGTTCCCTCGCACTTCAAACATGTGGTTTGCGCCGTCAACGCGTTCGACGGCGGCGCCGGGCCCGATCCGTTCCGCCACCGGTTCCAGCTCGCCCGGCAGGGCAAACGGATCCCGGGTGCCCTGCAGGAACAGCATGGGCAGGGTCAGGCCGTACAGATGCTCGTCGCGCAGCTTTTCCGGTTTGCCCGGGGGATGCAGCGGGTAGCCCAGGAATACCAGTCCAGCTGCGGGCATCCCCTCGGCCACAGCCATCGACGCCATCCGGCCGCCAAAGGACTTTCCACACGCCCACACCGGTAAGCCGCCGGCACGGACCTCAGCCGCGTCCATCACCGCGCGCCAGGTCCCGATGGCGGCGGGAGGCCGGTCCGGGAACTTCTTCCCCGCCTCCCGGTATGGAAAGTTGAACCGCAACGTGGCCACGCCGCCGTTGTTCATGGCATCGGTAAACCCGGTGAGGAACGGGTGCTCCATGCCGGCGCCGGCGCCGTGCGCCACCACCAGGAATGCCCAGGGATCTTCGGGGCGTGCGTAGACGGCGCTGACTTCTGCCTCACCGGCCGCCACGGTGAGATGTTCGGACTGGACTGGCATGGCTTCCAATTTACGGGACCAGGCCGCGCCTCTCGCCCTTCAGCGGCAGACCGGCTTCTTCCTTCACGGTTTTCATCACGATGGTGCTGGTGAGCTTCTCGATTCCCGGCAGGCCCACGAGCACCTCGTCGTAGAACTTCTGGTAGCCGGGGAGATCCGCAGCAACAACCTTGAGCAGAAAATCCGGATCACCGAAGAGCCGGTCCGCCTTCACAATCTGCCCGTGGCGGCCCACTGCCTCCTCGAATGCCAGCATCTGCGCGCGGTCGCGCAGGGTCACAAACACCAGGGCCTGGAAACTCAGGCCGACGGCCGCCGGGTCAACTACGGCACGATAACCCGACACCACTCCCTTGCGTTCAAGCTCCTTGATGCGGCGGTGGCACGGGGCAACCGTCAGCCCCACCTCGGCAGCGAGCGCCGTGGCACTCATCCGCCCGTCTTGTTGAAGCAGGCGCAAAATTTCATGGTCAATAGCGTCAATCACGCAAGAATCGTATCGTTGGGGCCTGTGCGAGGGCCTAACCGGGTCAGCACTTCCTGCCATGGAATCCCTAGGGTTGAGGGATGGAATTTCAGCAATTCGCAGGCTTCGCGATCGTCTCCGTCACCCTGGCCATGACTCCGGGGGCCGACTGGGCCTATTGCATCTCCTCCGGCCTGCGCGCCCAAAGAATTGCACCGGCCGTGGCCGGGCTGTCCGCCGGCTATCTTTTCCACACCGCACTGATCGTCGCAGGTCTCGCAGCGCTGATCGCCGCCACTCCGCAACTTCTGGCCGGCCTGACACTGCTCGGGGCGGCTTACCTGCTCTGGCTGGGGATTTCCACGCTGCGTACTTGGCGTTCGGCGGGATTTACGACGACGGCGGCTCCCGGCGCCCCAGGTGTGCCCGGAGATTCAAGTGCTTCCCGAGATTCAAGTATGCCCGGCGATGCAGCCCGGCAGCCGGCCGCGCCCAGCACCCTGGCTACGCTGTCCCGGCCGCTTCGGGTCCGCTCCGAGCCAGCTCACCCTGTTCCTGCCCGGAGCGAAGCGCGGCGGGACTTCTTTAAGGGACTGGGCACCAGCGGCACCAACCCCAAGGCGCTGCTGCTTTATCTGGCGCTCATTCCGCAGTTTGTCGACGCCGATGCAGGCATGGCCGTACCGCTGCAGACCCTCATCCTGGGGTTGTCCCACTTTGGTGTCTCAGTGCTGGTCTACACCTCTGTGGCTCTCGCTGCCCGGCGGCTGCTGCGCTCACGCCCGGCCGGTGCCCGCGCCGTCACTGCGGCCAGCGGCGTCCTGATGGTCTGCCTGTCACTGGTGCTGCTCGCCGAGCAGGGCGCTTCGCTGATCAGTTAGCTCACCGGACCTGCGTGCGGGTGGGGTGCTGCCTGACCTTCGCCGGTTCCGCTGCTACCAGCCCAGCCAGTCCAGCGCCTCCCGGGCGATCTGCGGCGGAACGGCGTGGCCGCCGTCGAACTCCCGGTAGGTGACCGGGTACCCGTCGCTCTCCAGCGCCGGCACAATTTTGCGGGCGGTCACATGGATGGGCAGGATGTCGTCGCCGATGCCGTGGGAGACGAAGAACCGCGGACCCCCGCGGCTCGGCCCGCCGGGGATGAAACCCGGAGAAAAGGCCAGGACACGGGAAAATAAATCTCCGTTGGCCAGCCCGAGGCCCAGAGCATAGGAGGCGCCGTCGGAAAAACCGGCAACACCGATCCGCCGGGGATCGATGCGCACCCTGGCGAACGTGTCCTCCAATGCACTGTTGATCCGGCGCACGTCGTCGCCGTACCTTCCCCGCACCGCATCCCAGGTGCTGGACCGGGAAATCGGTGCCAGCAGCACGACGCCGAGTTCATCGGCCAGCACCGCCAGCTGCGACATCCCCCTGGCCGCATCCGACCCGGCACCGTGCAGGATGACCAGCAGCGGCAGGGGATCCTCCGTCGGCCCCGGCGAACCGGAAGGAACCGCCGGAAGCCGGAGCAGTGCGTCGCCGCCGCCTACCGTGTGCAGGTCCGGTTGTCCGGCGTTCCCAGTGCCGACGGACCGGCCGGGGACCGAGAGTTCCGGAGCTGTTCCCGGGCGGGCAGGCAGGCGGGTTGCCAGGGGTCCGCCGTCAGTGGGACGCACGGGGCGGCATCCCGGAATGAAGGCGCCGGCAGCCAGCAGGATCAGTGCCGGGACTAATGAGAGCGCAGACATCCGGGTTCCCTCTCCTTGTGGCTTGGGTTCGAGTTAACCGCTGCATCCGTGCGGTGTAAAGAACGGAAACTGCTGTACCTGAGAACAAACTTGCAGTCCCGGCAAACTTGCAGGAACTGCACATAGGCTGGACGGCATGACACCACACGTACTCAGCGCACAGGACCTGACCAAGTCGTACGGGCAGGGGGAGAACCGCTTTGACGCCCTCAAAGGGGTCAGCCTTGCTGTTGGGGCCGGCGAATCCCTGGCCATTGTCGGCAAGTCCGGCTCGGGCAAGTCCACGCTCATGCATTTGCTCGCCCTGCTGGACACCCCCGATGCAGGCACCATCTCGGTTAAAGGACAGGACGCCCGCTCGCTGGGCAGGAACGAGCTGAACGAACTGCGCAACCGGGACTTCGGGTTCGTGTTCCAGCAGTTCTTCCTCACCCCCAACTCCTCCGTGCTGGACAACGTCGTGCTGCCGCTGATGATTGCCGGGGTGAAGCCTGCCGAACGCAGAAAGCGCGGCATGGAAGCCCTGGAGCGCCTGGAAATGGCGGACAAGGCCAGGAACAAGGCCACGGATTTGTCCGGCGGACAAAAGCAGCGCGTGGTCATCGCCCGGGCCCTGGTGAACAACCCCTCGGTCATCTTTGCCGACGAGCCCACCGGCAACCTGGACACGGCCACCGGCGCCGTCGTGGAAGACATCCTCTTTGACCTGAACCGGGAGCAGGGCATCACCCTGATCACGGTCACCCACGACACCGACCTTGCCGCACGCTGCAGCCGCCAGTTCTACATCAGGGACGGCCGGGAAGTGTCCGCCGATGAACTCACTTCAACCACCATCACCACAGGGGCCTCCGCATGACCTTCGGCGACATTCTCCGTTCTGCCATCTCCAACACCTTCCGCAGCAAGGTCCGCACCGCGCTGACCGTCGTCGCCATCTTCATCGGCGCGTTCACGCTGACCCTCACCAGCGCAATCGGCGCTGGCGTCTCGGACTATATCGACAAGCAGATTGGGGCCATTGGCGGCGATGACCTGCTCACTGTTTCACCCGCTGCGGAAGCCGGAGCGTCCGACGACGGACCCCGGGAATACGATCCCGACGGCGCCGCCACCCAGGGCAACTTCACGCTGCTCTCCGACGCGGACATCGAGGCCATCCGCGCCACTGACGGCATCGACAAGGTGGAACCGGCCGCCATGCTGGCACCGGATTACATCCAATACGACGGCGGGACCCGGTTTGAGCTGAGCGTCAACCCGATGATCGGGCTGGCAGACGCGGACCTGGCCGCCGGGCGGCAGCTCGAAGACGGCAGCGGATCGCCTGAGCTGCTGCTTCCGTCCTCGTAC
This sequence comes from Arthrobacter sp. APC 3897, assembly GCF_030407495.1. Classification (GTDB taxonomy): domain Bacteria; phylum Actinomycetota; class Actinomycetes; order Actinomycetales; family Micrococcaceae; genus Arthrobacter_B. The sequence continues at coordinate 33,942 of NZ_JASDDG010000002.1, read as the reverse complement.
CTGGAACCGATGGGCTTCACCGACGCCGAGGCAGCACTGGAAAAGACCGTCTCCATCGCCGTGACGGATTACGCCGGAACCCGGCACACCGTGGATGCCGTGGTGGCCGGCGTGCAGAATGACTCGTTGTTCGGCGACGGCGTCGGTTTCAACGAAGATCTGCGCACCGAAATGGATGCCCTGCAGAAGACCGGCATGCCGGCCGGTGTTCCCAGCGGCTACATTACCTCCGTGGCCTACCTGTCCACCGACATCAGCGCGGAGGAGCTGGACGGCATCAAGTCAGACCTCGCCGACCAGGGCTTTACCGGTCTGACCGTGGCGGACCAGATTGGCGCCATCCAGACCGTCATCAACGGCATCATCGGTGTCCTGAACGCCTTCGCCGTCATTGCCCTGATTGCCGCCGGCTTCGGCATCGTCAACACCCTGCTGATGAGCGTGCAGGAACGCACCCGGGAGATCGGCCTGATGAAGGCCATGGGCATGGGCGGCGGCAAGATCTTCGCCCTGTTCAGCTTCGAAGCGATCTTCATTGGCTTCCTCGGTTCCGCTCTTGGGGCTGGTGTCGCGATGGGGCTCGGCACGGCCATCAGCTCCGTCCTGTCCAACACCGTACTGTCGGCCCTGCCCGGGCTGAATATCATGCTGTTTACGCCGGCCGCCGTGGCCACCATTATTGGCGTTGTCATGTTGATTGCTTTCCTGGCCGGCACGCTGCCGGCCCGGCGGGCAGCCCGGCAGAACCCCATCGACGCCCTGCGGTACGAGTAGCGGCGGACATGGAAGGCCGGATGGGGGAGGAAGGCACAGTGATGGATTCCGCTGCTCAAGCATCCGGCGGACTGCGTGCCCGCAAGCGCGCGGCTGCCCGGTCCGAGATCGAACGAACGGCCGTGGCGATGGTCCTGGAACGGGGTTATGACAACGTCACGGTGGACATGATCTGCGCAGCATGCATGGTGTCCCAGCGGACGTTCTTCAACTATTTCGGTTCGAAGGAGGGTGTGTTCCTGGGCCTGCCGCCGGCCGAAATGCGGGATGCCGTTGCCCGGAAGTTCCTGCCGGACCACGGCACCCCGGTGGTCCTGAGCCTTGCTGCGGCCGTGGTTTCCGCCCTGGTGGCCGGCCAGCCCGATCCGGAGCTGGCCGGCCGCAGAATGAAGGCCATCATGGCCTCGCCCGAACTCTTTTCGAAGCAGAACGAATGGATGGCGGACCATGAGAAACAGCTGACGGACCTAGTGGTGGAACGTTACACCGCTGCGGGTCTCCGCCGGTCCGAACCGGATCTGGGCGCGGAGGCCGGCATGGTGGTGGGACTGGCGCTGGGGGTGGTCCGGGTGGTGCTGCAGCAGAACCATCTGGAGCACGACGACGTGTGGCCGGACGCCGGAATCATGCGGCGCGCGGGGGTACTTCTGGGCCGGATCTTTAGCTCCTAGCGCGGGTTGGTGCCGTCCGGGCGGTACCCGTCATCGCCGTCGGCCGCGTCCGGAAGGGAACCGAAGCTCCTCCTGACGCCGGTGCCCCTGCCCAGCTCTTCGGGGTTGGGGCGGGACGTAAGGATCAGCAGCAGAAAAATCAGCAGGGACACGATGAATGTTGCGCAGGCAGCGGCGAGTCCCAGCTCCCACCGGAATTCCCGTTCCGTTCCGCCGGTGGAAAAGACAGCCACCGCCACGCCGGCCACGGCGGCCAGCACCGCAGCGAAAATCACCGGAACATTGCCGTAGCCGGCAGGTTGTCCCTGCGTTCCGGGGCTTGAAGACGGGCCGTCAACCATGATGTTTCCTCCTGCGGAAGGGTGAACCGGCACGGCCATCTTAGGTCCGCTCCTTCCCGCCCGGAAGAGTCTTGCGGTACCTTCACGGGGTAAGCCCGATTCGGCGGACCCGTACAACAAACCGGCAGCTGCAGGAGGATCCGATGCGCAAGGTGACGGCGGCACTCTTTAGCTCCATCGACGGCGTGGTGGAGAACCCGGGAGAGTGGCAATTCGACCATTTTGACGAGGATATGGGGCCCCTGATGGAATCTGTCCTGGCGGGCCAGGACACGGTGCTGCTGGGCCGGAACACCTATCAGGAATGGGCCGGCTACTGGCCGGGCAACACGGGGGACGGCTTCGGGGACTTCATCAACCCGGTTCGAAAGTACGTGGCCTCCCGCACGCTCACCGGCGAGGACCTGAGCTGGAACAACTCGCACCTGATGGACGAAGAGCTGGAACCCTTTGTCCGCAGGCTCAAGGAGCGCGACGGCGGGGACATCGCCGTGAACGGAAGCATTTCCCTGGTGCGCCAGCTGCTCTTTGCGGGATTGCTGGATTCACTGACGCTCATGGTGCATCCGGTGGTGGCAGGCTCGGGGGAGCGGTTGTTCCAGCCCGGGGACCCGCGGACCCGGTTGAAACTGCTGGAGTCTCAGATAACCGCGTCAGGCAATGCCATCCTGACCTACGGACCGCGGACGTGACACGTCCGGGAGCGGACCGAGCGCCCGGATATCAAAGAACGGCATTGTCCGGCTGACCATCGGTCCCACCAGCAGGGCAAAGGCCACGGTTCCCAGCCCCACGGTGCCTCCGAGCGCCCACCCTGCGCTGAGCACACCCACCTCGATGCCGGTGCGTGCCGCCCACACGGGCCAGCCGAACCGGCGGTGCATTCCGGTCATCAGACCGTCCCGCGGTCCCGGTCCCAACCGCGCACCGAGGTAGATGCCGGTGGCGGCAGCCAGCAGCACCAAACCGCCGGTGAACAGCAGGACCTTTGCCCACAGCTGCTCCGGGACGGATACCAGGGCAATGCAGACTTCCGCGCTGGGGCCAATCATCAGGACGTTCAGGACGGTGCCGATTCCCGGCTTCTGCCGCAGCGGAATCCACAGCAGCAGCACCAGTGCCCCGATCAGGACGGTCACCACGCCGAACGGGATGCCTGATGAGCGGGCTGCGCCCTGTCCCAGCACATCCCAGGGGGAAACGCCCAGATGGGCCTGGATCATCATGCCGATGGCAAAGCCATAGCAAAACAGGCCGACCAGCAGCTGGACGGCACGGCGTACGGTGATCCATGTCATGGACTAAGACAAGCCTGTTGTCTGCCCGACTTCAAACCGGAGCCCGCCCGGTGACGGAGCAGCGGCGGAAAGTGTCCAGGACAAGAAAGTCAAGAGCTGAGAATATAACGGAACCGGGCTAAGCTGGTCGGTCAACCGAACGGCGGTTGACCGTTGAGCTGGAGGAATAATGTTCAGGCCAGGCGCCCCTGTCGAGGAAATCGAACAGGACGTTGAAGCAATGATTATTGAGCTGGTCCACAAGCTGGGCGAGCTCGCTGACTCGGATAGGGAACGGGTGGGAGCCTCGGACCGTGCCTACATCAAGGCATTCTCCGATGCCGAGTCCAACAGTGACACTGACCAGGGGGCGCTGCTGGCCACCGCCGTCGGGCGCCCCAACCTTGCCGAGTCCCTGGTCTACCTCAACCGCAGGCTGGACCGGGACAACCTGGATCCCGGACAGCCCACCGGAGTCATCGGCGTCATTGTCCGGCTGGCCATGGACGGGCTGTGGGTCAGCGACATCCTCGACGCCACCCGCTTCGACCCCCGGCAGCGTGCCCGCATCGTGAAACTGCTCACCGCCCTGACGCGGGTGAGCGATGACCGGCTGGAAGCAATGCTGTGTTCACCGGTCGTCAAACCGCAGGGATCCGGCAAAGCCGCTTAAGCAGACGGACCGCTTATACAGGCGGGCCGGCTAAGCAGACGGGCCGAGCGGGCGGACCGGCTGCCGCAGCACCGTCCGGAGCTTGTGCACCGCGGTCCGGCGCGGATCGCTGAGGTAGATCTCATGATGGTCGCCGTTGAAGGTGAGCGCGTGCGCCGGCATCCACTGGTGATGCAGGCGCTCAAGGACCGGGCCCTCGGCGTCGTAGGCTCCGATGTACAGGATCTGCGCCGAGGTGCCTTCCTTAAGCGTTACCAGGCGCACCCGGTCCAGCCCCGGCGGGTCTTTCTTCCGGGCAACCGCAGCGAGAGAATCCGAAACCAGGTCGGGCGTAATCCACGGGGGCTGGGCCACCAGCATGGTCCAGTCCCAGGAATCCTTGTCGCCGCGGATAAAGGCGTCCATGTCAGCGGCGCGCCACAGCCCTTCGAGCGGACCGACGGTGAAATCACGGCCAAGGCTCTTTTTGGATGCAAACTTCACGGTATACGCCATGGGATAGAGGCATTCCAGGGCGCCCTGATACTCCTGCGACGTGTTCGGATCGCCGTGGCCTTCATAAGCGAGATACTGCAGGGCGGGAACGTCAACCAGCACAAAGTCGCCGGACCGCGGAGCGTAGAGTTCCGGGTAGTTCTTCTTGAAGTCGAACTTTTCACGTACCGGCTTTTCCACGGCGGGCACCGCTTTCCCAGGGGCTTTTAGGATAGAGCCCGCGTCCGGCTGCGGCTACTGCCGCCGATAACGGCTAGCATCCTTCAGGAGGACTCCCAGCCGGGTTGTCCCGTATGTCCTGTCCCCTCACGAACGGATTCCACCATGCTTCACGGCACGGCCGCCACAGTGGTGCTGCTGCGCGATGCGCCCGACGGATTGCAGGTGCTGCTGCTGGAGCGTCCCCGGCACCGGGGATCCTTTGCCGGCGCCTGGGTGTTTCCCGGAGGACGGGTGGACCCTGAGGACTACGGACTGCCCGCGGGTTCGGCGGAGCCGGCGGCGAACGACGACGGCGAACTCGCTGCGGCGCTGCGGGCCGGTGTGCGGGAAACCGGAGAGGAAACCGGGCTGCACCTGCAGGAGCCGGACCTGGTGCGGCTTTCCTGCTGGGAGCCGCCGCCCGAAGCCCCGCGCCGCTACCGGACGTGGTTCTTCCTGGCCCGGGCGCCCGAGGGGGAGATCCTCCTCAGCCCCGATGAGCACGTGGATGCGGTGTGGCTAAGCCCAGCCGAGGCCTTCCGCCGGCAGCAGGCGGGGACCATGGAGCTGTACCCGCCCACCTGGGTCACCCTGCACGGACTGGCCGGGGCCCAAACCGTTGCTGCCGCGCTCGCGGCCGCCGAAGCTGCGGAGCCGCTGACCTACACGACCCGCCAGCTAGCCGGACAGGAGCCTCCGGTGATGGTGTGGCACGGGGATGCCGAGTACCCCCAGGCGCCCGGCGAACCGGAGGCTCGGCACCGGCTTGTCATGGACGGTGACGGCTGGCTCTACGAGCGGACCCCGTAGCTGGCACTAGATCCTGTAGCTGGCACTAGACTGGCCCGATGAACAGCCCCTATCTGATCAGCCGCGAGCGCTTTGTTACTGCCTCGCCGGAATCCGTGTTCGATCTGCTGGCCCGCCCGGCCATGCACAGTGTTATCGACGGGTCCGGAACCGTCCGCGACGCGCAGCCCAACGGTCCTGCCCGGCTGGCGCCCGGAGCCACCTTCGGCATGGACATGAAAATGGGTGTTCCCTACCAGATCCGCAACACGGTCACGGAGTTTGAGGAGGGGCGCCGGATTGCCTGGCGGCATATGGGCGGCCACGTCTGGCGCTACCTCCTGGAGCCCGCAGACGGCGGTACCCTCGTCACAGAGCAGTGGGATGCCCGCGGCGTCCGTCACCGGGTCATGTACCGCGTCATGGGAGTCACCCGCCGGCATCCTGCCAGCCTGGAACAGACGCTGGAAAAGCTGGCGGACCATTTTGCGCTCCGGTGACTGAGTAAGCGGTGATGCTGCCGGATCCCGCAGGCCTGACGGGCTAGACTGGGCGCCGGGAAACACGGCATCAACCAACAGCGGGAGCGGCGTGGAGATTCTGGATCCGGAGGCCGTGTTCAGGGTCGTGGACCTGGCCGGAGTACTGGCAAACGGGGTGCTCGGCGGAGCCGTTGCCCGCCAGCTGCGCATGGACCCGGTGGGTTTCGTTGTCCTGGCGCTCACCTCAGCCCTGGGCGGAGGCGTCCTGCGCGACACCCTCCTGCAGGCCGGCACCCCGGTGGCGCTGACTGATCCCGCCTACCTCCTGGCCGCCATTGCCGGTGCGTTCATCGCTTACCTGATTGAGCTCAAGGGGAAATGGGCCAACAGGTTCCTAATCGTCATTGATTCCTTCGCCCTTGGCTGCTGGGCGGCCACCGGCACGTCCAAGGCCCTGGGCTTTGGCCTGGAGTGGCTGCCTGCGATCCTGATCGGCGTCGCCACAGCAGTGGGCGGCGGCATGATCCGCGACATCGCCGTCGGACGCGTGCCGGCGATATTCGGAGGCAACACCCTCTACGCCACCGGTGCCCTCATTGCCGCCATCGAAATGGCGGTTCTTTATGCTCTGGGCCTGCGCAATCTGGGCATGGCCGTCGCCATCGTCTCCGCCGCGGTCATCTGCACGGTGGCCCGCCGCCGGGGCTGGCGGCTGCCCGGACCGGGTGAGCTGAGTCTCCGGTTTCCGCGCCTGCCGCGCAGCAAACCTGGCACCCGCCAGAAGGAGCAGGGGTGGCCGCGGCCCCGGTTCCGGCGCCTTCCCAAGCCCCGATTCTCCCGCCGTAACCGTCCGGAATCCGGTGGAACCTGACCAAAGTGATGGGCCGACGTACCGTTAGCCGCGCCGGACTGTGGCGGCTGCGACAGGTGGCATGCCACGTGTCGATTGTGGCAGGAGTGACGTTTGAGCCAAGAGCGAACCGCTGTGGCTCCCGCCATGGCCGCCGGTAACGTGAGGCCCATGACTGCTTACAAAACCGTGAACCCCGCAACCGGGGAGACACTGAAAGAATTCGCCGAAGCCACCGACGCCGAAATCAACGAAGCAATCAACGCAGCCCACGGCGCCTTTGCCTCGTGGCGCAGCCAGCCGGTTGAGGCCCGGAGCAAGATCATCGCGCGGGTGGCCGAACTGTACCGTGAACGCAGCAGCGAGCTGGCCGCCCTGATCGCCACCGAAATGGGCAAGCCGCTGCGGGAAGCCAAGGGCGAAGTTGCCCTCTCCGCAGACATCTATGACTACTACGCAACCGAGGGCCCCGGCTTCATGGCCGATGAGGAACTGAGCGTCAAGGGCGGCGGCTCAGCCACCGTGCGCACCGAACCGATCGGCGCAATCCTGGGCATCATGCCGTGGAACTACCCGTATTACCAGGTGGCCCGGTTCGCCGGTCCCAACCTGATGCTGGGCAACACCGTGCTGCTTAAGCACGCCAACAACTGCCCGCAGTCAGCCCTGGCCATGGAGCAGATTTTCCGTGATGCCGGACTGCCCAAGGACGCATACATCAACCTTTTCGCCACCAATGACCAGGCGGCGGACATCATTGCAGACCGCCGGATCCAGGGTGTCTCCCTGACGGGTTCGGAGCGTGCCGGTTCCGCCGTTGCCGAGGTTGCCGGCCGCAACCTGAAGAAGTACGTGCTGGAACTGGGCGGCAGCGATCCGTTCATTGTCCTGGACTCCGAGGACCTGGATGCCACGGTCAAGTCCGCTGTGGCCGGCCGCATGGGCAACGCCGGACAGGCCTGCAACGCCGCCAAGCGCTTCATTGTCATGGAGGATCTCTACGACGGCTTCGTGGAGAAGTTCACCGCCAAGATGCAGAAGATCCAGCCCGGCGATCCCCTGGACGAGGGCACCCGCTTCGGGCCGCTGTCCTCCCAGACTGCTGCGGATTCCCTGGTGGAGCAGATTCAGGATGCCGTGGACAAGGGTGCCACTCTCCACACCGGCGGTGCCCTGGTGGACGGGCCCGGCGCCTACGTGCAGCCCACGGTGCTGACGGGTGTCACGGAAGAGATGCGTGCCTTCTCGGAGGAGCTCTTTGGCCCGGCCGCTGTGATCTACAAGGTATCCAGCGCCGATGAAGCCGTAGAGCTGGCCAACAGCTCGCCGTACGGCCTGGGCGGCGCCGTCTTCAGCGCTGACGAGGACAAGGCGCTTGAGGTTGCCGACCGGCTGGAATCCGGCATGGTCTGGATCAACGGCGTCGCCGGAACCCAGGAGGACCTGCCCTTCGGCGGCGTGAAGCGCTCCGGCGTGGGCCGCGAACTGGGCCGCTACGGCATGGATGAGTTCGTCAACAAGAAGCTGATCCGCACGCCGCAGCCGCGGAAGTAACGTCGCCGCACGGACGGGCAGCCCCTATGCGTTTTCCTTCAGCGCAGTCCGGGCTGCCCGTTCCTCTTCCGTGGTGAAAACGACATAGCGGTACGCGAAGTAGCGGAAAATGTTGCCGGCCAGGACGCCGATGACGTTGCCGGAAATGTTGTCCGCAAACTGGCTGGTGAAACCCAGCAGGTAGTGCGACACGAACAGGCAGCCGGTCGCGATGAGCAGTCCCACCAGGTTGGTCAGGGCAAAGAGCAGAGTTTCGCTGCGGACGCTCCGTCCCCGGGTGCTGCGGAAGGTTAGGTACCGGCTGCCCAGCCAGGAAACAGCCGTGGCAACGGTAACGGAAATGACCTTGGCGGTAATGGGGCTGTCATTGAGTACGGTTGAAGCCAGGACGTTGAACAATGAAACGTCCACAACAAAGGCCACTGCGCCGACGAGGGAGAAGGATCCCAGGCGCCGCAGCACCTTGCGGACGGGTGAGATGCCGTGCTGGGCCATTGACTTGTTCCCCTGCTGAATCTGCCCGGTAGGGTGCCGGATACTCTTGGATATTTTCACAGCCGCCCTTCGCGCACAAAATCGGGACTGGGAGTGCCGTGCGGCAGCGTGACGGTGAAGACAGTGCCCCGCCCGGCCTCACTGCGCAGAGTGATGGTGCCCCCGTGCTCTTCGACAATCCGGCGGCTGATCACCAGGCCAAGGCCGACGCCGGGAATGGCAGCTTTGCGCGCGGTGGCGGACCGGAAAAACTTCGTGAACACCTCGGCCTGCTCCGCCTCGGTCATGCCAATGCCGGAATCTGCCACTTCAATGCGGGTCTCGGTCCGGGTGCGCCGGGCACGGATCAGGACGCAGCCGCCGTCGGGAGAATACTTGACGGCGTTGGACAGCAGATTATCCAGGACCTGGCCGATGCGCCGGGGGTCGACGACGTCCGGCAGCGCGGGCGGCAGATCGGCGGTGAAATGAACCCCGTTGATTTCGGCCCGGGGAGTTGCGGTGCTGACCGCGTTCCGGATCAGCTCGGTCAGGTCTGCCGGTTCCGGCGAGACGGTGCTGCCGCCGGTGGCGGCCGTGAGAAGGTCTGACACGAGGGCCAGCAGTCTCTCCGAGTTGCGCAGCGCCACCTTGAGCGAAGCAGCGATGTGTCCCGGAAGATCGTCGGCGTCCTCCAGCGCCAGGTCCAGGTACCCCATGATCGATGTCAGCGGCGTGCGCAGTTCATGGGAAACGTTGGCTACAAAGTCTTCCTTGACCCGCATCGCATCAACGAGGCCGGTGACGTCACTGAAAGCAATGACTGATCCCTGGAAAGCTCCTTCGCCGCGGACGGAACGGGCGGAAACACTGAGGCCCTGCTGCTTTTCATCTGCGCCGAACCACACCAGCTGATCGGAAAAGGACTCGCCGAGAACGGCTCGGCGGATGGGACGGAGGTCCGCCGGCAGGGGAGTGACGCGGTCGGGGCCAAACATCACCAGGTCACACTCGTCCCGGCCCTGTGTGCCGGGCCGGACGGCATGCCTGCGGTTGTGTTCCTGGCGGCTGTTCGTGAGGATGTTGTTTCCGGCCTCATCCACCACCACCACGCCCACGTCCACCGTGTTAAGGATGGTCTCCAGCAGGGATTCCTTCCGCTGGCTCTCGGCGAGGCTTTCCTGCAGGACCAGGTCCTTCTGCCGAAGCACCTCCTGCTGGGCCGCCACTGATGCTTCCGCGCTGGCCCGCGCCGTCTCGGCTTCCTCAGTTTTGCGCAGTGTATTCACCAGCTCCTGCTCATAGAGACGGCGCTCGTAGGCGTTGAAGATGATGATCCGGTCCAGCGCCGCCCCGTCCTCGCCGGCATCCCGCACCCGCCGGGCGGAAAGCAGCGACGGCATTCTGGAACCGTCAGCCCTGATCATGTCCACCGCCAGTTCAGCCAGGGCGCCTGCCGCCCCCATCTGCAAAGAGGCGTGGGTGGCGTAAAGGATGCGGTCCCCGACGGGCAGCAGTTTCAGGAAGCTGGCTCCCACCAGGTCGCCGCGGCTTTTCCCCAGCCATGCCTGCAGGGTGCGGTTGGCATCCACGATGGTGCCGTTTTCGAGCGTGACCACGTAGCCGGCCGGGGCATCCTGGAAGAGGGCTTCGTAGTCCAGCAGCGGCTTGGTTGCAGGGACGTCGTCCACGGGTCTGGCTAGGCGGCGCGGTTGAGGTAGCTGATGATCGTGTCCGCAGTTTCCTCCGGAGCGCTGACGTGGGGGAGGTGGCCGGTGGCCTTCAGGACGGCCAGCGTTGCGTTCGGCAGATGCTGCTGCGTGTATTCACCAACATGTACGGGGGCCAGCAGATCATCCGTGCACTGCATGACGAGAGTGGGGACGCTGACATCCTTCAGCAGGTGCCGGACGTCCGAGAGGAAGGCCACCTTGGCGAATTCACGGGCCACGGTGGGATTGATCCGGCAGAAGCTTCCCTCCAGCTCGGTGTGCAGCTGCGGTGAGTCGGGATTGCCCATGATGACCGGGGCCATGGCGGCAGCCCAGACCATGTAATTGCTGTCCAGCGAGGCAAGCAGCTCGCGGATGTCCTCCTGCGAGGTTCCGCCGTCATACCCGTCCTCCGGGTAGTCCATATAGCTGGGGGAAGAGGCGAGGAACACCAGGGTCTTGAACCGTGCCGGATCGGCGGCTGCGGCGGCCACGCCCATCATGCCCCCAACGCTGTGGCCCACAAAGGTCACATCATGCAGGTCCAGATCCGCCATGATGTCCTGCACGTCGGCGGTGTAGCCGTCCAACGAGGAGTATTTGGCCGGGTCGTAGGCTTCGGGGTCCGAGTTGCCCGCCCCCACATGGTCAAACAGGACCACACGGTAATCCGGGGTGAAACGGTCCAGGATGCGCTGGAACATGCCCTGGTCACAGCCGAAGCCGTGGGCAAACATCACAACCGGTCCTTCAGTGTTGCCCAGAATGCGAACGTTGTTGCGTACACGGCTGTTTGTCCCCATGAGATGACCTTCGGCTTTGAAATGAACTAAGAGCGAGACTGGCGGAGAATGTGCGCAGCAAACGGGGCGGGCCACCAGAGGGAGCGCACGCAACACACTCTACAGTGAACCGGAAAACGGACAGGTGTTCGTTGCGGCCGGCACCTATTCCGCGGAAAAGCGCAGCTCCGCAGCCCCGCCGTTGAACGACGTCGTCCCTGTCAGCCGCATGCGGCCGGTGGGTGCTGCCACGGGAAGCAGCGGGCGGCCGCTGCCGAGCGCCACGGGCATATAGGTGACCCGCACTTCGTCCAGCAGGCCGGCGTCGGCAAACTGCGCCGCCACGTGGCCGCCGCCCACTACCCAGACGTTGCGGCGGCCGGCATCCGCCACCGCCGCTGCACAGATATCCCGGATGTCGCCGGAAGCGAATCGCACGCCGGTGTTTGGCGGCGCCTGCAGCTTCCTGCTCGTCAGCACCTGGCAGGGCAGTGTGCCGTACGTCCAGGAGCCGGGGTCCTCCGCACGGATGAAGTCGTAGGTTACCGAACCCATCACCAGCGACCCGACCCCGGCCAAGAACTGGTCATAGTGGGTTTGGAACGCCTCGAAGCCGAAGTCCAGCAGCCAGTCGAGCTTGTTGTCTTCGGTGGCTATGTAGCCATCCAGTGACGATGCGACGTAGTAGATGACCTTACCCATGCTTTTGAGCATAGCGGTGCGCTTGCGCGGCGTTTAGGTGCCGGCCGCGTCAACGGCTCCGGAGAGCCGATTCTGTCTGCAGCCCGGACCTGAGTTGGGGATCACACTCAAACCGTGCTTCCATTGTTTGCCCTGTTGATAAACATTGAAGTTTTTCCTTTTAAAGGAATTCCATGATTGATTTGCTGATATTGCTGGCGCTGGTGATTGGCATTGTTGCCGTTACGGCAAAATTCAAGATTTCTCCGTTCCTGGCATTGCTCGGGGCTGCCCTTGTCGGAGCGTTTGCGTTCGGCCTCCCGGTTGCGGACATTATTCCCACCATTACGACGGCCTTCGGCAACACCATGGGCAACATCGGCCTGGTGATCCTTTTCGGCACAATGATCGGTGTCATCCTCGAACGTTCCGGCGGTGCCATCGCCATGGCGGACGCCCTGATCAAGGTTCTGGGGACGCGCTTCCCCACCCTGACCATGAGCATCATCGGCTACATCGTGTCCATTCCAGTGTTCTGCGATTCAGGCTTCATCATTCTCAACTCGCTCAGGAAAGCCATGGCGGAACGTGCCAAGGTCTCCCTGGTAGCGATGTCCATTGCGCTGATGACCGGGCTGTACGCCACGCACACGATGGTCCCGCCGACTCCCGGCCCGCTGGCCGCGGCGTCAAACCTGAATGTCGTGGACAGCCTGGGCCTGCTGATCGGACTGGGTCTCGCGGTGGCTGCAATCTCCGCAGGTGCCGGGCTGTTGTACTCCAACAGGTTCCTGAAAAAGGACATAGAGCTGCTGCCGGTTCCCGCTGAAGAGGAGGATGTCAGCTATGAGGATCTCCGGACCCAGTACGGAAAACTGCCCAGCGGGTTCATGGCTTTTCTGCCGATCCTGCTGCCCATCCTGCTCATCTGCCTGTCCTCGGTTGCCAAGCTGCCCGGCAATCCGATGGGCGAAGGGAACCTGTCCTCGACCGTCACGTTCATCGGCACCCCTGTCATTGCGCTCGCACTGGGCCTGCTGGCCGCCGTTTTCCTGCTCCGAGGCAAGGGCAAGCTCGCCTCCTTTAACACTCAGATCTCAGACTCCATAGTTTTGGCGGCCCCAATCCTGCTGATCACCAGCGCCGGAGCGGCCTTTGGTGGTGTCCTCGGCAAGAGTTCCATCACCGCCTTCCTCTCCGACAATCTGTCGACCCTGGGGCTGGGCATCGCCGTACCGTTCGTTATTTCCGCCGCGCTGAAGACGGCTCAGGGATCCTCCACCGTGGCACTGGTGACCACATCAGCCATGCTGCTGCCGCTGCTGGAACCTCTGGGCCTGGCCGCCGGTGCGGGACCGGTTCTCGCGGTCCTCGCCATTGGTGCCGGCGCCATGGTGGTGTCCCATGCCAACGATTCATACTTCTGGGTGGTGTCCCAATTCAGCCGTATCCCGACCGCCACCGCCTACCGGACACTCACCCCGGCGACAGCAGTCCAGGGCGGTGCCGCCTTTGCCGCGGTGTGGGTTCTCAGCCTCTTCCTCATCTAACCGGTGCCGCCGGCACGTGGTGAGGATGCCGCCGGACGTGCATTTCGGGGCATCGGGATGGAAGAGTGGGGGATACCAAGCACACTGATCTTTCAAGGGAGGCATGCAATGGGCACAGGACCACAGGATGAACAGGAATTGGTGGCGGACCTGGTGGTCCAGCGGCTCGGGGCATGGGGAGTGGGCCGGATCTTCGGATACAGCGGAGACGGCATCAACCCGCTGATGGGCGCCCTCCGGCGTGCCGGCGGACCGGAGTTTGTCCAGGCCCGGCATGAGGAGAACGCAGCCTTCATGGCGGTGGGCCACGCCAAGTACACCGGGGAAGCGGGCGTGGTGGTCTCCACCCAGGGCCCGGGCGCCATCCATCTGCTTAACGGCCTGTACGACGCGCGGATGGACTCGGTGCCCGTGGTGGCCATCATCGGGCAGCAGAGCCTGAGCGTTTTGGGTTCCGGCTACATGCAGGAAGTGGACCTCATGCACCTGTTCCGGGACGTTGCCTCCGGGTTCCGCCAGCAGGTGTCCAGTCCCGAGCAGGCACCGCTCGTCATTGACCGGGCCTTCAAAGAGGCCCTCGCCACCCGCACTCCCTCCGTGGTGATCCTGCCTCATGACGTCCAGCAGGCACCGGCTCCGGAACTGGATCAGGAACACGGGGTGCTCACCACCGCTGCGGTCTGGCAGCCGGCCCGGATCCTCCCGCGGGACGAAGACGTGCAGACCGCCGCCAACCTGCTGAACAGCGGACAAAAGGTAGCCCTGCTCGTGGGGCAGGGAGCCCGCGGGGCCCGGGAACAGGTGGTTGCCGTGGCCGAAAAGCTGGGCGCAGCCGTCACCACCAGCCTGCTCGGCAAGCCGTATGTGGACGAGTCCCTGCCGCTGGCGGCCGGCGTCATGGGCCACCTGGGTACCTCCGCCAGCGGTTACGCGCTGGCCAACTGCGACACGCTGCTGATCATTGGCTCCAATGACCCGTGGACCGAGTTTTACCCGCCGCCCGGGGCAGCGAGGGCGGTACAGATCGACATCGACTCGGCGGCAATCGGCAACCGGTACCCGGTGGAAGTGGCGCTTCCCGGTGAAGCTGCCGCCAGTCTGGACGCGCTGCTGCCGCTGCTGGAGGAGCGCGGACCGTCCGACTGGCGGAACGACGTCGAACAGGCGGTGCGTGCCTGGCATGAGCTGGCGCGCGAGCGGGCCTTCACCCCGGCGGATCCGGTCAATCCGGAGCGGGCCGTTTATGAGCTGAGCAGCCGCCTGCCCGCGGACGCCCAGGTGGCCGTGGATGTGGGCAGCAGCGTCTACTGGTACGCCCGCCAGCTGCGGCTGCCGGCAGGCGTTCCCGCGCATCTGTCCAGCACGCTCGCCAGCATGGGTTGCGCCGTGCCTTACGGGCTGGCCGCCAAGCTTGCCCGGCCGGACCGTCCGCTCATCGCCCTGTCCGGAGACGGCGCCATGCAGATGGCCGGAATCACCGAATTAATTACGGTCAGCAGGCTCTGGCGAAAGTGGGAGGATCCGCGCTTTGTTGTCTGTGTCCTGAATAACCGGGAATTGGCTGAAGTGACGTGGGAACAGCGGGAGATGGAAACCGAACCGCGTTTCCCGGACAGCCAGGCGCTTCCGGACTTCAACTACGCCGGCTACGCGGAGCTGCTGGGCTTCAAGGGCATCCGGGTGGAGGATCCTCAACTGCTGGGAGCTGCCTGGGATGAGGCGCTCGCAGCAGACCGGCCGTGCATTATTGAGGTGCTCTCCGATCCTGACATTCCGCTGCTTCCGCCGTTCCCGGGAGGAAAAGCGCAGGCAGTGTCCATGATGCAGGCGATGGAAAAGGAAGGGCCGCAGACGCAGCACGCCAGGGACCTGTTGTCCGCCTACCTCCGCCAGGAAGAAGCACTGGAGAGCTGATTCCGGCAGATGCCGAAACTACAGCTGGGCGCCCGGGGCTACGGGCGGGCGCCCAGCTCCACAGGTTCCTCTTCGTTCAGGTACGCGGATTCGGCATGGGCAGCGATATCAATGCCCTGAAGCTCGGATTCTTCCGGAATACGCAGTCCGATGGTCATCGCCAGCACCTTGGCGATCGCCCAGGTGACGGCGAAGGAGTAGACGAGCACCGCGGCGGAAGCCAGGGCCTGGATGCCCAGCAGCTCGAGCCCGCCGCCGTAGAAAAGGCCGCTGACACCGTTGGGGGCTGCATCGGTGGCGAACAGGCCGATCAGCAGGGTTCCCAGCAGCCCGCCAACCGCGTGCACGCCAACGACGTCGAGGGAATCGTCATAGCCTAGCCGGTACTTCCATTCGATGGCCAGCGAGCAGACGAGGCCGGCCAGCAGGCCGATCGCCAGGGCTCCCAGCGGGCTGACGGCGCCGCAGGCGGGCGTGATGGCCACCAGGGCGGAAATCAGCCCGGAGGCGGCACCGAGAGAGGATGAGGTGCCCAGCCGCAGCCGGTCCATGAGCATCCAGCCGAGGAGCCCGGCTGCGGCGGCCACCGCAGTGTTCAGGAAGACGACGGCGGCGGAATGCCCTGCGCTCAGGGCCGAGCCGGCGTTGAATCCGTACCAGCCCACCCACAGCAGGCCGGCGCCGAGCAGTACCAGCGGGCGGCTGTGCGGCTTGCCCGCGGCGTGCGGCCAGCCCTTGCTGCGGCCCAGGACCAGGGCGAGCGCCAGGGCAGCGACTCCGGCGTTCATGTGGACGGCCGTGCCGCCGGCAAAGTCGATCGCGCCGAGCTGATTGGCGATCCAGCCGCCGGTCACCGATCCGTCGTCGCTGCTGAACGCGAAGACCCAGTGGGCCACGGGGAAGTAAACCAGGGTGGCCCACAGTCCGGCGAACAGCATCCAGGCCCCGAACTTCATCCGGCCGGCCGCGGCGCCGGCCACCAGTGCCGTGGTCACGCAGGCAAACATCAACTGGAAGGCAGCGAAAAGCGCCACGGGAATCGACGAGTCCGGATCCTCGGTGAGGAGCTCGGACAAACCGAAAAACTCGAGCGGATTTCCGAGCAGGCCGGCGCCGGTCAGCGAGTTGCCGAAGGCTGCCGAGTAGCCGTAGAGCACCCAGAGCACTGCGACGAGGCTTGCGCCGCCGAAGCACATCAACATCATGTTCAGGATCCGGCGTGATCCCACCATTCCTCCGTAGAAGAACGCGATGCCGGGAATCATCAGGCAAACCAGGGCGGCACTGGCGAGCAGCCAGGCGGTGTTTCCAGAGTCCATGGAGATTCTCCATTCGGGGGTGGCCGGCCGGGCGGGCCGGAGCGGCGGGTGGAAACCGTGCTCCCTCCAGAGTGGGTGCCCCGTATTACAACCGCGTTTCCGCGCAAGTTATCGCTGTGTAAACAGCTGCTGGATGCTTGCTGGACGTTCCCTAGTAGGCAAGCGGCATGCCGCGTCCGAAGGACAGGGCCCGCACCACTTCAACGATTCCCAGCACGATCAGGGCAATGCCGCCGAAGACCACCAGGGCTGCGAGGGAACTCACCGGCAGGAACAGCACCACCACGCCTGCAATGATGCTGATGATCCCGTACGTGATGGCATACCACCGGGATCCTCCGCTCTCCACCTCGGTGAGGGACATGATGCCCTCCACAATCCAGGCGATGCCAATGAACAGGGCCAGGACCGTCAGGGATGCCAGCGGGTTGCGGATCGCTGCCACGCCGACAATGAAGAGCAGGAGGCCGATGAGGATGTTCAGGACCCGCAGCCCGCCGCCCAGCGGAGTGACGAGTCCGGTCACCACACGGACGGCGCCGGAAACAAGGAAATAGAGCCCAAACAGGACGGCAACCACGTCCAGGGTGGCCTCGGGCCAGAAGAGCACCAGTGCACCCAGGACCACCGACAGGACCCCGGTGATGATCATGCCGCTGCGGATGCTGCGGACCACCTTGCGGGTCAGTCCACTGACGTCCAGGTTGAACCCGCCCAACCCTAAAGTGCTTCCTGACATGGACATTGGAACCTCCCGCAGAGTTGGACCGGGTCAGCCCCCGTTCTCCCGGAAATTATCCCGCTCCGGCCGCCCGGATCTCTAGGGTTGGCGGGCCGGGCAGCCGTCCAACCGGCCAGACAGTGGGGCTGCTAGTCCCCGGTGGTCCCGTCCAGGAGCTCGCGCAGGATATCCAAGTGCCCGCAGTGCCTGCCGGTCTCTTCAATCATGTGGACCAGGACCCAGCGCACGGTGGGACCGCCGGCAGCACCGTCACCGTCACCTGCACCGTCGTCGCCGCTTCGGCCGCGGCAGCGGTCCTCCAGGCCATAGCGGGCCAGGACTTCCCGGGATTCCCGGCAGGCGGCCTCATAATCCTTGACGAGGTCCGCCAGGCTGTCGGTGTCATTGACCCGGAATTCACCGTCGGGATCATCGGCAGACCACCCTGTGGGAACGTCACGCTGCCCGTCCATCCGGGTGCGGAACCAGTAGCGCTCAACATCGGTCAGGTGCTTGATGAGCCCGGACACCGTAGTGAGCGAGGGGAGCAGCCGTTTGGCGGCGTCGGCATCGCTGAGCCCGGCCGCCTTCATCACCGCGGTGCCCCGGAAGTACTCGACAAAGCCGGTCAGAGTCTCGCGCTCGCCGGCGGCTTCGGGCGGTTCGGTCCGGGGATCCAGGGGCGTCTGCGCAGTCATCCGCCCAATCTAATCCATATGTTCGTCATCGATCCGCTCCGGCCGGCCGGAGCCCGTAGCTGCGGACCGGGCCAGATGGTCCCGGATCATGCGGGCCACAGCTTCATGCCCTGCCTGGTTTGGGTGGTATGGCAGCGGTCCGCCCTCGGCAGGGACAAAGGCGCCCACCGTCCACGGATCGTCCGAGCCGGCATAGTGGTCCGCGCTGGCCTTGGCCACGCGCACCACTGAGCATCCGGTGGCATTGGCCCCGGCCTCGGTTGCCAGGGCCAGGTGCACTGCCAGCTCGCGGCCGGCGGCGGCCTGCGCCGGTTTCATGCCTGCCACCCGGATGTGCGGGTCCACCGGCAGCACGGTCAGGTATTCCACGAACAGGACGACGGCGTTGGGGGACCGGCGGCGGATCAGCTGTCCCACGGAGGCCATGGCCGCAGGAAGCAGCGCCAGCCGCCGGTTCAGGACAGCCGGGGCAAGGGCCTTGAGCATTTCGAGTGAGGGCAGGTGCCTGATGCGGGCAAGCGGAGACAGGCCTGCCGCCATCATGGACGCCGCGAAGCCAATGTCATTGCCGCCGATGGTGACGGTCACGAGGTCCGTGTCCTCAGCAAGGGCGTCCGCCTGCGGTGCCTGCCCGTATTGGGAGCGCCACAGCAGGTCCGCTGTGGTGGCTCCGGAACTGGTGACATCAGTGAGGGAAAGCTGCAGCTGCCGGGCCAGCAGGTGGGGATAGTTGACGTCGGTGCGCCCGGCTTCGGGCGGGCTTCCCGGCACCGGCCTGCCGAGCCCGGGTGCTGAGGCGAATGAACTGCCCAGGGCGACGTACCTGGCTCCGGTCCAGTCTGCTGCTGCTCTGTTCATGGGTGTTCCCCTTCACGGGTGCCTTACGGGAGGTTGAGGAGGCGCCGGATTTCGGCGTCGGTGGTCTGATCAAAGTTCTCGTAGGCCTGCCCAACGGCGGTTAGCCCAATCCCCTGCCACGGGATAACGACGTCGTCGGCCAGCGCCACTGCGGTTTCGGCCGCCGGACCGCAGCTCACTGGCGCCGCCGCCACCAGCTTGGCGGGATCCTGCCGGCGGAGTCCCTGCAGGGCCGCGCGCATGGACGCGCCGGTGGCCAGCCCGTCATCCACCAGCACCACCGTGCGGCCGTGAACATTCAGCGGGTCCCGGCGCATGCGGTAAAGCTTGTCGCGGCGAATCAGCTCCAGCTGCGCAATGGTGGCGGCGGCGTCAAAGGCCTGCTCCGCGGTGGCGGCGGAGCTGCCGGGACGCAGGGGGTGCTGCCAATCTGCGAGCACGGCCTCGTTTTGCACGGTGGTGATTGTTCCGGCCACCCATGCCATAGCTCCGGCGGCCAGTTCGGGCTGCCCGGGGAATCCCACTTTCTGCACCGCGACAACATCGAGCGGCGCGTGGAGCAGCTTGGCGACTTCGGCGGCCACGGGAACGCCGCCGCGCGGCAGGCCCAGTACCAGCAGGTTTGGCGCGCCGAGGTAGGGAGCCAGCGTTACGCCCAGCTGGACTCCGGAGTCCTGCCTGTCCCGATACCGGCGTAATGGTGCCATGGCTCCTCCTAGCGGGGCCGGTTTCTTGAAACGGTAGGGCGGCACCGGCACGGCTGGCAAGGCTGCGGCGGTCATCCCGTGCGGCGGATTGCGAAAGGCTGCCGGGCATAGCAGGGTGGGCGTGGAAAGGTGGACCCATGACTCCCACAGCTTTGATCACCGGCGCCACGTCCGGCATCGGTGCCGAATTTGCCCGCCAGCTCGCGAACCGCGGCTACAACCTGGTCCTCACCGCCCGGAATGAGGAGCGGTTGAAGGAATCCGCCGGGCGCCTGGCAGCGGAGTACTCCGTCCGGACGGAGTACATTGCGGCGGACCTGGCCGAGTCCGAAGGCGTTGAACGGGTGAGCCGCCGGCTGGAGAAACCGGATATTGCCCTGCTCGTGAACAACGCGGGCTACGGGCTGAAGAACAGCTTTGAACGCAACGGGCTGACGGCTGAAATGGACCACCTCAACGTCCTGGTGGCCGCACCGCTGCAGCTCAGCCACACCGCCCTGAACACGATGCTCTCCAGGATGGAGGAACCCCGGGGCCACATCATTAACGTGGCCTCCGTGGCCGGATTCATTCCGCGCGGCACCTACAGTGCGGCCAAGTCCTGGGTCATTACGTTCAGCCGCTGGGCGAACATCAACTACGGCGGACGCGGTGTGCACGTCACAGCGCTGTGTCCCGGCTTTGTACACACGGAATTCCACCAGCGCATGGACATGGACAAGACCGTGTACCCGGGCTGGATGTGGCTCGATGCCGAACGCGTGGTCCGGGAAGGCCTCGCGGATGCGTTTGCCGGCAAGGGCATCTCCATTCCCAGCAAGCGCTACAAGGCACTGGCCTGGTTCGGCGCCCGGGGCCCGCAGCCGCTCGTAGCACGCATCGCCGGCCGCGGCCGGTAGCTGCCGGCCGGTCCGGAACACGCCGTAATCCAGCTCGTTCCTTCCGGGGCCCGGCCCTTAGTCTGGGTGGCTATGACAAGCGCCACAAACCCCAGTCCCGCTTACCTCAACCAGCTCGACGCCGAAACCGGGCGCCGGATGGAAACGGCGCAGGCCCCGGCATCTCCGTATGCCGGGGCAGCCGCCAAGCTGTCCGCGGCGGTGGAAGCGCAGGTGGATGCGCTGGCTGCGGATCTCAACGACGTTGTGCATACGCTGCACGGGGATCCGGAAACCGCCTATGAAGAGCACCGCAGCGCCGCTTTCCTCGTGGAGCTGCTGCGGCGCCACGGCATCAAGGCCGAACTGGGGGTTCACGGACTGCCCACAGCCATCCGGGCCGAAATCGGCTCAGCATCCGCCCCTTTGGACGCAGGGACGGACAGCGAACCGGCCATCGCCATCCTCAGCGAATATGATGCCCTGCCGGAGGTGGGTCATGCGTGCGGGCACAACGTCATAGCGGCCACCGGAGCGGGAGCCTTCATTGCGCTGGCCAAAACGCTGGAGGAAAACCCGCAGGCCTTCCCTGGCCGCGTGGTCTTCCTGGGCACGCCGGCCGAGGAAGGGCATTCCGGCAAGGAAGTCATGGCGCGCAACGGCGCGTTCGATGACGTGGATGCGGCCATTATGGTCCACCCCTACGCCATGGACCTGGCCGAGCAGGTCTGGCTGGGCCGGCGGCTGCTGACCGTGACCTTCTCCGGCGTCGCCGCCCATGCCTCCGCCCAGCCGTTCATGGGACGCAACGCCCTGGATGCCGCATCCCTGGCCTACAGCGCCATCGGCCTGCTCCGGCAGCAGCTGCCGCCCGTGGACAGGGTCCACGCCATCATCACGGAGGGCGGGCAGCGTCCCAGTGTGATCCCCGAAAAGGCCGTGATGAAACTCTATGCGCGGTCCAAATATCCGGAAACGCTGAAGGACCTCAGCTCCCGGCTGGAGGACATTGCCCGCGGCGCCGCCCTGATGACCGGCACCGGCGTCAGCATCGACTGGGACGAACATCCGCCGTCGCTTCCGGTGCGCACCAACACCGCCCTGACCGGGCGCTGGGTCAGCGCACAGCAGCGCCGCGGCCGCAGCCCGCTGCCCGCCGGCGTGGTGTCGGAAACCATTGCCGCGTCCACGGATTTCGGCAACGTCAGCTACCGTATCCCGGGCATCCACCCGCTGATCGGCATTGCACCGGCGGACGTTGCTCTGCACACCCGGGCTTTCGCTGAGGCGGCCGCATCCCCCGCTGCAGAATCGGGGGCAATTGACGGCGCCGCAGGCCTGGCGCTGACCGCCCTTGATTATCTGTGTGATCCGGAACTCCGCCGTGCCGTGGCCGATGAGTTTGCCGCTGCCGGCGGACCGGTTGATGTTGCCCGCTATTTCGACTGACAGGAAATGAGACCGGCATGACCAGTAATCCCGCTGCATCCGTCAGGACCCGCTCCAACTTCCCGGACCGCCTTTTGGGCGGCATTGAACGCGTGGGCAATAAACTGCCGGACCCGTTCATGCTCTTCCTGATCCTTTTCCTGATTGTCGCGGTGGTCTCCACGGCCATGGCCTGGGCCAATGTGGTGGTGACCGTTCCCGGGGCGACCGAGGAAACGGTCATCAAGGGCTTCTTTACCGCGGAGGGCCTGAGCTGGTTCACCACCACCCTCGGAGCCAACTATCTGGGCTTTCCCCCGCTGGCTACGGTGCTGCCGATCCTGCTGGCCGTGGGGGTGGCGGAGAAGTCCGGCCTGCTCTCGGCGCTGATCCGCAAGGCCTTCGGGTCGGCACCTCGGTGGGCGCTCCCGTACGCGGTCGGCTTCGTGGGAGTCACCGGCTCGATCATGTCCGATGCCGCGTTTGTGGTCATCCCGCCGCTGGCGGCACTGGTCTTCAAGGCCGCCGGCCGCCATCCTGTGGCCGGTCTCCTGGGCGGCTTTGCCGCCGCCGGCGCGGGCTACTCCACCTCCCTGCTCGTCACCAGCCTGGATGCCCTCTTCTCGGGCATTACGACGGCGGTGACCGAGACGCTGCCGAATCCGGGTTCCCCGGTGAACCCGCTGTCCAACTACTTCTTCAACGCGGCGTCCTCGATCGTGCTGATCATGCTGACCGGGTTCATCATCGACAGGATCCTGGAGCCCCGGCTGCGCCGGCAGGAAGTGCCCACCGAGGAAACTGCCGCCGATGAGGACTCCGTTCCGGGAACGCAGCCTGCCGGCCTGCCCGCGGCAGCACTGTCGTCCACCCTCACTGCCGTGGAACGCCGGGGCGTTATCCGGGCAGTGGCGGCCGGTGCCGTCGTCGCCGCCGCCATCCTCACGGGGGCCCTCCTGCCGGACTCGCCCTGGCGGAATGAAGACGGCGGCTACCTGCCCAAATCACCGCTGCTGAGCTCCATCGTCTTCATTGTCTTCATCATGTTCACCGTGCCGGGCCTGATTTATGGAAAGATCACCGGCACGATCGCCTCCGGCAAAGATGTTCCGCGGGTCATGGGGGCCGCGATCAAGGACATGAGCGGGTTCCTGGTGCTGGCGTTCATCCTCGGCCAGTTCATCGCGCTGTTCAACTGGTCGGGAATCGGCAACTGGCTGGCCGTCGCCGGCGCTTCGGGCCTGGAGTCCATCGGGCTGACCGGCTACCCCGCCATCATCGGGTTCATCCTCCTGGCGTCGCTGCTGAACCTGTTCATCATTTCCGGTTCGGCCATGTGGACGCTGATGGCGTCGGTGTTCGTGCCGATGTTCGCCCTGCTTGGCTTCGAACCGGCCTTCATCCAGGGTGCGTTCCGGGTGGGGGACTCCGCCACCCAGATCCTGACCCCGCTGAACCCCTACATGATTGTGCTGCTGACCATGCTCCGCAAATATGAACCGCAGGCCGGGCTGGGTACGGTCATTGCCCGCATGCTGCCCTTCACCGTGCTTTTCTGGCTCGCCTGGGTAGGCGTGCTGACCGTCTTCTTTGTTTTCGGCCTGCCTATGGGCCCGGGCAATGGAATATACATCGACGGCTAAACGCTGGATCCGGATAACCACTACATCGAAAGGCAACGCGACATGAGTTCGACCAGCCCTAAGATCTACGCCCTGCATGAGAACCCCGAATGGTTTCCGCCGTTTGCCCGCGCCTTCGAAGCCGAAGGACTGGAAGTGGAGGAATGGCTGCTGACCGACGGCGTCCTGGACCTGGACTCCGTGCCGCCGGAGGGAATCTTCTGGTCCCGGATCAGCGCCTCATCCCACACCAGGGACCACGGCCTGTCCAAGGATTATGCCCGGGCGGTGCTGTCCTGGCTGGAAGCCCACGGGCGGCGGACGGTCAACGGACGGCGGATCCTGGAGCTGGAAATGAGCAAGGTGGATCAGCTCACCGCCCTGCGGGCTGCCGGCATCGATACTCCGCGCACAGTGGCCGCCGTCGGCCGGGACTCCATTCTGGACGCAGCCAAGGAATTCCAGGCCCCCTTCATCACCAAGCACAACCAGGGAGGCAAGGGACTGGGAGTCCGGAAGTTCGAGTCCCACGGCGAGCTTGCCGACTACGTGGCGGGACCCGACTTTGAGGAACCCGCTGACGGCATCACCCTCATTCAGGAGTTCATCAACGCCGCCGAGCCCTTCATCACCCGCGTGGAGATCGTGGGCGGGGAGTTCATCTATGCCATCCGCGCAGACACCGCCCGCGGCGGATTCCAGCTTTGCCCGGCGGACGCGTGCGCCATTGACCCGTCCACCGGCAAGCCGATCATGCCGCCCGGCGCCACGATCGCCCCGGATGAGGACACCCAGCTCTTCAGCCTGCGGGAGGATTTTGACCACCCGATCATCGGCAAGTACCTGGACTTCGCCAAGCGGACGGGACTGGAGGTCTGCGGCATCGAATTCATGGAAACGGCCGACGGCCGCATCCTCACCTACGACGTAAACACCAACACCAACTACAACGCCGTGGTCGAGGCCGCCGCCCCGCGGTCGGCACCCCGGGCGCTGGCTCAGTATCTTAAAGAGGTTGCCGGCTAAGGCCCGCATTTTTCTGCCCTCCTCAGACGTGGTGCAGGACAAAAAATTTATCTCCGGGCCGGGCGCGTCGCTATAGTCAGGATTATTCAAAGTGAAGGAGCTTCTTCAATGACTGCTGCCCAGGAACCACTGTGGGTCAAGAACTATCAGCCCGGCGTTCCGGCAACCATTGAGCTGCCCACCGAGTCACTGACGGACATGGTGGAAGACGCCGTTGCCCGCTACGGGTCCAATGTGGCGCTGGAATTCTTCGGTGCCGAAACCACCTACACCGAGCTGGGCGACCAGATCAGCCGTGCCGCCGAGGGGCTCCGGAAGCTGGGCGTGCGCCGGGGCCACCGCGTTGCCATCGTGCTGCCGAACTGCCCCCAGTACCTCATCGCGTTCTACGCCGTGCTCCGTCTGGGCGCCGTCGTCGTCGGCCACAACCCGCTGTACACGGAACGCGAACTTCGCCACCAGTTTGAAAACCATGGCGCGCAGGTAGCGATCGTCTGGGACAAGGCCGTGGAAAAAATCCAGGACTTCCCCGATGATATTGCCGTCAAAACCGTGATCGCCGTGGACATCACCAAGGCCATGCCGCGGCTCAAGCGTATTGGCCTGCGGCTGCCCCTGCCGTCGATCCGCCGCACCCGCGCGGGGCTCACGACAAAAACCGAAAACACCATGTCCTGGGAAAAGCTGCTCAGCTCGGCTCCGATCGACAGCGCCCATCCCCGCCCGTCGGTGCGGGACGTGGCCGCGCTGCAGTACACCTCCGGCACCACGGGAGTTCCCAAGGGTGTCATGCTCACACACTTCAACCTGCGCTCCAACGCCCTGCAGGGCCAGGCCTGGATGCACGGAGCGCAGGAGGGCAAGGAAGTCATTTACGGCGTACTGCCGATGTTCCATGCCTTCGGCCTGACCCTTTACCTGACCTTCTCCATCCTGACCGGGTCGCGGCTGGTGCTGTTCCCCAAGTTCGATGTGGACCTGGTAATGGATGCTGCCAAGAAATCCAAGCCCACCGTGTTCTGCGCCGTCCCGCCGATCTATGAAAAGACCGCGCTGGAATCCAAGAAGCGCGGCATTGACCTGTCCACCATCCGCTACGCCATTTCAGGAGCCATGACCCTGCCGGCGTCCACCGTGAAGCTCTGGGAAGAGGTTTCCGGCGGCCTGCTGGTGGAGGGTTACGGCCTCACCGAATCTTCGCCGGTCGCGCTGGGAAATCCGTTCGCGGAGAGCCGCCGCAACGGCACCATCGGTGTTCCTTTCCCCAGCACCGAAATGCGCGTTGTCGATCCGGAACAGCCCTCCTCCGATGTGCCGCACGGTGTGCCGGGTGAACTGCTCATCCGCGGCCCGCAGGTCTTCGCCGGCTACTGGAACAACACCGAGGACACCGAGCAGGTGCTGCTCGACGGCGGCTGGCTGCGCACCGGCGACATCGTCACGGTGGATGACGACGGCTTTGTGAAGGTGGTGGACCGCCGCAAGGAACTGATCATCACCGGCGGCTTCAACGTTTCCCCCACCGAAGTGGAGGAAGTGCTGCGCAGCAACCAGGCTATTGCCGATGTCGCCGTGGTGGGCCTGCCCCGGCCCGACGGCGGCGAGCAGGTTGTCGCGGCTGTTGTCCTGACCGAAGGTGCGGAACTGGATGAAGCCGGACTGCGCGCCTGGTGCCGCGAGCGGCTCACGCCGTACAAGGTTCCGCGCCGGATTGTGGCGATCGATGAGCTGCCCAAATCCCTGCTGGGCAAGGTGCTCCGCCGCCAGGTGCGCGAAATGCTGACCGAGGCGGAGTAAGCCCCTTCCACTTTGCCTATTGACGCTCCGAAGGCGGTGGGTTGGAATAGTAAGCAGGCTTGGGATTTCAGGCCTGCTTGATGCTACAGCCGCCCACCAAAAGCCCCCACAGGGCTCATCCCGGAGTTTGGCACGCTACCTCGAAGGTTGATCGGCGACTGATCGGTTGCCTGTATCTTCACGATGCCTGTTCAGGCTCCGGCCAACGTGAACCAAGCCGCACAACGGCGATGTTTTCACAGCTGAAGGAGAAGAGCATGATCAGCAACCAGCAAGTTGAAGGTCTCATGGCAGGCTCCGGCAACGTCCTGGGCCCCAACGGTGACAAGATCGGCGCCGTTGGAACGTTCTATCTGGATGACCAGACCAACGAACCCGCCTGGGTTACGGTCAACACGGGAATTCTCGGAACGAACGAGTCCTTCGTGCCCCTCAGCGAAGCGACGGTGGAGGGTGTGGACGTCCTGGTTCCCTACTCCAAGGACGAGGTGAAGAACTCCCCGCAGGTCGAAGCCGACGGATCCATCTCTCCCGAAGAAGAGGTGACCCTTTACCGGTACTACGGGTTCACGTACGACGACGGCAGCGATGACGTCGCCACCATGGATGCAGGCACCATGACGGACTCCACCATGACCGATTCGGCGGGTGTCGGAACCCGGTCCGGCGAACGGTCGGACTTCACGGAGGACAGCGACCTGACGCGGTCCGGCATGTCAGCGGATTCGACCGTGGGCAGGGATACCTCCGGCCCCACCACGGATGACGCCATGACCCGCTCGGAAGAGCAGCTGGATGTGGGCACCCGGTCCCACGAGACAGGCAGGGCGCGCCTGCGGAAGTACGTCGTCACGGAGACCGTCACCACCGAGGTTCCGGTCAGCCATGAAGAGGTCCGCATTGAGCGTGAGCCGGTCACGGATGCCACTGCAGGTTCGGCCATGTCCGGGCCGGAGCTCAGCGAAGAGGAGCATGAAGTGACCCTCCACGCTGAGGAGCCGGTCGTCAGTAAGAAGACGGTGCCGGTGGAGCGCGTCCGGATGGATACGGAAACCGTCACGGACTCGGAAAGCGTGTCCGAGGAAGTCCGCAAGGAGCAGATTGAAACGGAGATTGACGACAGCGTCCGTCGAAGCTCCGGCACGGATTCACATGGCGGGTCCGGCCACTCCGGCGGCGCGTCGGGCGGCACATCCGGAGAGAGCGGCTCGGGCAGCGGAAGGTAACTGAAAGGCACCATTTGAGGGCGGGGTTCCGGCAGCTGCCGGAACCCCGCATGCCTTTAACGCCCGTATTAGGGTGCAGCAACCTGCCGCGCGGTGCGCTCAAGCACCTCACGGCACGCCAGGACCGCCGGCCGGTTGGCGCCGGCCCGCCGCACCGACGTGAAAATGCTGCGGTGCGGCTTACCCTCCAGCTCCAGCAGCTGCACGCTGGGTTCACGCCCGGTCCAGACCAGATCCGGCATCAGGGCCACGGCGTTGCCGGACTCGATCAGCCGGATCTGGGCCTGCAGATCTGCCGTTTCAAAGCGGACATCCGGCTCGAATCCGGCTCTCCGGCAAATCTGTTCTGCCCAGTGCCGGGACGCGGCGCCCCGCGGTTCCATCACCCAGGGCACATCAGCGGTGTCCGCCAGGGTGCGCACCGGCGGGAGGCCCTCATGCGGTACGGCCAGGCGGATGGCGTCCGATGTCAGGTGCACCCGGTCCAGTTCGGCATGCCGGACGGCGGCATGGCCGGGGTACTGTTCGGCAATCACCAGATCAAAGTCCCGGGCCCATGTTTCATAGAGCGCCGTTTCGGGTTCGCGCTGGACCATTTGCACCCGCAGCTCAGGGTGCTCGCGCCGCAGGATCCGCAGGGCATCGGGCAGGAGCGCCAGCGCGGCCGACTGGAACACTGCCACCCGGATTGTCCCGGTCACCGATGTCAGGGACGAGGCGAGGTCCGCTTCGGCCCGTTCCAGTGACTCCAGGATGTCGGAGGCATGCGCCACCAGGATCTCGGCCTGCGGAGTCAGCTGCACGCCGCGTCCGGTTTTCCGCAGCAGCTCCACACCTACGGATTTCTCCAGCTGACCGAGCTGCTGGGACACCGCAGAGGGGCTGAGGTCCAGCGCTTCCGCCACTGCGGCCAGGGTCCCGCGGGCTTTGACCTCACGGAGAAGGATCATGCGGCGAACATCGAGCACTGTAATTTCCTGCCTTTGGATTCATTAGTAAATCTAACCTATATCGTTTAGAAAAGGTACCGTTGCCTAACGGGAAATAGTGCGGATACTTAGAGGAATACCTATTAGTTGTACGTTGAAATGAGCTGCCCGCATGAGCAACACCATCACCGAAACCACCGCGGGATCGGACACCCCCCAGGCGCTGGCCGAGGAAGCCGTGGCCCTGGTCCGCCGCTGGCTCGCCGAAGCAGCGTCCGTCCCGGTGGACGCCTCCGCTGCCCAGCTTGCCGGAGTACTCAAGGACCCGGCCGGACTGGACTTCACCGTGGGATTCGTTGACGGCGTTATCCGCCCCGAGGACCTGCATGTGGCGGGCCGAAACCTTGCCGCCCTGGCGCCGCGGGTTCCCGGCTTCCTGCCCTGGTACATGCGCTCGGCTGTCCGCCTCGGCGGGGTGATGGCTCCTGCGCTGCCTCAGGTTGTCATCCCGGTGGCCCGCAAGGTGCTGCGCCGCATGGTTGGCCACCTCATCGTGGACGCCACCGACGCCCGGCTCGGAAAAGCGATTGCCGGCATCCGCAAGGACGGCATCCGGCTGAATATGAACCTCCTGGGCGAGGCCGTCCTTGGCGAGAACGAAGCTGCCCGCCGCCTGCAGGGCACCCACGAGCTCCTCGCGCGCGACGACGTCGACTACGTCTCCATCAAGGTTTCCTCCACTGTCTCGCCGCACTCGCACTGGGCCTTCGACGAGGCAGTGGACCACGTGGTGGAAAGCCTGACTCCGCTCTACCGCCGGGCTGCTTCCTCTGCGCAGAAGAAGTTCATCAACCTGGACATGGAGGAGTACAAGGACCTGGAGATGACCATGGCGGTCTTCACCAAACTCCTGTCCATGCCCGAGTTCAAGGACCTGGAAGCCGGCATTGTGCTCCAGGCCTACCTCCCGGATGCGCTGTCCGCCATGATGCGCCTGCAGGAATTTGCCGCCGCCCGCCGCGCCGGCGGCGGTGCCTCCATCAAGGTCCGTGTGGTCAAGGGCGCCAACCTGCCCATGGAACAGGTGGAAGCCTCGCTGCACGACTGGCCGCTGGCCACCTGCGGCTCCAAGGCGGAAACGGACACCAACTACAAGCGCGTCATCAACTACGCGCTGCAGCCCGGGCACGTGGACAACGTGCGGATCGGTGTTGCCGGCCACAACCTCTTCGACATCGCCTTCGCCTGGCTGCTGGCCAAGCAGCGCGGCGTGACCGCGGGCATTGAATTCGAGATGCTGCTCGGCATGGCCACCGGCCAGGCCGAGGTGGTCAAGCGTGACGTCGGATCGCTTCTGCTGTACACGCCCGTGGTGCACCCGGCGGAGTTCGACGTCGCCATCGCCTACCTGATCCGCCGCCTCGAAGAGGGCGCCAGCTCCGAGAACTTTATGTCCGCCGTCTTTGAGCTCAGTGAAAACGAAGCCCTCTTCGAGCGGGAGAAGCTGCGTTTCCTCACGTCGCTGGAAGACCTGGATGACCGGGTTCCCGCCCCGAACCGCATCCAGGACCGCAGCCAGCCGCGTCCTGCCGTATCCGGCGGCGCCGTGAACCAGGGCTTCAGCAACACTCCGGACACCGATCCTTCGCTTCCGGCCAACCAGGCCTGGGGCCGCTCCATCCTGAGCCGGATCGAAGGCTCACCGCTGGGCAAGGCAGCCGTTGCCGATGCCCGGGTGGCCGACGAAGAGGCGCTCTCCGCGGTCATCGAGACAGCTGTTTCCGCCAGCAGGGGCTGGGCCGCCCTCAGCGGTGCCGACCGTGCCGAGATCCTGCACCGAGCAGGCAGCATCCTCGAAGACCACCGTGCAGACCTGATGGAGGTCATGGCCGATGAAACCGGCAAGACCCTGGACCAGTCGGATCCCGAGGTTTCCGAAGCCGTCGACTTTGCGCATTACTACGCTGAGCGGGCCAAGGACCTGGAAAACATCGACGGCGCCCGCTTCGTCCCGGCCCGGCTCACGGTGGTTACCCCGCCCTGGAATTTCCCGGTAGCCATTCCTGCCGGCTCCACCCTGGCCGCCCTCGCGGCCGGTTCCTCGGTGATCATCAAGCCGGCCCGCCAGTCCGCGCGCAGCGGAGCCGTCATGGTGGAAGCACTCTGGGAAGCCGGCGTTCCCCGCGATGTCCTGCAGATGGTCCAGCTGGGCGAGCGTGAACTCGGCCGCCAGCTCATTTCAGATCCTTCCGTGGACCGCGTCATCCTCACCGGAGGCTATGAAACGGCAGAGCTGTTCCGTTCCTTCCGCCCTGATTTGCCCCTGCTGGCGGAAACCTCGGGAAAGAACGCCGTCATCGTCACGCCCAGCGCCGACTTTGACCTGGCCGCGCGCGACGTCGTTTCCTCCGCTTTCGGCCACGCGGGCCAGAAGTGCTCGGCAGCCTCCCTGGTGATCCTTGTGGGTTCGGTGGCCAAGTCTCCCCGCTTCCGGAACCAGCTGGTGGACGCCGTGCAGTCGCTCAAGGTCGGCTATCCGGTGGACGCCGTCACGCAGATGGGTCCGATCATTGAACCCGCCGAAGGCAAGCTGCTCCGCGGACTGACCGTGCTGGGCGAAGGCGAGTCCTGGCTCATTGAGCCGAAGCAGCTCGATGATTCCGGCCGTCTCTGGAGCCCGGGCGTGCGCACCGGGGTTCGTCCCGGTTCCGAATACCACCTCACCGAGTACTTTGGTCCCATCCTCGGGGTCATGACCGCAGACACCTTGGAAGAAGCCATCGCACTGCAGAACCAGATCGACTACGGACTGACCTCCGGCCTGCACTCGCTGGATCCGGCGGAGATGGACCTGTGGCTGGAGAACATTTCGGCCGGCAACCTCTACATCAACCGCGGCATCACCGGTGCCATTGTCCAGCGCCAGCCCTTCGGCGGCTGGAAGAAATCAGCGGTGGGCGCCGGAACCAAGGCCGGCGGTCCCAACTACCTCATGGGCCTGGGCACATGGGAGCCGGCAACGGCCACCGGCAGCGGAAGCCGGGTTCGTCATCAGGGCGCTGCCAAGCTCCTGGCTGCCGCAGGTTCAAACAGCTTCACCGCGGATACCGGATTCCTGCAGCGTGCACTGGGCAGCGATGCCGCGGCGTGGGCCGAGGAGTTCGGCACCACTCAGGACGTGTCAGCGCTGAGCGCGGAACGCAACGTGTTCCGCTACCGGCCGCTGCCGGTCACCATCCGGTTGTCCGAGAACGAGCCGCTGGATGCTCTTGTTCGCGTGGCCGCTGCCGGACTGCTGGCCGGATCGACGCTTCGGATCTCCACCGGCGTCGAACTGCCGCTGGCGCTTCGGGCCGTCCTGACGGAACAGGGAATCCCCGTGACGGAGGAGAACGACGCCGAATGGCTGGCTTCCGCTGCAGCGTTTGACCCGGCTGTGCAGGGGACCCGGATCCGCCTGATCGGCTCCGGCGCCTCGGATCTGGCCACGGCCCTCGGCGGACGGCCGGACGTAGCCGTCTATGCCAACCCGGTCACCGAGGCCGGGCGCGTTGAGCTGCTGCCGTTCCTGCATGAGCAGGCCGTGAGCATCACAGCGCACCGCTTCGGGACGCCGAACCACCTCTCGGATGCCCTGATCTAGACCGCATTCGGCAACAGAAAAGACGGCACGGGTCTATCCCGGTGCCGCCTTTTCTTGTTAAGGTGTGCCCATGGAACTGATTTACGAGTAGGTGCCTTCCGGGCCGGATTGCCGGCTCCGAGCACCCGCTCTTATCGCTGACCCCCATTCACCCGTATCGCCCGGGTAGGCGGTCCATGCTGTCTATGCAGGACGGCCATCATCAGCGCAGTTCCCGGCCGGTACTATGAAAAGTCCGGAGATCAACCATGGCATCATCCAAAAAGAACCCGTCCGCGCCCTTTTCCGGGCTTGGCATCCCCGTCTCTCCCGTTGCGTCCGTCTCTGCCAACACGTCCGAGCTGCCGGTAACGGCAACGGTGAACATCGCCCCGGCAGCAGCAGCAAAGCTCGGCGCCGACGGCGGAGATCCGCCGGTTCCGGGTGCGGACGCGGAGTCCGCCCTCCCCGGGTGGCAGAGCCTGGGCAAGGACCACAAGCCCACGCACAGTTTCGGGAAACAGGGGCGGAGGGAAAAGAAGGTCCGCTGGTAGCAGGACCGGAAGACAGCAGTGTAGGAAACAGCAGTACAGAAACACTGCAGGACAGGGGCCCGGGGAATTCCGGGCCCCTGTTCATACATGTGGGGCTGTTCATGCATGTGGGCCTGTCCTTGCCGGTGGGGGCAGTGCCATCATGGACAGCCACAGCCACAGCCACAGCCACAGCTACCCGAAGAGGTCCCGCCATGCTGCTCAATGAGAAAAATGCCGTCATCTACGGTGGAGGAGGAGCGATTGGGGGAGCGGTGGCCCGGGCCTTCGCGAGGGAAGGTGCACGCGTTTTCCTGGCCGGCCGGCATCCTGAACCTCTTGAGCAGGTGGCCCGGGATATCCGGGCAAGCGGAGGGCTGGTGGAAACTGCGCTGCTCGACGCCACCAACGGACAGGCTGTGGATGAGCACGCCAACGATGTCACGGCCGCAGCAGGGAGCCTGGACATCTCCATGAACGTGATTCAACACGGTGATGTGCAGGGCAAACCGATGGTTGATATGTACGTGGAGGACTATCTGCGGCCGGTATCCACCGCAGTGCAAACCATGTTCCTGACCTCGCGTGCGGCTGCCCGGCACATGATGCAGCAGCGTTCCGGCGTCATCCTGGCTTTTGGAGGTTCGGGCAACCCTTCGCCGGGTCTCTGGCTGGGCGGCCTGATCACCGCTTTTGAGGCCATGGAGGCCATGCGCCGCCAGCTGGCGGTGGAGCTTGGGCCCCACGGCATCCGCGTGGTGACCCTGCGCAGCGGAGGCATTCCCGAGTCCCTTCCACCGGATATGGACGGAAAAGAAGACATTGCAAACAGCATTGTGGACGCCACTCTGCTGAGGCGTGCGGCAACACTGGAAGATGTCGGGAATGCTGCAGCCTTTGCTGCTTCAGACAAAGCCGGAAGCATGACCGCCGCAACTCTGAATCTCAGCGCCGGGGCGCTCATGGACCGCTAACCGCAGGAACGATAGGGGCTCCCTGGATTCTCAGGGCGAGGTCAAATCCGGCAATGCGGGTGTCCTCCCATGGACGCAGCGGCTCGCCCGGACGGTAGTCGGAGGAAGACTCGGGGATGTCAGCCGGATGGTCCATGCCTGACCCTAACAACCGGCTGTGCTATTCGGGGCGGCGGCTAGTGCTTCGCGGTGATCTTCCAAATGGTGAAGTCTTCAACGCTGATTGCGGTGCGGGTTCCTCCGTCGTCCTCGCGGATCCAGACGGTGCCCAACCCCGGGGCCGTTTCACGGACTTCTCCGCGGTAGTAGACCTGTTCGCCGCTGCGTACTTCCACATGGTCTCCGCGGCGGATGGAGCGTATGTTTCGGACCCGCTTGGAGCGG